>DATJBW010000015.1:0-100229 GCA_035515135.1 Flavobacterium sp.
TACTTTTGTAAGTACTCAAGGAGAATTTGCCACTCGTTTTGAAGTAGTCTATAGAGCTTCAATGGATGTTACAACTCCTGAACTTGACACTACTTGGGTTGTTTACGCTAAAGACAAAACATTCTTTATCGAAACACAAGGATTTGATATGAAAGAAGTTGTGGTTTATGATATGCTAGGCAGAGTGATTTACCAAAGCCAAGTAGAAGGTAATTCTCACGCTATTGCTCAGACAGGAGCGAATCAAGTATTGATAATAAAAGTGATTACTACTAACAACGAAGTGTTGACTAAGAAGGTTAACAACTAGTTTTTAACAAAAACTCTGCAAAGTATTGAAAAGTTAATTTTTTTTTATAGATTTGCAGAGTTGTTTAAGTTTAAAAGTCTAAAAATTAAGTATTATGAAAAATAAATTTTTTAAAGGATTTATGTCGATTGCGTTCTTGTTTGTCTCATTTGCATCATTTGCTGGACCAGGTGGTCCTGATGGCACACCTGATGAAAATCCAGCTGCAGACATTGACTCTAAGTTAATTGTTCTTGCGGTATTAGGTATTGCTTTTGCAGCCTATATGCTAATGCAAAAACGCAAGCAAGTTAAAGCATAGCTTGTTCTAACATTTAGAATGTTCAACAAAAGCCTGCTTCACAATTGTGAAGCAGGCTTTTTAATTTTAATGAGATAGATAAAATAGTATACTGAATTAAGAATTTATCTTTTTTTCAAAGCTTATTTTCTTTCTTCTTTCAGCATAGCGGTCTTTTTTCTTTGCTCTTGTGAGTCAAGCACATTGATTCTATGAGACTTAAAATAACTTTAAATTAAAAAAAGAAAAACATAAATTTGTTTTGAAATATATATTTTATACATTTGCAACCCGTAAAAAACGGAAATTATAATAACATAAGAATTTATTATTTAAACAATTATGCCAACAATTCAACAATTAGTAAGAATCGGAAGAACTCAAGCAACTAAGAAGAGTAAATCGATTGCCTTGGATTCTTGTCCTCAACGTAGAGGGGTTTGTACCCGTGTTTACACTACTACACCTAAGAAGCCGAACTCAGCTATGCGTAAAGTAGCCAGAGTACGTCTAACAAACGGTAACGAAGTAAACGCATACATCCCTGGAGAAGGACATAATCTTCAAGAGCACTCGATAGTATTAGTTAGGGGTGGAAGGGTAAAGGATTTACCAGGAGTAAGATACCACATCGTACGTGGTGCATTAGACACTGCAGGTGTTGCAGGTAGAACACAACGTAGAAGTAAGTATGGTGCTAAGCGTCCTAAACCAGGACAAGCAGCAGCTGCTCCAGCAAAAGGTAAGAAAAAGTAATTTAAAAAAATCTTTTAAACAAAAGACATGAGAAAAAAGCAAGCGAAAAAAAGACCGCTTTTACCAGACCCAAGATTTAACGATCAGTTAGTAACGCGTTTTGTGAACAACTTAATGTGGGATGGTAAGAAATCAGTTGCTTTTGCAGTTTTTTATGATGCATTAGACATCGTAGAGAGCAAGAAGCAAGATGCAGAAAAAACATCATTAGAAATTTGGAAAGATGCTCTTACAAACGTTATGCCTCACGTTGAGGTGCGTTCGCGTAGAGTAGGAGGGGCAACCTTCCAGATTCCGATGCAGATTAGACCAGACAGAAAAATCTCTATGGCTATGAAGTGGATGATTCTATATGCTCGTAGAAGAAACGAGAAATCAATGGCAGGAAGATTGGCTTCTGAGATTTTAGCTGCGGCTAAAGAGGAGGGTGCTGCTGTTAAGAAGAGAATGGATACTCACAAAATGGCTGAGGCAAACAAAGCATTCTCACACTTTAGATTTTAATAGAAAAGCGAAATGGCAAGAGATTTAAAATACACAAGAAATATTGGAATTGCGGCTCATATTGATGCCGGAAAAACAACTACTACTGAGCGTATTCTATTTTATACCGGAAAGAACCACAAGATGGGTGAAACCCACGAAGGTTCTTCTACTATGGACTGGATGGATCAGGAAGCAGAAAGAGGAATTACTATTCAATCAGCAGCAACTACTTGTACTTGGAGTTTTCCAACAGATCAAGGAACTGCAACTGATGATACAAAAGAATACCACTTTAACATTATCGATACCCCAGGACACGTTGACTTTACCGTTGAGGTAAACCGTTCGCTACGTGTACTAGATGGATTAGTTTTCTTGTTTAGTGCTGTGGATGGTGTTGAACCACAATCAGAGACTAACTGGAGACTAGCTGATAACTATAAAGTTCCGCGTTTAGGATTTGTTAACAAAATGGACCGTCAGGGTTCTAACTTCTTAGAGGTTTGTAAACAAGTGAAAGAAATGTTGGGTTCTAATGCAGTGCCTATCGTTGTTCCTATCGGTGACGAAGCTGACTTTAGAGGTATCGTTGACCTTATTAAAAACCGTGCTATTGTATGGCATGATGAAAACTACGGAACTACATTTGACGTTGTTGAAATCCCAGCTGATCTAGTTGATGAGGTAAGAGAACTGAGAGGGAAACTGATTGAAGAAATTGCTGCTTATGATGAGAATCTTCTTGAGAAATACATGGAAGATGAAAACTCAATCACAGAAGATGAGGTGAATGCCGCGCTTCGTGCAGCTACTTTAGATATGAGTATCATACCTATGATGTGTGGTTCTTCATTCAAAAACAAAGGAGTTCAGTTTATGATTGACGCTGTTTGTCGTTATCTGCCTGCTCCAACTGATAAAGAAGGTATTGACGGAATAAATCCAGATACTGAATTACCTGTTACGCGTAAGCCATCAGTTACAGAGCCATTCTCGGCTTTAGCATTTAAAATTGCTACTGACCCTTATGTTGGTCGTTTGGCTTTCTTTAGAGTATATTCAGGACGTCTAGATGCAGGTTCTTATGTGTTGAACACCCGTTCAGGGAATAAAGAGCGTATCTCTCGTATTTACCAAATGCACTCTAATAAACAAAATCCAATCGATTATATCGAGGCTGGAGATATCGGAGCTGCTGTTGGGTTTAAAGACATCAAAACAGGAGATACTCTTTGTAACGAAAAGAACCCAATCGTTCTTGAGTCAATGGATTTCCCTGACCCAGTAATTGGTATTGCTGTTGAACCAAAAACAAAGGCTGATGCTGACAAAATGGGAACTGCTCTTGCAAAACTTGCAGAAGAAGACCCTACGTTTACAGTTAGAACAGACCAAGCTTCAGGTCAAACGATTATCTCTGGTATGGGTGAGCTTCACTTAGATATCATTGTTGATCGTATGAGACGTGAGTTTAAAGTTGAGGTAAACCAAGGTGAGCCACAAGTTGAATATAAAGAGGCTATCACTCGTAATGCAACCCACAGAGAGGCTTATAAAAAGCAATCTGGAGGTCGTGGAAAATTTGCTGATATTGTGTTTACTATTGGTCCTGCTGACGAAGTTGACGGAAAAGTACCTATGGGACTTCAGTTCGTTAACGAAGTTAAAGGAGGAAACGTACCAAAAGAATACATCCCTTCTGTAGAGAAAGGATTTAAAGAAGCAATGAAACACGGTCCTTTGGCTGGTTTCGAAATGGACTCTATGAAAGTTAGCTTACAAGATGGTTCTTATCACGCAGTGGATTCAGATTCACTATCGTTTGAGCTAGCTGCTAAGTTAGGATACAAAGAAGCTGCAAAAGCTGCTGGAGCTGTTATTCTTGAGCCAATCATGAAAATCGAAGTAATCACACCAGAAGAAAATATGGGTGATATCGTTGGTGACTTGAACCGTCGTAGAGGTCAGGTAAATGATATGGGTGATAGAGCAGGTGCAAAAACCATTAAAGCATTTGTACCTTTATCAGAGATGTTCGGATATGTAACTACATTGAGAACACTATCTTCTGGTAGAGCTACTTCTACAATGGAATTCTCGCACTATGCAGAAACTCCGTCTAATATTTCAGAAGAGGTAATCAAAAAAGCAAGAGGTAACGCTTAATTTTAAAGAAATGAGTCAAAAAATCAGAATAAAACTTAAATCATACGATCATATGTTGGTTGATAAATCAGCAGAGAAAATCGTAAAAACTGTAAAAAGTACTGGAGCAGTGGTGACAGGACCAATTCCTTTGCCAACTCATAAAAAAATCTTTACGGTTTTGCGTTCACCACACGTGAATAAGAAATCGAGAGAGCAATTTCAAGTGAGCTCGTACAAAAGATTATTAGATATTTATTCTTCTTCGTCTAAAACTATTGATGCTCTGATGAAATTAGAGCTTCCTTCAGGAGTAGAAGTTGAGATTAAAGTGTGATAATAAAACATTGATTGTGAAAATAATAAGCATTAAGTTTTTGATTTAAAAACTTAATGCTTATTTTTGCAACCTTTTAAAAGTAAAATTGTATCAATTATTATTAATAAATATTAAATATGTCTGGGTTAATTGGAAGAAAAATCGGCATGACCAGTATCTTTGACGAGAACGGAAAAAACATTCCGTGTACCGTTATTGAGGCAGGACCTTGTGTTGTTACCCAAGTCAGAACCAAAGAGGTTGACGGGTATGAAGCGTTGCAACTTGGTTTCGATGACAAAAAAGAAAGACGTGCTACTAAAGCTGAGGTGGGTCACTTCAAAAAAGCAGGTAGTGTGGCTAAGAAAAAAGTCGTTGAAATTAAGGAATTTGAAGAGGACTACAAACTAGGTGATGTTATCACTGTATCTCTTTTTAATGAAGGAGACTATGTAGATGTTCAAGGAGTATCTAAAGGAAAAGGTTTCCAGGGTGTTGTAAAAAGACATGGTTTCGGTGGGGTAGGTCAAGCCACTCACGGACAACACAACCGTCTTAGAGCGCCAGGATCTATCGGTGCATCATCGTATCCATCGAGAGTATTCAAAGGGATGCGTATGGCCGGAAGAATGGGAGGTGAAAACGTTACTATTCAAAACCTTATAGTTTTAAAAGTTGTTGAAGATAAGAACCTTCTTGTTGTTAAGGGAGCAATTCCAGGACATAAAGACTCTTATGTAATCATTCAGAAGTAATGGAAGTAAAAGTATTAAATATCAGTGGTAAGGAAACCGGAAGAACAGTAAACCTGTCTGATTCAGTTTTCGCAATAGAGCCAAACAAACATGCTGTTTACTTAGATGTTAAACAATATTTGGCTAATCAGAGACAAGGTACTCATAAGGCTAAAGAAAGAGCTGAAGTTACTGGAAGTACTCGTAAGATAAAGAAACAAAAAGGAACTGGTACAGCTCGTGCGGGAAGTATCAAGAACCCATTGTTCAAAGGTGGAGGAACGATTTTCGGGCCAAGACCTAGAAGCTACTCTTTCAAATTAAATAAAAGCCTTAAGCGTTTAGCACGTAAATCTGTACTAACAGCTAAGGTAAAAGAAGGGAATCTAATCGTATTAGAAAACTTCGAATTTGATACGCCAAGCACCAAAGGTTTCATCAACGTATTGAAAGCTTTAGGGTTGGAAAATAAAAAATCTTTATTTGTGTTGGGAGATTCAAATAAAAATGTATATTTGTCGTCTCGCAATTTGAAGGGCTCTACTGTTGTAACTAGCAGTGAATTAAACACTTACGGTATTTTAAATGCCAATAGCTTAATTCTTATGGAGAGTTCATTAGAGGGAATTGAAGATAACTTAAGTAAATAGAAGGTAATGAGTGTACTAATTAAACCTATACTTACAGAGAAAGCGACCAGAGAATCTGAGTTGCAGAATCGTTATGGATTCGTAGTGAACAAAAAAGCTAACAAAATTCAGATTAGAAAAGCAGTCGAAAAAACCTATGGTGTTTCGGTTGTTAGTGTGAATACAAGCATTAGCAGTACTGAAAGAAGTACTAAGTTTACTAAAGACGGTCTTATCGCATCAAAAAAAGGAGCTGTTAAAAAAGCTTTTGTTCAGGTGAAAGAAGGAGAGTCTATAGATCTATATACTAATATCTAATTAAAGTAAAGACTAGAAATGTCAGTTAGAAAATTAAAACCTATTACCCCAGGTCAGCGATTTAGAGTTGTGAATAGTTTTGACGCTATTACAACTGATAAGCCGGAGCGCTCTTTGATAGCACCGATAAAAAAATCTGGAGGTAGAAATAGTCAAGGAAAGATGACCATGCGTTATTTAGGCGGTGGTCACAAACAAAGATATCGTATGATTGATTTCAAAAGAGCAAAAGTGGGAATTCCTGCTGTTGTGAAATCAATTGAATATGATCCGAACAGAACAGCATTTATCGCTTTATTGGCTTATGCTGATGGAGAGAAAGCATACGTTATTGCACCAAGCGGTTTGCAACTTGGTCAAAAGGTTGTTTCAGGTGTAGGAGCTTCGCCAGAAGTTGGTAACTCTATGCCGCTTGCTAATATCCCTTTAGGTACTGTAATCTCTTGTATCGAATTGCGTCCAGGTCAAGGAGCGACTATCGCTCGTTCAGCTGGTACATTCGCTCAGTTGATTGCACGTGATGGTAAATATGCTACGATCAAAATGCCTTCTGGAGAAATCCGTTTGATTTTGCTTACTTGTTCAGCTACAATTGGAGCTGTTTCAAACCACGACCATCAATTGATCGTTTCTGGTAAAGCAGGACGTAGCAGATGGTTAGGTAGAAGACCGAGAACTAGACCAGTAGCGATGAACCCTGTCGATCACCCAATGGGTGGTGGTGAAGGTCGTGCTTCAGGAGGACATCCTCGTTCAAGAAAAGGTCTGCCAGCTAAAGGTTACAGAACCCGTGCTAAAGCAAATCCGAGTAATAAGTATATTGTAGAACGTAGAAAGAAATAGTAATAAGATATGGCACGTTCATTAAAAAAAGGACCATTTGTTCACTTTAAATTAGAGAAGAAAGTCCAAGAAAATATAGAGAAGACAACTAAAGCTGTAATCAAAACATGGTCTAGAGCCTCAATGATTACTCCTGATTTTGTTGGTCAAACTATTGCAGTTCACAATGGCCGCCAGTTTGTTCCTGTTTATGTAACAGAGAACATGGTAGGACATAAGTTAGGAGAGTTTTCACCGACTAGATCTTTTAGAGGTCACGCCGGAGCTAAAAATAAAGGTAAAAAATAAGTAAGTCATGGGAGTTCGTAAAAGAGAAGCTGCAGATGCAAGAAAAGAAGCTAACAAGCAAATTGCTTTTGCAAAGTTAAATAACTGCCCTACTTCGCCTAGAAAAATGCGCTTGGTAGCAGATTTGGTAAGAGGTCAGAAAGCAGAACACGCACTAAATATTTTGAGATTTAGCCCAAAAGAAGCATCTAGAAAGTTAGAGAAATTATTACTTTCTGCAATTGCTAACTGGCAAGCTAAGAATGAAGACGCAAGTATCGAAGAGGCTGGATTATTCGTAAAAGAAATCCGCGTTGATGGAGGTACTATGCTTAAGAGACTTCGTCCTGCACCTCAAGGTAGAGCACACAGAATTAGAAAACGTTCTAATCACGTAACAATCGTGCTTGGAGCTATTAATAATAACACACAAAGCAATCAATAAACAGTATGGGACAAAAGACAAATCCAATAGGAAATCGACTTGGGATTATCAGAGGGTGGGATTCTAACTGGTATGGTGGTAATGACTACGGTGATAAAATCGCTGAAGATTACAAAATCAGAAAGTACATCCATGCACGTTTATCAAAAGCTAGTGTTTCAAAAATAATCATCGAGAGAACGCTTAAACTTGTAACCGTTACTATCACTACTGCTAGACCTGGTATTATTATCGGAAAAGGTGGACAAGAGGTAGACAAGTTAAAAGAGGAACTTAAGAAGATTACTGACAAGGAGGTACAAATCAATATCTTCGAAATTAAACGTCCTGAATTAGACGCGTTCCTAGTTGCTAGTAGCGTTGCTCGTCAGATCGAAAGCAGAATTTCATACAGAAGAGCTATTAAAATGGCAATTGCGGCTGCAATGCGTATGAATGCTGAAGGAATCAAGATTATGATTTCAGGTCGTCTGAATGGTGCTGAAATGGCGCGTTCAGAACATTTCAAAGATGGTAGAATACCTCTATCTACTTTCAGAGCTGACATTGATTATGCTTTGGCTGAAGCTCACACTTCTTACGGAAGAATGGGTATCAAAGTATGGATAATGAAAGGTGAAGTGTACGGAAAACCAGACCTTTCTCCACTTGCAGGTATGGACAAAAAACAACCATCATCAGGCGGAGGCAGACCTCATCCAGGTCAAGGAAAATCAGGTAAACCAAACGCTCGTAAGAGAAAGTAAATAATTATTTAAAAACGGAAAAATGTTACAACCTAGAAGAACAAAATACCGCAAGGTACAGAAAGGTAAAATGAAAGGAATTGCTCAAAGAGGGCACGAACTTTCAAACGGAATGTTTGGTATTAAAGCATTGGATTCAGTTTTTATTACTTCTCGTCAAATCGAGGCAGCGCGTATTGCAGCTACTCGTTATATGAAAAGAGAAGGACAGTTGTGGATAAATATCTTCCCAGATAAACCGATTACTAAAAAACCTCTAGAGGTTCGTATGGGTAAAGGAAAAGGAGCCGTCGAATATTGGGTGGCTGTTGTTAAACCGGGAAGAGTTATGTTCGAAGTAGGAGGAGTACCAATGTCTGTCGCTAAAGAAGCACTTAGATTGGCCGCTCAAAAACTCCCAATTAAAACTAAATTTGTTATTGCTAGAGATTTCGAAGCATAATTATATCACATTATGAAACAATCAGAAATTAAGAATCTGTCGGTAGCTGAATTACAAGAACAGCTTGCTCAGTTAAGAAAAACATACGCTGAACTAAAAACAGCTCACGTTGTTTCTCCTATCCAAAACCCGCTTCAAATCAGAGCGGTCAGAAGATCAATTGCTAGAGTAGCTACTGAAATTACCAAAAGAGAGATACAATAATTGTAATCTGCCTAAAGATGGAAGAAAAAAGAAATTTAAGAAAAGAAAGAATAGGTGTTGTTACGAGTAACAAAATGGAGAAATCTATTGTTGTTTCAGAAACTAAGAAAATGAAACACCCTATGTACGGTAAGTTCGTGTCAAAAACTAAGAAATATGTTGCACACGACGAGACAAATGACTGTAACATTGGAGATACGGTAAGGATTATGGAAACACGTCCTTTGAGTAAATCTAAATGCTGGAGATTAGTTGAAATCATAGAAAGAGCTAAGTAATTATGTTACAACAAGAATCAAGATTAAAAGTAGCTGATAACACGGGAGCAAGAGAAGTTTTGACTATTCGTGTATTAGGAGGAACAAAGCGTCGTTATGCATCTATCGGAGACAAAATTGTCGTTTCTGTTAAAGATGCTGCACCAAACAGTAATGTTAAAAAAGGAGCAGTTTCGACAGCGGTTGTAGTTCGTACCAAAAAAGAAGTACGTAGAGCAGATGGATCATACATCAGATTTGATGATAACGCTTGTGTACTTTTAGGTGCATCTGGAGAAATGAGAGGAACTCGTGTATTCGGACCAGTAGCTAGAGAACTTCGTGAAAAACAATTCATGAAAATTGTATCATTGGCACCTGAAGTGCTTTAATTTTTATAATGATGACAAAGTTAAAAGTAAAATCAGGAGATTTAGTACGAGTTATTGCAGGAGATCACAAAGGTTCAGAAGGAAAAATCACTAAGATTTTTGCGGAGAAAAACACAGTTATCGTAGATGGTGTGAATATGGTCTCAAAGCATACAAAACCTAGTGCTAAAAATCCACAAGGTGGAATCATAAAAAAAGAGGCACCTATCAATATCTCTAATGTAGCTTTGGTTGATCCAAAAACTAAAGAAACAACAAGAGTAGGATATAGAATCGAAGGTGATAAAAAAGTAAGATTCTCTAAAAAATCGGATCAAGCAATATAATCATGACTTATATACCAAGATTAAAACAAGAATATAGAGATAGAGTAGTCTCTGCTCTTAAAGAAGAGTTCGGATATAAAAACGTAATGCAAGTTCCAAAACTTGAGAAAATCGTTTTGAGTAAAGGAGTTGGTGCTGCAGTATCAGATAAGAAACTTATCGATTATGCGGTTGACGAACTAACGAAAATAACTGGACAAAAGGCTGTTTCTACTATTTCTAAGAAAGACGTTGCGTCATTCAAACTTAGAAAAGGAATGCCAATTGGAACTAAGGTAACACTTAGAGGTGAGCGTATGTATGAATTCTTAGATAGATTGATTACTGCATCACTACCACGTGTGAGAGACTTCCAAGGTATTAAAGCTACAGGTTTTGACGGAAGAGGAAACTATACACTCGGAGTTACTGAGCAAATTATTTTTCCTGAAATCAATATCGATAAAGTAAACAAAATATCTGGAATGGATATTACATTTGTTACTTCAGCTGGTACAGATAAAGAAGCAAAATCATTGTTAACAGAACTAGGTTTACCTTTTAAAAAGAATTAAGACATGGCTAAAGAATCAATGAAAGCCCGTGAGGTGAAAAGAGAGAAAACAGTTGCGAAATATGCTGAAAAAAGAAAAGCTTTAAAAGAAGCTGGAGATTATGAAGCTTTGCAAAAGTTACCGAGAAACGCTTCACCTGTACGTTTGCACAATCGTTGTAAAATAACCGGAAGACCAAGAGGATATATGCGTCAATTTGGGGTTTCACGTGTTACTTTTAGAGAGATGGCAAATCAAGGCTTAATACCTGGAGTTAGAAAAGCTAGCTGGTAATTAAATTAAGAGTACTAATTGGTTTCAAGTTCTGAGCCTCATACGCCAGAAAACTAAGACCGCAAATTAAATATAATGTATACAGATCCAATTGCAGATTTCTTGACAAGAATCAGAAATGCAGCTAGAGCTAACCACAAAGTGGTTGAGATCCCTGCATCGAAATTGAAAAAAGAAATCACAAAAATTTTATTTGAACAAGGTTATATCTTGAGCTACAAGTTTGAGGATAACAATGTGCAAGGAACTATCAAAATCGCTCTTAAGTATGACAAAGACACTAAAGAGTCAGTGATTAAAGATATTCAAAGAATTAGTAAACCAGGTTTACGTAAATACTCAAGCTCAATCGGCCTACCAAGAATCCTTAACGGACTTGGAGTTGCAATTGTTTCTACTTCTAAAGGTCTGATGACTGGAAAGAAAGCAAAACATATGAACATAGGTGGTGAGGTTATTTGTTACGTATACTAAAAAGACTTTATAGAGATGTCAAGAATAGGTAGAAGCCCAGTAACCATACCGTCAGGAGTAACAGTAGATGTGAAAGACGGGGTTGTCACAGTTAAAGGAAAGTTAGGTGAACTAAAACAAGAATACTCTGATGTAACTGTTAAGATAGAAGAAGGAGAAGTTATAGTTGAGCGTTCATCTGACCACAAGGACCAAAGATCAAAACACGGTTTATATCGTGCTTTAATAAACAATATGATTCAAGGAGTATCTGAAGGATTCTCACTGAACCTAGAGTTGGTAGGTGTTGGATTTAGAGCATCAGCTCAAGGTCAAAGACTAGATTTAGCTTTAGGATTTTCTCATAATATTGTTTTGGATATTGCTCCTGAAGTAAAAGTAGAAACGGTATCCGAAAAAGGAAAAAATCCGATTATTAAATTATCTTCTTTTGATAAACAACTTGTAGGACACATTGCTGCTAAGATCAGAAGTTTCCGTAAGCCTGAACCATACAAAGGAAAAGGTGTTAAGTTTGTAGGAGAAGTATTAAGAAGAAAAGCAGGTAAATCAGCTTAAAAATAAATAAATATGTCACTAACAAAAGTTGAGAGAAGACAGCGTATTAGACTAAGAATTAAGAAGACCGTTAAAGGTACTCCAGAAATGCTTAGATTATCTGTATTCAGAAGTAATAAAGAGATCTACGCTCAGATCGTTGATGATACCACAGGAACTACTCTAGTTGCTGCTTCATCAAGAGACAAAGAACTAGCCGGAACTAAAGGAACCGCTATGCAAATAGCTGAACTTGTAGGTAAAGCAGTAGGAGAGAAAGCCACTAAGGCTGGTATCGAGAAAATAGCTTTCGATAGAGGAGGGTATTTATATCACGGACGTGTTAAATCATTGGCAGAAGGAGCTAGATCTGCTGGACTTAAATTCTAAGAAAATATGTATCATAAATACAAAAATATAGAACTTGTTAAACCAAGTGGTCTCGAACTTAAAGATCGTCTTGTAAGTGTTAACCGTGTTACTAAAGTTACAAAAGGTGGTAGAGCTTTCGGTTTTTCTGCTGTTGTAGTTGTAGGTGACCAAAACGGAGTGGTAGGTCATGGACTAGGAAAATCTAAAGATGTTTCTGAAGCTATCGCCAAAGCAGTTGAAGACGCTAAGAAGAATCTTGTTCGTATTCCTTTGCTTAACACAACGGTACCACATGAGCAAAAAGGGAGATTCTCAGGAGCTCGTGTTTATTTGATGCCTGCCTCACAAGGTACAGGAGTAATTTCAGGTGGATCAGTACGTGCTGTCTTAGAGTCAGTCGGAATCCATGACGTATTGTCAAAATCTCAAGGATCTTCTAACCCTCACAACGTGGTTAAAGCAACATTTGATGCTTTACTTCAAATGAGAAGCGCTGTTACAGTTGCTAAACAAAGAGGAATTTCTTTAGATAAAGTATTTAAAAGTTAATTCAAAGGACTATGACAAAGATTAAAGTAAAACAAGTAAGAAGTCAGATCAATTGCCCTTCAACTCAAAAAAGAGTGTTGGAATCGTTAGGTCTTCGTAAGCTAGGTCAGGTTGTAGAACACGATTCAAATCCTGTTATCCTTGGAATGATAAACAAAGTTAAACACTTGGTTTCTATTGTAGAAACTAAATAATAACAATATTAGTTATGAATTTAAGTAACTTAAAACCTGCAGAAGGTTCAGTTCACAACCACAACAAAAGAGTGGGTAGAGGAGAAGGTTCAGGAAAAGGTGGTACTTCTAAAAAAGGACACAAAGGAGCTCAATCTCGTTCAGGATACTCTAAAAAGGCCGGATTTGAAGGAGGGCAAATGCCACTTCAAAGACGTGTGCCTAAGTTTGGTTTCACAAACGTTAATAGAATAGAACACCAAGGAGTTAACCTAGATACGTTACAGCTTCTAGTTGACAATGGTAACATTACTGATACTGTAGATTTTGACATCCTATTAGACAACGGACTTATCACTAAAAATGATTTAGTGAAAATCCTAGGTAGAGGTGAATTAAAATCAAAATTAAAAGTATCTGCTCATAAATTTACTGCTACTGCAAAAGCGGCTATCGAAGCAGCTGGTGGAGAAGTAGTTGAATTATAAAAATTGTTCTTGAAAGATGAAAAAATTTATTGAAAAGATTACTGGTATCTGGAAAATCGAGGAACTTAGAACTAAAATCCTCTTAACCTTAGGGTTATTATTAGTTTATCGATTTGGAGCACACGTTCCGCTTCCTGGTATCGATATTAATAAATTATCGGGTCTTCAAGATCAAACCGAAGGAGGTATCGGTTGGTTGATTAACGTGTTTACAGGAGGTGCGTTCTCGCAAGCATCTGTATTTGCATTAGGAATCATGCCGTATATTTCTGCATCGATTGTAGTTCAGTTAATGGGAATTGCTGTTCCATATCTGCAAAAACTTCAAAAAGACGGAGAAAGCGGAAGAAAGAAAATGAATCAAATTACCCGTTGGTTAACCATCGGTATTACCTTGATACAAGGTCCGGGTTACATCTATAACTTGTCAAGACAAGTGCCAGATGCCTTCCTGATGCCAGCATCATCGTTTATGTTTATCTTCTCTTCTGTTATTATTCTATCTACAGGAACTATTTTTGCAATGTGGTTAGGAGAAAAAATAACTGATAAGGGAATCGGAAACGGTATTTCACTATTGATTATGGTGGGTATCATCGCTAGAATGCCGCAGGCATTCATCCAAGAAATTGGATACAGAACCACTGGTACTAACGGTGGACCGATGTTAATCCTGATTGAAGTTATCCTGTGGTTACTTGTGATTGTGGCTTGTGTATACATTATTCAAGCAGTGAGAAAAGTACCCGTACAGTATGCAAGACGTACAGTTGGAGGGGGATTTGAAGAGGGTAACAGACAATGGATACCCTTAAAAGTGAACTCAGCTGGAGTTATGCCAATTATATTTGCTCAAGCTATTATGTTTGTTCCAGCAGCCTTAGCAGGATTATCTGCTTCTGATGCGGCACAAGGATTAAGCTCAACATTTAGTGATATCTTCGGATTTTGGTATAACTTTGTATTCGGTTTACTGATTATGATATTTACTTACTTCTATACTGCAATTACTGTCCCTACTAATAAAATGGCAGATGACTTAAAACGCAGTGGAGGATTTATTCCAGGGATCAAACCCGGATCTGAAACTTCAGAGTATTTAGATAGAATTATGTCATTGATTACTTTTCCAGGGTCATTGTTCTTAGTGTTTATTGCTGTACTTCCAGCCTTTGCATCCTCACTCGTGGGTATTCAACAAGGATGGGCAATGTTCTACGGTGGAACTTCACTTTTGATTATGGTAGGAGTAGCAATTGATACTATACAGCAGGTTGATTCATATTTGTTGAACAAACAATATGACGGATTGATGAAGACAGGTAAAAACAGAAAAACAATAGTATCATAATATGGCAAAGCAATCAGCAATTGAGCAAGACGGATCCATTATCGAAGCATTGTCTAACGCAATGTTTAGAGTAGAACTTGAAAACGGACATGTTGTAATTGCTCATATATCAGGTAAAATGCGTATGCACTATATCAAATTACTACCTGGTGATAAAGTTAAATTAGAGATGAGTCCTTATGACTTATCAAAAGCAAGAATTACTTATAGATATTAAAAGCTTATAAAATGAAGGTAAGAGCATCAGTAAAGAAAAGAAGTGCCGAGTGCGTCATCGTACGCAGAAAAGGACGCTTATACGTTATTAACAAAAAAAATCCTAGATTTAAACAAAGACAAGGATAATTATGGCAAGAATAGCAGGGGTAGATATACCTAAAAACAAAAGAGGAGTTATAGCCTTAACCTATATTTTCGGAATAGGTAATAGTAGAGCTATCAAAATTTTAGAGCAGGCTCAAGTGAGTCAGGACAAAAAAGTCCTAGATTGGAACGATGAGGAAATAGGTGCTATCCGTGAGGCGGTTTCTAGTTTCAAAATCGAGGGAGAGTTGCGTTCAGAGGTTCAATTGAATATCAAGAGATTGATGGATATTGGTTGTCAAAGAGGTATTCGTCACAGAGCAGGTCTTCCGCTTCGTGGTCAAAGAACTAAAAACAACTCTAGAACGAGAAAAGGTAAAAAGAAAACTGTTGCAAACAAAAAGAAAGCAACTAAATAATAAATAGCTATGGCAAAAACTAGTGCGAAAAAACGTAAGGTTATTGTAGAGTCTCTTGGTGAGGCTCATATCAGTGCTACTTTTAATAACATCATCATTTCTTTGACAAACAAAAAAGGTGAGGTTATCTCTTGGTCATCAGCAGGTAAGATGGGCTTCAGAGGTTCTAAAAAGAACACTCCGTATGCAGCTCAAATGGCCGCTGAAGACTGTGTGAAAGTTGCTCTTGACGCAGGACTTAAAAAAGTAAAAGTCTATGTAAAAGGACCTGGAAATGGTAGAGAATCTGCTATGCGTTCTATCCATAACGGAGGAATTGAAGTTACTGAGATCATCGACGTAACTCCGATGCCACACAACGGATGTCGTCCTCCAAAAAGAAGAAGAGTTTAATTAATTTATTTAAGTATAACCCAAGGCGGTACACATACTATCGAAGGATTATTGACCTGAATTCATAGTAACTGTCTTAAACAATCAATTTTTTATAAAATGGCAAGATATACTGGTCCAAAATCGAAAATAGCCCGTAAATTCGGTGAAGCTATTTTCGGAGCTGATAAAGCGCTCGAAAAAAGAAATTACCCTCCAGGACAACACGGATTGGCTCGTAAGAGAGCTAAAAAATCTGAATACTCTATTCAGTTGTCTGAAAAACAAAAAGCGAAATATACCTACGGTATCTTAGAGCGTCAGTTCAGAAGAATGTATGAGAAAGCAAGTGCTTCTAGAGGAATTACCGGTGAGGTACTTCTACAACTTTGCGAATCACGTCTTGATAACGTAGTATACAGAATGGGAATTGCTCCTACTCGTAGTGCTGCTCGTCAGATTGTTTCTCATAGACATGTTACTGTAAACGGGGAGTTAGTAAATATCCCTTCGTATTACCTAAAAGCAGGTGATAAAGTTGCAGTACGTGAAAAATCAAAATCACTTGAAGCAATCGTTAATTCTTTGAGTAACTCTAGTCACGTATATGAGTGGATTACTTGGAATAACGATTTAAAAGAAGGAACTTTTGTAGCTGTTCCACAAAGGCTTCAAATTCCTGAAAACCTTAGAGAGCAACTTATTGTTGAGCTTTATTCTAAATAATAACCAGACATACAAGTCGAAAATATGGCACTATTTAATTTTCAAAAACCCGATAAAGTTATACTTATTGATTCTTCCGATTTCGAAGGAAAATTTGAATTCAGACCCTTGGAGCCCGGATACGGATTAACAGTAGGTAATGCACTCAGAAGAGTGATGTTATCAGCTCTTGAGGGATATGCAATTACTTCTATTCGAGTAGAAGGCGTAGAACATGAGTTTTCAACTATTTCTGGTGTTGTAGAAGATGTTACCGAAATTGTATTGAATTTCAAACAAGTTAGGTTTAAACGTCAGATCGAAGATATTGACAACGAAACGGTATCTGTTTCTCTAACAGGAAAAGATAAAATCACCGCTGGTGACTTACAGAAATTTATCTCAGGATTTCAAGTACTGAACCCTGATTTAGTAATCTGTAACTTAGACAGCAAAGTAAAACTGAACTTTGAATTTACTATCGAAAAAGGTAGAGGTTACGTTCCTGCTGAAGAGAACAAAAAAGCTTCTGCATCAATCGGAACTATATTCATCGATTCAATCTATACGCCGATTATAAACGTTAAGTATTCTATCGAAGACTTCCGTGTTGAGCAAAAGACAGATTACGAAAAATTAGTGTTTGAAATCCAAACTGATGGTTCGATCAATCCTAAAGATGCTCTTACTGAAGCTGCAAAAGTGCTTATTCACCACTTTATGTTATTCTCTGACGAAAGAATTACGCTAGAGTCAGAAGAAATTGCACAAACAGAATCGTATGATGAAGAGTCGCTACATATGAGACAACTTCTAAAAACTAAATTAGTAGATTTAGACCTTTCTGTAAGAGCATTAAACTGCCTAAAGGCTGCAGAAGTAGAAACTCTTGGGGATTTAGTTTCTTATAACAAGAGTGATTTAATGAAATTCAGAAACTTCGGTAAGAAGTCACTAACAGAACTAGAAGAGTTAGTAACCTCTAAGAACCTACACTTCGGGATGGATTTATCAAAATACAAACTAGATAAAGAATAAGTCTGACAGAATCAGATCATAAATCGTAGAAACCAATGAGACACGGAAAAAAATTCAACCACTTATCAAGACAAAAAGGCCACAGAAGCGCAATGCTGGCTAATATGGCTTGTTCACTTATAGAGCACAAAAGAATTAATACTACTGTAGCTAAAGCTAAAGCTCTTAAAGTATATTTTGAGCCGTTAGTAACTAAATCTAAAGAAGATACAACGCACAACAGACGTATCGTGTTTTCTTACCTAAAGAGCAAATATGCTGTAACTGAATTGTTCAGAGATGTTGCACCGAAAGTAGGAGACCGTCCAGGAGGATACACACGTATCATCAAACTTGGAAACCGTCTAGGAGATAATGCTGATATGGCAATGATCGAGCTTGTAGATTTCAACGAACTTTACAACGGTGGTAAAAGAGAAGTTAAGAAAACTACTCGTAGAAGTAGAGGTAAAAAAGCTGATGTTGCCGCAGAACAAGCTCCTGAAGCTGAAGCGCCACAAACTGAAGCAACTTCTGAAGATACAGAAACTAAAGAATAAATATTTATTCTTTCAGATCCATAAAAAAGGACAAACAGTGATGTTTGTCCTTTTTTTTGTTTTTGAAATTAGGCCAAGCTTTCTTGAACTAGATTTACCAGATAGGCTAGTTTTAAAAAATCTCTTACCTTTACGCCTGCTTACGGGTTTTAGCAAGGCTTTTCACTTAAAGTGAAGCCCTAACTAAAGTAGGCTTCAAACAAAAACACTAATATATTATTCACAGAATGAGGAAAATAGAACATATCGGTATAGCCGTCAAAGATTTAGAGGTTTCTAATGCCTTGTTTGCAAAGCTCTTTGGGGCGCCAGCTTATAAGACAGAAGAAGTTGCGAGTGAAGGCGTAAAGACTTCGTTTTTTATGAGCGGACCCAATAAGATAGAGCTACTCGAAGCCACTAATGCCGATAGTCCGATAGCTAAATTTATCGAGAAGAAAGGTGAGGGGATTCACCATATTGCCTTTGACGTAGAAGATATTGTCAGTGAAATAGCTAGGCTAAAAGCGGAGGGATTCACCGTGCTGAATGAAATACCTAAAAGAGGAGCAGATAACAAACTCGTCGCTTTTTTGCACCCTAAAACTACTAATGGCGTACTTATCGAACTTTGTCAGGAAATTAAATAACAAACTTATACTACAATGACCAAACTAAGTGTAAACATCAATAAAATAGCAACACTAAGAAACTCAAGAGGCGGTAACGTGCCTGATTTATTAAAGGTAGCAGCTGATATTCAATCTTTTGGGGCAGATGGGATTACTATTCACCCTAGACCTGACCAAAGACACATCAGGTATAACGACGCTTATAGCCTGAAACCAATAGTACATACCGAATATAATATAGAAGGCAACCCGATTCGCCAGTTTATGGATATGGTATTGGAGATTAAGCCTACGCAAGTGACCCTAGTGCCCGATGGCGATAATGTGTTGACCTCTAATGCAGGTTGGGATACTCTCCAGAACAAAGGGCTACTCACAGAAATCATAGCTGAACTCAAGCGCAATGGCATCCGAACCTCGATTTTTGTTGATCCTGTGCTTGCGATGGTCGAAGGTGCTAGGGCTACCGGTGCTGATCGTATCGAGCTTTATACCGAGCACTTTGCCGCCCAATATGAATTGGGAAATAAAGAGGCCATCCAGCCTTATGTCGCAAGTGCAGTGCTTGCCAATGCTCTTGGATTGGGTATCAACGCTGGGCATGATTTGAGTCTTGACAATATTAAATTCTTTAAAGAAAATATTCCTGACTTGTTAGAGGTTTCGATTGGGCATGCACTGATTGCTGAAAGTCTGTATTTAGGCTTGGACAATGTGGTGAATATGTATTTGAACAAACTAAAATAAGCACCATGCAGGAGCAACAAGTATTACATTCAAGAATAGAAGGACAAGGAAGGCCTTTGTTGGTACTGCACGGCTACTTAGGGATGTCTGACAATTGGCGAACACTTTCTACGAGATATGCAGAAGCAGGATTTGAAGTGCACGCTTTAGATTTGCGAAATCACGGAAGGAGTTTTCACGCTGAAGCCTTTTCTCAGAAGCTGATGGTTGAGGATGTTTATACGTATTGCAAACATCACAAGCTAGATCAGGTGAGTATCATCGGGCATTCGATGGGAGGTAAGTTGGCGATGTTTTTTGCAATAAGCTATCCGGAGATGATCGACAAGCTCATTATAGCCGATATTAGCGTCAGAGCCTATGCGCCACACCATCAGGATATTTTAACCGCACTCAATGCAGTTGATTTTGACTTACATACAGACAGAAAGGAGATTGAAGCCGTTATTTCGCAGTACATCGATCAGCCTGGAGTTGTTCAGTTTTTGATGAAAAATGTCTACAGAAAATCACCTGAACAATTGGCCTATCGGATGAATCTAAATGTGCTTACTGATAAATACGAAAATATTGGCATTGCTTTGCCAAACACAGCTAGGTTTGCCAAGCCGGTACTCTTCTTAAGAGGAGAAAATTCGGGTTATATCAAAGAGCGAGATGTTCAAGATATTAGGGTGCATTTCCCTCAGGCAGACATACAAACTATATCAAAAGCAGGGCATTGGCTGCACGCTGAGAACCCGGATGACTTTTTTAACATATCGCTCAACTACCTGAATTCTTAGGCTAATGTGTTGATAAATAGAGGCTGTTATAGCTATAGTATAGCAGTAGTGGGTCAAAAAGTAGTATGCAGTCATAATAATTTTAATAAAATATTGTGAAATTGTTATTTTGTGCTAACTTTGAATAATACAAACTAAAACTAATTTTAATCATGAGAAGAATTTTATCATTAGCAATGCTTGCCTTAGGGACTGCTACGGTATTCGCCGGAGGGTATCGTGTGAGTTTACAAGGGAACAGGCAATTGGCTATGGGGCACACAGGTGTGGCTGTAGTTAATAATGCAGAGGTTTTGTTTTTTAATCCTGCCGGTATGGCATTTTTAGAAGATAGATTCAATGTATCTGTAGGGGGGAGTTATTTAATTTCTCACACAAAATTTCAGAATGAGACCTATAACTGGCAAGCAGAGACGAAAAATTCTGGAACGCCTTTTTATGTCTATGCTTCGTATAGACTGAACGATTGGTTTTCTGCTGGTTTAGCTGTTTATTCTCCGTACGGAAGTACTGTAGAATGGGACAAAGACTGGCAAGGTTCTCATTTAGTAAACAAGATTTCATTACAAGCTATTTATTTCCAACCGACGATTTCACTTAAAGTGAATGAATATTTCAGCGTGGGTGGTGGACCGTTATTCGTAACTGGAGGCGTAGAATTCAACAGAAATATCTCTAGAATGCTTACAGACGAAAACGGAAACAGAAGTAATGTTACCCTTGATCAAAGTGGTGTAACTGCTACAGGATGGACTGCAGGATTTATGTTTAACCCACACGAAAAAGTGCGTCTAGGTATGAACTATCGTTCAGCTATGACTATGGAAGCTCGTGGTGGTGAGGCAAAATTCGCAAACATTCCTGCTTTCTTAGGCGGTGATGTCACTTCAACTTTTGATGCTGACCTTCCGCTTCCAGCTGAATTTGCTGTGGGAATCTCTTACCAATTAAATGACCAATGGTTATTTGCTTTTGATTACAACAGAGCAAAATGGGGCGCTTATGAAAATCTTGACGTGAAATTTGGCGCAGGAGCACCAGCTGCTGAGTCTCTTAACCCAAGAAACTACAAAGATGCTAGTACCTACCGCGTAGGAGTGCAGTTTGAGCCAAACGAAACTTTCTCTTTCAGAGGAGGATGGTACTTTGATGAGAGCCCAATCCAAAACGGATATTTTGCTCCAGAAACGCCACGTAACGATTCAATGGCTTATACTGCGGGACTTACTTATCAAATTACACCTAAATTAGGTCTTGATATTTCGTTCTTATACGTTCAGTTTAACGAGTTTGATGGGTCATACGATCACTTTACAGAAGACGGAAACACTGAGGTTAAATTCGGTGGAACTTACAAGAATTCTGCAATCTCACCAGGAGTTGGTTTAAGCTATAGTTTCTAAAAAAAAACATATTATGAAAAATAAATTTATATATCTATCTGTTTTAGCTCTAGGATTTGCTTCGTGTAGTCCAGAGTTTGACAACGAAATAGGCGGGGGTACTTATACTGCCGGAGATGCTGATTTCTCTACGTATGTAGCTGTAGGTAATTCACTTACAGCCGGTTATATGGACGGAACAGTATTTCGCTCAGGACAACAAAACTCTTTCCCGAATTTACTGTCGCAACAATTTGCACTAGCAGGAGGAGGCGTTTTCACGCAACCCTCTTTTGCAGATGACACCAATGATTTAGGAGGATTAACCCTTATGGGAATGCCACTTACTAGTACAAGACTTATCATTAACGCATCGATAGGAGGACCTCAACCCAAAGCAGGTACACCAACAATAGACGTAGCTAGTCTTCAGAAAAAAGCCTTTAACAATATGGGTGTTCCCGGAGCAAAAGTAGTTCACTTACTAGCGCCAGGTTACGGAAGTCTTGCAGGATTGGCTAACGGTACTTCAAATCCTTACTTCGTAAGACACGCCACTTCAGAATCGGTAACGGTTATGGATGATGTAATGTCAATGAACCCTACATTTTTCACTAACTGGATTGGTGCAAATGATGTGTTGGGTTATGCTACCTCAGGAGGAGCAGGTGATGTAATCACAACAGAAGCAACTTTTGAATATGCCTATAACGCTATCGTAAATGCATTGACTTCAAATAACGCTAAAGGAGTTGTAGCAACTATCCCAAGCGTCACTTCTATTCCGTTCTTTAACACAGTGCCTTATAACCCACTTGACTCAGAAGACGCTACTTTTGCAGCGGCTATACCTTCTCTTCAAGTGCTTTACGGAGCATTGAATCAGATTTATGGCGCTTTAGGCGTTACCGGAAGAAATCTAGTAATCAACAACCCAGGAAACACTCCGTTATTGATTAAAGACACAAGTCTTACTGATTATGGAGCTATGATTCAGGCAGTAGCCTCTAGCATTCCTCAGTTTGCACCTTTGGCACCAATCTTAGGAGCTCACTTCGGACAAGTGCGTCAGGCAACTGCAAATGATCACATCTTGCTTACTACAAGCGGAGTTATCGGTACTGCACCTCAAGGAATTCCTGCACCACTTAATGCTTACGGAATTTCGTTTCCTCTAGAGAACCAAATGGTATTGACGAGTACAGAAGCTAATATGGTAAACCTTTCTACGATGGCTTTCAACAACATCATCAAAACTGTTGCCACTTCAAAAGGATTGGCTGTAGCTGATATGAACCTTATCATGGGCAAACTGGCAAACTGGCAAACTGGTCTTACTACTGAAGATGGTCAAGTGTATTATGCCAACTACTTCAGCCCTGCAAAAATTCACACTACGTTGTTCTCTTTAGATGGAGTTCACCCGAATGCGAAAGGTTATGCGATCATTACCAATGAAATTATCAAAGTTATCAATAGTCACTATAAGTCACATCTACCACTAGTAGATCCGTCGGCTTACCCGACTACGACTGTTCTAGTATCTAACTAACTATAAAAAAGGCCTCTTTTGAGGTCTTTTTTTGTAAAAAGAAAATAGTATGAAAACAATTATAAGCGTATTACTAACAGGTATATTGGTGTATTTTCTAGCAAGTTTTTTGCCAGGAGTTTCAGTTGACAGTATGTCATCAGCCATAATCGTAGCCATTGTTTTGGCTTTATTAAATATGTTCGTAAAACCAGTGTTGGTCTTCTTGACATTACCGGCTACACTGATTACCTTCGGGCTGTTTCTCTTGGTTATCAATGCTTTTGTAGTATTGATTTGTGAAGAGTTAGTTGCTGGTTTTCATGTGAGTTCTTTCTGGACTGCTCTTCTCTTTAGTTTGATTTTAACTGTGTTTCAATCTATCTTATTTTCAATACCTGAGAATCAACAAAGAGGATAAACCTTACATTAACGTTATTTTAATAGAACTTCATCAGCATAGGTTGGTGGAGTTTTATTTTTTTGCAGCATAATTTTATATCTTTGCCCCATGGAAACAAATAGACAAAAAAAAATAGGTGCCTTGCTCCAGAATGATCTGGTAGATATCCTTCAAGGAGAGATACGTAAAAACGGAATCACTAACCTTGTTATTTCAGTATCAAAAGTGAGTGTTACTTCTGATTTGTCAATCGCTAAAGTGTTTTTGAGTATTTTCCCGAACGAAAAAGCACCTGAACTTCTTGCTGCAATTCGCTCAAACACACCACTTATAAAACATGATTTAGCACAGAGAGTTAAACTACAATTGCGCAAAGTGCCCAATCTCGTCTTTCATATAGACGATTCTTTAGAATACTTAGAAGGTATTGACAACGCTTTAAAAGGCAAAGAAAATCCTATAGAGAATAGAGAATTGCTTGTGAGAAGAAAAAAGATGTAATCAGGCACTTCTTTAAAAAACCTCCAACTTTAGCCGTAGTTTTTAACTCAATTGCGAATCAATATTATCGTTTTTGACGTTCCTGTATTTATGAAAAAACTAGTCGTTTTATTTTTGTTCTTTTCGCTGTCCTTGTTTTCGCAGGATTCACTAAAAGTCACCACTGATACTATTAAAGTTGCTGTGGACACTACCTATTGGACGCACAAGAATGAAATTGGGTTAGATCTGACACAAGTTGCTTTTATCAACTGGAGTATCGGGGGTGAAAACTCTATTTCAGGTTTGCTCAAAGGAAGATTTGAAAGGAGATACGAAAAAGAAATGCTTTCGTGGAACAACGACTTGACCATTCGCTACGGTATCAACAAACAAGATGACAGAGAGATGCGCAAGACAGATGATATTTTTCAGTTTGTCTCTACTGTAGGTTATAAGTTTAGAAAAAAATCAAAGTGGAGTTATAGCTCTAAGCTCAACTTCAATACCCAATTCACTAACGGATATGCCTATCCAGACAAAGATGTGGCCATTTCGCATGCCTTTGCGCCCGCCTATATTTTTCTGGGAGTAGGTACTGAGTTTTTTGAAAAGAGAAAGGTCAAAAGTGAAGAAATTATATTTTATGCCTCCCCGCTGACTGTAAAGTCTACTATGGTCTTTAACCAACGACTTGCTGACCAAGGAGCTTTTGGGGTTGAGAAAGCAGTTTATGATGAAGAGGGCAACCGGCTCAGCAAAGGAAAACTACACAAGACTGAAGTGGGTATTTTGCTTTCAAGTGGTTGGAAAAAAGAAATTTATGAAAATATCAACTTTGAAAGCCGCATAACGCTCTTTACTGATTATTACAATCGCTTTGGCAATATTGATCTAAACTGGCAAATGCAACTTGATTTTGTTGTGAACAAACACGTCAGAGCCAATATCAGTGCACACTTTATCTATGACGATGACATCAAGGCAAAAGAAAAGGTAGGAGACACTATGCTCACCGTAGGTCCTAAACTTCAAGTCAAGCAAGCTATTGGGATAGGACTGGTGTATGCTTGGTAAATAATTCTTTTTAGTTCAGTTGTAATACGCGCTGATTAAACTCACCATCATCTTCTATATTCAACTTTTTCTTGATACGGTACTTTTTTGAAATCACACTCTCGTGAGAAATTCTAAGTAAGGTAGCAATCTCTTTGTTAGATAAGTTTAGTTTTAGTAGACTGATATACTCAATATCATTTTTGGTGAGTATTGGGAATTGACGTTGTAAATTCTCTACATATTCTGGGTGAATCTGTGTAAATTTCAGAGTAAACTCTTTCCAGTAATCCTGTTTTTTGATGATTTTATAGAGTGATTTTTTAATCTCATCTGGCTTTGATAGCTCAGTGTTTTTCATCACAGCAGCAATTTCTTCCTGCAGATTGGCGAGTTGCAGAGTCATCGAGGTTAACTCTTGTTCTCTGACTCTAAGGGTATGTTGTTGTCTCTCTGCTCTTTCTATTTCCTCTTTTCTTGATTTTTCAGCATTTAACCTTGTGCGCTCAGCCTCTTCGAGTTTTGATTTTTGCAGTCTGTTTTTAAGAAAATAAATTACTATGAATGAAACAGCGGTGATAAGCAAGATGAATAATAGCAAAAACCCTAATATCTGAATTCTGCGTTGTGCCACAACTTGTTCGTTTAGCACATCGTTTTTGACCTCTAATATTTTGTTGGTTTCGCGCTGTGATTCTACCTGAAATTTAGCTTGGATTTCTTTAGCAGCATTCTCATATTCTGTTTTGTGAATCACTTCTTTGAGTTCAATAACACTCTTTAAGGTCTCGATAGTTAAATCCTTAAGTCCTTCTTCTTCATAGGTAACCGCAGCTACTTCATAGAAGGTCATCTGGTCTTCAATATTAAACACATCCCAGTTGGGCAATGCATTTACTTCTTTAATAATTTTTAAAGCTTCTTTATGGTTGCCTGTACCGTTGAGTACGAGTATGTATTCCGCTGCAATTCTCAGTGATCTGAATGAAGTAATCTGAGATATAGTATTGTAGGCCGTTTTATAGTACTTTACAGTCGTGGGTACGTCTCCACCAGCTAGGTAGGTTTTTGCTAATTTGCCATAAGCAATAGCTAAGATCTCTGGGCTCTTAAAGGGCTTTATTCCTTCAATAGCCTCTTTAAGTACGCCTTTTGCATCTTCGGTCTTATCCATCTGAATCAGACAATCAGCATAATTGACTAAGGTGAGATAATAATTTCTATAATCTTTATATTCTTTCAAGACTTTGAGGCAGTCTTCATACAATTCTTTTGCAAATTCAAAGTTGTGCATCTTGAAATATAAGTTGGCGAGTTTTTGTTTGAGAATCGCCTCTCTGTGTGGTTCATTTTCGTTTTTTATAATTTCAAGACCTTTCAAGAAATATTTTGTAGCTGTTTCGTTCTCTAACATGTAGGCATAGTTAGAACCTTTTTCACCATAAGCAGACGAAAGTGCTAGCTTGTCATTTGATGATTCGGCAAATCGTATAGCCATCCCTAAGTATTTTAGAGAAGTCTCATATTCTGATACTATTCTATATGCGTTAGCCAAATTTAAGTATAAGGAGGCTTTTCTTTTATTACTTGTAGATTTTTCAATAGCTTTATTAAAAAAGTATTTTGCAGAGTCTATCTTAGATACCTGTATATAGTAAACTCCATAATTGTTAAAGAATTCCACAACCAAACTGTCATTAGCTTTAAGATAAGGAAGGTTTTCTTCTATTTGATCGAGATAGATCTTGGCGCTGTCAGGTTTTTCAGACACTATAGCCCTTGCTTTTTGCAGGTTTCCCTCAATGTCAAAGTCTTTTTTTTGTGCCGATAATTGACTGACCATTAGCAGGATAAAAAGGAGTCTTAAAAGCATAGTATAATTTTGTATTTTGCTATTCATAAAAAGATAATTAGTAGCTATAAATAACTTTGAGGGTAGATTTTAAAAAATAAAGATAGCTTTTTTTTGTTTACAGCAGGTTTATTTAGAAAATTTCTTGATGCAAAGATGCTTAAAATCTAAGAACCGTGTTATATTTGTCTGAATAAATCAAAAACATATAGATGTCACCGGCCATCATTCTCACAATTATTACTGTCTATTTTGGGGTATTGATACTCATCGCAACTATTGTAAGTAGAAAGGATTCTGGCAATGAAGCTTTTTTTATTGCCAATAGAAATTCAAGATGGTATTTAGTAGCCTTTGGTATGATCGGGACCGCGCTCTCTGGAGTTACCTTTATATCCGTTCCTGGTGAAGTAGGGGCGCCAAGTGGTGAGCAATTCAAGTACTTTCAGTTTGTGTTGGGTAACGCCATAGGCTTTGTTATTATTGCCAAGGTTTTGTTGCCACTCTATTACAGGCTCAACCTGACCTCTATTTATGAGTATATCCAGCAGCGGATGGGTGAATTCAGCTATAAGACAGCTGCACTCATCTTCTTGATTAGCCGCACCATCGGCTCTGCCTTTAGGCTGTATTTAGTAGTCATCGTATTGCAGCGATTTGTGTTTGATTATTACGGCATTCCCTTTTGGTCTACCACACTCATTTCTCTCTTGTTGATTTATGCCTATACCTATAAAGGCGGGCTAAAAACTATTATCATTACTGATGCATTGCAGACCTTTTTCTTGATTTCTGCCGTGCTGTTCACGATTTACTTTGTCTGTAAAAGTCTTGACTATAATCTATTCGAAGCTTTTGAAGCAGTCAAACAAAGCAATTATTCAAAAGTGTTTTTCTATGAAGACTTTATTGGCAGCAGGTATCATTTTGTCAAACAAATTTTGGGCGGAATATTCGTCACCATTGCTATGGTTGGGCTTGACCAAGACCTGATGCAGAAAAACCTGAGCTGTAAGAATATTAAAGAAGCACAAAAAAACATGTTGTCTTTTACGGTTATTTTTGTGATTATCAATTTACTGTTCTTGAGTGTCGGGGCTTTACTTTATATCTATGCCGCTAAAAACGGAATTGAAGTTCCTTTAGATACCGCAACCGGAAAGCCTAGAACAGATTTATTATTCCCCGAAATTGCCTTTAACCATTTCAGTCTTTTTCCAGCCATTGTATTTCTGTTAGGACTTACAGCGGCTACTTTTGCCACGACTGACTCTGCACTCACCGCACTTACCACTTCTTTTTGTGTCGATTTTTTGGGGATGGATAAAGCCAAAGACCCCGCTGCAGCAAGACTTGTCAAACAACGAAAGCTGGTGCATTTGTCTTTTTCGATGCTGATGTTTGTGGTGATATTAGTCTTTAATGCAATCAATGACGCCTCAGTGGTGAGTATGATTTTCAGAGCTGCTTCGTATACCTATGGGCCGCTTTTAGGCTTGTATTCTTTTGGGCTTTTACTGAAAAACAGAAAAGTACGCGACAAGCTAACGCCTATTATATGTGTGCTTTCGCCCATACTCACTTTTCTTGTGATCAAAAATTCAGCATTGCTATTCGGCAATTATAAGTTTGACAACGAGCTAATCATCTTAAATGCACTGATTACTTTCGTTGGGCTTTATATCTTCAGTAAGAGAACGCAATAAAGTTTTATTTTTCTCTGATTTTTTTGTAATATTTGATACCTAACATCAGCAAGATAGACAAGCCAAAAAGCCCTAATACGCCAAAGATCCAATCAAAAGAGTTTTTCAGTATTACTAGGAATATCACTGCAAACAGGATTAGTGTTGCCACTTCATTCCATACCCTATAGAAGCTAGAGCTGTGTTTGGTGATATTTTGTTGAAGTTGCAAAAAGAGCTGATGACACTTGAGGTGGTATAACCACAGCAACACCACAAAGAATAGTTTGATGTGCATCCAGCCCATCTGTAAAAGTGCAGGATTCATCACTAGAAGAATCACCGCAAATAGTGTGGCTAATATTGCCGAAGGATAAGTGATGATATACCAAAGTCTTCTTTGCATTAACTGGTATTGCTTGATGAGTATGCTTTGTTCAAGTTCAGTTTTATCTTTGGCTTCTGTGTGATACACAAAAAGGCGTACCATATAAAACAGCCCGGCAAACCAAGTGATGACAAAGATTAAGTGGAGTGATTTTAAGTATAAATACATGAGGTTTTCTAAAAAATGGTTGATTAGAAGTTACATAGTTTCTTTGCAAAATCCCAAACGACAATTCCTGTGCTTACAGCTATATTTAAGGAGTGTTTAGTGCCTAGTTGAGGAATTTCAATACATCCGTCAGAGAGTGCTATGGCTCTTTCAGAAACACCTTTGACTTCATTGCCGAAGATAATGGCGTATTTCTGTTTTTCATTCACTTCAAATTCGTTGAGCATCACCGCATTCTCTACCTGTTCTACACTCCAGATTTTAATGTCTTCTTGTCTCAATTCAGCAATAGCTTCTTCAACTGTGTTGCAGTAGCTCCAGTTGACCGTATCTGTTGCGCCAAGTGCTGTTTTGTGAATCTCTTTGTTTGGCGGGCAAGCAGTGATGCCACAGAGGTATATCATTTCTACTAAAAAAGCATCGGCAGTCCTGAATACTGAGCCGATGTTATTCAAACTGCGCACATCATCAAGTATAATTATGAGTGGCGTTTTCTCAGCACTTTTAAAATCTTCAACAGTCTTGCGGTTTAATTCTGAATTCAGTATTTTTTTTGACATTTGTAATTGAGGTTGAATGCGTACTATTTTCTATAGTCAGAAAGAATAAAGGCAAAGTTAAATATTTGAACAGTAATTTTCAGGTTTATGACCCAATATTATAGACTAGAGTTGAGCAGACTATTAGCAATTTAGATTTTTCATTCCGCTATAAATATCCAAAACCGATTTCTGAATATTCAAATTAGTTTAAAAAATACGTACTTTAGCTTTTTGAAAATAAATATAGAAAAATGAAAAAGATATTAATTCTTGCCTTAGGTGTATTTGCCACAACAACAAGTATAAATGCACAAGAGGTAATGACGCCAGAATTGCTGTTGCAGCTAGGTAGAGTTAGCCCAATCGGACTTACTAAAGATGGTAAGAACCTAGTGTACAGAGTGTCTACTCCGGACCTGAAAGAAGATAAACTCAATTCTAAAACCTATATGATTGCCCTCAAGGGAGGAAAAGCAACTGAGATTGAGGATTACGCCTCTTTAGTGGTGGATAAAAATATATCTCCGGATGGAAAGTATATTCTTTTTCATGAAGAGGTTTTGATACATAACGTATTGTCAAAAGACATACATACTGATTTAGACAAATCAACTGCCTATGTCAATAATGGCTTAGATTACAGACATTGGAGTACTGATAATGAGGGTAAATTTAACCACGTTTTTTATAGAGAAAATAAAGAAGGAGCGACAGGAATTGACATTATGAAAGACGAGCCTTTTTACGCTCCGCAAATGCCTTTTGGTGGTGATGAAGATTATATTTGGTCTGCTGATGGCAAAAGTATCTTGTATGTTTCTAAGAAAAAAGAAGGAACACAATACGCCACCAGTACCAATACTGATGTCTATGAGTATAACTTAGCTACTGAGCAAACCAAAAACCTCACACAAAATAATTTAGGTTATGACACAACGCCTACTTTTTCTCCAAAAGGAGAACTCACTTGGCTACAGATGAAACAAGATGGCTATGAGGCTGACAAAAATGATATTATTGTAAGAGTAAATAACCAAGTAGACGTCAACCTCACCGCACATTGGGACGGAACAGTGAATAGTTATGCATGGTCAACTGATGGCAAAAAGATATATTTCATCGCTCCGGTTGACGGAACTTCTCAGCTTTTTGAAGTTGATCATATCGGTCTTAGCAGAAAAATGCCTTTTGTAGAACAGATCACAAACGGAGATTATGACGTCAATGCGATTGTTGGGTTTTCTGGCAACCATATCATCTTGGCGCGTCAGGATATGAACCACGCTACTGAGATTTTTAGTTTTGATTTAAAGAAAAAGAACTGGAATCAGATTACTAAGGTGAATGATGCAGTTTATAATTCATTGGCTTTAAGCAAAACAGAAAGAAGATACGTCACCACTTCTGACGGAAAGAAAATGATGGTATGGGTAGTACTTCCTCCAAATTTTGATCCGAATAAAAAATACCCAACGCTGTTGTATTGCAATGGAGGACCACAATCTCAGGTGTCACAGTTCTATTCTTTTAGATGGAACTTTCAGGTGATGGCTGCACAAGGTTATGTGATTGTAGCACCAAACCGCCGCGGATTGCCGGGCTTTGGGGTGAAGTGGAACGAAGCCATTAGCAAAGATTGGGGAGGGCAAGCCATGCAAGATTACTTAACCGCTATCGATGAATTGTCAAAAGAAGACTTTATTGACAGTGATAGACTCGGAGCAGTGGGCGCAAGCTACGGAGGTTACTCGGTATATTTCTTGGCAGGTATGCACCAAAAGCGCTTTAAAACCTTTATCTCTCACTGTGGTGTGTTTAACCTTGAGAGTATGTATGGCACTACAGAAGAAGTGTTTTTCACCAACTGGGATGCAGGTGGAGCTTACTGGGAAAAAGATAACGCAGCTGCACAAAAAACATACAGTGATTTTAACCCTAAAAATAACGTAGCAAAATGGGATACACCCATGCTAGTCATCCACGGAGGTAAAGATTACCGTGTGCCGATTGGGCAAGGACAAGAAGCTTTCCAAGCAGCACAGTTGTTAGGACTCAAAAGCAGATTCTTATATTTTCCCGATGAGAACCACTGGGTGCTTAAACCTCAAAACGCACTGGTTTGGCAAAGAGAATACTTCAAATGGCTGAAAGAAACGCTGTAAGATATTTATTACATTCAGGGCTTCACTTAAAGTGAAGCCCTGAATAATTAATGCAATTAAACTTTGTTATAAACTCCGATGAGAATGTAATTTTTTAGAATTACTTTTGGCTCACTAACTTTTATAAAGCCTATTTGACACTATGGATTATAGAATAAAGTATGTTTTCACACTATTTACCCTACTGCTTCTTTGCTCTTCTTGTAATTCTGAAACAGCTAATCAGTGCGTAAGAACCTCAGGTAGTACTGTTAAATATGAGCTGGAAGACATTCCCCCATTTAACCGAATCAGAATTGAGGAGGGAATTGAACTCGTCTTATCACAAGAGGCGACACACAAAATTGAGATAGAAGCGGGGAGCAACTTGATTAACGATATCTCTGTGAATGTAATTGATGGTGAACTCATAATTAAAAGTAATGTTAGTTGTAATTGGCTCAGAGAATATGCTTCAGCCAAAGTCTATGTGACTTTTGTTGAGCTCTCTCAGATTTATTCTGTGTCTCAGTATAAAGTTCGCTCTACTCAAGTGCTCTTTTTTGACCACATCGAATTGGCTTCTGGCGTATACCAAGAAGGTGTTTCATCTGAATTTGAGATGGAAATACAATCCAATCACCTGACTATTCAATCTAATGACGCCTCTTATTTCAAGATTTCAGGAACTTCTAACTCTATGTTTGTCGCATTCTGGGCAGGCGTACCGCGTATAGAAGCGCCTAACTTCAAGGTGAATACGATTGATGTTTTTCAGAGAAGTTCTAACGATATGATTCTTCATCCGATAGATGAGATAAGAGGCAATATCTATAGCACCGGAAATGTCATCCTCAAAAACACACCAAACCTGATTGATGTACAACAACATTACACCGGAGAGCTTATAATTAACGATTAGTTTTGAATATTTTCGTAAATTGCAAGCTTTCAGAAAACAGACGCAAATATGAAACAACAAACACCTTATACCCCTAAAAATAAAGTAAAGATAGTTACGGCTGCAGCACTTTTTGACGGACACGACGCCGCAATCAATATCATGCGACGTATCATTCAAGCTACCGGATGCGAAGTAGTTCACTTAGGACACGACAAATCAGTTACGGAGGTTGTCAATACCGCTATTCAAGAAGATGCCAATGCCATTGCTATGACCTCTTATCAAGGCGGACATAACGAGTATTTTAAGTATATGTATGACTTGCTCAAAGAAAAAGGAGCAGAGCATATCAAGATTATTGGCGGTGGTGGCGGAGTGATTCTGCCTACTGAAATCAAAGAACTCATGGATTACGGAATTACCCGAATCTATTCTCCAGATGACGGACGTGAATTAGGGCTTCAAGGCATGATTAACGACATGGTACAAAAAGCAGATTTTCCTACACCAGCTTTGATTTTGCCGAAGGGCAAAGATGTGTATCAAGCATTGATTGATAAAGATGACCTTACTATTGCTCGACTGATATCATTGGCAGAAAACAGAGAAGAAGACTTCTTGAAGGTTTTTGATTATGACAAAGTAGCTGATAAATCTGCACCTGTACTCGGAATCACCGGAACAGGAGGAGCAGGAAAATCATCTATGGTCGATGAACTCGTACGTAGATTCTTGGCTGATTTTCCAGAAAAAACAATTGCCTTAGTATCTGTTGACCCTTCAAAAAAGAAAACAGGTGGTGCATTGCTCGGTGATAGAATTCGTATGAATGCCATCAATAACCCAAGGGTTTATATGCGCTCATTGGCCACGCGCCAGTCTAATTTAGCCTTGTCTAAATATGTCGACGAAGCCATCCAAGTGCTCAAAGCAGCACAATTTGATTTGATTATTTTAGAAACTTCAGGTATCGGACAATCAGATACTGAGATTATCGATCACTCTGATGTTTCGCTATATATTATGACTCCAGAATTTGGAGCAGCTACGCAGTTAGAGAAAATCGATATGCTTGATTTTGCTGATTTAGTAGCCATCAATAAATTTGACAAAAGAGGCGCATTAGATGCCATCAGAGATGTCAAAAAACAATACCAACGCAACCATAATATGTGGGATACTAACCCAGATCTTATGCCTGTTTTTGGCACCATTGCCTCTCAGTTTAACGACCCAGGAACTAACCAACTCTATAAGTCGGTTATGGATAAAATTGCTGAGCGCACCTCAAAAGACCTGAAGTCCAACTTTGAGATTACCAAAGAAATGAGCGAAAAGGTATTTGTGATTCCGCCAAACCGAACCAGATATTTATCTGAGATCGCAGAGAGCAACAAGTTGTATGACGCAAAATCAACTACGCAGAGAGAAGTAGCGCAGAAGTTATACGGGATGTTCAAAACCATCGAAACACTTTCAGGAGCCATGCCAGAATTGACTACGGCGAGAATCGAAATTACAGGAACTGAAAACCCAGAACTTTCAAAAGTACTTTTAGCGGAATTTGATAAATTCAAACGAAATTTAGATCCGTATAATTGGGATGTTATCATCACATGGGATGCCAAAGTAAACAAATATAAAAATCCTGTATATACCTTTAAGGTTAGAGACAGAGAGTTAAAAATACAAACCCATTCAGAATCGCTTTCGCATACGCAAATACCAAAAGTTGCCTTGCCAAAGTACCAAGCATGGGGAGATATACTGTATTGGGTATTGCAAGAAAACGTTCCGGGAGAATTCCCTTTTGCCTCAGGATTATATCCGTTCAAGCGCGAAGGAGAAGACCCAACGCGAATGTTTGCCGGAGAAGGCGGGCCAGAGCGCACTAACCGACGCTTCCATTATGTTTCTAAGGGAATGCCAGCCAAGCGCTTGTCGACAGCTTTTGACTCGGTTACCCTTTACGGAAATGACCCAGGACATCGCCCGGATATTTATGGTAAAATCGGTAATGCGGGAGTTTCGATCTGCTGTTTAGACGATGCCAAAAAACTGTATTCAGGTTTTGATTTATCGCACCCGAGTACCTCTGTATCGATGACGATCAATGGTCCTGCGCCAATGTTGTTAGGCTTTTTTATGAATGCCGCTATCGATCAGAATTGTGAGAAATATATCAAAGAAAATAACTTAGAGCACGAAGTTGAGGCTAAGAAAAAAGAATTTTTTGATACCAAAGGACTCGAAAGACCAAGTTATAACGGTCCGCTACCCGAAGGGAACGACGGCTTAGGCTTGATGCTTTTAGGTATGACTGGAGACCAGATACTGCCAAAAGAAGTCTATGACCAAATCAAAGCACAAACACTTTCTCAAGTTAGAGGAACCGTTCAAGCAGATATCTTAAAAGAAGATCAAGCTCAGAATACCTGTATTTTCTCAACCGAATTTGCCTTAAGGCTGATGGGTGACGTACAAGAATATTTCATCCAGAAGAATGTCAGAAACTTTTATTCGGTTTCTATCTCGGGTTATCACATTGCTGAGGCTGGAGCCAACCCGATTACCCAATTGGCCTTTACGCTTGCCAATGGTTTCACTTACGTGGAATACTACCTGAGCAGAGGCATGAATATCAACGATTTTGGTCCGAACCTATCGTTTTTCTTCTCAAACGGAATTGATCCAGAATACGCAGTTATCGGACGTGTGGCACGTAAAATTTGGGCAAAAGCCTTAAAATATAAATACGATGCCAACGAAAGAGCGCAGATGTTGAAATACCACATCCAGACTTCAGGGCGTTCACTACACGCGCAAGAGATTGATTTTAATGATATTCGCACCACGCTTCAAGCTTTGTATGCTATTTATGACAACTGTAACTCGTTGCATACCAATGCTTATGACGAAGCTATCACCACGCCTACTGAAGAATCAGTGCGCAGAGCTATGGCAATTCAGTTGATTATCAACAAAGAATTAGGACTGACTAAAAACGAAAACCCAATCCAAGGTTCGTTTATTATTGAAGAGTTAACTGACCTGGTAGAAGAAGCTGTTCTGTTAGAATTTGATCGCATCACTGAAAGAGGTGGCGTTTTAGGTGCTATGGAAACCATGTACCAACGCTCGAAAATTCAAGAAGAGAGTTTGTATTACGAAACCCTAAAACACACCGGAGAGTTTCCGATTATTGGGGTGAATACTTTCTTGAGCAGTAAAGGTTCGCCTACGGTGATTCCGCGTGAGGTCATTCGCGCTACTGAAGAAGAAAAACTCTTCCAGATCAAAACCAAGGAAAACCTCAATGCCATCTACAAAGAAAGAGCGGTTGCCGAGTTAGAAATAGTTCAGGAAAAAGCCATTCAGAATCAGAATATCTTTGAACAACTGATGGAAGCAACGAAAGTCTGTTCACTTGGACAAATCACTTCAGCACTTTTTGAAGTAGGTGGGCAATATAGAAGGAATATGTAAGACAGAGAAGTCTTTATGAAAAAAACTTCCAAGTCCTACGACTTGGAAGTTAAAAATTACAATTATTTATAGAGAGTTCTATTTTCTGATTACTCTTTGAACTAAAGTGCCTTCATTTGTTTTTATATGTAACAAATAAATTCCTGAGCTTAAATCTTCTATACTAATTGTTTCTAAATTTTGTTTTGAATAGAGCAACTCTCTACCTTGTAGGTTATAGATTTTTATTTCTTTGAGTTCTACATTACTTTTGGTTTTGATATTTAGTAAACTACTTGTCGGGTTTGGGTAAACAGAAATAAAATCCTTTAGGTTGGTAGTAATCCCTGAAGTCGGATTTACCACTTCAGTAGCTACCGAATTAGTAATAATCGGTAGGTTATAATCAAAATAAATTTCTGCTTGATTGCCAATAATTATATCTCCTACTTGTGTGTTTTCAACAGCCTTTATTTTATAAGCTATAAAACCATTACTTCCTGCTTCATCAGCACCTTGGTGTGGTAGGAGAATCCTATCAAAAATAAATTCTATTTGGTTTCCGTTTAAGATTTTAACTTGATAGTTATGACTTGCACTTACGATTTGTATGGTATTATAGTCTAAGGTTTCGTGAAGTTCATCTTTTATTCTTACTGTAATGGCACTTGCAGTTCCTGTATTTTGAAAACGGATAAGATAATGTAGATAATTGTTAACCTCATCAATATGAATTTCTTCTCCTTGAAGTACTTGTTTGTCATTTGGGTCAAAAGAATTTACTACAATTTGATTCAGTTCAAACGTATTGTCACTTGGAGTATAATCATTAGTATTTGGAGTCACTGTAGCCGTGAAATTCAAGATTTCACCTCCGTTTACATTTGGTGGTGCTAAAGTTAGCATTGTAAAGTTGATAACTGTGCTTGAAGTAGGAGACAAACTCTCTAATTCAAAATTCAGTTGATTAGTAGTTATAGAGGTCGTAGAAGGAAGAGCATTTACAAAAGTCTGCAGAGTATTATCGAAAGTTAGACTTACAAAAATGTCATTTATTGTTTGAGTACCGATATTTTGTAAAACCAATTGATACTCTGTTTCAAAACCAGGGCGAGCTTCGGTAATTGGCAAAATAACAATGTTTAAATCTTCAATCATTTGATTTGATGTTAAGCAGAAGTTTAATTCTTCGTAATTTCCGAATCCAGTGAAGTTTACACTATAGCTTTCAGGTACTGCTGTGTAGTAGTTAGGTAGATTTGGTAAGCCAATTATATAGTTGTCCTCAAAAAGGTTTAATATGTATTCCCCGTTATTAGACAATGTTGAGTAATATGGAGTACCATTATTTGCAGTTATAAAAAACAAACCTGTTTTGACATCGTTAATATTACAACCATCATTATTTTCATCAAATAGAATTTTTCCGTACACAGAATTATAGTCGCAATTTTCGGATAAATTATCAAAAAGAAATTCCCAGCCTAAATCATTGATTAAATAATCTCGAACATTTGAATTACAATATGTTAAAGTAGCACTAAAAACTCTACCAGATAATTCTAATTCGGCAAATCTCATTAGTAGTAAATCATAATTATCTATACTTAAACTAGTGAAACTCACAAAATTATTATCAATTCCACTGTAAAAGCTTATGTTACTGTTAAATTCCCAACTTGATAAATTCTGATTGAAATTATGTGCATTAAGAAACATCCAGGTCATATTAAGTACGTTAGAAACATTCCAATTATTTAAAGGCTGATTAAATGATGAAGCACCATAAAACATGTTTTTTAGGCTAGTAACATTTGCTGTGTTCCAATTATTTAGATTTTGGTTAAATGAACTTGCCTGACGGAACATACCACCCATATTAGTTACGTTTGATACGTCCCAATTGTCTAAAGGTTGATTAAATGAAGAAGCTCCATTAAACATACTATTCATTTTAGTTACATTTGATACATCCCAATTATTTAAAGGTTGATTAAATGAAGAAGCTCCACTAAACATACCACTCATATTAGTAATATTTGACACATCCCAGTTGTTTATAGGTTGATTGAAATCAATTGCATTTTGAAAAATATTAGTTATATTAGTTACATTCGTTAGATTCCAATTATGTATGCTTTCATTAAAAACAGAGTAACTAAACATTTTATCCATTCTTGTGACGTTTGATACGTCCCAGTTGTCTAAAGGTTGATTAAAGGCAGTAGTATGATGAAACATTTCCCTCATCGTTGTTACATTTGACACATTCCAGTTATTCAGAGGTTGATCAAAAACGGAAGCATAATAAAACATATAATCCATGTTTGTTACACTCTCTACATTCCAATTGTTCAGAGGTTGATTAAATGAAGAAGCATTGCTAAACATATATTCCATATTTGAAACATTGGATACATCCCAATTATTTAGAGGTTGATTAAATGAAGAAGCTCTACCAAACATGTCATTCATATTTGTTACACTTGAAACATTCCAATTGTTCAAGGGTTGATTAAACAAATCTGAGTCACCAAACATCATACTCATATCAGTTACATTTGATACATCCCAATTGTTAAGTTGTGAATCATAAAATGGTGTGCCGAGAAACATTTCTCTCATATTAGTCACAGATGAAACATTCCAATTATTGAGATTTCCGTTTGTAACCAAATAGTCACAATCTCTAAATAAACCCATAAGAGAAGTTATTTGAGTTAAATCAGGAGCGTCGATTGCATTAATAGTTAAGTTAGAGCAATTATAAAAAGTATATTCAAAATTTATCCATTGGTTAGTTCCCCACTGTTCGATTGTCCTAATTTTATAATTAGTTGTGTATTGATCCCCAATGGAGTAGCTTAAATGCATACAAGGATAAACACCAGTTATTGTGACAGTGTATATCCCCGCAGTATTATATGTATGTATGGCGGTATCATCTGTTTGATTTGTAAGTATTGTACCGTCTCCAAAATCTATAGTATAATTATTTGCGGTGGATACTATAGGGAATTTTATTACAATATTTAGGCTTTCTGGAACAACTTCAAAAGTCATGATAAGGGCGTCGGGGTTCTGAGCATTCGAAAGATTACTCAAAAAGAAGAAAACAAAGAGTAGGTAGATTTTTTTCATTGTAACTGTTTATATGTATAAAAAGTTATAAATATAAACAATGTTTTTAGATATAATTACATACAGCTTATTTTTTCTTGTAAATTGATTGAGTTTTCTAGTAAAGAGTGAGGATTGATGATTTTATTTTGTCTAATGGCATATTTCTCCTAAAATGTAGCCTTTATAAAAAAAACTCCCAAGTCGTAAGACTTGGGAGTTTTTTGGTTTTTAAGTAGTAGTAGCTACTTAATTTTTAATAATCTTGATTATCTTTTCTTTGGTAGACTCACTGCTTGCTCTTACGATATATATACCAACGGGTAAGTCTTGAATATCTATACTAAACGAACTGCTTTCTGGTGCGAGTTGACGTACTTTTTGGCCGTAAATATTATATATATCTAAGTGTGAAATCTGTTGGCTTGATTGGATGTTGATAAGCGTTTGTGCAGGATTTGGATAAGCGCTGAGTTTTAAGTCTTGTGTAATACTTGGAGTAGAGAGATATTCTTGTGCTTCTACAGCAATATTGTTAAACTGCACCCTTTTGCCTTCTGAGACAAACATATTATCGCCATCAAATCTCATTCTGAACTGAAAAGCAGTTTGATTGTTGGCAGCTGAAACTTGACTTAAATCAATCTCTATCACTTGGTAGCCTACGCCAATGCTTACACTTGGGTTTGCTATTCCAGTATTTGTCCAGCTTGTCCCGTCCCAATAGTCAAAAATGAGGGTATGGGCAGCACCATCAGATTCTACGGCAAACGAGATTTTTATCTGCTCTAAGTCTGTGGTGGGGATAAGCATTCTCAGGGTGTTTTCTAAGTTACCCTCTCTAAAGGGTTGTTTGATTTGTATGCCTTTCATAGCAGAAGTAGCAAAAGGGATATTGTTATTTGCCGCTTCAAAATAATTGAGCGCCGTAGGTGCATTTCTACGTTCTAAAGATGCTTTTCGCCAATTGGCATCGGTGTTTGTAAAGGGATAGCCCACTAAACAAGAATCATATTGAAGTGAGGCTGTCAAAGCATTGCTCGAATAAGTGGCGTCTAAAAACTCTAAAGGCGTATCGTTTGGAATTTGTCCGCCCATAAACCAAAAGTAGACTAACTCTTGTACAGCTGCTTCTTGCGTGAAGTTAGCTTGAAGTTGTATGTTTGATGTTGGTGTAAAAGTAATCTCCGCATCAGTACCTACGATGTCACCAGACCAATGAGAAAAAACAAATCCAGGATTAGCCATTGCCTTTACGGTAACTGGAATGTTTTCGAAATAGATACCTGTCCAAGGATACGGATTTTCTGTAATACCTGGTGTTTCAGAAGTAATATTAATTGTATTCATCTTTACTGCTCCTGCTTCTTGACTCGATACATTCAAGGTAATGTCTATAGTATTGTTGATATTAAAAAAGCTTTTAATTGAATTGCGTTGTACCTCAGGATGATTATTCCCCCAATTCAGTAATTGTTGTTTATTAGTTGGGGTATAAAAATCTTCAACAGTTGTTCTGTTAGCATTTTCTGCTAAATACGGTTCTACTTCATCAAATGTTGTATTGACTACTTCAGCAAAATATGCTGGCATAAAACATGAGTTGAGAGCATCTGCAAAGCGGTTGATAAACTGGTTCTTGAATTCAGTATTGGCAAGTAGATTTGCAAATAAAGCTTCGTTTGGTGAGCCGACAATAGTACCCCAATGTTCTAGCCAATCATGTAGTGTAGATAAAGCAGGTTCGAAATCTTGAATAGTCGTACGCCATTTACCATCACCATAGGTGTCATTCTCTGGCACACGTGCTCTCCAATATTTTCTCTCATAGCCATTATTGCCAGAATAGATTTGTAAAACCATATGGTCAATAAAGGAAGACATCTCAAATTGACTAGCTACTTGTGCATAGAAAGTGTTATTTGACATGTCATTGGCAATAATATAGTCTCTAAGAGTATTATAATTGGCATAATCAGCGGTGTCACCTTCGTCAATTTCACAATTACTTCCTTCACAATCCACTTTGGCTATATTATCTTTATCTAGGTTGAAGTTGTAAGCATAATGATATTTATCAAATCGATCACGCATGGCTGAAAGCCCCCAGTATTCTCCATTAATAAAGTGTACGACGTTCTTAATTCTAGATACACCATTATACATTGGCTGCATAATTTTATTGAAAACTACGTCATACGCAACAGGTCCGCCACTACCGTTTCCTCTTAATAAGATGCGTTTGTACTTGTTGTTTGTCGGATTGGTAGCGTCGTATATTGGGCTATCAAATAAGTTATGTTCAAATACATCAGCATCGCCATAACTACTGCTGGCATACAGACGCATACTTTTAATAAGGTGCGCTCTAGAGTTGTTCCCGTGTATACGATAACCTGCATTCTGGTTAATTATTGAAGTGTTGTTGTCAAAAACCTCAACACTCATAGGATATTCCCAAGCACTAGACTTTCGGAAATAATTACACCATTCAGGGCGATAATACTGGGTGTTTGTCGGGTTGTTTGCACGCCAAGTATCAAAATCTACTCCAGCGGTATAGGTGCCTAAATCATAATCAAAGAAGTTGCTTTCTTGTGTTTGAAGTGATAAAACAGGGAAAGTATATGGATTTCCATCAGCCCAAACAAAATAAGTTCTAGAAACTACTTTTGAAGGAATGCCATCGACATACGATCTAGCTTTTAGAACAGTTCCTTTTCGTACGGGAGTTGTAGGAACATATAAAGTATGTTGTCTAGTGTTTTTTGCAGCTAATTTATCGGGCTCAGCTGATCTATCGTGTATGTTTATAGGTGTGTTATATTGAAGTGAAGTATAAGTTTCTGTCAATAAAGGGCCAGGTGTGCTGCCTACAGCTGTTGGATATACATTTTTATATTGAAAGCTGGTTCCCGTAAGGTTATTGATGTCTGGATCTGAACCATCTAGTGTATATATGATTACCGCATTAGGGTTTGGATGTGATAAAGTCAAGTCAAATGCGGTGGTGGAAAACCCTGAATTTTGTGAAAAAGAAGGCGGAATCAGCAATTCCTCTAAGCCCATTCCTGTATTGGGAGCGTTGGGCGTAGCCGTGTAAAAATAAAGCCAAGGTCCTGTGCCGTCAGGCTGTCTACCTATAGAAACATCTTGGGGCAATGCCGTGGCTGGAGCTTGACTTACTAGAGTTCCAGATGGGCTAGTCAAAGTTATGTCTTCTCCACCAGAGCTAATCTTGAAATTGGTGTGCAAGGGCTGGCCTACAACCACTCGGTTTTTGTCAGAAGCCCAGACCAATAGATAGCTGTTTGGGTTTAAAGTTACGCTAGGAAAAACCCATTTATAAGGTAGTGAAGCATCATCGGTCAAACCAAATCCAGCTAAGTTAACTGCTTCTATACCGTAGTTGTAAATTTCTATCCAATCTTGGGGAGAGTTATCCTCATCTTGAATAGTATTTAAATTAGAACCCATAACCTCGTTGATGGCAATGTTTTGTGAGAAGAGATAGGCAGAGGAGAACAAACAAACAATCAAAGAGAAGATGTGTTTAGGGTAGTTTTGTTTCATTTTATTTAATAAATTAAGTTGATATTCTTTAGTTAACTAAGAGTAGTGTTTTTTAGAGTAGCTAAGACTTGATATAAATAAGTTTACCTATATTGTTTCTATGGAAAAACTTGGTGATTATGTTAATACATAAGGGATTATTGTTGTTTTGTCGCTAAAGTAGTGTTTAAAAAAAACAATAATTGAATTTTTTCTGGGTTTTTATGAATATAGCTGTCAGAATTAATGAATTTACAAACCTTCTACTTGTAGACTAGGTTTTTTAAAGATAACTGCCAGACTCTCTTCTAACTCAAATAAACCCCATAATCTTTTTTATCAAAGCTTACATTCACGTGTTCTTGTAGAGAAGTAGATAAAGAAAGTCCTTTGAAATCTACTTTTATAGGATATTTTTTGTGGTTTCTGTCAATTAAGACCGCTGTTTTTAGTTTTTTGACGGGCACTTCTAAAAAATGTTTTACGCCATAAACCAGCGTAGTGCCTGAGTGCAATACGTCATCTACCAAAACAATTGCCTTATGGGTGTAGTCTTCTTTTGTGAGCGAAGTTTCAACAGTATCCATAGGTTGTTTTTTATTGATTTTCACTTCGCATAACCATACTTTTATCGGGGCGATTTCCTCAAATATTTTGGCTATTTTTTGGGCGAGAACATAGCCGTTACCGTTAATTCCGGCAATTACTATTTCTTTTTCATCAGATAACGTTTCGTAGATTTGATAAGCGATTCGTCTGATTTTATGTTCGATTTGTATAGGGTTGAGTATAAGGTTTTGGTTCATAAGTTGTGGCGGTTTTGTTTTCCAAAGATAGGATTTTAGTTTTTATATTTCGTCCTGAATCGGGTCATCGTCAAGAAACTCATCAATATCTCTACGGTCTTTTTTAGTAGGACGTCCTTGTCCTTTGGTTCGGTAATGTTCTTTTGAGAGTTTTAATAATTCTAGATGAGCAAAAGCCTCCGCAGGTGTTTCGTCTTTTCTGTAGATATCTACTAGTTTGGCTCCCACGCGATTCGGAGGTGTTTCTAGCACTGTAAGTTCATAGTTGATTTGGTCTTTTCTGAGTGTGATTTTGTCTAATGGAAATACTTCTTTTGAAGGCTTCGCCACATGTCCGTTGACCGTAATGTGATTCTTCTTACAAGCCTCTGTTGCTATATTCCTAGTTTTATAATATCTAACACACCATAAAAATTTATCTACCCGCATAATTTTGTAAAAACAACGTTAATCTACGTACAAAAATAAACCAAAATTGTATCTTGCAGCCTTATAAAAAAATATTATTTTAGATAAATGAAAAACATAGTATTATACCTAGTCACCTCTTTATTGGCTGTTTCATTATTTTCTTGTAAAAGTGATAGCGGAAGTTCTATACCGCCACCAAGAGATTATGCAGAACAATATGCAACCGAGATTATCATAATAGAGGAATACTTAGCTACGCACTTCCTTGATGGAAATGACTATAATGCAAACATCTCTAAAATCCCTGACGGAGGTTCACAATTGCCCCTTTCAGAACACCCTGATTTGATGTATAAAATAGTGAATAAACACGATATTGAATACAGGCTATATTATCTGAAATTGGATGAAGGTATAAACGAAAGACCTTCACACGTGGATTCAATTTATGTTTCCTATAAAGGTTGGTTAACTGACGGAACATTGTTTGACAGCAGTCCAAATTCGAATTGGCTTACTTTAGACGAAGTGATTGAAGGCTGGACACAGGTTTTCCCTGAATTCAAAACAGGTGAATATGATTCAAGTTCAGATACGTTTAATAATTCAGGTACTGGATTTGTTTTTATTCCATCAGGATTGGGATACTATAATACTACACGTCCAAAAATTGCTGCCTATTCACCTTTGGTATTTTCGTTTAACTTGAATACGCTGCGATATAGAGACCACGATAGAGATGGTATTCAGTCGCGTTTTGAAGTCGAAAACCTAGGCGATGACCCACGTCAGTATGATACAGATGGAGACGGAATTACAAACTATTTGGATATTGATGATGATGGAGATGGCTTTACTACCAAAGGAGAAATCACAGATGAAAACGGAGATATTTATCCTTTTGATGAAATCCCGACTTGCCCAGGAGGCACACTCAAAAAACACTTAGACCCAAGCTGTCACTAAAATATAAATGCTGTTCTGTATAGAGCAGCATTTTTTTTTGAACGGATAATCAGTTGTCTATCAAAGTCTAAAGATTTTATTTATGTGTTAATTATATCTTCTGCACAACCATATCTATATGAAGTGTTAAAGTTTACTTATCTTTGACGGGTTAATTTTAATTAAAAAATCAGTTATGAAAATATTGGTTACAGGAGGATTAGGTTTTATAGGCTCTCACACAGTTGTTGAACTTCAAAATCAGGGTTACGAAGTGGTTATTGTAGATAATCTTTTGAACTCTTCTATTGAAGTTTTAGACAGAATAACCAATATTACGGGCAAAAAACCAACTTTCGAACTTTTGGATGTCAGAGAAAAACAAAGCGTACAAAAACTCTTTAAAGAGCATGAAGATATTGCTGGAGTAATCCATTTTGCAGCTTCAAAAGCGGTCGGGGAGAGTGTTGAAAACCCGTTATTATACTACGAAAACAACATCAGTGCCCTAGTTTATATCTTACAAGAAGTACAGAAAAAAGAGCAAGCTTTCTTCATTTTTAGTTCTTCGTGTACGGTTTACGGACAAGCTGAAACCATGCCTATAACCGAAGATTCTCCCATACAAGTTGCTATGTCACCTTACGGAAATACAAAGCAAATAGGAGAAGAAATTATTACTGATGTAGCTAAGGTTTCTAATATTAACGCAATCTTACTTCGTTATTTCAATCCAGTTGGGGCACACGAATCTACTGAAATCGGTGAATTGCCTATTGGTGTTCCCCAAAACTTAGTGCCTTTTATTACACAAACAGCAGCGGGTATTCGCCAAGAACTTTCGGTGTTTGGAAATGATTATCCAACTTCAGACGGAACCTGCATCAGAGATTATATTCACGTAGTTGATTTGGCAAAAGCACACGTCAAAGCCTTACAAAGACTTATCGAGAAAAAGAATAGCACTAAAGTAGAGACTTTTAATGTAGGAACAGGAAAAGGAAGTTCAGTGCTTGAGGTGATTCAGGCTTTTGAGAAAGTTTCAGGTGAGAAATTAGCCTACAAAATTGTAGGTCGAAGAGAAGGAGACATTACCTCTGCGTATGCCGATACAACCAAAGCCAACCAAATGCTAGACTGGAAAACAGAATTGAGCTTAGAAGATGCTTTGCTTTCCGCTTGGAAGTGGGAACAAAAAATAAGAAAACAATAGTCGTAAAATCTACTTGAGATTATAAAATCCTCTTTATGAATAGGCAATGCCAATTCTGAAGAGGAATTGTTTTGTAGAAGCTAATTTCCCTTTAATCTCGTCCAGAGTTTGGCGAGTAATTCGCCTGCTCTTCCTCTAAATTTATTGGTTACTTCAATAGCTTGAACAGAATTATTGTCTTCTATAAATTCATAGCTAAAAGAAAATTCAGGATTTTGCCTGTCTGCAGTGAGCAAACCAAAGCGAATATCATTTAAGAATAGTTGTCCGTCTTTTTGTGTCATCAGCCACCAACCTTCAGAAATCCATTGGAGCTGTCGCACTACTTTTTCGTTTTGTATTGCGGTGAGTAAGTCTTCATTTTTCGGATAGAAATTAAAGGAAATAGCTTGGGTGTCAAAGAAGGAATAATCTGCTAAATAATATCCCGTGTCTGTTTCGATAATCGCATTCCAAAGAATAATATTCATCGGAGATGGTTTTGTTATTTTACGGTTGTAACTGATGTTTTCTTCCAACAGCCTTGCTTCAAATTTTGATTTGACTATTTGTTGTACAAAAACCGTGAAAAGCAAATAACAAGAACTTATGATAAGTCCGAGATTCGCCAGTTTTTGTCTCTTCGGATTTGTTCGTTTATAACGCATTAACAGTAATATACAAACCAAGAAAGGCAGCGTATATAATGGGTCAATTACAAAAATAGAATGCATCGAAAACCTGATGTCAAAAGGATAAAGCAATTGTGTGCCCCAAGTCGTAAAAGCATCGAGCAAGGCATGCGTGAACAATCCTAGGAACCAAAAAATAGTAGCTTGCTTGAAGCTGATGTTGTTCTTTTTTTCGATTTTGCAGAGCAACCAACCGAGAATGGGAGAGAGCAATAAAAAAAACAAAATGGAATGGCTGAAACCTCTATGGATTTCAATAGCCGTGATTGGGTCTAGCCACTTGCCCACAAACACATCCAAATCTGGAATTGTACCAGCAATCGCTCCGTATAGCAAAGCTTTATTTCCTAGTTTCTTGCCTAAGGTTTTTTCTCCTATGGCAGCTCCGAGTACGATTTGTGTGAGTGAATCCATTTTATTTGAGTGCTTTTACCGAGTTTTTCAAGAGCCAACCCTCTGTCCCGTTGAGCAGTTCGACTTTGTAGTAATCGTCAAGCGTTTCGAGTAGTAGTACCTTGGTTCCTTCGTGAAGCAACATCACCGTTTTTGAGCCCGATTTCGGTTCACCTGTAAGCGCAACAGATTCGGCAAAAACAATAGCAGGATTATGTTTTTCGTTTTGATTTCTTTCAAAAACAGCTATCATCACCGTGATTGCCGAACCTACTATACATAAGATTGCCAATCCGAAGAAAAGTCTTTTTAGCATAATTCTCGAAATGAAATAATAGCCTATAAAAGCCAGTAATACTAAAAATGAAAAGCCAATGGCTATTTTTGCCCATACATTATAGTGATAGACTGAAGTGAAGTCTTGTATCCACTCTGATAAACCTACTTTTGGGGTTTCTACTATCTCATCGATAGTCATGTTCTGTGCAAATTTAAGATTGTTTTTGACCTCTTTGTTGTTGGGTTCTAACAGTAGTGCTTTTTCGTAGTTATAGATAGCCGGCGCAATTGCATTGAGTTTGTAATAGGCATTGCCCAAGTTGAAGTACAACTCTACTGAGTGCTGCTCAGTATGCAATAGCTCTTCATAGGCTTGAGCAGCTTGTTCATAGTTCTCTTGCGTATACAACTCATTGGCTTTGTCAAACGAAGTTTGCCCAAAGATGAAAATCGGGAGTAGCAAAACTACTAATTGATATATTCTATTTGAAATTTTCATGGCTAAATAAAGTATTAAGCTGTAATTAGTTCTCTTGTCAAAAGAAGCTCACCATTACTATTTTATTTGTTTTTCTAATTGAGTGATGGTCTTTACGGCTTTGTCATAATCTTGATCTACAGATGAAGCTAAGCTTGGGGCATACCGCACCAATTCAGCATTTTCTAAGAGTGCTATAAAGTCTTGTATGCTTGACGGATCTGCTTTTTTCTCTGCCAACAACGCTGATATTATCTCTTTACTCATCTCAGAAGTTTCGATTTTGAGTTTAGCTTTTAAGAAGTTGTGCAACGCTCGTTCTAAGGCTTCGTAGAACTTCTGATTGTCGTGTTGGTTTTTCTTGGCTTGAGACAAGTATTTTTTAGCCAATCTATTAGTAGCTTTGAGCTTGTTGCCCACCACATCACCATCAATTTGGTCTTTTTTGCGTTTGGCTATGATAAGCAACGGAATGAAAAGCAGGGGAGAAAATAACCAGAAAAAGAAAGGTTTTGAGAATAAAATATCTTCTGACTTGATGGGTTCTAGATTTGTTTTGAGCTCTATAAACTTAAACTGAGTCTGTACTTCTTGATTTTCTTTTGTTAGATGATTAGCAGATTCTGCAGTTTGATTGACAGTGCTGATTGGACCATCAATCATATCAATGAGTATTTCTTCTGATGTTAGGGTCTTGTATGATTTAGAATCTAAATCAAAATATGAAAAACTCAGGGGTTTGATGATGTACTTTCCTTGGTATTGAGGTATAATGGTATACTTATCAGATTTAGACCCACTCATCCCTGAAATAGAAACATTGATTTGCTTCTTGGCAATGGGGTCATACATCTCTAGTGCACTAGGAACAACTGGTTTTGGCAAACCAAACAATTCTAAATTCCCTTTACCTGAAATTACCACATCCATTTCTATGGTTTCACCTTGGCGTACAGCTGTTTTATTGGTCGATACTTTAAAATCAAAACTGCCCACAGCACCTGAGAAGTCTTCAGGTTTGCCGTTTTCAGGCAAGGCCTTCACCTCTATGTTAGTAATGCCTGTCGACACTTTTGAATTAGTGCTGGTGTACACCCTTCTGCCAAAGAAATCCCTGCGATTAGTAGGCACTTCAAGAGCCAAATTCATCGAAAGTGGAGCTAAGCTCAACTTGCCTGATTTCTGAGGATATAATACTACTTTTTTGACAATTACACTTGAGTAAGCTTCGCCTTTATAGGTTTCAGAAACTGCTTCATAGTCTTTATTGTCGATGTTGTGTGACCAGAAATCATTGTATTCAGGGTTGTCGGTAGCAGTAAAATTCCTGATGCCTAATCCCTCTTTGAAATACAACTTATACAAGACCGTAATAGGCTCATTCAAATAAGGATTCTGATTAGACACCTGAGCGATTAAGTGTACGCTTTCATGGGGTTCTATCAGTTGTTCAGTAGTATCGTTTGGTCGTTGTACTGCGTCGGTTACCGTCAGCTCAATAGGCTCTGTTTTATAGGTTTGTCCGTTGATGGTAATACTTGCACTACCTATAGTCAATACTCCTTTTTTAGTCGGTTGCAGGTTGTAGCCAAAAGATCTGTTATACGAGCGTTTTCCGTTAATAATCGAGGTGCTCACTTGTTGATAAGGACCGCCAATTAATCTGAAATTCTCAAATGCTGGCAACTGAAAGTTATCGCCATCAGCATTCATAACGAATTCTACTCTGACGTTTTCGTTAAGTCCAATTTTTGTGCGGCTGAGCTTGGCAGAAAACTCAACTTGCGCAAAAGTAAACTGCGTTATCAGTAAAAATATAATGTATGCTATTCTTTTCATTTGTATACTGTCGTTGAACTGTTTATTTGTTTAATCGATACGCTGACCACATAAATAAACGCTGGCATTTTTTGTTTACCAATTCTTGTCGGTTTGGCGGGGTTGCATTTTTTTCTGCTCTAATTCCTTCTGGTTTTGCACCCTTTTCTGAATTCCTTTCTCTTGATTTTCTACCGCTTCGAGTAGGTTTTCTATATGTTGTTTCGGAATGCCGTTTTGTTCACCTTCAGGATTTTGATCTTGATTTCCCTCAGGTTTTTGGTCCTTATTGTCTTGTTGGTCTTTGTCCTGTTGGTCCTGGTTATCTTTGTTGTCCTGGTCTTGGTTATCGCCTCCTTTTTGGTTTTCCTTGTTTTGATCTTGCTCCTGATCTTGGTTTTCTTTGTCTTTGTCGTCTTGGTTTTGGTCAGGAGGCGGAGGGTTTTTCTCCAGCATATCCTTGGCTAAGGCATAGTTGTATCTGGTTTTCTCGTCATACGGATTATTTCTCAGTGCATTTTTATAGGCTTCTACCGCCGCTTGATAATTTTTTTCTTGCATCAACACATTGCCCAAGTTGTGGTAGGCTCTGTGTTTTTCGGTTTTATTCGTTGATTGTTCTACCGCTTGCAAATAGGCCGCTTTAGATTCTTCGTATGATTTTTGTTTATAAATGGCGTTGCCTAAATTGTATACTGCTGACGATTTATTATCGGTTTTTGATTTCTCTACCCGATAGTTGGCTTCGGCATCGGCATATTTACCTTCGTTAAATGCTCTATTTCCTTTTTTTAGATCAATGTCTTTTTTCTGCGAATGTATATTCGTAGAAAAAAGGACTATAAAAAGCAATAAAAGACTTCTGCTCCACATGGTTTTATTTCTTTTCATTAAATAGATTAAGTTTCTTTACCCAGCCTGTTTTTCTTTCAAAAAAGAAGATGTCTGCCAGCAGTAAAAATAATGCAACGGCTATAAACCACTGAAATTTAGAATCGTATTCGGCAACTTCTTGGCTTTCGAATTGGGTCTTTTCAATGGTGTCAATCAGGCTTTTGAAGTGATCTGTTACTTGTTTTGAATTGTTCCCTAACACATAACTTCCGTTAGATTCTTTGGCAATGTCTTTTAGGGTCTGTGGTTCAAGTTTAGTAATCACCACTTCGTTGTTGTTATCTCTGAGATAGGTTTCAGTGGTTTTATTTACTTTGATAGGAATAGGACTTCCTTTTTCAGTACCTACACCGATAGTGAGAATTTTCATGCCGTTCTCCTTTGCTTTGATCATCGCCTCAGAGATGCCGCTTTCGTGGTCTTCTCCGTCTGAGATTAGGACTAATAATTTATTGGTATCGCTATCGTCAAAATATGTGCTCGACAAGAAAATGGCTTCGCTAATGGCTGTTCCTTGAGAGGATAGCATATCGGTGTTGAGTTGTTGCAAAAACATTTTGGCAGCGCCATAGTCTGTAGTAATCGGCAACAGTGGTAGGGCAGTACCGGCATAAGCAACGATTCCCACTCTGTCTGCACCAAGGCTATTGATGATTTGAGAGACCAATTGTTTTGATTTCTCTAAACGGTTAGGCGCGACATCTTCTGCCAACATACTCTTTGAGACGTCAATGGCAAATACGATATCTATTCCTTCGCGCTTCACAGTTTCTATTCTCGTCCCTATCCTCGGATTGGCCAAAGCCAATACTAGAGCAGCAAAAGCTAGGACAATAGTGATGAGTTTTAACACAGGTTTGAAACTAGACTTCTCTGTGCTCAATCTATTCAGCAATGTCTGGTCTGCAAATTCTCTTTGTTTTTTTCTTTTCCAGAATTTATACAACAAGAAAATCAACACCAAAATTGGGATGATCAAAAGTAATGTCAAATATTTTTTTTCTTCTAATTCCATATATTATATAAAACTTCTGAAAAGTGTTCTTCTCAATATAAATTCTATTAAGAGTAAAATACCCGCAAGCAGCACTAGACTTCTGTACTTTTCGTCATAGTTGTAGTATTTCAATTCTTCTACATCTGACTTTTCGAGCTTGTTGATTTCGTCATAGATCTCATTCAGCTTAGAGTTACTCGTTGCTCTATAATACCTACCACCAGTAATTTTTGCTATGTCTCGCATCAGCTTTTCATCAATTTTCACTTCTGCCATGCGGTATAAAAAACCTCCATTGGGGGCATAGGCATAAGGCGTTTCTGCCATTCCGTTGGTTCCGATGCCTATGGTGTATACCTTGATTCCGTATTCTTTGGCAATCTCAGCGGCAGTTCTAGGTTCTAAAAAGCCGGCGTTGTTTTCGCCATCGGTCATCAGAATTATCACTTTGCTTTTGGCCTTGCTGTCTTTGAGTCGGTTTACAGAAGTGGCAAGACCCATCCCGATAGCTGTTCCGTCTTGCAGAACATTGTCATATCTGATGTCTCTGATGGCATTCAAAATAATTCCTTTGTCAGAGGTAACTGGTGTTTTGGTATAACTCTCAGCGGCATAAATCACCAGGCCTATTCTATCGTTAACCCTCTCTTTGACAAATTCAGATGCCACTCTTTTAGTAGCTTCAATTCGGTTGGGTTTGAGGTCTCGCGCCAACATACTCCCAGAAACATCCACGGCTACTACGATGTCAACCCCTTGAGTTCTTTTGGTCTTACTCGACACATCTATGGTCTGCGGTCGTGCAAGTGCGGTAATAAGTGCGGCTATTGCCAATAGTCTCAACACAAATAACATAGATTTTAGCGGTGCTAAAACAGATGTTTTAGTTCTGAAACCTTCGAGTGAAGGCATCTTTAGCGTTGGCTGTTGTTTTTTTCTGGTGATGATTTGCCAAATAATCAGCAAAGGCAACAAGACAAAGAGCCAAAAAAATTCAGGATGTAAAAATGTAATATTCTCCATAGTCTTAGTGCACTTGTCCGAGTTCTACTGAATTGATAATCCTATCGATAATTTCTTTTTTATTCGGGTCAGTCTCATCGATAATAGTCATTATTTGCTGCAAGCCACCTTGTTGTTTGAACACTAGAATTTCATAATAGACTTTTTTGCTCATCTTGGTTATTTGATCTACATAATCCATCGTACCATAAGCTTTCATGCCTTCAATTCCAGTTGGTGTTTTATAATTGTCTTTTTGCATCAGGATGTTTTTAGCGCCTAGTGCCTCCCAACTTATATAGATATTGCTCAATACTTTTTCTAAATCAATTGTCATCGCATCGCTTTGTTCTTGTTCAGGTGCTGGCTGAAAAGTCATGGTAGAAACTGCAAAGTAATAGTCTCCAAAAGGAGTGCCTTCATCAAAAACTGAAATATTCTTGATGCTTGACTTTAGTTCTTCTGGTACCATATCTGACGCATCTCTACGTTTCAGCACGAGTGGTGTCTCTATTCTCACGGCAGGGTTTCCGTACTCAGAAGTAATCCATTCTGAATGTATAAACTCAGAGGTTGGGCTGCCAAAAAACTTGTCTTTGATAGTTGTCAGGCCATTGGTTGCCACCCAATATGCCAACCCGATTACTAGGGCTATCCCTAAGAAGAACGATAGGTTTGAGATGAGTTTCTTGCGTTTTCGTTTCTTTTCAAGCTCTAAACGCAGTTGCTCATTCTTCTCTGCTTCTTCCTCTTCTAGAGTTTTTACAGGAATGGCTTTGTGCATTTTGCGAAGTGAATCTTCAATGATGTTTCTATCGGTGGTGATTTCAAATTCGAGTGGTTTTGACTTGGCAAATTTCACCAAGTCAGCTTGTTTGAGTACCTTCTGTAGTGCGAGAATCATATCTTCAGAGAAGACTAATTTTCGTTTGAGTGCCGTATGTCTCAAGTTTTGAATTAACTCGTCAGTCGTATTTTCCATCGCAGAGAACTTCACTGCTTCTTGCAAATAAGTACGGGTAATATCGGTCAACTCTGAGTAATATTCTTTTACTTCACCTCTTTCGATGAGCTGTTTATCTTCGAGTTTCTTTAGCCCAATCGTAGCTTTTTCGATAGGGGTGTAGCTAATTTGTTCTTCTTTGTGTTGTATTTTTTTCTTTCTAAGCCAATATACCAATCCTATAATTGCGCCCACACCTGCAAGTAATAGGAGATAAATCCAGATGTTTGAAGAGGGTTTCTCAGCAGAGCCAATCACCTCTTTGATGTCGTACATCGGTTGTTTGAGCGTATCCACTTGAATGGCATTCACCTGAATATACAGCGAATCGCTCAGAAAAGTTTTGTTGTCAATCAGCACTTTGAGTTGCGGAATCACATACCTGCCCGAATCAAATTGGGTGAGGCCGTATTTTTTAATTAGCTCTAACTTAGCTTTGTCTTTTTTGTCAATTATGGTATCTACCGGGAAGGATTCTAACACTTCTAGTGCACCAAACAACTTTTCTTCTGGAAAAAACACCGTACTCGACGAATCAATTTTGGTTTTCAGTGTCAAATGAAATTGTGAACCCATACGAATTTGGGTAGAGTCCACTGAAGTTGCTACTTTTTGGGCATAAGAAACTTGGCTTCCAATGAGAATTATAAAAAATATGTAAAGTAGTTTGTTCATTATTGATTTCAGAATTGTCTGTTCTTTTTAATCTTTCTGTGCCACGGTTTTTAGTTCTCTATCGAGCTTTAAAATAACCCAATAGCTTAGTTACATAATTTTCATCAGCCCTTGTGCTCACCGTTCCTGAACCACATTTTCTGAATACTTCTTGAAAGTATTTAGCTTTTTCGTAGAAAAACTTCTCGTAGGCTAGACGCGTGTTTTTAGCATTGGTGTCAATGAGTTTTACCTGCCCCGTTTCAGCATCAAGCATATTGACAAGCCCAAGGCTTGGCAGAGTTTCTTCTCTGTGGTCATATATTCTGATACCCGTTATATCGTGTTTTTTTCCGGCTATTTTGAGTGTTTGCTCATAGTGGTCAGCTACAAAATCAGAGATGACAAAAACAATTGCTTTCTTTTTCTGTACGTTAGACAAAAACTTTAAGGCTTCAGAGATATTTGTACTTTGGTTTTTGGGTTGAAACTCTATCAGTTCTCTGATGATGCGAAGCACGTGTGATTTTCCCTTTTTTGGCGGAACGTAAAGTTCTATTTGATCTGAAAAGAGGATTAACCCTATTTTGTCGTTGTTCTGTGTCGCTGAGAAAGCTAAAGTAGCAGCAATTTCTATTGCTGTGTCTCTTTTGAATTGTGATTTTGTACCAAAGTCATTAGACCCACTCACATCTACTAAAAGCATCATGGTGAGTTCGCGTTCTTCTTCAAAAACCTTGATATAGGGTTCGTTATATCTAGCCGTTACGTTCCAGTCAATAGCTCTGACATCATCGCCAAATTGGTATTGACGCACTTCGCTAAAAGTCATACCCTTTCCTTTAAAGGTGGTGTTATATTCTCCAGAGAAAATATGATCACTGAGCCTTCGGGTTTTGACCTCTATCTTCCGAACTTTTTTGAGTAACTCTTTGGTGTCCATTTTAAATCTAAACTATTGGTTGCAGATAGTAGACTGATTTAGGTTTTAGCCTCACCAATCTGTCTTATACTTTGTATTTAATTTTTCAATTTACAAAGTGATGCTATGGCACTTCTATTTCGTTTACGATTTTGTTGATAATATCAACTGAGGTAAGGTTTTCAGCTTCTGCCTCATAGGTAATCCCAATTCTATGGCGCAATACATCGTGTACCACAGCTCTGACGTCTTCAGGGATAACATATCCTCTGCGCTTGATAAAAGCATAACACTTTGAGGCTAAAGCCAAGTTAATGCTCCCTCTAGGAGAAGCCCCGTAGCTGATTAGTGGTTTGAGTTCTTTGAGTTTGTATTTTTCTGGAAACCTAGTGGCAAAAATGATATCCAGTATGTATTTCTCAATTTTCTCATCCATATAGACTTCTCTCACAGCTTCTTGTGCACGCAAGATTTGCTCTGTAGTAATCACAGGATTCACGGTGTCATAACTTCCTTTAAGGTTTTGACGCATGACCATGCGCTCTTCATCCATCTTGGGGTAATCGATAACTGTCTTTAACATAAAACGATCCATCTGTGCTTCTGGCAACGGATAAGTTCCTTCTTGTTCAATTGGGTTTTGTGTGGCTAATACTAAAAATGGTCGGTCGAGTTTAAAGGTGTTGTCACCAATAGTCACTTGTCTTTCTTGCATGGCTTCAAGCAGTGCTGATTGTACTTTGGCAGGTGCTCGGTTGATTTCATCAGCGAGAACAAAGTTGGCGAAAATTGGTCCTTTTTTAATGGTAAATTCGTTCTGTTTGATGTTGTATATCATAGTTCCTACCACATCGGCTGGAAGTAAATCAGGAGTAAACTGTATTCTGCTGAAAGATCCTTGTACGGCCTGAGAAAGCGTGTTGATAGCCAATGTTTTAGCCAAACCAGGAACTCCTTCTAAAAGGATGTGTCCTTGGCCTAGAAGCCCTATCAATAAACGGTCAATCATATGTTTCTGACCAACGATAACCTTATTCATCTCCATTACTAACAAATCGATAAAAGCACTCTCGCGCTCAATTTTTTCGTTAATAGTGCGTATATCCATCGTTGAAGTATTCTCTTCCATTTTTTATGAGTTAAATATTTTTAAATATACTACTTTAATTTTTTATAACTATGTGCAAATTCGAGATTTTATGAGACTATCGGTGTTAAGGCATAGTTAAAAGTTTCGGCTACTAATCTGATTTAAGTGTAATTTATAAAATATTTTTCATAATTTTAAGGACTTAAAAAATCAATTGATGAAAACAAATCTTTCGCCTGTAATTGCAGGTACCATGAATTGGGGAGCCTGGGATAAAAACCTCACTTCTTCTCAGATGTCAAGTCTAATTCAGATTTTTATCGAAAACACTATTACCTCTTTTGATCTAGCCGATATCTATGGAGGCTACACTACTGAAGCCTCTTTTGGAAAAGCTTTTGAAAGAAGTAAAGTAGATAGATCCAAGATGCAACTGATATCAAAATGTGGCATTCAGTATGTGTGTGAAGCTCGTGACAATAAAATAAAACATTATCAATATGACAAGGAATATATCATCTGGTCAGTTGAGAATTCGCTAAAAAACTTAAAAACAGATTACCTAGATGTGTTTATGCTACACAGACCTAGTCCGCTTATGGTGGCAGACGAAGTAGCAGAAGCCATTGAGAAGCTTAAAAAAGACGGTAAGATTATTGACTTTGGTGTTTCAAATTTCACTAATTCTCAAACGGAATTACTCAGGAACAAAACTGAGATTGCGTGCAACCAAATTCAGTTTTCAGCCACACAATACGAAGCCATGCTAGACGGGAGTCTAGATTATATGCAAATACACAACATACGCCCAATGGCCTGGAATCCACTTGGTTCAGTGTTCAGAGAAAACACCTCTCAAACCCGTAGACTAAAAGAACTCTTGGCTAATCTAGTCAGCAAATATAGCGTAGGTTCAGATACAATTCTATTGGCTTGGATTTTGAAACACCCTGCCAATATAATTCCAATTGCGGGAACCATAAATTCAGCGCGTATTCAGAACCTTCACAAAGCTACAGAATTGAATATGGACAAAGAGGATTGGTTTGCAATTTGGGTAGAAAGCCAAGGGCAGCGAGTGCCTTAATAAATAGACTGTTAAGCCAATCAATATATTTTTTTGACAATCAATTTATCTTTACTTTTAGCAAAAATATTTTTGCTAAAATAAATACAGCTAGATGCAAGAACTAGATCAGTTTTTAAAAGAAAAAGAATACACTAAGGCCAAGTTTAAATTATCAAAGACCCAACACTTGATGATAAAAGCCAAGATAAATGGTGTTCAGGGTGATTTTATTTTAGATACAGGTGCGTCAAATAGCTGTGTTGACTTTCATTTTGAAGATTATTTTAAACTCACCTCAAAGGTCTGTAAGACAAAAGTGGCTGGGGCAGGAGCAACAGGTATGGATTCTAAGTTGTCAGAGAATAACACTTTAAAAATAGGCCGCTGGACAGCTTATCAAATGCAAGTCATCTTGTTTGACTTAACCCATGTGAATGAAGCCCTTTCTTTTGTAAAGATAAAGCCCATACATGGCATCATTGGTGCTGATGTGCTTTTAGAAGGCAAAGCGATTATTGATTATGAATACAAGAATTTGTTCTTAAAGAAACAAGATATTTTAAAGCGAAATTTACTTTTATTTTAAGTAAATCCAAGACTCAAAAACATAGATCGACACCTAGATTTATGTGTAAAAAAACCACCTTTTATAGAGGTGGTTTTTTTAGTTTATGCTAACATCGTAACGGGGTTCTCGATGTATTGTTTGAGTGTTTGGAGAAACTCAGCTCCTGTTGCGCCGTCCACTGTTCTGTGGTCACAAGCAAGTGAGAGCTTCATTGTATTGCCTACCACTATCTGGCCGTTTTTGACAACCGGTTTTTCTACGATTGCACCTACAGATAAGATAGCTGAATTGGGCTGATTGATAATAGAAGTAAATGATTCTATGCCAAACATACCTAAGTTAGAGATCGTAAAGGTACTGCCTTCCATTTCGTTAGGCTGAATTTTCTTAGCTCTAGCTCTTGAAGCTAAATCTTTAACCGATGCGCCAATTTGAGAAAGTGTCAGCCCATCAGCAAATTTCACAACCGGCACTACGAGTCCATCTTCAACGGCAACAGCTACACCAATGTGTACGTGATGATTGATGATAGTTGCTTCTTCCTTCCACTGCGAATTCACTTTAGGGTGCTTTTTCAGCGCCATAGCTACAGCCTTCACTACCATGTCGTTAAACGACACTTTAGTATCAGGTACGTTATTTATGATTTTTCTAGAAGCCATTGCATTCTCCATATCTACCTCAATATTCAAGTAGTAATGCGGTGCTGTAAACTTAGATTCGGCCAAGCGCTTAGCAATTATTTTTCTCATCTGAGAATTTTTCATTTGCTCAGCAGCTTCTTGTCCTTGCGCTACAAATGGCTGTATTGTTTTTTGAGTTTTAGCGCTTTCTGGTGCAGTAGCAGTTTGAATAGCTGGGGTGAAGTTCTCCACATCAGCTCTTATGATACGACCGTTTTCTCCTGATCCTTTGATCTCAGAAAGGTCAAAACCTTTGTCTTCTGCAATTTTTTTAGCTAACGGAGAAGCGAAAATTCGCTCTCCAGCAGTTTGAGTTTGGTTAGAAGCCTCTTCTTTTGAGGTTTCTTCTTTTGGCTCTGCTGTTTTGGCTTCAGTTTTTGGTTTTTCTTTGCCGTAGTTTTTTATAACTTCAGTAACGTCAGTTCCTTTTTTACCGATAATAGCCAGTATGCTGTCTACAGGTGCTGACTCTCCTTCTTCTACGCCAATATACAATAGGGTTCCTTCGTTAAAAGATTCAAATTCCATTGTGGCTTTATCGGTTTCGATTTCGGCCAGAATATCTCCTTCTTTTACGTCGTCGCCTAGGTTTTTAATCCAAGAAGCTACCGTACCGGTAGTCATAGTATCGCTCAGAAGTGGCATCGTAATAACTTTAACGCCCTCAGGCATAACAAAGTCTTCTGTTGTCGCCTTAGTTTCTTCTTGCGTGTCTTTTGTAGGTGCTTCTGCTGGTTCTTCTATAGTTGATTCTTCTTTGCCTTTAGCAAGAAGTGCTGCCACGTCTTCACCATCTTCTCCGATGATGGCTAGAATGCTATCAACAGGAGCAGTTTCTCCTTCTTGTACTCCGATATGGAGTAATGTTCCTGCATAAAACGATTCGAATTCCATAGTAGCTTTATCGGTTTCGATTTCAGCTAATATATCTCCCTCTTTAATTTTGTCTCCTACTTTTTTGTTCCAAGTAGCGACAGTTCCGTCGGTCATCGTATCGCTTAAGCGGGGCATAGTGATTATTTGTGCCATACTTATTTCAGTTTATGTGGTAAAAACGGATAATCTTTTTGGTCGTAAACAACGTCATACATAACGTTTAGGTCTGGATACGGAGACTCTTCTGCAAACTTCTCACATTCATTAACCATATCTTTTACTCTATTATCGATGGTTTCGATTTCCTCTTCAGTTGCATATCCTTTTTCTTTGATAATGTTTAACATCTGAGTAATCGGGTCGATTTTCTTGTATTCTTCGACTTCGTCTTTAGTTCTGTATTGTTGTGCATCAGACATAGAGTGACCTCTGTATCTGTAAGTTTTCATCTCTAAGAATGTTGGTCCTTCACCGCGTCTAGCTCTTTCCATTGCTTCGTGCAAGGCAAGTGCCACTTTCTCTGGGTTCATTCCGTCAACGGGTCCTGAAGGCATTTCATAGCCTCTACCTAACTTCCAGATTTCAGTATGGTTAGCAGTTCTCTCCACTGAGGTTCCCATCGCGTATCCGTTGTTTTCACAAATGAATACGACAGGTAGCTTCCATAACATAGCCATATTAAAGGCTTCGTGAAGCGAACCTTGTCTAGCTGCACCATCGCCAAAATAGGTGAGGGTCACACCACCTGTTTCAAAATATTTGTCAGCAAAGGCGATTCCTGCTCCTACTGGTATTTGTCCTCCAACAATTCCGTGTCCTCCATAGAATCCTTTTTCTTTAGAGAATATGTGCATAGATCCACCAAGACCTTGAGAGGTTCCGGTTGCTTTTCCTAAAAGCTCAGCCATAACTTTCTTTGGGTCAACTCCCATACCTATGGGTTGTACGTGGTTTCTATAGGCTGTTATCATTTTGTCTTTAGACAAATCCATGACGTGTAAAGCTCCAGCTAAAACGGCTTCTTGTCCGTTGTATAAATGTAGGAATCCCCTTACTTTTTGTTGAATGTACAAAGCAGCTAGTTTGTCTTCGAATTTTCTCCAAAACAACATATCTTCGTACCAATTAAGGTAAACTTCTTTGGTGATCTCTTTCATAATCGAATTCTGTTCTATTAGGTTTAGAAATGGTATTTTGAATACCACCTGCAAAAATAAGCTTTCTTACAGAGAACTAAAAATTTTGTCTCTAATTTTTACTTTCTACAATATATCCAGTGTTCGTTCTAGTGCCATGCCTCTAGAGCCCTTGATTAGAATCGTTTTGTTTGTAATTTTGTTTTCAGATAAATAGACTTTCAAAGCATCAAAATCTTCAAAAAACTGATGTTTTGGATTGTTTTTTTGGGTAGCGCAAAAGTCTTTTCCAACAAAGAATACGCTAGATTTATATATGCGTTCAATACATTCTATTATACTTTTGTGTTCGTCCAGGCTTTGGTTGCCAAGCTCAAACATATCGCCTAAAATCATGAGTTTAGCTTCAGCCTCCAGTTTTGTAAAGTTCTCGATAGCAGCCCTCATGCTACTCGGATTGGCGTTATATGCGTCTAGTATGATTTTATTCGTGTCTTTTTCTAGTAATTGAGATCTGTTGTTTGTCGGGATATAATTCTCAATTGCTTTTTTGATTAGGTTGTTATCTACCTTAAAGTATTTTCCTATGGTTATTGCCGCTGCAATATTTGTAGTGTTATAAGCGCCAATAAGATGTGACTGTATTTCGGTATCCTCAAAGTCTAGCTTTACCAATGGATTGGCTTGGCTGTGTTTGATATAGGTATTTGCTTTTTTGTCGTAAAAAGAAAATGAGAATCGAGTGAGGTTTTCTGATTTTTCTACTTGTATTGGATCATCAATATTGATAAATACAGTGTGTTCTCTTTTAGAGATAAAGTAGGAGTAGAGTTCGCTTTTTCCTTTTATAACACCTTCAAATCCGCCAAAACCTTCTAAATGTGCTTTGCCAAAATTAGTGATATAGCCATAATTTGGTTCTGCTATACTGCACAAGAATTCTATTTCTTTTTGATGATTGGCACCCATTTCTACTATGCCTATTTGAGTTTGTGAGCCAAATGAAAGCAAGGTGAGTGGCACGCCAATATGATTGTTTAAGTTGCCTAGTGTGGCTTTGGCAGTAAACTTTTCTGACAAGACTGCTTTGATTAGTTCTTTGGTCGTTGTTTTGCCGTTGCTTCCTGTTAAGGCAATAATCGGAATGTTGAGTTGTCTTCTGTGGTAGTTAGCTAGTTCTTGTAAAGTTGTGAGCGCATCTTTGACAAGAATCGTTCGCTGGTCAATATAATAATCGGCATTGTCAATCACTACACATAAAGCTCCTTGGTCGAGTGCTTGTTCTGCAAAGCTGTTTGCGTCAAAGTTATCGCCTTTGAGGGCTACGAAGAAATCGTTTTGTCTTACTTTTCTAGAATCTATAACTATTCCGTTTGACTTGACAAAGGCTTGATGTAGGTCAGCTATTTTCATGCGAAGAGTGGTGAGTTAAAAAGACAAAAGCCCTAAACGGGCTTTTGTAAATATTCTTTTTTAAGAAGGTTTTATCCTCTTACTTTTTTTCTGTCTGATTTTGGTCCTGCTTTAGATACAGCACATCTGAATCCGATGTCGTCAGTAGCCATATATTGTGGGTAGTATCTGCGTTGTGCAGGGTCTAACCAATAAGCTCTGTCTCTCCAAGAACCTCCTTTATACACTCTAGCCTCGTCATTGATAAGTGTAGTTCTCTTGTTTGAACCATCCCACTTTCTGCTCATCTCTCCAAGTGTATCGATACTTACATCGTGTTTAGGAGAGTTGTACATTTTCTTGGCGTCGTCTAAATCATCTGTCTCAGATCCTGCGGTATAAAAGTCTTTTCTTGATTGAGCATCTCCATCTCTGTAGTTGCGAAGGTCACTCTTGTCAAAGTTGTATCTCAAATAGGTTTCGTTCTCATCGATTGGAACTTTAGAGATCTGACCTGGAAGTGCTACTGCTACAACTTTACCGTTTGGCAATGTGTCATATTTAATAGTCTCAGGAGTAACAAAAATAACTTTTCCGTCTTCTCCAATTTCGTTTTTCATATACACGTTACCTCTGTAGTAGTTGAAATCGTTCATTTCGTCATCTACTAATGGTCTATACACGTCAAGTACCCATTCGTTTACGTTACCACCCATGTCATAAAGCCCAAAAGCATTTGGTGGGTAGCTTCCTACGGGTGCAGTAATATCAGCGTTATCGCTTGACCATCCTGCAGGTCCTCCGTAATCTCCTTTTCCTTGTTTGAAGTTACCAAGTCTATCTCCTTTTTGTCTTCTGCTGTCTGAGCTTGTATAAGCTCCAGCCCAAGGATATTTCTTTTTACCTCTGTATAAGTTGTACTCTCTAGTTTCATTCATTGAAAGTGCAGCATATTCCCATTCAGCTTCTGTAGGAAGTCTAAATTCAGCAGGAATAACTCCAGATGACATAGAAGCATAAACGTTAGATTCTTCTTCTTCGCTTTTGCCTTTTTGACCTTTCTTCAAGACGATGTTCTCATCACCTCCAAAGGCAGTGCTTGGCGAAACGATATAGGCATCTCTACTGAAGTAAGTACCGTCAGCAAGATCTTTTGATTTTGCGTCTTTTGCTAAGAATTTGTTTTTCTCCAGCTCGTTCATCGTGGCAAAATCTGTTCTCCACTTACAGAATTCGGTTGCTTGAATCCAGTTTACACCTACTACTGGATAATTTCCGTAAGCTGGGTGCCAAAGGTATTCTGAAACCATTGATTCGTTATATCCTAAACGATTTCTCCATACTAAAGTATCTGGTAAGGCTCCGTTATAGATGTTTTGATAGTTTTCTTCTGAAGGTGGGAATACTTTTTTGATGTAATATAAGTATTCTGCATACATCATATTAGTCACCTCTGTTTCATCCATAAAAAAGGATTGAACGTGCTGTTGTGTAGGCGAGTTGTTCCAATCGTGAATCGGATCATCTCCAACTTTACCCATAGTAAAGGTACCTCCATCAATAGCTACCATCCCGATTGGTGTTTCTTGCTTCTTGAACTTGGAATTATAGTTGAATCTACCATCTTTACCATCGATCTTCCAGCCGGTTGCTTTAGACACGCCTGATTTGTTGCCTTTGCTACAGCTAGTCATCCCTGCGGCAAGACCTGCAAGGACAAGTAAATTCAAAATTAAGATTTTGTTAGTTTTCATAAATCAGCTACTACTAAATTTTGGTTGCAAGATAAAAGAATATAAAATTAAATTGCAACTGTTATCTAAAAAAAATTATTGCTCGTGTTTGTATTCCCTGAAAGAACGCAAATTTAAAAGAATTATTATATAAAAATAGTTTTTGAATAATTATTTTTGCTTTCCTGTAATATTTAACACCGATTCACGTTATTTGTAAGCAATGAAAAATACGATCAGCCTTTTAGCACTTATGTTTTATATGGTTTCTTTTGCTCAGAAAGAAACCCCAATTTCTTTAGAGTGGAAAGATACTCCATTTTTGTTCTCTGATGATGTAAAAGTAAACATTCCTCATTTTCAATCAGAATATTTCAGCTACCTTCCAGAATCGGGGCAAATTGTGTTTAACTATCAATTGATTGCCAGTTCAGAAAACGATTTTAGTGTTAGTACTATTGTTTATGAACCTATTTCAAAACAAGATTTAGGCGTTCTATCTGTTCAGAATTTGCCCAGTGCTATTAACCCAACCACATCGGTAAACAAGAGTAGAGACCAGAGCTATCTTTCGCTTTCATTTTCACCAATAATTAAAGATTCAGAGCATTCATTTAGAAAAGTAGTGTCTTTTGTTTTGACACCGATACAAAGCACAACTTCATACAGCTTTGCCAATACACAAGCGGTTCCTGCAATTTCAAATTCGGTTTTGTCAAGTGGCGAATGGTTTAAGTTTTATGTAGAGAAATCTGGAGTTTATAAACTCTCAAAGAGCTTTATCCAGAGCTTAGGCATGGATCTAAACAACGTCAACCCAAAGAAGATTAAGATTTTCGGTAACGGCGGAAGAATGCTTCCGCTGATGAATGATGTTGACTATCCGTTTGATATTCAAGAAAATGCCATTCAAGTTATAGGTCAAGCTGATGGGAGTTTTGATGCGCAGGATTATATTTTGTTGTATGCCGAAGGCGTGGATACCTATAATAAGGAGAGCGACACTCACCTGAATTTATACAGCGATCGTTCTTATTATTATATTACCACAAAGGGTTTTGAAGACGGCAAACGCATGGATGTTATCGCTGAACCTACGCAAGCAGCTGTCCTATCGGTTGGCGAATTTGACGATTATCAATTTTATGAAAAGGATTTAGATAACTTTGCTAGGCTTGGCAGAAAGTGGTTTGGTGAAAGCTTTAACATTAAAAATGAGCAGAGTTTTAGTTTTAGTTTTCCCAATTTGGTTAGCGCTGTGCCCATTCAATTCAAAACTGTCACCGCAATAAATTCTGCCCACTTAACCGCCTCTTTTAAGTTTAAAGTAAATAATACTGAGGTGGGTACTACAAGTTTTGGTTCATCCTCGCCCAATGATGATATCTTTGGTAGAGAAAAAAGTTTAGCCGTCACGCATACGGCTACTTCAGATAATCTTGATGTTAGTGTTGTTTTTAATAATAATGGGGTGCCTACACTTAATGGTTATCTTGACTACATCGCTATTACCGCAAGAAGACAGCTTAAGGGGACGGGCAAACAATTTCACTTTTTTCATAATGACGCGTTGACTAATACGGGTGTGATAGAGTATCAGTTGAGCAATGCCACAACGATCAAAGAACTCTGGGATGTTACTGATATTTATAATGTGTCTAAAAAGGAAAATCCTGCCAATGCAAGTATGAGTCTAAAGGCTTTTATGGGCGAAAAACGGAAGTATATTGCAGTTGATCAAGCTGATTATTATACGCCTAAAAGAGAAACACAAAACATGCGAATTGTCAACCAAAACCTGAAGGGGACCATTCTCAAAGACCAAAACGGCAATTTCAAGGATGTTGATTATTTGATAATTACCCCTGCTTTTTTGGGTACTCAGGCAGAGAAATTAGCTAACTTCCACAGAAATAATTCAGGGCTTAGCGTGAGAGTAGTGACGCTAGAATCAATTTATCAAGAGTTTGCTTCAGGAAAACAAGACATCGGGGCGATAAGAAACTTTGTTAGGTATGTGTATTACAACGGCTCTACGGCTGATAAGAAAGTTAAATACGTCAACCTATTCGGAGATGCTTCTTTTGACTTTAAGGATAGAATCAGGGGCAATACCAATATCGTTCCCATTTTTCAGTTTTATCAAGGCAACGGAAACTCAAATTTTAATTTGGGACAGTTTTGTTCAGATGATTATTTTGGGATGATGGATCAGAACGAAGGCAATATGGGTATGTATGATAAGGCAGATGTAGCAGTGGGGCGTATGTTAATCAGTTCTACGGCACAAGCAGAGGAGATGATCAACAAGGTATTTGAGTATTATGAGGATAAATCTTTTGGAAGATGGAGAAACAGCCTTACGCTAATTGCAGATGATATTGACAAGGGAACTGACGCTAATATGCAGTTCAAGATGGATGAGTTGGCAGAAGCGATTCAGACAAATAAACCCTTTTTTAACGTCAATAAAATTTATACCGATGCATATGTACAAGAGACAGCATCGGGAGGAGCGAGGTATCCTCAGGCGAGAAAAGATATAGTACAGTCTTTTGAAAATGGTTCTTTGGTCTTTAATTACCTCGGTCACGGTGGTGAAGAGGGATTGGCGCACGAGCGTATTTTTGAAAAATCAGATGGGCAGAATTTAGGCAATAGATATAAGTATCCACTTTTTGTAACGGTAACTTGTGAATTTACCAAGTTTGACAATCCGTTGCGACCAGCGGCTGGAGAATATGTGTATTGGAACCCGAAGGGAGGTGCTGTGAATATGATTACCACCACTAGGCTCATCGGAATTTCCACGGCTGAAAACTTTAATTTACGCCTGGGTCAAGTCATGTTTTCGTACGGGCCTTATCAAGGCGATGCTTATCCGACGGTTGGGGAGACGCTCAGAAAGGCAAAGAATGATTACGGAAATATGAATACCACGCGAATGGTAGCTTGTATCGGTGATCCAGCGTTGTCATTGGCAATCCCCAAGCCTCAAATCCTGCTTACACATGTGAATGACATACCGGTAAATGATTTTCAAGGAAGTTTAGAGGCGCTGTCAAAAGTCAAGCTAAAAGGAATTGTAGCCGATCAAAACGGAACTAAGATAACGAGTTATATAGGAGAGTTATCAGCACAGATTTTTGACAAGAAAATCAAACGCACTACCCTGGGCAATGATGGGCATTCTTCAGGGGGAGAGTTAGTGACCATGGATTTCTATGTGCTTGGAGAAACTGTTTTTAGAGGAAACGCATCGGTAGTTGGAGGTGATTTTGAGTTTAATTTTGTGGTGCCAAAAGATATCAGAATGCCTATTGATTTCGGAAAAATTAGCTTCTATACCCAAAGACCATCTCCGTTAGAAGACCAAGCGGGCTTTTCATCTGATATAAAAATAGGGGGTTTAAACGAAAATGCTCCCGCTGACACTACGCCGCCAGAAGTGAAGTTGTATATGAATGACACCACTTTTATTTCGGGCGGAATAACCAATCACTCGCCTATATTCCTGGCTTATCTCGAAGATGATAACGGCATGAATACCGCAGGGGGTATTGGGCATGATATGGTGGCTATTTTAGATAACGACCACAATAATCCGTATGTGATGAATGATTATTATCAAACCGAATTAGACGATTATACCAAAGGAAAAGTGTCGTTTCCGTTTAGAAACCTAGAGCCTGGATTGCATACCATCACCTTCAAGGCTTGGGATGTATATAATAATATGACTACTGCTGACATTGATTTTCTGGTAGTGGGCGATGAAGAGATACGATTAGAAAATGTGTTGAATTACCCCAATCCGTTTGTGAGTTATACCGAGTTTTGGTTTTCGCACAATAGACCTTTTGAGCCACTAGAGGTGCAAGTGCAGGTTTTTACGATTACCGGTAAAGTAGTTTGGACTAAAAACCAGACGGTCTTGACAGAAGGCTTTCTTTCGAGAGAGATTTCTTGGGATGGAAGAGATGATTTTGGAGATAAAATAGGTAAAGGCGTGTATGTGTATAAGCTGACGGTGCGCTCGAGCCTAACAGGTAAAAAGACAGAAAAATTCGAGAAACTTGTCATACTTTAATATAGAGTGTTATATTTGCTAACTTTTTAGAGAGAAAAACCATTATGTATATGAAAAAAATCGCTTTATTGATTATTGGTCTATTTGTTTATAACGGAGTCTATGCTCAGGAAAACAGAGTGATTACTACAGCCGTTCCCTTTTTAATGATCCCTGCTGATGCGCGCTCTGCGGGTATGGGAGACGTTGGGGTGGCTACTGCTGTTGACGGCTATTCACAACAACACAACCCTGCTAAGTATGCTTTTGCATTAGACCAACAAGGCGTTTCAGTAAGTTATACCCCTTATCTTACTGAAATCGTAAACGATATAAATTTAGGACAATTAAATTATTTCTATAGACTTAACGAAAGATCTGCAGCCGCTGCGAGCTTGCGTTATTTCGGGCTAGGAGACATTGTGCTTACTGAGAGTTATGACGATCCGGGTAGAACAGTAAGTCCGAGTGAATTGGCGTTTGACCTTTCGTACTCACTGCGCTTGTCAGAGCGTTTCTCTATGGCAGTTGCCGGGCGTTATATCCGTTCTGCGCTGAAAATCCCTGATGCTACCTCTGATGCTTCGGCAGCGAGTACTTTTGCGGTGGATGTTGCGGGATACTACCAGTCAGAGCAATTGGCTTTTAGTGAGTTTGACGGGCGCTGGAGAGCTGGCTTTAACTTCCAGAATATGGGGCCTAAGATGCAGTATGACGATGATGAGTACAGTGCAAACTTTTTGCCTGCAAACATGAAGATAGGTGGTTCATTTGATTTTATTTTAGATGAATACAATACCGTTTCGGTTTCTGTAGAAGCAAATAAACTTATGGTGCCTACGCCTCAGATTACGGAGGATATGACTCCAGATGAAAAAGTGGATGCCTATGATGCATACAATAGCACAAATTGGTTCACAGGTATATTCAAGTCTTTTGGCGATGCGCCAGACGGATTTGCAGAAGAGCTTAGAGAATTCACCTTAGGCGGTGGCGTTGAATATTCTTATATGGATTCATTCGCTTTGCGTTTAGGCTACTTTAACGAACACGAGACCAAAGGAGCTAGAAAGTATTTCACGCTAGGTGCCGGGTTTAAATACAATGTGATCAGACTTGACTTTTCATACCTGATGTCAACCTCTAAAGTACAGAATCCACTAGAGAATACCTTGCGTTTTTCTCTGACATTCAACTTCGGAGAGAAATTTGACGAATATTAGTAATTAGATATAATTCTATAATAGTTTGAAAAAAATACAGATTAACACCACGTTCACTGCTTATGACTCTATAGATAGTTTGGATGACCAGACTAAAGGGTTAATGCTCAAAGCCGTAGAGGTGCGCAAACAAGCCTATGCTCCGTATTCTAAGTTTAGAGTAGGTGCTGCTATTTTGTTAGAAAACGGCAAAGTAGTCATCGGTAATAATCAAGAAAGTGCGGCTTATCCGTCAGGATTATGCGCTGAACGCGTGGCTATTTTTCAAGCGGGTAGTTTGTATCCAGATACAAAAATTCTGAAAATTGCAATTTCTGCCACTTCTGATATTCACCCAACTCAGCGACCGACACCTCCTTGTGGAGCCTGCAGACAAAGTATCTCTGAGTATGAGCAAAAGCAAGATATTCCTATAGAACTTTACTTTATGGGAGAGACAGGAGAGGTCTTTAAATCTGATTCTCTTGAAAACTTACTTCCGCTTAGTTTTCACAAAGACTTTTTATAGCACTCAAGGTGAATGCCATACTGCTTACTAGTTGACTTTCAGCAAGATAAAGCCTTCTGATATTTTTATTAGTTTTGGTTTTATCTTTTAGAGATAAAAGACTATCTTTGCACCACGAAAATCGAAATTGATTTAAAGTAATATAAATAGCTGTTTAATAAATAGATACGTTATGTCTAAAACAATAGGTAAAGTAGCACAAATCATTGGTCCAGTTATCGATGTTGTGTTTGATGCTCAGGGTGCTGAGCTTCCAAAGATTTATGATTCATTAGAGTTAACTAAGTCTGATGGCACTAAATTGGTTCTTGAGGTTCAATCACATGTCGGAGAAAACGTAGTACGTACGATTTCTATGGATTCAACCGATGGGTTGAGCAGAGGTGTTGAAGTTGTAGCCACAGGTTCTCCAATCCAAATGCCAATCGGAGCTAATATTTACGGGCGTTTATTTAACGTTATCGGTGATGCTATTGACGGACTTGAGGAACTTCCGAAAGAAGGAGCCAATGGTTTGCCAATTCACAGAGATGCACCAAAATTCGAAGATTTATCGACTTCAACAGAAGTTCTTTATACAGGAATTAAAGTAATTGACCTTATTGAGCCTTATGCAAAAGGAGGTAAAATTGGGTTGTTTGGTGGAGCAGGAGTAGGTAAAACAGTACTTATTCAAGAGCTTATCAACAACATCGCTAAAGGACACGGAGGACTTTCAGTATTTGCTGGAGTAGGAGAGCGTACGCGTGAGGGTAACGACTTACTTCGCGAGATGTTAGAATCAGGAATTATTAGATACGGAGACGATTTCATGCATTCTATGGAAGAAGGCGGATGGGATTTGTCTAAAGTAGATAAAGAAGCGATGAAAGAGTCTAAAGCTACTTTCGTTTTCGGACAGATGAATGAGCCGCCAGGAGCACGTGCTCGTGTGGCGCTTTCAGGACTTACCATAGCGGAATACTTCCGTGACGGAGCAGGAGAAGCACAAGGAAAAGACGTTCTTTTCTTCGTTGATAACATCTTCCGTTTTACTCAAGCAGGATCTGAAGTATCAGCCCTTTTAGGACGTATGCCATCAGCAGTAGGATACCAACCTACACTAGCAACTGAGATGGGAGCCATGCAAGAGCGCATTACTTCAACTAAGAGAGGTTCAATTACATCAGTTCAGGCGGTTTACGTTCCTGCTGATGACCTTACTGACCCGGCACCAGCGACAACTTTTGCTCACCTTGATGCTACAACCGTACTTTCGCGTAAGATTGCTGAGCTAGGAATTTATCCAGCGGTAGATCCGCTAGATTCAACTTCTAGGATTCTTTCTGCAGAAGTATTAGGCAATGAGCACTATGACTGTGCACAAAGAGTGAAAAACATACTTCAAAAATATAAAGAACTTCAAGATATCATCGCAATTCTTGGTATGGAAGAGCTTTCAGAAGAGGATAAACAAGCTGTATATAGAGCTAGACGTGTACAGCGTTTCTTATCTCAACCCTTCCACGTTGCAGAGCAGTTTACAGGTATACCAGGAGTTCTTGTAGATATCAAAGATACCATCAAAGGATTTAATATGATTATTGACGGAGAACTTGATCATTTGCCAGAAGCAGCTTTCAACCTTAAAGGAACCATCGAAGATGTAATTGAGGCTGGACAAAAAATGTTGACTGAGGCATAATCTAGTCATAAGCTTATAGTACTTCAGGTAGTGGCATAGTTATTCACAATACACTGTAGTTCATACTTAATACTTATAAAAATGAAATTAGAGATTATATCACCAGAGGCGACATTATTTTCAGGAGAAGTTATTTCTGTTACTGTTCCAGGAGTAAATGGAGAATTCCAAATGCTCAACAACCATGCTGCTATTGTAGCGGTGTTGCAAAACGGAAAAGTAAAGATTGAGACTACCTCTTTTACTACGAGTACTTCTTATGAAGATAGATTCACCAAAGAAGGTAGTAAACACGTAATGACTATAGGTTCTGGTACACTTGAGATGAAAGACAACAAAGCTGTCATCTTGGTTGATTAAAGAAGTTATTGAACTATACTAAAGCAAGCCGCCTCCTAAAACGAGGCGGCTTCTTTTTTGGATATTTCTTTCAAATTTACTGTGCTATATATTATTTAAGCAAATGTGATTCTGCTTGCACTTAATAATTTTGTAATTTTAGATTTTAAAACAAAACAATGATTAAAGCAATACTACTTTTGGTTATTATCATCCCGATGATAACATTGATATTGTTTTCAAAGTATAAGAGATATGCTTTTGTGAGAGACCTAATCGGTGGCGGAACGCCTCAGAGCCGTAAAGAAATTCTGCAAATCAAGCTTGAATATGAGAAGTTTTCGTCTGAACAACTTTTTCAATTACTCAATACAAAACAACTCAGCCCTAAAGAATGTCTTATCATCGATCAAATTCTAAAAGAGCGAAGCTAAAGTCTATGCAAAACATTTTATCTGACGAGTATTATATGAGAAAAGCCCTTTTAGAAGCACAGGCCGCTTTTGACAAGGGTGAAATCCCGGTTGGCGCTATAGTTGTCGCGGGCGATAGAGTAATTTCAAAATCACATAATTTGACTGAACTACTCACGGATGTCACCGCTCATGCAGAAATGCAATCAATCACGGCAGCTTCTAATTTTTTAGGCGGAAAATACCTTAAAGGCTGCACCCTTTATGTCACTTTAGAGCCTTGTCAGATGTGTATGGGCGCTTTGTATTGGAGTCAGATCGATAGGGTGGTGTTTGGAGCAAGTGACCTGCAACGAGGCTACAGAGCTATGGGGGGCAAGCCACACCCCAAAACACAGCTAACCCAGGGCATACTACAACAAGAATGTGCAGCCCTTCTGACTCGGTTTTTTAAACAAAAACGAAAGTAAAATCAAATCATATCGTGAAGCGAAAGATTATTCATATTGACATGGATGCTTTTTTTGCGTCAATTGAGCAGCGAGATCACCCGCAGTTCAGAGGTAAACCTTTGGCTGTTGGCTATGCCGGTGCCAGAGGCGTTGTGGCTGCTGCGAGTTATGAAGCGCGGGTGTTTGGGGTGCGCTCTGCTATGCCTTCTGTAACGGCAGTCCAAAAGTGTCCTGAGCTATTGTTTGCGCCACCAAGATTTCAGGCTTATAAAGAAGTGTCGCTACAAATTCGTTCTATATTTCTTGAGTATACTGATTTAGTTGAGCCTCTTTCGCTCGATGAAGCTTTTTTAGATGTTACTGAAAACCACAAGAACATGACTTTTGCGATGGATATTGCACAGGAAATTAAAGATAAAATTCAAACCAAAACTAATCTCACCGCTTCAGCTGGCGTTTCGTTTAATAAGTTTTTAGCCAAAATCGCATCAGACTATAACAAGCCCAACGGCATGTTTGTCATCACACCCAAAAGAGCCGCAAGCTTTGTAGAAGGACTTGAAATCGAGCGCTTTTTTGGGATTGGCAAAAAAACGGCTGAGCGCATGCACCAAATGGGTATTTTCTCTGGCTATGACCTCAAACAGAAATCAGAGGATTTTCTCGTAGAACATTTTGGCAAAAGCGGAAAGTCCTACTACCTTAATGCTCGCGCTATTGACCACAGAGAAGTTAATCCTAACAGAACCCGGAAGTCATTAGGCACAGAAAACACTTTTTATGAAGATACTAATGTGCTAGAAGTCTTAGAGAAAGAATTAGATATTTTGCTGGATGACCTTTTTCGGAATAGTAAAAAAACCAATTTTAAAGGAAAAACCTTGACCTTAAAAGTCAAGTATAGCGATTTTCAGATTACCTCAAAAAGCAAAACCTTTGCTGATTTTATCGTCGACTTTGAATTGCTACATACTGAGTCACTTGAACTCTTACATCAGATTCCACGTGAGAAGAAAATCCGTCTTTTGGGGCTTTCAATCAAAAATAACGAACTCAATACAACTGAAGTTCTCGACTCGGCAAAAGAAGCTATACAATTAAAACTTCCGTTTAAGGAGGTGTAGTTATTCGGTGTCAACGTTAAATGCATAAATATAAATAATGTAAATTGGCAATATGTATATTAATTCGGCATTTGCCGTATATCATAGGCTTGAATCAAGAACTATATTTGTCTTGTATTTGCTGATATACAGACATAATTTTAAAGAGTAGTTTTTTTATTTTGAACCCGGTTGTCTCTTAGGAGTTTGCCGGGTTTACTTTTGTAAAACAACTAAACGAAACTTTTTATTTTAGGGCTAAAAAACATATCTTTGAGAAACTCTAAACTTTTGTCAATATGGTATCACAAGTAACCCAAGGTGTCAAAGTTTCTGTTATTACTAGTTTTGAAGGCATCTACTTCAAGAATCAAAAAATACATTATGCCTTTACCTATAGGATTACAATAGTAAATCAAAGTAAAGATACAGTACAGTTGCTCACCAGACATTGGGAAATATTTGACGCACTTAGCCACAAAGAAGTTGTTGATGGCGAAGGTGTCGTAGGTCAAAAACCAGTTATGAAATCAGGCGAAACCTATTCTTATACTTCAGGTTGTCTATTAGTTGCTCCATTAGGCACTATGAAAGGATTTTTCACGATGATTAATTTTACTACTTCAAGAAAATTTGACGTAGAAATTCCGGCTTTTGGCCTCGGGGCTTCCTATATCCTTAATTAGTTTTAATGAATTTTATCGACATCATCATAGCAACTATCTTAGCCTTTGGTCTTATCAGAGGAGCTTGGAATGGTTTTTTTGTCGAGTTAGCTTCTTTCGTTTCGCTAATAATAGGTGTGTTTATCGCTATCAAATTCTCCGGATTTGTAGCTGACTACATCAGAGAAAATCTCTTTTCTGAATCTCAATATATAGAAATCATCGCTTTTGCCATCACTTTTATTCTGGTGATTGTAGGTATTGTCTTATTGGCAAAAACATTTACAAAACTAGCTAGTTTCACTGGTCTTGGCTGGATAAACAGACTGTTAGGAGGAGTTTTCGGGCTTTTAAAAATGCTTTTTATAGTGAGTATTGTGCTTCATTTCTTTCAGAAAATAAATAAAAATGACACGTTAATTACAGAACAATCTAAACAAGATTCAGTTTTGTATGCGCCTGTAGTCAAAGCATCTGAATTGGTTTTCCCTATTCTGACTGATTGGTTTGCTAAAGTCAAAGAAGGCGCTGTACATAGCATGTCAGATCCCTCTTGATTTACTTCTGATTTCTTTTGTCAATAAACGGAATGTTTTTGTCCAATATTTCTAATAACAACTGAACCGTTTCTTCTTTATAGTTTTCTAATATTTCAGGAGTAATCTGCTGGATTTTCTCTTTGCCTTCACTAAATTCAAAGGGCAAGAATCCGCTTTTGAGGTTTTTAAACGAAATAATTCCAGTCTCCATCGGTTTATCTCCTGCATATTTGCTATACATAAAGGCATAGCTCAGCAGCTGAATGATTTTGTCTTTTTTCTCATTAGACAAAAAGTCTTGCCAATTGTTTAGGGTCAAATTGCCTTTTTCAACTTTTCCGGTTTTGTAGTCTACGATTCTAATAGCTCCGTTTCGTTCCTCAACTCGGTCTATAATTCCGGCTATTTTTACCGGGAACGGAAGACGGCTATCTACTAATTCTTGCTCAAATCGCTCTTCTAAATACAATATTTTGACTGTATTGTCATTTGTGATGAGCTGTTTTTCTAATCTTAAAAAGTTAGAAATACTTCTTTTGGCAGATTCAAAAGCCAACAGATTCTTTCCTTTTTTGATGCTTCCTTCTTTAAAGACCTCTTTGAATTTGGTTAGTAGTACTTCTTCAAAACTGTGTTCTAAACTTTCGATAATCATCGTGTTCAGATACTTGTTTACATAAGGTTTATAAAGTTGTTCTAAAGTATTGTGAATAATATTCCCGAGTGTATTGGCCTCTATGGTTTCTTCTACTTCTTTGCTTTCGTTTATTTTAAGGATGCGCTGAAAGTAAAAATCTATCGGATTTCTGATATAACTCGCTAATGAAGACGGCGAAAATCCTTTTTCACATATAGCTCTAAGCACTTCTATCACATCATCTGACTTCTCAATTAGCGTTTCACTTTGTACTTGTGCAGGCAAAGTCGAATTGTATATTTCTTCTGTAAGGTTGTGATTCGGAAGGTTTTCAATTTTTAGCTGCGTAATAAAACGGCTTTTCTCGCCTGAGTCAAATCCTTCGTCTTCAGTGTTATAAATCAAATAGACATTTTTTGCCCTTTGCAAGAGTCTATAAAAGTGATAGGTATAAATGGCATCTCTGTCGTTGTAGGTAGGCAATCCAAATTCCCTTTTCACATCATACGGAATAAATGAATTCTGTGATTTGCCAAAAGGTATCTTTCCCTCATTCACAGAAGTGAATATCACATGCTCAAAATCAAGCGTTCTTGATTCTAAGATTCCCATAATTTGCATTCCCGAGAGTGGTTCTCCCTCAAAAGAAACCTCAGCACTATCGATGACCTGTTTGTAAACGGCATACAGATTCTTTAGGCTACTTGCAGCCTCAGCAATTGAGAAATAATTTTTGAGTTTATTGATGACCTTAAAAATTTCATACACAAAAGCCATAGTGATTCTGTCTGCGTCAGTGTCGTTGCCAAGTTTGGCTTTGATGAGCAATAAGATGTCAGAAATTCTCTCTAATGCAAGTAGCGCGTCAGTAGGCCATTGCTCAAAAATAAGGTTGAATAATTCTGTTTTTTCTTCTTTTTGTAATTCGAGTAATTTGGTGTGACTTATAAAAGTGAAGTTATTAGTTTTGATCGTATTTGCGGTAGTATTTGCCTTTACAAATGGCTCCACAAACGGATTTGATAGTACCTCAAGTACATCTTTATAGTAAAATGTATAGGAGTTTACACTTTGACTATTGGCATAGGTGTGCAACTTGAAAAGTCTATTTATAAGAAATTGAATCGGGTTGTTTCTAGCGGAGTACTCTAAGGTGATATTGGGTGTGCCCACACTTTCAGGCAGTGAATATAACACGGGGATGAGCAAGCTTTTCTCAGATAAAATAAGCGCAGTTTTGCTCAGGCTATCTGGGTTTTCTGCCAATTGTTTTTCGAGGATTTCCCCTACTACCTTTGCTTGCCCGATTGATTTTGCAGCGCCGATAATATGTATGTTCTTGTCTTTAGAAAACTCATCAAATATCCACTCAAATGGGTTAGACTTATAATAACTCCAGTTTTGTTTTATTTTGCGCGTAAAATATCCTGCCTGATTGTATTTGTTCTCTAAATAAGCGCGATCTGTATCCCAATAGATAGAGGCTTTGTTTTCTCTAAGCAAGTGTTTGATAATTTTTTCTTCAGAGGGCATCAGTGCGTTAAAGCCTGCAAATACAAAGGTTTCAGTTTTTAGATTGTCAGCAAAACACTTTATATTCTCAGCAGATTCTCTGTAAATCAGCCCTTGATAACCCGCTTTTTTAGCAATTAAATATTGATAGAAAGCTTCGTAATATGTTGGCAATAAAGCCCAAAACTTCAGGTGTTTTTCGATGATTGCTGTTCGCTTTTCAGATACTGACCAGTGTTCTAAATCCTTGATGTCTTTTAAGTATTGCAAGATTTTGTCAGGCTCTAAAAGATAGGCATCAATCTCACTGAAATCTTTGAGCAATACTTTTGCCCAAGGTGCAAATTGCTCAAAGGCTTGTCTTTCTTTTTTGTCAGACACCTGAGTATAGACATTATGAGTATAGACATTATAAAACTCAAATAATTGCTCCATCGTGTCCAGACTTCTGAGTCCAGAGATACGCTCGGCAAATTCTTGAATGCTACATATATTTGGCGCAAAAATAGTATGGGTTGAGTTTTGTTTGAGCTGTTCTATCAGAAATATCTTTGATCTTCTGTTGGGCAAAATAACCGTGACATCAAGCATAGAAGTGCCGAACTTCTCGATGAGTTTTTTTGAAATCTTATCTAAAAATGTATCCATTGATTGTGAGGAGGATTTTAAATCAGTTGTGAGAGTTTTTGGGTCAAGTTTTTTCTGCTAAAGCCCTGCAGTCCAATAGGCGAAGTTTTTAGGTTGTTCTCTTTGTATAACCCATAATACTTTTGGATAGTCTCTTTTACTTTGTCCATTTCTGTATAACTACAAAAAACACCTGTGTTAGTGTGTTCAATGATTTTTCTAATGTCTGATTCATCATTGGCAATAGCTAGTATCGGACGGTTAGAAGCCATATATTCATAGAGCTTCCCTGGCAGTATAGCCTTGGTCTGTTCAGAATCTGACTCGACCAAAAGCAATACTTGTGAGGTTCGTTGCTCGGCTACAGATGTAACATGCGGCAAGTAATTCGTTTTGTGTACATAGGATGCTAAGCCAAATTCTTTGATGGCATCCATTACTTCATCAGATACAATTCCGATGAGTTTGAGCTGAAAATCTGTCTTGAAATCTTGGTTTTCTTTAACCAATTCTTTGAGTGCCTTCCATAAAATCCTTGGGTTTCGCTCTGACAAGAACGAGCCGATATGCGCAAGGCTGAACTTCTGGTCTAACGGACGTTTCTCGATTTTCTCTACGTCATAGCCGTTGGTGATTACCTCGATGGGCTGTTTTGTTTTTCTTGAAAACTCGAGCTTAGTAGACGGACTCGTCACAATGATTTGATCAGCTGTATTGAGTACTTTTAGTTCTAATTCGATATGCTTTTTCTTAGAGCTTTCTGAGAGTTTCAAATCTTTGTGATAAACGATACTCGTCCAAGGATCCCTGAAATCAGCAATCCATTTCAGGTCTAATCTTTCTTTGAGCCCTAATCCTATCAGGTGCAAGCTGTGTGGAGGGCCCGTGGTGATTATGGTTTGTATATTGTTTTCTTTGATATAGTTCTCGAGATACTCAACCGATGGTTTTACCCAAAGCACACGAGCATCGGGAATAAAGAAATTTCCCCTTACATACAGCATCGTTCTATCTAGCAAGCCTTGTTTTCGTTTGCTGGGTACTATCCCTGAACTGATTGATTTTGTCTTAGACTTTGAGAATATTGAGGCCAAAGCATAAGGTTCTTTAATTGGTTGTTTAAGTACTGTTGGTTGTTTGATATCCTCACTCAGGTTATGATCGATAATGGGGTAGGTGGGGTTTTCGGGTACATACACTATGGGCTTTATTCCGAAATCAGGTAAGTATTTCACGAATTTTAGCCAGCGCTGTACGCCTGGTCCTCCAGAAGGAGTCCAGTAGTAGGTGATGATAAGTGCTTTTTTTGTCAAAATAGGTGATGTTTTTTTTGTGTTGTCTTGCAAGAGCAATACTTCAAATATAATGAAATTATGATAAAAACAGTAGACTCCCTCTGGCTTTTCTGTAAATTGTTTCTTTGGGTCTAGCCAATATTGTAACTGCCAGCCTATAAACTTTTAGCGTGGTTTTTCAGGAATCTGCCGTAAAAAAGGCTAAATTTGACCAGCATAAAAAAATACTAGAATTTACCTACCGATGAAAAACAAAAGCCTGAATATACAAGACCTAGGACTCAAAGACTACAAGCGTGTTTGGGAATATCAGGAAGAACTTTTTGCAGCTATTGTCGCTGTAAAGACCAGTAATAGGAATAACGAAAACCCACAACCCACGCCCAATCACTTTTTATTTGTAGAGCATCCTCACGTATACACCTTGGGAAAAAGTGGCGATATGAGCAATTTACTGTTGAATGAAGAACAACTCAAAGAAAAAGGAGCAAGCTTTTATAAAATCAATAGGGGTGGTGACATTACTTACCACGGTCCAGGACAGATCGTAGGCTACCCAATTTTAGACTTAGACAATTTCTTCACTGATATCCATAAATACCTTAGGTTATTAGAAGAGACTATCATCCTTAGCTTGGCTGAATACGGGCTTAAAACAGAAAGAAGCCCAGGAGAGACGGGGGTTTGGCTAGATGTAGGCACTCCTTTTGCCAGAAAGATCTGTGCCATGGGCGTACGCGCCTCTAGATGGGTAACCATGCATGGATTTGCACTGAATGCCAATGCTGATTTGGGATATTTTGACAATATTATTCCGTGTGGCATCAGAGGTAAGGCAGTCACTTCGTTAAATGTAGAGCTTGGCGTGGATAGGCTAGATGAAGAGGAGCTAAAAGCTAAAATCTTAAAGCATTTTAAAACGCTTTTTGAAATCAAAGACAACTAAGCCAAGTAAAAGTAAATACTAGACTAAAACCTTTGATTTTTAACCAAGAGTACACTTGGAGCAATGCGCAAAATAGAAAAACCCGATAACATCTTTTGATGCTATCGGGTTTTGTTTTCTTTTACACTTTCGTGAATATTTTTCAGCCTATGTTACGAGAATTATCGTTGCATGTTTTTAGCCTCAATACTCATAGTTGCGTGAGGAACGATTTTCAAACGCTCTCTGTTGATAAGCTGTCCGGTCACTTTACAAATTCCGTAAGTTTTGTTTTCAATTCTTACGAGGGCGTTTTTTAGGTCGCGAATGAACTTCTCTTGTCTGATAGCTAACTGAGAGTTTGCTTCTTTACTCATCGTTTCGCTTCCTTCTTCAAAGGCCTTAAACGTTGGTGAAGTGTCATCAGTTCCGTTATTCAAATCATTAATGTATGCACTTTTTATTAGCTCTAAATCATTCTGAGCCTTTTCTATTTTCTGTAAAATTAATTCTTTGAATTCCGCTAAATCAGCATCAGAAAATCTTAATCTTTCATCTGTCATAATTCAACTGTTTTTGGTTATTAATACTATACTTTTGGTTTCGTCAAATTCTATTTCTATTCCGTTCTCAAGGTTCTGTACAATCTGCAAATCATTAGTAAGGGTTTCACTTTTGATATACGCTAAGTTAGCCATAATTGCCTGTGCAATCTCGTTTTCTGTTTTTATTTGCACTTTTATTTTGTCAGTTACCTCAAATCCGGTGTCTTTTCGGATATTTTGAATTCTATTGACTAGTTCTCTTGCAATTCCTTCTTTTCTGAGCTCTTCAGAGATAGAAATATCAAGGGCAACAGTGATTCCGTTGGCTGAAGCTACTAGCCAGCCTGGAATGTCTTGCGAAGTAATCTCCACTTCATCCGATGACAATATAATACTATTTTTGTTAATTTCTATTGTTATGCTACCTTTTTTCTCCAGTTCGTTGATTTGTTCTGGTGTGAAATTTTGTATCGCTTTAGAAATCAACCCCATGTCCTTGCCAAAGCGCGGTCCTAGGGCTTTGAAGTTAGGTTTGATCTGCTTTACCAATACGCCAGAAGCATCGTCTAACAGCTCGATTTCTTTTACGTTCACCTCTGCCTTGATGAGACTTTCAACCATATTGATGCTCTGTCTTTGGCTGTCGTCTAGAATAGGAATGATGATTTTCTGCAAAGGTTGACGCACTTTTATCATTTCTTTTTTGCGCAAAGAAAGTACTAAAGACGAAATCGTCTGTGCATTTTGCATTCTCTTTTCTAAGGCTGTATCGATACTGCTTTGATCATATTTAGGGAAATAAGCCAAGTGCACACTTTCAAAATCTTCTTTTCCAGTAACCAAATTCAAATCTCTAAACAGCTTGTCTGCATAAAAAGGAGCTACTGGGCTGATAAGCTTGGCAACTACCTCTAGACAGGTGTAAAGCGTTTGATAAGCTGAGATCTTATCTGTTGAATAATCTCCTTTCCAGAAGCGTCTTCTACACAATCTCACATACCAATTGCTCAGGTTTTCTTGAACGAAATCAGAAATAGCACGTGTGGCTCTGGTAGGCTCATAGTCTGCATAAAAAGCGTCAACCTCTTTGATAAGCGTGTTTAATTCCGATAAAATCCAGCGGTCAATCTCTGGTCTTTGATCCAGCGGGATTTCTTCTTCTGCGAATTTGAAACCATCTATATTGGCATATAAAGTAAAGAACGAATAGGTGTTATATAAGGTCCCGAAAAACTTTCTGCGCACTTCTGCAATACCGTCAAGGTCAAACTTCAAGTTGTCCCAAGGGTTTGCGTTAGAAATCATATACCAACGCGTAGCATCTGCGCCGTATTCTTTCAGCGTTTCAAAAGGATCAGCCGCATTTCCTAAACGTTTAGACATTTTCTGCCCGTTTTTGTCTAGTACCAATCCGTTAGATACTACGTTTTTATAAGCTACACTATCAAAAACTAAAGTTCCGATAGCGTGAAGCGTATAAAACCAACCACGAGTTTGATCTACTCCCTCGGCTATAAAATCTGCGGGGAAGGCCTGGTTATTATCTATATATTCTTTATTCTCGAAAGGATAATGCCACTGTGCATAAGGCATAGCGCCACTGTCAAACCAAACGTCAATCAAATCAGCTTCTCTGTGCATAGCTTTTCCTGAAGGCGATACCAATACAATTTCATCCACTACATTCTTATGTAAGTCGATTAAATCATAGTTCTCATCAGATAAATCTCCGATGGTGAAATCCTTAAATGGATTGCTGGCCATAATCCCTTTCTCAACTGAAATGTTGATTTCGTTGATCAATTCTTCAACTGAGCCAATACAAATCTCTTCTGTTTTATCTTCAGTTCTCCAGATGGGTAGTGGGATTCCCCAGTATCTAGAGCGAGACAGGTTCCAGTCGTTGGCATTTTTGAGCCAGTTCCCAAAACGCCCTTCTCCAGTTGCTTTAGGTTTCCAGTTGATGGTCTCGTTGAGTTCAAACATTCGGTCTTTTACTGCCGTAACTTTGATGAACCAAGAGTCAAGTGGGTAATATAAAATAGGTTTGTCTGTTCTCCAACAATGTGGATAACTATGGACATATTTCTCTACCTTAAAGGCTTTGTTTTCTTCTTTTAATCGAATGGCAATCTCCACATCAACAGAGCGCTCAGGCACTTCTGCATCATCATAATATTCGTTTTTGACGTATTTTCCTGAAATGTCTCCTAATCCGTCGATGAATTTTCCTTGTAGGTTGACAAGCGGAACAGCGTTGTCATCCTTGTCAAGTACTAATAAAGGTGGCACTTCTGGCGTCGCTTCTTTGGCTACCTTGGCGTCATCTGCACCAAAAGTAGGCGCTGTGTGCACGATTCCTGTTCCGTCTTCTGTAGTTACGAAGTCTCCAGAGATGACTCTAAATGCGTTTTCTGGATTTTGATAGGGCAAGGCATACGGCAATAACTGCTCATATTTGATGCCTACTAAATCTTTTCCTTTGAATTCTGCTAGTATTTGGTAGGGGATTTTCTTGTCGTTAGCTGTATAGTTCGCGAATTCATCTTCTGATTCATCTACGAAATATAATTTTCCGCCAAATTGCTTCGCTACCAAGTTCTTAGCCAATATCACATTGATAGGTTCAAATGTATATTGGTTAAAAGTTTTTGCTAAAACATATTCAATCTTTGGTCCTACCGTAAGCGCTGTATTGCTCGGCAGTGTCCAAGGAGTGGTGGTCCAGGCCAAGAAATGGATGTCTCCAAATCCTTGGAGGAATGCAGGTAATGTGTTTTGTAGGGCTTTGAATTGCGCTACAACCGTAGTATCGGTTACATCTCTGTAAGTACCTGGTTGGTTCAACTCGTGAGACGAGAGTCCTGTTCCGGCTTTAGGCGAAAAGGGTTGTATGGTATAACCTTTATAGAGCAGGTCTTTGTTGTAAATTTCTTTGAGCAACCACCAGACTGATTCCATGTATTTTGGTTTATAGGTGATATACGGATCGTCCATATCCACCCAATAACCCATTTTTTCAGTCAGGTCATTCCAAAGGTCTGTATAACGCATAACCGTGCGCTTACACGCTTCGTTATATTCTTCGACAGAGATTTTTGTACCGATGTCTTCTTTGGTGATTCCGAGTTCTTTTTCGGTGCCGAGCTCCACAGGAAGTCCGTGAGTATCCCAACCTGCCTTGCGTTTTACTTGGAATCCTTTTTGAGTTTTATAGCGACAAAAGATATCTTTTATAGCACGAGCCATCACGTGGTGAATACCTGGAAGTCCGTTGGCAGAGGGTGGTCCTTCAAAAAAGATAAACGGCGTTTGTCCTTCTCGAGTGGTTATACTCTTTTCAAAAATATCATTTTCTTTCCAATACTTCAGTTGTTCATCAGCGATAACGGGTAAATCAAGCCCCTTATACTCGGTAAATTTTGCACTCATTTTTATTCCTTATCAGATTAAGAGTGCGAATTTACAACTTTTTGATAAAAGACCCGCTAGGTATATTTTTTTTTGCTCAAAACTGCGCTAGAATCAGCTTTTTAGGGTGGTTTGGGTCAAGAGAAGTAGGCTGGTAAAATAATTTACAACTTCGATGCCAACAAATAGATGACTGCCATACGCACGGCCACTCCATTTTCTACCTGTTCTAAGATGACAGATTGTTTAGAATCGGCTACGTCAGAGGTGATTTCGACTCCGCGATTGATTGGCCCAGGGTGCATCACTACGATTTCTTTGTCAAGTGAATCTAAGATGTCTTTGGTAAGCCCGAATTGTTGCGAATATTCTCTGGTGTTAGGAAAGTAGCTCACTTCCATGCGTTCGTTTTGCACGCGAAGCATATTGGCGACGTCACACCATTCTAGAGCTTTGACAAGGTTGCTCTCTACCTTTACGCCCAGCTTTTCGATGTGTTTTGGCAGGAGTGATTTTGGACCGCAAACCTTTACTTCTGCACCGAGTTTTTGTAGGGCAAAAATATTAGAAAGCGCAACTCTGGAATGTAGAATATCACCGACAATCACCACTTTTTTGCCACCTACTTCACCCAGTTTTTCTCTGATCGTAAAACTGTCTAAAAGCGCTTGTGTAGGGTGTTCGTGTGCGCCATCACCAGCATTGATGATGCTCGCTTTGACATTTTTAGACAAGAATTCTGCTGCTCCAGGGCTCGAGTGGCGCATCACCACCATATCGACTTTCATCGAGAGGATGTTATTGACCGTATCGATAAGCGTTTCGCCTTTTTTAACCGATGATTGTGCTGCTGAAAAACTGATGACATCAGCTGATAGCCTTTTCTGGGCGAGTTCAAAAGAAAGTTTGGTACGGGTAGAATTCTCAAAGAAAATATTAGCGATAGTAGTGTCTCGGAGTGAAGGAACTTTTTTGATTGGTCTATTGATGACTTCTTTGAAGTGCGCAGCAGTTTCAAAAATCAGTTCAATATCCCCTTTAGTGATATACTTTATTCCGAGAAGGTGATTGACGCTTAATTCTTTCATTTATAAGGTGTTGTTGTTATTGTATATCGAGATAAATGACATCTTCGCCGTGTTGTTCGCTCCAGTTTACCTTCACTTTTTCGTTGCCGATAGCATCTACCTGACGACCTCTATAATCGGGTTGTATAGGCAGATTGCGAGAGAAACGTCTATCGATAAGCACTAAGAGTTCAATTTCAGAAGGTCTCCCAAAAGATTGAATAGCAGTGAGTGCTGCTCTAATACTTCTTCCGGTATAAAGCACGTCATCAATGAAGACAACTTTTTTGCCTTCTACCAGAAAATCAATTTGGGTTTTATTGGCTTCAAGGGTTTTTTCTCCTCTTCTGAAGTCATCTCTAAAGAAGGTAATATCGAGAAATCCTAATTTGATATCTTTGATTTTGTATTCGTCTTCAAGAATAGTTTTTATTCTTTGCGCAAATAACGTTCCTCTGGGTTGAATACCCACAAGTAGAGTTTCAGAAAAATCCAAGTGATTCTCGATAAGCTGGCAGGCCAATCGATGGAGTATAATGTCGATTTCGTCTGAAGTAAGTAAAACTTTTTGGCTCATTTAAGTATAGTTGTGTATGCAAAAATACACAAAAAGATTGAACTCCATGATATATGTTTTTTTTGTCTAAGCGAATTCTAATTCAGTTTCATTGGCAAAATAAAATATTCAATATAAGTCAGACAAAAACAGTTGTAAGATTAGGAGATTCTTTTCTTAGACCTTCTATTGTTCTTGAATATACTCTATAATACTTGCCATTTTGTATGTCATTTTACAAATTAGCGAAATGATATTAAACACAATTTGAGAATTTATTTGTTTTAGGCGTTATTTATCACTGTCATCTTTAAACCAGCTCGAGTACATTACATAATTGTTAGAAATTCGGTCTATTTCTCCTGAAAAGTTAGAAGCATCAATGCTCTTTACTTTCTTGGCAGGCACTCCAGCATAAATACTTCCTGACTCAACTACCGTGTTTTGAGTAACTACTGCTCCGGCGGCAATAATCGAATTGCTCTCTACCACACAATTGTCCATCACTATAGCGCCCATACCTATCAATACATTGTCGTGAAGTGTACAGCCGTGAACAATGGCATTATGCCCGATAGAGACGTTGTTCCCGATAATTGTCGGGTGTTTCTGGTAGGTACAATGTATGATTGCACCGTCCTGAATATTTACTTTATTACCGATTTTGATGAAGTGCACATCACCTCTGATTACGGCATTAAACCATACGCTGCAATTATTTCCGAAGCTCACCTCGCCAACAATAGTAGCATTTTCTGCTACATAACAATCTTCAGGAATTTGGGGTGTCTTGCTGTTTATCGTTTTTATGAGTGCCATATCTATGTTCTTTTTAGTATTGGTTTGCTGTATTATAATTCGCGTAAGCTTGTTCTACTTCTTCGAAAACCCTAAAGATGTCTTCGGGATTGTCTTCAGTGACTATGCGTTGTCTGTATTGTTTGAAATCGGGGATTCCTCTAAAATAATTGGAATAATGCCTTCTCATCTCAACCACACCAACTCTTTCGCCTTTCCAGTCAATAGACCAAGTCAAGTGATTTCTTACTGCCTCCACACGATCTGAAATTGTAGGTGCTGCGAGTTTTTCACCTGTTTTAAAGTAGTGTTTGATTTCGTTGAAAATCCAAGGATAACCAATAGCTGCACGACCAATCATCATGCCGTCTAGCCCGAATTTGTTTTTGTATTCCAATGCTTTTTCAGGACTGTCAATATCTCCGTTTCCAAAAATAGGCATAGAGATTCTCGGGTTGTTTTTGATTCGTTCGATATGCGTCCAATCAGAATGTCCTTTATACATCTGAGCGCGTGTTCTAGCATGTACGGTAAGCGCTTGAACGCCTATGTCTTGCAAGCGTTCTGCTACTTCGTCGATGTTTATCGAGTGGTCATCCCAACCTAAACGAGTTTTGACCGTTACGGGGAGGTGTGTGCTTCTGATTACCGCTTTGGTTAGCCGAACCATCAAGTCAACATCTTTCAAGACGCCAGCGCCGGCACCTTTACAAACTACTTTTTTGACCGGACAGCCGTAGTTGATATCCACTAAATCAGGTTGTACCGTTTCGACTATCCTAGCAGACATCGCCATCGCCTCTTCATCACCACCAAAAATCTGAATTCCTACAGGACGTTCGTAGTCAAAGATATCTAGCTTTTGACGACTCTTTATTGCATCGCGAATCAATCCTTCTGACGAAATAAATTCAGAATACATCAAATCAGCTCCGTGCATTTTGCATAGTCTTCTGAAAGGAGGGTCGCTCACGTCTTCCATAGGAGCTAAAAGTAGCGGATGTTCTGGCAAAATGATATTTCCGATTCTAGGCATTGTCGTTTTTGTTTTAGGTTGCAAAGGTAAAAAATTTATATCTTCTTATTTTGTTAAGTTTTGTATGCTATTTAGACAGATTTTATTTTCAGTTGTTCTAATCCCAAGACATTGACTAGGCAAAGCTTATGATGTTTTAAATCCTTATATTTGCCAAAAATATATTTTAAGTTAAATCATACCTATATTAATTGCCATGAAAATAGAAGAACAGCTAAAACAAAGAAGCGGAAATGTATGTGAATTGAGCGGTAGCACCGATAATTTAGTCATCTATGAAGTGCCTTATGCCAAAAATGCGGATGCAAGCGGAGCGATATGGATAAGCGAAGCCTGTTTGAACCAAATCGAGAAAAGAGAGGAATTAGACAGCAAGTTCTGGGAAAGCTTCTTATTGACTTCGATGTGGAGTGAGGTTCCGGCAGTTCAGGTGGTTTCTTGGCGAATGCTGAGCCGTTTCAGAAATGAGAGTTGGGCAGCCGATGCACTTGAGATGATGTACCTTGATGAAGACGATACAAAATGGGCTGAAGCTACGCTAGACCATATGGGCGAAGCCTCTCAGATTCATAAAGACTGCAACGGAAATATTTTAGTGAATGGAGATACGGTAACCTTGACTAGAGATTTAGACGTAAAAGGATCTACGCTGAATGCAAAAATAGGTACAGGAGTAAGAGCTATCCGTCTTGTACATGATAACCACGAACAGATTGAAGGAAAAATTGACGGACAAAATATTGTGATATTGACCAAGTACGTTAAGAAACAATCATAAGGGCGACACAGATAATCCTATCATAAAAAAGGAGCTATTCATAATTTGAGTAGCTCCTTTTTTTTAGGTTGTATATATAGCCAAGGCTAATTTTTATCGGTTGCAATTACAAATTTCACATTGAGTTTTACGCCAATCTGTAGTAAGTCTACCAAGTCTTGTACTTGAAGGTCATAGGGTATTCTAATTACGACGGTTTGTAAGTTTGGATCAACTTGCAGTCGCAACTGCTCTTCGATATCCTCAAAGTTAACTTCGTTTTTATCGATATAATACCTTTTGTCTTCAGTAACTGACAGGCTAATGTGTTGTTTGTTGGTCGTGTCATTTGCCTCAGATTTTGGCAAAGCAAGCTTGATTACGTTCGGGTTTGCTAGAGTTGATATGATTAAAAAGAACAAAAGCAAAAAGAACATAATGTCGTTTAGGGCAGTTGTAGCTACCTCTGTCTGAAATCGTTTATTCCTTCTTAGACGCATAACTTGGTTGGTTGATGATGTTTAAGAACTCTAATACTTGTTTCTGAATATTCAATATGAAAGAGTCAATACGACCATTGAATAAGTGATAAGCCGAGTAGGCAATAACCCCCACTACAAGACCAGCACCACTACTAATCATTTTCTCATACAATCCGCCAGAAATATTTCCGATACTGATATCTTCTGATACAGAGATGTCGTGAAAGATTTTAATTACCCCAGAGATGGTTCCGATAAAACCGAAGATAGGAGCAATACCCGCGATAAGACCAAGGTGTCCCATTTTAGTTTCCATTTCGCCTATCTCTATATTGGTCGCTTTTTCCATTCTGGATTCAATCTCAGAAACCGGGCGTCCAATACCGTCAATACCGCTTGCCAATACATTACCGGTTGATGAATTATCTCTTTTGCAGATGTTGCGCGCAGATTCAATTCTACCTGCACTCAGTTCTGTGCGCAAGTCGTCGACTAGGTTTTTGTTGTATTTGGTCGCTTTTCTGATGGTCAGAAAACGTTCTATAATTAAGTAAATGGTATAAAAAAGTAAAAGTATAATTGGGATAATAAATACCCCACCTTTCATTAAAAACTCGATAGCTGTTGTAGACTCTTTACCTTGAGCAACTCCGTCTAGCATGACAGCCGCAGGATTTACAATCGAATCGTTTTGTAAGAAGAAACTTAATAGGAACATAAAAATCAGTTAGGGTTTGGGTTAGATTTTTTTTAGCTAAACAAAAATAGTTTTTTTAAATGATTTAAAGCAATATAACGAAAGTTTTCAATGCTTATTATAAAGACTCGGCAACTTAAAAATATGTTGTCTGAAATTATTTGTTCATCGAAATTAAAAACTCCTCATTGTTTCTACTTCTTTTGATTCGGTCATGAATGATGTCCATGGCTTCTATAGGATTCATATCGGCCAAGAATTTTCTCATCACCCACATTCTTTGAATGGTGTTTTCGTCCAGAAGCAAGTCATCTCTACGGGTGCTTGACGAGGTCAAATCAATAGCAGGGAAGATGCGTCTGTTGGCGATTTTTCTATCCAGTTGCAATTCCATGTTTCCGGTACCTTTAAATTCTTCAAAGATAACTTCGTCCATTTTAGAGCCTGTTTCTGTTAGAGCCGTAGCGATAATGCTCAGTGAGCCACCGTTTTCGATGTTTCTAGCTGCTCCAAAGAAACGCTTTGGTTTCTGTAGTGCATTGGCGTCTACACCACCTGACAATACTTTACCAGAGGCAGGTTGCACGGTATTGTAGGCACGTGCTAAACGCGTGATTGAATCCAATAGAATCACCACGTCGTGTCCGCATTCTACAAGTCTTTTTGCTTTTTCTAAAACGATATTAGCCACTTTTACGTGACGTTCTGCTGGCTCGTCAAAAGTAGAGGCAATCACTTCTCCTTTCACGCTGCGTTGCATATCGGTAACTTCTTCAGGACGCTCGTCAATGAGTAGTACAATTAGGTATACCTCAGGGTGATTAGCTGCAATGGTATTTGCAATATCCTTTAACAACATGGTTTTACCCGTTTTGGGTTGTGCCACAATCATTCCCCTTTGTCCTTTTCCGATAGGAGAGAACAGGTCAATGATTCTAGTGGATAAGGTGCTTTCTTTATCGGCTAAATTGAATTTTTCTTCTGGGAAAAGCGGTGTTAAATGCTCAAATGAAATACGGTCTCTGACCACTTGTGGATCGTGTCCGTTGATTTTCAGTACTTTTACTAGAGGGAAAAACTTCTCGCCTTCTTTCGGAGGTCTTACCACTCCTTTTACAGTATCACCTGTTTTTAATCCGAATAATCTGATTTGTGAGGTTGATAAATAAATATCGTCTGGAGAAGCTAGATAGTTGTAGTCTGAAGAGCGCAAAAAACCGTAGCCATCAGCCATCATCTCTAATACACCTTCGCTTTCTATAATTCCGTCAAATTCAAAATCAGGATCTCTAAAGCCATTTTGTTTTTTGTGGCCTTTAGTAGGATTTTGTTTTTTGTTGGTATGTGGAGTTGGAGTTGTGTTTTCTTGAGGTGTTTGAGTAGTTTCTACTGACTCAGACTGTGAAGAGGTTTGTTGAGGTGTTGCAGGAGTTCTGCTCTCATTTTGTCTTGGTTTTTGCTGAAAGTCTTTCTTTTTTTGCTGAGGTTGTGAAGCAGCAGGTCTTTCAGTTTCTTCTTTTTTGTGTTGTGTAGCTGTAGCGGGTCTTTCAGTAGTTTCCTTCTTGTGTTGTTGCTTTGTAGCGACAGGTTTTTTAGGTTCTTCTGTTAGTGAAGCTACTGCAGCTGTTTCCTTTTTGTCCTCTGTTTGTTTGGGAGCGTCTTTTGTCATTCTCGGTCGAGAGGGCTTAGGGCTGTGTGGTTGTTTTGTTTTCGGAGCTTGCTCTGGAGCGGTCTCCTTCACTTCTGTTGCTGCCGTTTTTATGATTTTTGGGTCTAGCGCCTGTACATCAAGGATTTGATATACTAGCTCGTCTTTTTTTAAGCTTCTAAAATTTTTGATTTTAGCGACTTTAGCTATTTCTTGAAGTTCAGCTAACTTCATTTCTTTCAATAGAGAAATGTCAAACATCTATGGAGTAAGTTAAAGTTTAATTAGTGTGAGAGTGTGTATAAAGAAAAATTTGTGAGATTTTTTGATCAGAAGTAAGATAAGTAGGTCTGATCTGAGTGCAATAGTACGAAATAAATTTTAAAATACAAATAGTATTATTTAAAAAGAAAGTTTACTTTTGCAAGCATTAGTTTAAAAAAATGCTTCAAAGAATTCAAACAGTCTATTTAATATTGGTGGTAATCATCGCCGGTGTACTTCCCTTTGTTTTTCCTTTATGGCAAGATGAGTCAGGGTTGAAGGAGGTTTATTTTATGCAAGAGCCCTCTAGTTTATTGCTTTTTTCAGCTAGTTTTACCCTAGCAGTCGTATCTATTTTTAGCTACAAAAAAAGACAAAACCAATTTGTGTTTAACAGATTGAATATTATATTAAATTTAATATTATTAGGATTATTTATATATCGTTCGCTAACATTATCCGGAGAAGCTGAAATTTCTGAGAAGGGTATTGGGATTTTCCTCCCAATTGGTGCTATTGTATGCTTAGTTTTGGCAAATAGAGCAACCAAGAAAGATGAGGATCTCGTGAAATCTGTCGATAGATTACGATAAGCCTTAATATCTTAGTTTTATTAGTGCGAAAAAAAATGCCTGGATCTTCCAGGCATTTTTTGTTATATACACTTCTAGAATTCTAAAACAACAGCCCTCTGTTGATGAGTAGTAGTGAATTTTTTATAATCTATACCAGCAGAGACCAGTTTGCCTCTGTTATTTGTTTTATGGCTTCAACCTTCTGTCAAATTAAATCTACTTGCCTTTATTCATACTCAAAAAAAATAGTACATTTGCCCTTTATGGATAAGAATAACATCAATATAGTAAAGAACTTACTAACCGATAAACAGAAAATAACCATTGTCTCTCACAGAAATCCTGATGGAGATGCCATGGGTTCTGCTTTAGGCTTAGGACTTTTTCTAAAGAAACTGGGGCACCAGATCAATGTGATAATGCCCAATAACTTTCCTGATTTTCTTGCGTGGTTGCCCCATACAGATACGATTTCAATATTTGAAGAAGATACTGAGGCTACCAAAGAAATCTTAGATCAAGCCAGCCTTGTTTTTACAGTTGATTTTAACGCATTGCACAGAACAGGAAAGCTGATGGAAGAAGCGCTAAAAGAACTGGACAAGCCCTTTTTGATGATCGACCATCACCTCAGCCCAGATGACTATGCGGCGTATATGTTCTCAGATACAAAATACGGTTCTACTTGTGAGATGATCTATCATTTTATCGCTGAGCTGGGATACGAAAATCTTATAGACGCTGAAATAGCCACGTGTTTATACACCGGAATTGTCACAGATTCAGGCTCGTTTAAATACCCGACCACTTCAAGTTTGACCCATAAAGTGGTTTCGTCGCTTATTGCCAAAGGAATTGACAATGCGCAGATTCACAACTTGCTTTTTGATAACAACTCGTATGACAGGCTTAAACTCTTGGGTAGAGGCTTAGAGAATATGGTTGTTTTGCCAGAACTACAGACGGCTTATATCACCCTTTCAGAAGCAGATTTAAAAGAATTTGACACTAGAAAAGGCGATACAGAAGGAATTGTAAATTATCCACTCACGATAAAAGGAATTGTTTTTTCAGTTATCTTTATCGAAAATTTAGACGAAGGAATCATAAAGATGTCTTTGCGTTCTCAAGGCAATTTTGATGTAAATGTCTTTGCCAGAACTTACTTTAATGGCGGCGGACATAAAAATGCCGCTGGAGGACGAAGTGATTTGAATTTAGATTTGACTGTAAAACATTTTTTAGATGTTTTGTCAAAAGACAACCCGAATAGTATTTGATATGAAAACAAAAAGCCTAGGTATCATTTTTCTGTTAGCTTTCTTTGCTTTTGGCTGTGCCCAAAAAGAAGAACCTAGAAAACCTATTTCGAGAGTCTCGGGTTCATTCCTGAAGAAATCTATCGAAATAAGTAAAGAGGTGGTTAGTGATGAAGAACAGGTTTTTGACTCTATCATCAAGGCCAATGCTGATACAGCTTATTTTTTATCTCAAAAAGGCTATTGGTATACCTTTTTAGAAACCTCCACAACTGAAGACTATTTGCCTAAATCAGGTGACATCGTTTATTTTGATTCTGAGATCTTTAGTGTGTCTGGAGACACTATATATAAGTCTGGTGAAATTCCGACCAAAGAATATATGGTAGACAAAGAAGATATCATTATCGGAATTAGAGACGGAGTAAAACGGATGAAGAAAGGCGAAAAGGTACAATTTTTGTTTCCGTCGCACGTCGCTTACGGATACCTTGGAGATAAGAAAAGAATCGGCATGAATATTCCGATTATTTATACCTTGACTATTTTAGATATTAAAAAGAACAATAACGACTTAAAAACGGACTAATTGTAAAACAAATGAACAAAATGACAAACTTATTAATCGGTGCTTTTGCACTTTTATTCTCGTGTGCTGAGAAGCCCAAAGCAGATGAAGGGATTTTTGCTGAAATCAAAACTACCAAAGGTACCATCACCGTAGAATTGACCTATGACAAAACACCCGTAACGGTAGCTAACTTTATCAGCTTAGCCGAGGGGACCAATCCATTTGTAAAAGAACAGTACAAAGGCAAAAAGTTCTATAACGGACTGAAATTCCATAGAGTGATTGCTGATTTTATGATTCAAGGTGGAGATCCACAAGGAACAGGACAAGGTGAGCCGGGTTATAAATTCAAAGACGAAATTACAGACCTGAAACACGATAAAGCCGGAACGCTATCGATGGCAAATTCTGGACCTGTTACTAACGGGAGCCAGTTCTTCATTACCCACAAAGAAACGCCGTGGTTAGACGGAAAGCACACGGTATTTGGCTATGTTACTGAAGGCTTAGAAGTGGTTAACAAAATCACTCAAGACGATGTGATTGATACGGTAACCATTATCCGAAAAGGCAAAAAGGCAAAAGGATTTGACGCCGTAAAAGTTTTCTCAGAACACTTTAAAGAAGATGCCAAAGCACAACAAGAAAAAGCTGAAAAAGCTGAAAAGATAAAAATAGCTAAGGTAGAGGAGTTTAAGAAACACAGAGCTGCAGCAATCAAAACAAAGTCAGGTTTAGAATATGCCATCACTCAAAAAGGAGGCGCATCAAAACCAACGTTAGACCAAGAAGTATATGTGCAGTATGCAGGATACTTACTAGATGGGACGCTGTTTGATACGTCAAACCCAGAGGTTGCTAAAGCCTACGGGACCTATAATGCAAGTAGAGATGCTCAAGGTGGCTACCTTCCATTGCCTCACAAGATGAGCAATAAAACTGGTTTTATTCCAGGATTTACTGAAGGATTGCAGTTGATGAATATAGGAGATAAGGCAATTCTCTTTATTCCGTCGCACTTAGCTTACGGAGAAAGAGGAGCAGGTGGAGTGATTCCGCCTAACGCTGATATCATTTTTGAAATTCAGCTTTTAGAAAAGCAAAAATAACACTTCAAAAAAATCCCGAGCTAATCGGGATTTTTTATTACTACTCCTATTTTAGAGGAATACAAAAAGCTCTATATTTGACCCTACACTGAAAGTTCGTTTGATGAGAAATTTATTTTTAGCCCTTTTGTCAGGAATCTTATTTGCCCTTAGTTGGCCCACTAACGGTTTGCCAATCTTGATTTTTGTAGCCTTCGTACCTTTGTTGTTGGCAGAAAAACAGATTAGACTTTCGGCTCATAAAACCAAGTCTAAAGTCTTTGGTTTGGCTTTTTTGTGTTTCTTGACTTGGAATTTGTATACGACCGGTTGGCTCTATTATGCTGATTTGACGGGTATGATTTTCGCCATTAGCTTCAATACTACTATGATGAGCTTGGTGTTTTTGGGTTATCATATAGCGGCCAAAAGATTGTCTGAGCCCTGGAGTTTAGTCTTTCTTGCCACGCTTTGGATGAGTTTTGAATACCTGCACTTGCAGTGGGATTTCTCATGGCCCTGGCTAAGTCTGGGCAATGTTTTCTCAGAATATATCTCTTGGATCCAGTGGTATGAATTTACAGGAACCTTTGGCGGTGCACTGTGGATTTGGTGTGCCAATATATTGGTATTTAAAACATTTAATACCACGGATAGTTACCCGGTAAAATTCAAGAGAACTTTCCCTAAGTTAGTACTGCTTATCGGACTTCCAATAGTGGTTTCGCTTTGGATGTTTCATTCATATGAAATCAAAGGAGAACAGAAAGAAGTAGTGGTGTTGCAACCCAATATTGACCCGTATACTGAAAAATACGACAATACCAATAGCTCGATGACGCAGTTGTTATTAGAGCAAACGGATGCTATAATTACGGATAATACAGAATTTGTGCTAGCACCTGAAACGGTTTTGGCAGAGAGTCTTCCGTTTGAGCGATTCTTGTACTCTGATGTGCCCACTACACTTCACAATTACATAGAAAAACACCCAAAAGCACAGTTTTTATGGGGGATAGATACCTATGATTTATTTACTGACCCCTCTAAAGCCACGAGATATTCTAATAGACTTCGAGAGGATTTGTGGGGGAATTTCTATAATATGGCGCTGTTAGTAAATAACGACTATAATATTCAGAAATACTATAAGTCAAAACTGGTGCCTGGCATCGAGACTTTTCCTATTAAACCAATCTTAGAGCCTCTTATCGGTGATATCATGTTGAACTTGGGCGGTACGATTTCTATGAAAACCATCCAAGAACAGCGCAGTGTTTTTGTGGCAAATGACCAAACGCTAATCGCTCCGATTATATGTTATGAATCTGTTTACGGCGAATATGTAACGGGGTATGTGAAAAATGGCGCAGAATTTTTGGCAATCATCACCAATGACGCGTGGTGGAGTGATACCCAAGCACACAAGCAACATTTGAGTTTGGCGAGATTGCGTGCTATCGAAACCAGGAGGGACATCGCAAGAAGTGCCAATACAGGTATATCAGCTTTTATCAACCAAAAAGGAGAAGTGGTTAGCCAAACAAAATACGACGAAAAAACAGCTTTGCTCGGCAAAGTAACCCTTAACCAAAAGAAAACAATCTATGTTTTGGTTGGTGATATTATTGCTAAAATTGCAATTGGAGTGATGGTTACCTTGTTTTTGGTGATGCTATTCAGAAAGTCAAAAACCACTATATAGGTTTTAGCTCCTCAGATTATTAGCTGTTTATTTTTGTTAGTATTTCAGAGTTCAGCTGATCATAGCTACTGATAACCATATCTGCTGTGTTGTAGTTTTGAACAGAATCGATCGCTTTGAATCCGATGACAAAAACACCTGCGGCATTGGCGGCTTTGATGCCATTAGTGGAGTCTTCGATGATAATACAAGCTTCTTTAGGATGCCCTGAGCGTTCTACCGCTTTGTTGAAAATAGCTGGATTGGGTTTTGACTCCGGGAAGTCTTCTCCGCTAACTTTTGCAGAAAAATAGGGGTTCAAGCCAAACTTGTCAAAAATCATATTGATATTTGTGTGTGAAGACGACGAAGCAACAATGAGTTGTATGCCGTTATGATGTAGTTCTTTTATCAGTTCTAAAACGCCATCCATAAGTTTTAGCGAAACATCTTGGTCAAAAACGGCAGAGAAAAGCGCTCGCTTTCTGTTGACTAATTCTTCAACGCTAGGGATAAGTCCAAAATTATCTTTGATGCGTTTGTAGATGTTTTTGGTCGATCCTCCAACAAAGCTATTATACAGAACTTCATCAACTTCGATTTCTAATTCTTTGAAGTGTTGAATGTAAGCTAAATGGTGAATAGGTTCAGAGTCGATCAGCACACCATCCATATCAAAAATAACGGTTTTTATCATTTTATTTCGGTTTTGTCAGCAAAGGTAGGCTTTAAATGAAGATAAAAAAGGAGCTTATTTTATATCGCCTATTATTTTTCTTCAAAAAACACGTACCTTAGAGAGCTATTAAACATCATAGTTATGTCTATAAGAACCATCAATATACCAGATGAAAAACTCGTATGGGTCGATTTGCAAAACCCTACTAAAGAGGAGCAAAATAAAATTGCTGCCGAGTTTGAACTCGATTTATACGCGCTCTCTGATAGTGTGGAGCCCAATCACCTCCCTAAGTTTGAAGAGCAAGCAGAGATGAATTTCTTTATCGTGAGACAACGCATCAATAACTCTAGAAGTAAAGTCAATGTACACCAGATATCCAGAAAGATTGCGGTTTTTTATAACAAAGATGTACTGATCACCATTCACAGAGGTGAAATTCCTTTTATCGATGAGATTATCCAGAAGTTTATCACAACTAAAAAAGTTAAGACAATCAACGGCATTCTGATTAGGTTGCTCAAAGAGGTGTTGATGAGTTATGAGGAGTCATTGCTGAAATTATCAGATGAAGTTTATGAATTTGAAGAGAATATGTTTGTAAAAGAAACACCTACACATTCTTTGCAACAGCTGTTTTATCTGAAGAATAAAGCAAATTTAAGCAGAAGACTGCTGGTGCTTACTGATGAGGTGCTGAATAACATCCAGGTAAACAGGCATGAAAAAGCCTCAATGCAAGATGTCAAAGATTTATATACCAAACTAATGGTCTTATACGATCAAGCTATTGAGGAGGTGAGCAGTTTGCAGAATATATTCATATCTATTTCTTCTCAAAAGACCAATGAGGTGATGAAGACCTTGACTATTTTCTCAATGTTTTTCTTGCCGCTGACTTTTATAGTCGGGATTTATGGCATGAACTTTAAGTATATGCCTGAACTAGATTATTGGTGGGCATATCCAGCTTGTTTAGCATTGATGGTGCTGGTAGCTTTGGCGATATACCTTTGGTTTAAACATAAAAAGTGGATGTAATCCCGCGATATATAAGTGCTGCGGATAGTTTTAGAATATCACAAAAAATAATCTATAATTGTTTGATAGTAAAAAAGATAGTTATATATTTGCAGTCCTTTTTTAAGCAGTAGAATTTCTCGAAAAAGGGATTTAATTATTTTAACATAACCACTTCTGTAGTTGATGCATTTAAAGAGAAATTCAGGCTACGGAATACAAATTTAACTATCAGATTATGTCTGAAAATACACAAACACCAGAAGAGTTTTTAGCGAGTTTTGATTGGGACAAATACCAAGAAGGTATTGACGCAGTTGATGACAAAAACTTAAAAGAGTTCGAAGAATTAGTAGAAAAAACATTTGTTTCTACTGCTGATGACGAAGTTGTTGACGGAACAGTAGTGCGTATCACTGATCGTGATGCAATTGTTGACATCAACGCAAAGTCAGAAGGAGTTATTTCTTTGAATGAATTCCGTTACAACCCGGGACTTAAAGTAGGAGACAAAGTTGAAGTTCTTATCGACATTAGAGAAGACAGAACAGGACAACTTGTTTTATCACACAGAAAAGCTCGTGTTATCAAAGCATGGGATAGAGTGATTGCTGCTAGCGAAACTGGAGAAATCGTAAACGGATTCGTAAAAGCAAGAACAAAAGGAGGTATGATTGTTGACGTATTCGGAATCGAAGCGTTCCTACCAGGATCTCAAATTGACGTTAAGCCAATTAGAGACTACGATCAGTATGTAAACAAAACAATGGAATTCAAAGTTGTTAAGATCAACCACGAATTTAAAAACGTTGTTGTTTCGCACAAAGCTCTTATTGAAGCAGATATCGAAGAACAAAAAAGAGAGATCATCGGACAACTTGAAAAAGGACAAGTTCTTGAAGGAGTGGTTAAAAACATCACGTCTTACGGAGTATTTATTGACCTTGGAGGAGTTGACGGTCTTATCCATATCACTGACCTATCTTGGTCTAGAATCAACCACCCAAGTGAAGTTCTTGAGTTAGATCAAAAACTCAACGTGGTGATCCTTGATTTTGATGAAGATAAATCAAGAATCCAATTAGGATTAAAACAATTGAGCGCTCACCCTTGGGATGCATTAAGTGCTGACCTTAACATAGGTGACAAAGTAAAAGGAAAAGTTGTTGTTCTTGCTGACTACGGTGCATTTATCGAAGTAGCTGAAGGAGTAGAGGGGCTGATCCACGTTTCTGAAATGTCATGGTCTACGCACTTAAGAAGTGCTCAAGACTTCGTTAAAGTTGGAGATGTAATCGATGCAGTTATCCTTACACTTGATAGAGAAGACAGAAAAATGTCTTTAGGTATCAAACAACTTTCACAAGATCCGTGGACAGATATCACTACTAAATATCCTGTAGGTTCTAAACACACAGGTATAGTAAGAAACTTCACTAACTTTGGAGTATTCGTAGAACTAGAAGAAGGAGTTGATGGTCTTATCTACATCTCTGACCTTTCTTGGACTAAGAAAATCAAACACCCATCTGAGTTTGTAAACGTTGGAGACAAAATGGATGTTGTTGTTCTAGAGCTTGATGCAGACGGAAGAAAACTTTCTTTAGGTCACAAACAAACTACTGAAAACCCTTGGGATAAATACGAAGATGCTTTTGCTGTCGGAACGGTTCACACCGGAACAATCTTTGAGATTGTAGACAAAGGAGCAACTATCGAATTTAACGAGGATGTAGTAGCATTTGTTCCTGCACGTCACTTAGAAAAAGAAGACGGTAAGAAACTTAAAAAAGGCGACGAAGCTCAATTCAAAGTAATTGAATTCAATAAAGAATTCAAGAGAGTGGTTGCTTCTCACACGGCTATGTTCCGTGAAGAAGAGGAGAAAAACACCAGAGACAACGAGTCTACTTCTGGAAGTTCAAATACTGTTGAAAGAACCACTTTAGGTGATATCGACGTGCTTGCTGAGCTAAAAGAAAGAATGGAAAAAGGAAAATAATTTTTTCATAAGCATAGATTTTATAAAAAGCCTTCCGTTTTAAAACGGAAGGCTTTTTTATTGGATTATATTGTCCCGTCCTGAAATAGCGATACACAAAAAAGTATCATTATGAAAAATCAAGAGGAACGTGGCTATATCAAGCGCACTCAGAAAGACTATTCTATGTCTTTAAAACTACAAATTGTACAAGAGATAGAAAGAGGAA
>DATJBW010000016.1:0-2818 GCA_035515135.1 Flavobacterium sp.
GTTGAGTGAAGATCCAGAATTTGAATTACCAGTTGCCCAAAAGCTGGTCGATTATGTTGCCCTTCGCCAAGATCACGCACCTATAGAAGCTGAAGCGAGTGATAAGTTCTCGTTTTTTTCAATCGACAAGCGCATCACCCATCAGGTGAAAAATATTGGTGGCGATAATGTGCCTGTAGTTATTACAGATAGATCCAAAATCAATGACGTAGCTATCAATCCTCATTTTATCCCCGACTATGAGTATGTAGGGAACGAAATTCCAGCCAGTATTCCCAATGGGGTGAAGTTGATTTTAGACTATCAGTTGTGGACAGACAAGATAGACCAGTATCCACTTTTCACCGTTGAGGAGCTGGAGGAATTAGCAAATTGTTCAAGTAAGTTGAAGTTTTTACAGCTTTCATATAATGATTTGTCAAAAGACAGTTTATTAGATAAACTTTCCCAACTTGATGATACTGTTATCATTTTAACTACCAATCATATTAATGGAGTGGGAGAGCAACGTGCTTTTATGCATCAGTTGTTGAAGAGCGATTGCACTATACCCGTAGTATTGAATCGTGCTTATAGCGAAGATGAGTCAGAAAATCTACAGGTAAAAGCAAGTGTCGATTTTGGGGCACTGTTGTTAGATGGATTTGGCAATGGTATTATGCTATCAAACGATGGTGCAATTCCTGCAGTTGATTTAGATGCCTATATGTTTGGTATATTACAAGCGGCAAGAGTAAGAACTAGTAAAACAGAGTTTATCTCATGTCCTGGTTGTGGGCGTACACTGTTTAACTTGCAAGAGACCGTAGCAAAAATAAAAGAGTCGTTTTCGCACCTCAAAACACTTAAAATAGGAGTGATGGGGTGTATAGTAAATGGTCCGGGTGAAATGGCCGATTCCGATTATGGATATGTAGGTGCAGCACCAGGAAAGATATCGCTCTATAAAAAGAGAGAGTGTATAGAAAAAAATATTCCAGAAGGAGAGGCAGTTGAGAGATTGATTGCTTTAATTAAAGAACATGGTGACTGGGTAGACCCTTAAACAATAGTAGGATAAATTTTTAGGTAGTCACATGTAAATCCCCAAAAAGTAGGAGAGAGGTATGCTGATAAAGCCAATTCTGGCCTAAAATGGGCGGTTTTTATATTTTTTACTATATAGATAGACAAAATATTTTGCAGTTATTAAAAAATGTAGTAATATTGCACCCGCTTACGATAGCGTACTATCGATTCAGGTCCCATAGCTCAGTTGGTTAGAGCACCTGACTCATAATCAGGGGGTCACAGGATCATGCCCTGTTGGGACCACAAAAAACAAGAAGACTTACAGTAAAATGTAGGTCTTTTTTTGTTTTATAGCATTTAGTAGTGAGTTTCTCGAGGAGATATTGGATCACCTGCAAAAGTATGTGTTTAGCCATAAATTTTAGCTAACCTAAACAAGAAAAACTTTATATCAGTTACACCTCTAAGAGAAGCTCTAAAAGCTTTAATCTTTGCATTAAAACTTTCAGCTGAAGCATTTGTACTTCGATTGGTGAAAAAGTTAAGTATCTCCTCATAATGAGCATATACCGTACCACTTATAGTATTAAATGATTTAAAATCAGCATCTGTGACTTGATTGTACCATCTGGCTAGAGAAAGTCTGGCAGCATCTTTTATCGTGTTTTTATTGTAAATCATTCTAAGAGAATGAGTCAAAGAATAAGCTTCTTTTAAATCCGGATATTCCTCAAATATAATTTTTGAACGAATCTTCTGTTTATCGGTCCACTTTTCAGGAGATTTGAACAACAAGTATCGGCTTCGAGCAAGTAGCTGCTTTCGTGTATCTCCATTCTCAAAAACAGGTGCTTTATACTTTATAGAGTCAAGCTTGGCATTCTCTTTATCATTGGTTTCCTGGTTTATAGCATCCCATCGGTGAGCAATTCGCATTTCCTGCATAGCATCAAAGGCTAACTTTTGCACGTGAAATCGATCAATAACTCTTGCAGCTTTTGGAAAACAGCTACCAACAATCTTGCGCATTGATTCAGCCATATCCAAGGTTACCTCTTCTACTTGGTTTAATAAAGGCTCTGGAATCTTATCTAATACTTGAATAACCTCATTGGCTTTAGTCCCCTCTGTAATTGCTACCAAAGCACCTTTACGTCCTTTGGCTGCCTTGTTGGTTACGATGGTGTAAAGCTCTCCATTTGACAAAGATGTTTCATCTATGCTTAAATGCGTGCCCATGTTCTGGGGAAACAGCAACCATTTATCAGCATGGTCAATTTGATCCCATTCTCGGTAATCACTTAGATGTTCTTTATAATGACGCTCAAGCTGACTCCCATCGATATGATAGTGGCGTTCAAGTGATTGAGCTGTTATCGGGTAGCTGTCCAAAGACTTCTTTTAAAAAAGACGCGAAACCTATTGTGTAACGCGTGCCTTTTGAAGTTAATGTCAACTCTCGTGAAATGCTTTTTCCACTGCCACTTTCACGCCATCTGCGACGGCGTATATAAAGCTCTACCTTGCGATCACGAATTGGGAAATCATGTATTTGTGATTCAGGAGAGAATCCATTAGAAGAAACAGTATCAGCACTGTAACCAGTGGGTACTATGAGTTGTTCATCTAAATGAATATGCAGTTCTTCTCCTAATTGTTCGATACCTACAATATCAAAATTATCAAGGATATCTTCGGGTAGGATAAAACGTGCTAAAGCTTGTAACTGATCATATGTAGACATAGCGGTAATGTTTTTCACAAAGATAATTATTTTTTATAAACACATACTTTTACTGCTGATCCG
>DATJBW010000017.1:0-347657 GCA_035515135.1 Flavobacterium sp.
AAATTGCTGAAACAAATCAATCCGCAAGGTGAAGGATGGAACGGAAACCTCAACGGAAACCCTCTGCCATCAACAGACTACTGGTTTAAAGTCATATACACAGAAAATAATAAAAGAAAAGAATTTAGAGCACACTTCTCAATGAAGCGCTAATTCCTACTACAAAAAGCACGAAAGCCATCTCCCAAACAGAGATGGCTTTTGTGCTTTTTCACAAATCCACTTATGATCCACTTACACAGCAACCAAAGGCTTTCAACACACGCGCAGCAATCAAATACTGTTAAAGTGCCTTAGCATCGCAAATATTTATGCGTTTCTATCAATTTTTCTCTACTTTCGCAGATTCTTTATTGTGAATTTATGAAAGAAACTACTCAAGAGCATCCAGATAAAAACTGGGTTACAAAACTAAGCTACCAGACTAGAAGGCTTGTGCTTTATACGTTACTGCTCAGCTTACACACAGCATTTTCAAATACAAAAGACGCCACAAACGATATTCTTCCAGAGGAACCTCCTATTGAGCGCCACCGTATGTGGATAAACTTCTATGGCGAAACCGCTGGTTTTAATCAATTCCTTTTGGGCTATGTGACCAATGCCACTAACGGTTTTGATTTCGGGCTGGACTCTAAAATGTTTGGTTGGAACGGCAGTGCGCTATACAGTTTGATTGAAGACAACGAGTTCAACTACACCATTCAAGGCCGTGCTTTGCCATTTGATGACTATGATGTCGTAAAACTAGGACTTAGGGTAAATCAAGCAGGTAGCTTTTCAATCTCAATAGTAAACGTTGATGGCATATTTGCCGAAGGCCAAGATATTTTCTTAAATGACCATCTTACGCAATCACAACACAACCTCAAGCTAAGCGATTATGCTTTTGAGAGTGCAGCAGGCATCTATCACGAGCGCTTTGAGATTGTGTATCGACCAAGCCCGTGTTATTATAGCACTTGGATAGGCAACCAAGATTCAGACTGGAATACACCCAGCAATTGGTGTGATACTCATCTACCCACCACGGCTTCAAAAGTAGTGGTCAATACTGAAAACCCCGTCATCATCAACACAGATGTACATATTGACTCCATAAGCATCCGTGCAAACTCTTCACTTACAGTCTACGGATCATTAACCGTAGGGAATATTGTGGTAGAGGAAGGCGGACTGTTGACAATTGCAAATGGTGCTAACCTATTCCAAAGAGATACTGCCGTAAACACAGGAAGCATTGTAGTAGAAAGAAACAGCGCACTGATCAAACATTTAGACTATACAATTTGGTCCTCACCCGTCTTGGAACAAGATCTTCAATCCTTTTCTCCGCTAACCTTACCCAGCCGAATTTATACCTATACAACTTCTTCTGACAGTTGGAACATCGCTACAGGTAATTTTAACCCAGGGATGGGCTATATGTTTAGAGCGCCGAATGATTTTATAACCACACCGTATACCTATAGCGGAACCTTTATTGGCACAGCAAATAACGGAACAATTACTACCAACTTCTCTCAAACAGGACAATACCAAGGCATCGGCAATCCGTATGCTTCTAACCTGGATATAGACGAATTTTGGGCAGCAAACCCAGGGGCAGGAACGCTCTATTTCTGGACCAATAGCAACCCGTGGGACAATGCATCCCAAAGTTATGCAGCTAACAACTGGGCTACTTACTCGTATATGGGCGGGGCAACAGCAGCAGGTGGCACACAAACACCCACGGCATTCATCCCTGTCGGGCAGGGCTTTGTAGCTGAAACAGATACTTCTCTGAGTTCAATTACGTTTAACAATGCGATGAGAACGAGTCAAAGTGGCGTATTCTTCAGGAATGCTACACAAGAAAAGCACAGACTTTGGCTGAATCTCTCTAACACTTCACGCCAGCTCAACCAAATCCTTATCGGATATATGGAGGGCGCTACGCAGGCAGAAGACCTGAGAATTGACGCTAAGATGTACAGTTATCAAGGTTCTGCTTTGTATAGCATGATTGAAAACAGCACTTCTGAATACAGCATTCAAGGGCGCTCGTTGCCTTTTGACGACTCAGATGTCGTGCCTCTGGGGTTTAGAGCTACCGCTCCGGGCACCTATAGCATTGGCTTGACGAGCTTTGACGGCGTATTCGCCCAAGAACAAGATATCTTCTTGAGAGACAACTTCACCCAAACCCTACACGACCTCAAAGGCGGTGATTATAGTTTTGTGAGTGATCAAGGAGACTTTACCACGCGTTTTGCAATCGTCTATCGTACTGCAATGGGTATCACAAATCCTCAGCTCGACACTGCTTGGGTAGTATATTCAAAAGACAATGTCAGCTTTATCGAAACTCAAGCGGTGGAGATGAAGCAGGTAATCGTGTATGATATGTTAGGCAGAGTTGTTTACCAAAGCCAAGCCAAAGGCAATACTCACTCTTTTGTACACGCAGGAGTAAACCAAGTGGTGATTATCAAAGTCATCACTACAACCGATAAGGAACTCACCAAAAAGCAAGCGTACTAAATACAATTGGTTTATAAAATAGACAAGCCACCTCAGTGTTGAGGTGGCTTTTTGGGTTGAATGAATACCTACCTAAAAGCATCCGAAAACACTCTACGCTTACTCCTGAAAAACTTCACGCATAGAGTTGACTAACTTCACGCGTAGAGTTGACCAACTTCACGCGTAGAGTTGACCAACTTCACGCGTGCAAATTGTTAAAGAAAAGGCATCAGCTGTAAGCCTTGTAAACAAAGGGGGTTTGAAAGCTTTGCTTAAAGCTTCATACTCATCTTCAAACTGAAGACGCGAGTAGTCAAATAATTGGGGATACCGTACTGTTGTTTGGTATAAACGTCTCTTACCCACGTATTGGTAATGGCATTTTGGTTGTTAAACAAGTTGAATACTTCGAGTCCGATAGACAGTTCTTTAAAGACCTTTAGCCAGCCCGTTTTGTCTTGAATCATATCTTGTGAAGCATCCACAATCACATACGAAAAACCAATATCTGCACGGCTGTAGTTCTTAAGCCTGTTTTGATACACATAAGGATCAGCATACGAAGGCGAACCTCCGGGAAGTCCAGTGTTATAAACCAAGTTTAAATAGACTTTCACACTCGGGATATTCGGCATATAATCTTGAAACAAAGCGCCAAACTTCAAGCGTTGGTCCGTTGGTCTAGAGATGAAGCCCCTATTGTCGATGTTCTCTTCAGTTTTTAAATATCCGAAACTAAACCAAGATTCTGTACCGGGAACGAACTCTCCGTTGAGTCGGGCGTCAAAGCCAATAGCGTAGGCTTCAGCATTGTTCTCAGCGGCATATCTAATCCTTACATTCTCTAAAGTATACGGATTGACATTAGTCATCGACTTATAATACGCCTCAGAAATCAACTTGAAAGGTCTGTCCCAAAGCTTAAAGCTGTAATCATGTGACAAAACGTAGTGCATAGATTGTTGAGCTTTGACCCCTGGCACAACTACGCCATACTGATTGCGCAACTCTCTATACATTGGCGGCTGGTGATACATACCCACAGCTGCTCTGAAAACCATGTCTTGTTGCCAGTCGGGCTTGATGGTAAACTGACCTCTTGGCGAAAAGACAACCTGACTGGTCGAGGCAATATCCTTTCCAGAGACAGTCCATTGATGTGAACGAACGCCTAGATTGTACCACACTTCATTTGAGCCAATTTGCCCTTTGCGGTTGACTTGCGCATAACCTGAAAGCCTGTCAATGGTGGTAAAATTAGTAGCTCGCACGTTTTGATACGGAACTAGCGGTCCAGTATACGGGTTATAGGGTTGGTCATTTCCGGGATATCCGATGGGCGGATTGAGTGAAAAGCCAGCAGAATCAATCACTTCCCATTCTACCAATCGGTCTCTTAAGTCTTCTTTGGTGTATTTTATGCCCCATTCGATTTGGTTTTTATCCAAGTAATGATAGCCTTTGAGTTCGATATTCGCAATAAGCGCATCGAGGTTATTGCGCCCGTGATTGAGCTGCGACCCTATACCTCTGGTGAATTCTACCTCACCAAAATTATCAGAACCAATGTTAGTATCTACTTGGCCAAGCCTGTATTGCCCTAAAATATCAAAATGTTCTTGTTCAGTGGCGTGATACACAGACCCAATTAGTTTCAGACTAAAGTTATCATTGACCAAATAAGTGGTCTTCAACGCACCGAATACGGTTAAGTAGTCATCCTTTTCTTGGCCTTCATAGAAAACAGAAAGCTCAGTAGGATTGTCGATACTCCCGAATTTTGTTCTCTTTACCAAGGGTTGGTAATCGTATTTATTTGAAGAGATATTCCCTAAAAAACTAAACTGCAGCTTCTTGTTTGGCGTAAAAGTGACGTAGGTCTGAATGTCTCCATAGCGAGGGCTGAAGTTGGTTTCTGTGTCCTGACTGTTGACCAGAAGCGAGTTGTCTCTGTACCGACCTCCGAGCAGTGCGCCCCATTTTTGGTTTTTAGAAACCCCTTCTAAGGTGAGTCCGCCGCCTAGAAAGCTGGCATTGGCACTAGCGCCAAAACGCGTTGGGGTGCGGTAAGTGATATCCAGAACTGACGATAGTTTATCTCCGAATTTTGATTGGAAACCACCGCCTGAGAAATCTACATTCTCGACCATATCAGTATTGGTGAAACTCAATCCCTCTTGTTGTCCGGAGCGAATCAGGAAAGGTCTGTATATTTCGATTTCGTTGACATAGACTAGGTTTTCATCATAGTTTCCGCCTCTTACGTTGTATTGCGTGCTGAGTTCGTTATTCGAATACACTCCCGGAAGTGTCTTAATAATGTTTTCCACCCCAGCATTGGCACCTGGAATGAGTCGGATGGTTTGCGGCTCGATACTCGTCACGCCTTCAATCCTCTTTCTACCTTTTGAATCGATAGTAATTGCTCCGATTTGTTCTGAATTCTGATTTATGACAGGATTAAACTCAAAGTCTTCGTTGGGCTTTAACTCCAGTGTGATCGAGTGTGATTTATACGAAATATGAGAGATCAACAACCTGCCTTTAGTATGAGCAGGAATGGTCAGTATATAAAATCCGTTTTGGTTAGTGGTGGTGGTTTGGTCCAGAAAAGCTACCGAAGCTTCTGACACAGGCTGGTTGTTCTGATTGAGTATTACTCCTTTTATTCTTGCTGTTTGTTGAGCAAACGAGAGCAATCCGATTACGGAAAACAGAAATGTGGCTAGGTATTTATTCATTATTTTTTTGACTTCTAAAAAAATGAGTTTCAAAGATAGTAGAATTTCCGACATTATCGGTAACAATTATCTTGAATTCATTGCGTCCTTCTTTGACTTTTTGATCGGCAAAATCGTGTACTAACAGGTTGGTTTTATAGTCGTATTCCATCAGAATCCAATCGTCATTCAAGTAGGCGTTATAGCTGTCAATCCCCGAAGCATCATCTGTAATAGAGACTTTCAAAACAGGCAAAGTGCTTATCCATTGTCCTTCTGAGAAATTAATTGGGCGAATGCTAGGTGCAATGGTATCTTGAGCCAGCATAAATTGACCGGTGTTTCTTGTATAGGTCTTGAACGCATCTTTAGTAAAACTGGTTTTGTTGTATCGTTTTGACTTGCCCATAACTGATGCGATATAGGTCTTACTGCGCAGCGAATCGGGAATATCAGTGTCTTTGATAGTAATCGTATAGTTTTTATGCACCGGAATAGTAGCATCGGCAAAAGTCAATAGGCTGTCTTTGACCTCAAAAACCAGATCAAAGTCATTATAAAAAACGCCGTTCGGCACATATACTGACACCTTATCTTTTTCGTATAGGTTGTCAATTTTGTGCTTTAAAACATAATTGGTTTCAGTGGCTTTCTTCTTTATTTTTGGCGGGTTGTTGGTGTGATTTACGGGTATAGTTATGTTTATTTTATTCTGATGAAAATCAGATACCACCAGCTTATAGATCTGAGTCATATTGGCCATAGGCGTAATAATTCCACTCTTTTTGCTGGCATTCACCAGACTCAGCGGATAAGGGTTCTCGATGAATAACTTTTGAACTCTAGCCTTGGTAGACGACAACTTTGCATAGTCAATAAAAGCGTTGAGGTATCTGGTTTCTGCGAATGCAAATTCGTTGAAAACCACACTGAAATCTGACTTGCCGTTTACAGAAGAGTGAATAGAGAAAATACCGTTTTTGTTGTAGTTAAAATCAAACATATCATAGGCATTGAGCCCGAAGCCTATTTTTCCGTTGGCTTGAATAGCTTGTGCCAAATAGCTTCCGTCTTTTTGCAAAGAGAGGCTGACCGCAGTGACTTGTTGCGAATCATTGGCATACGAATCCCCTCCGATAGGATAGACATATACGCTGTTTATAATAGGCGGCCTGGTATCTGTAATGAGTTTGTCAAAACCAAAAAACATGGGGTTAATGACCTTTTCAGTTTTTGAATCTCTGATTTCGAAATGCAGGTGCGGTCCTCCTGAACCTCCAGAATTGCCCGATAGTGCGATGCGTTGTCCTTGTTTTATTTTTAGCTCCGAAGCCCTCGGAAAACACTCTACTTCAAATGATTTCTCTTTGTATTGGTTTTGTTTGATATAAGCCTCGATCTCAGGTGCAAACTTTTCTAAATGTCCATACACCGTAGTATATCCGTTGGGATGAGTGACATAAATCGCCTTTCCGTAACCCCAAGTAGAAACTTTTATTCTAGATACAAATCCGTCAGCTGCGGCGTATACCGGCAAGCCTGTTTGTTGTTTGGTCTTGAGATCTAATCCGGAATGGAAGTGATTATTTCTCAATTCGCCAAAACTACCAGAAAGATGCAACGGAATATCCAAAGGAGAAACGAAGTAGTCTTGTGGGTAGTCTCTTTGTTGTGCAAAGACGAGTGTACAAAAAAATAAAAACAGGATTCTCATATTGCGAAAGGTTTTGGCTAAGATACGATTTTAGCGAGTTGGTCAAAAATTAAACAAAGTCTTTGCCACTATTCACAGAGATTTTAATCCTCTAGATAGAAGTGATCAAAGCTTCTAGTTTAGTAACGCCCAAAAGAGCAGAAACGCATAGCACCAGCTAAGGGAATGCTAATTATTTATGTACCTTCGTTACTTGAATCAGCACGATTATTGCGGCTTGAGAATAGTCTTTTCAATTTTATATTACTGCAATACAATTGTTTGCAACATAATCACATCCAATACAAATACACCTCACAAAGTATACAAATTATGAACCTAGCCCTTATTCAAGCCGATATCGTTTGGGAGAAAATCAAAGAGAATTTAATTCACTTTGAACAGAAAATAAGTTTGATTCAATCAAACACTGATCTTGTGGTGCTCCCCGAAATGTTTTCTACTGGTTTTACGATGAATCCCGAAGAAGTTGCAGAGCCTACTAACGGACAAGCAGTGTCTTGGATGTTGCGGATGGCTGAAAAATATCAGACGGCAATTACTGGAAGTGTGATTATCAAAGAAAACGGCAATTTTTACAACCGATTGTTTTTTATAAGTCCTGACGGCAAAATACAATCTTATGACAAGCGCCATTTGTTTACACTCGCTGGCGAGCAGCACAAATACACCAAAGGAAAAGAAAAACTAATTGTTGAGTACAAAGGCTGGAAAATCTGTTTGCTTATTTGTTATGACCTCCGTTTCCCGGTATTTTCTAGGAATTCAGAGCATTATGATATGCTGATTTATGTGGCTAGCTGGCCCCAGAAGCGCATTAAGGCTTGGGATATTCTGCTCAAAGCCAGAGCGGTAGAGAATATGGCGTATAGCATTGGGGTCAACAGAACAGGAGTTGACCCGAGCAACTTGCACTATAACGGACATTCTCAAATAATTGATAGTCTGGGTGAATACCTACTTGAGCCTCAAGAACAAGAAGGCGTCTTCCAGATAACTTTAGATTACCAAAAACAATCTGAAATCAGAAATAAATTTGGCTTTCTAAACGATAGAGACAGCTTTGTGTTAGATTAAATCTATAGGTAGAAAATCGTGCTAATAGCAAGGAAAATTGTAGCTAGAACTATGCCCCTAGCCCACATTTCTCTGTTTTTCTTTAGCAATAAAAAGAAGGCAAACAAGTTTGGGATTGAACCTAGTGCGATCACTTTACCAAAGTTGTTTTGGCTTTTGATAGCCGCAATACTCGCGCTAAATTCTCCACCTACAAACATAGTAACATAAAAATATACACCCAAAAAAGTGAGTGCCATGCCCAGTACAAATCCGTAGATTACGTGTATTCTCTTATTCATCGAAGTTCCATTGATTAAGTGTTTGTATCGCGTGGTGTGCCGTGAGGTCAAACTGAACCGGCACTACTGAAACATAGCCGTTGTTAAGAGCCCATTCATCAGTATCTTCACCTTTGTCATAATTGATAAACTCTCCGGTTAACCAGTAATAATCTTTGCCATAAGGTGTTTGTCTTTTGTCAAAGCGCTCTATCCATCGGGCATTGGCTTGTCTACAGATTTTTATTCCGTTGAAGTTGCCGTCTTCTGTTTTGGGGAAGTTAACATTTAGCACTACTCCTTCTGGCAATTTATTTTCTAACACCGTTTCAATAACTTGTCTTACGTAGGCTTTGGTCGGTTCAAAATCAGCGTGCCAACTAAAATCGGCGAGTGAGAACCCGATAGCAGGAATTCCTTCGATACCCGCCTCTACAGCGGCACTCATGGTTCCTGAATAGATAACGTTTATAGACGAATTTGATCCGTGGTTGATTCCCGAAACACACAAATCTGGTTTTTTCTTAAAGATTTCATGAACCGCAATCTTGACACAATCTACAGGCGTACCCGAGCAACTGTATTCTGTATCACTGATTTTATTGATATACAACGTATTGTTTACGGTTATCGCATGCCCTTTACCCGATTGTGGGCTATCGGGTGCAACGACTATCACATCGCCTAACTCTTCAGCTACAGCTATAAGCGCACGCATGCCTGGCGCTGTAATTCCATCGTCATTGGTGACCAATATAAGTGGTCGCTGTCTTTTATCCATAGTAAGCGTTTTTTATAAGTTGTCACAAAAATAAGAAAAAGAATAGACAATACTCGGGTATATTAGAGGCTATAGCATGAGAGAAAGTCCTTTTTTTGTATAGATTTGTACAACTTTAGACTATTAAAAACATGCTATTAGAAAAAGGAAATAATAAATTGCTTCACGCCTGGGCTTTTTACGATTGGGCAAATTCGGTGTATAGCTTAGTAATAACTTCAGCTATTTTCCCTATTTTTTATGGGGTATTGTTTGAACTGAGGGGTGTAAACTACATCACTGTCTTTGATTACAACATCAAAAACACCGCTCTGATCAGTTTTGTAACGGCATTTGCTTTTTTAGTTGTCGCTATTATCTCTCCCATCTTATCTGGTATTGCTGATTTTGCGGGCAACAAGAAAGTCTTTATGAAGTTCTTCTGTTATATGGGCGCAGTCTCGTGTATTGGGCTGTATTGGTTCAGCCTTGAGGATATATATTTCAGTATTGCCTGTTATTTCTTCGGACTGATTGGCTTTTGGGGAAGCTTGGTTTTTTATAACTCTTATTTGCCTGACATCGCACACAAAGACCAACAAGACCGCATCAGTGCCAAAGGTTTTTCTTTGGGCTATATCGGAAGTGTGATTTTGCTTTTGATCTGTTTGGCGATGGTGATGGCGAGTGAAGAACATGCGCAAATGCAGATGATGCGCTATTCATTTGTATTGGTGGGCATCTGGTGGATTGCCTTCTCTCAATACTCCTTTTATTACCTCCCTAAAGGGAATAAAAACAAAACAAAAGTCAGCCGAAAAATATTCTTTAACGGCTTTAGAGAATTGCAAAAAGTGAGCGCACAACTCTCTGATAACTTAGTGCTCAAAAGATACTTGATTGCTTTTTTTGTATATTCTATGGCGGTTCAGACGGTAATGCTTGTGGCTACGTATTTCGGTGAACAAGAAATCACCTGGGGAGAAAACGAAAAAACCATGGGGCTTATCGTGAGTATATTGGTTATCCAACTTATTGCAGCGGTAGGCGCTTCTTTCACTTCAAAAGCCTCTGAGAAATTCGGAAACATACCTGTGCTGATTGTGATCAACAGCATTTGGATACTGATTTGTGTGGTGGCTTATTTTATCTATTTGCCTATTCACTTTTATATTACTGCTGGTTTTGTTGGGTTAGTGATGGGCGGAATTCAGTCTTTATCGCGTTCTACTTATTCTAAATTATTGCCAAAAACCACAGATACCACTTCGTTTTTTAGTTTTTATGACGTAGCTGAAAAGATTGGCATCGTCATCGGAATGGCGCTTTATGGCATGATTGATCAGCTCACCGGCAGTATGCGCAACTCGATATTGTTCTTAGCGATATTTTTTATACTAGGAGTTTGGCTTTTATTTAGGGTTTTCAAAACTAAAACCACCTAAAAGGTTTCATTTTTTATGCCTAACTTTGTAATCTAAATTTTTTAATTATAAATTGATGATTCCCAACGAAAAACTATATGATGAGCTAGGAGACAACCACGTTGCCTCAAGCTACGAAACACCGTTACGTATGGACGCTTTTGACCTATCGGATGACGAAAAGGTCGAAAAAATAAAGAAAGATGTCGAGAGCATCTTGACTACCTTAGGGATGGACCTGACTGATGACAGTCTTAAAGGCACTCCCAATAGAGTTGCAAAAATGTTTGTAAAAGAGATTTTTGGCGGGCTAAACCCAATGAAAAAGCCTTCTTCTTCTACTTTTGACAACAAATATAAATACAACGAAATGCTGGTTGAGAAAAACATTGTGGTTTACTCAACTTGTGAGCACCACTTGTTGCCGATTGTCGGTCGCGCGCACATTGCATACATCTCAAACGGAAGTGTGGTGGGTTTGTCAAAGATGAACCGCATCGTAGAGTATTTTTCTAAACGACCACAAGTTCAGGAGCGCCTTACGATTCAAATTGTGAGAGAACTCCAAAAAGTATTGAACACAGAAGATGTGGCTTGTATTATCGATGCCAAACACCTTTGTGTGAACTCAAGGGGAATTAAGGATATCGACAGCAGCACAGTAACCGCAGAATACGGAGGAAAATTCCAAAACGAAAACACCAGAAAAGAGTTTTTAGAGTTTGTGAAATTAGAAACCAACTTCTAGATATTGTTTAATCGTTTAATCGGATGGGTTACATTTCTTCATTTGAAGAATTAGAAGTTTGGCAAAACGCAAAAAACCTCACTCTATTCGTTTACGGAATAACAAGTGCTTTACCAGCTAACGAACAATATGGTATTTCATCTCAACTCAAAAGAAGCGTATCGTCTATCGCTACAAATATCGCAGAAGGAACTTCAAGAGAAACACCGAAAGACAAAGCTTATTTTTTGACAGTTGCCTATTCATCGGCAATGGAAACTTTAAACCATTTGATTATTGCAAAAGAAATGCAATACTTGTCTGAAGAAAACTATTTAAATTGCAGAGAACAACTAGAAAAGATTTGTAATCAAATGAATAATTTGAAGAAATATTTTCTCTCACCATCAAAATAACAAGTAAACTATCATAGGGTTAAACAATTAAACACTTACACGATTAAACAGTAAAACAATGGAACTAAAAATATACAATTCCTTATCCGGAGAAAAAGAAGTATTCAAGCCTTTGAACCACGATAAAGTAGGAATGTACGTTTGCGGACCTACCGTTTACAGCAATGTGCATTTAGGAAATGTCCGTACTTTTCTTTCGTTTGATTTTATTTTCAGAAGCCTTCAACATCTAGGTTACCAAGTGCGTTATGTCAGAAACATAACTGATGCGGGTCACCTTACGGATGATGGCGATGTAAACAACGACCGCTTTGTCAGACAATCGCGCCTAGAGAAACTAGAGCCGATGGAGATCGTTCAGAAATATACCGTTGATTTTCACAACGTACTCAAGCTTTTTAACGCACTACCGCCTACTATTGAGCCAACGGCTACCGGGCATATCGTAGAGCAATTAGAGATTACTGAGAAGCTAATCGAAAAAGGTTTTGCCTATCAGAGCAATGGTTCAGTATATTTTGACGTAATAGAATACAACAAAAGAGGACTGAATTATGGGGAACTCTCGCGTAGAAATATTGAAGAACTCTTTGAAAACACCAGAGACCTCGACGGACAAGGCGAAAAGAAAAATCCTCAGGATTTCGCCCTCTGGAAAAAAGCTTCACCTGAACATATAATGCGTTGGAACTCTCCTTGGGGAGAAGGTTTTCCGGGCTGGCACCTTGAGTGTACAGCGATGAGCACCAAGTACTTGGGTGATCAGTTTGACATTCACGGAGGTGGTATGGACCTGAAATTCCCACACCACGAATGTGAAATCGCACAAGGAAAAGCTTTTAATGAAGTGGCACCTGTACGTTATTGGATGCACGCCAATATGCTGACTATGAACGGACAGCGCATGAGTAAATCTACTGGCAATTATATTTTGCCTATGCAACTCATCAGCGGTGAGAATGACTTTTTTGAAAAAGCATTCGCGCCAAGCGTATTGCGTTTCTGTTTCTTGCAGGCACATTACAGAAGTGTATTAGACATCTCTAACGACGCGATGCTGGCTTCTGAAAGAGGTTTTGACCGATTGATGGAGGCTGTCAAGTCAATAGATGTACTTCAAGCTTCTGCAACCTCTACTTTTGATGTGAGTGCATGGAAACAAAAATGTGAGAATGCCCTGTTAGATGACTTCAATAGCCCGATATTGATTGCAAACATGTTTGACACAGTCAAATTCATAAATAGCCTGAAAGAAGGCAAAGCAACTATCTCAGCCACTGATCTTGAAGTGCTAAAGACAGCGATGCACGCCTATGTATATGACGTCTTAGGACTTGAAAGCACAGAGAAAGCAGCAGGAAATAGCGATAAGCTAGACAACGTCATCAACATGCTTATTTCACTCAGAAACCAAGCCAGAGCCGACAAGGATTTTGCGCTTTCTGACCAAATTAGAGATGAACTCTTAGCTTTAGGCATACAGTTGAAAGACTCTAAAGACGGGACTTCATTTAGCTATTAGATTTTCTCGACATAAAAGATATTACCTACTAAACAAGCCTTTTCACTCGAGTGAAAAGGCTTACTTTATTTAATTAGCTTCTAGTTTTAAAAAGCCAGTGGATATTTCTCCTGCATCTCGAGGAGTAGTATACTTTTATAATTCAGCATATTCAGAACTGTGGTTAGTGCAAAAACAACAATAATAAAACTCCACAATAACGTGTAAATATTTTTCTCAGAAAGACTGGTTTTAGCATTTTTTCGTATCATTTGAATTCCACCAAAGAGCATCAATACTACGACTACAAAAGCAAAAACAAATCCTAAATACATTGACGCTATCTGATTTAAAAACAACAGATAAAGCACAGACATAGCCAATAAAATGGAGGCAAAAACAGATGTTCTATTGGTTTTATTGACTCTTGCAATTTCAATTAGCATTAAAGCCAAAAAGAAGATGGCAATAGTACTATAAAACATTGTATTGATTGTGTTATTAAAACAATACAACAGTATGCCTGAATGCAATAGTATTAGCACAATAATCGGCTTATACCACTTTATTAAATCAAGTATTTTCATAATTAGAAGTACTTTGAAAACTTTAAAGTTAATGCTATTTTTTGAATATTTGACAAAGCGTTATTTTAAACGGAGAATCAAGAATAATCAAGTCATTATCTCTTAAAATATAATAATCAGTTTAGAAAAACTAACTTTGTATGTATTAGCACATTACCAAAATGAATCAAAACCCAACATTAGCCCAGAAAATTGTTGATTTCAATCTTCACCTAGATTATAACGGAAGCCTTCCCGATGGTTTTCAGGTGTTGAATCCGTATATGGATAATCCGGAGACACTAGAGGTGATGCAACAATTTTATCAAAAATATTATAACGACAACCTCCAGCGGAAGTTCATCATCGGTATCAACCCGAGTCGCAATGGTGCGGGAGTAACTGGCGTTCCGTTTACGGATACTAAAAGGCTGGCTTCGGTTTGTGATATAAAGATGCATTCAGCACATACACACGAGATTTCATCTGTTTATTTGTATGATATGATTGCTTCTTTTGGCGGTGCAGCGGAGTTCTACAAACAGTTTTATATCAATTCACCTTTCCCGCTTACCATCGTACAAAAATCAAAAACGGGAACTTGGCTCAATGCCAATTATTACGACAATAAAAGCTTGTTTACTAGCGTGTCTGACTTTATGGTTGATTCCCTCAAAAAGCACATCGATTTGGGATTAGATACTTCAGAGGTATTTATTTTGGGCAAGAAAAATGCTGAGTTCATCAAAGTGCTAAACGACAAGCACAACATGTTTGAAAAGCTAACTGTCTTAGAGCATCCGCGTTATATCCAACAATACAAATCAAAAGAAAAACAGTTCTATATTGACAAATATATCATTGCTTTAAACGGAAAGTCTTAGCGGTTTATCCAACGAGTACGCGGTATACTTTTCCTTTGAGTGTCTTGCCCATAAAAGGTGTATTTTTAGATTTTGAAAGTAGGTCTTTCTCAGCAAATTCATAGCTATGTGAAGGATCAAAAAGCGTGAGATTTGCCGTTTGACCCACTGCAATAGGTTGGTTTTTAATATTGAAAACAGCCTTTGACAAGGTGAGTTTCTCGATGAGTAATTCTAGCGGAAGCATTGAGTTTAAAGCTCCGAAAGCAGTTTCCAGACCGATAATGCCGTCTGTTGCTTTGTCAAATTCCAATTTCTTGTGCTCGATATCCAGCGGATTGTGATCTGAGGTAATCATATCTATCGTGCCGTCTTTTAGCCCTGTTAACAAAGCTTCTACATCTTGTTTAGTTCTGATAGGTGGATTGGTTTTGAAGTTTGAATCAAAACCTTCTAGTACTTCATCGGTGAAAAACAGGTTGTGTACCGCTACGCTACAACTCACTTTTAATCCTTTTGCTTTGGCTTCTCTGATGAGTTCTACCGATTTTTTGGTCGATATCGTCGGGACATGCAATTTGCCTTCTGTGTATTCTAACAGCAATAGATTTCTAACGATATGGATATCTTCTGAAAGATTTGGTATTCCTTTCATACCGAGCTTAGTAGAGGTTTCTCCTTCGTTGACAATGCCAATTCCCTTGATGTTTTTGTCTTGTGAAAAAGCAATGATGAGTCCGTTGAAATCCTGTACGTATTGCATGGCAAGTTTGAGTACATTGGCGTTTTCGATAGGTGTTTTATAATCTCCAAAGGCAATAGCGCCCGCTTTTTGCATATCGTAAAGTTCTGCCAAATTATGGGCATCGCTGTTTTTGGTCATCGCAGCAATCGGGTAGAGTTTGGTTTGAGCGCCTTTAGATTTTTGAATTACAAAGTCAATAAGCGCTTGATTGTCTAATATCGGGTTGGTGTTGGGATTGAGCGCCACAGCCGTAAAACCAGATTTTGCAGCCACATCTAATCCGTTTTTGATAGAACCTCGCTCTTCATAACCCGGCTCTCCAAAACTCACCGAACTGTCAAACCATCCTTCTGAGACATGTAGGTTTTCATAGTCTATAAGCTCAAAACCATCCTCTAGTGGGATGTCTTTTGCAATTGCGGCAATAATTCCGTTTTCTATTTTTATATCCAGCCTTTGCTTGTGAAAAGGACTTCTAGAATCAATTATTGTTGCTTTTTTTAGGAGTGCGTTCATTGGAGTGGGTTGTAGTGTTGAGTCCATCAGATTATCTAACCAAAAGATAGACTAGCATTAAAGACGAGAGAAATAAATATACATAAGTGGAGTGTATTGAAAAACTTTGTTTGATCCAACACCCCAAAGAAACAACTGCCGAGGCAAATAACAGCGCTATAGTAGGCAACCAAATGAGCTCAAACAAAGCACCAAGCCAAGCTGATGAATATACATCATCGATGAGTTGTAATGAGACCCATACCACTAAAAACAAAACATTGGCGAGCGTTAGCCCTAAGATTATTTTGTTGTGGTGTGGGATAGTCTTCATCAAAATAGCGGTTATTCAAAAGGGTTGTATTTGACTGTTTCCCAAGCGGGGTCATGCAAATCGACATAATAATAATGAACGACATCATCTTTGTCAAAACTTCCGTTTTTATTGATGTCTTCAATAGTTCTGAAGTACAAACGGTTTTGTACCTCAATCGTATTCCAGTCTAGGAGTTCTTCTAATTCTTTAGAGAGTTTATTAAAGTTGTCTCCGTTGATTTCGCTTATATACAAGCTTTTGATGTCGTTTGAATCTACCTTGCCGTCTCTATTAGTATCGCTATCAGCCAGGGTGTATACCAAGATGCCTTTGTTGATTTTTTTAGAGATATCTTCTAGATAAGTAGCGGTTTGTATTTCGATAACTTTATTGGTAAGCGTATGGCAGTGGGTAGAATCAATGTGCTGGAATTTCAGGTTGCTCAAGAATCCGGTCAGCTCAAAGCGGTTGTAGTTAGAGATAGAATAACTCACTGAGTTGGTCTTTGACGAGCCGTATTTTGACGAGCGGTTGCCGTACAAGCGCACATCTCCGATAGCGTAGATCAAATATTTAGTGCCTTCCATAATTACGGGCAAGTCGGCAACTTTTATCTGAGTAGAATCAATTTTTACTTCAGGAGTCTTAACTTCAGTTTTAGGCGCAGGATAAGTAACCTTTGGGGTTTTCTCTTCTTCCTTACAGCCTATAGCCAAAACCATAGTGGCCAATAACAAGTAACTAAATTTTTTCATCACTCAAAAGAATTTGTATGATTCAAAGGTATAAAAAAGCACGGTTCAAAAAAATATTTTCTAAAAGTTTACTGCCAATGCCTTTTGAGCAATTCTCAACTCAGCCGATATTCTGGATATTGCTGGCTTAGAAACTGTTCTGCTCTTTGGGGTAAAAAATAAATCATGAGATATCCCAACAGATAAATTGCCGTTACACCAATGGCTATTAGCAGCACATAAAACTGTGGCAAATGCTCAACAAAGAGGATATACCTTCCGTTAAGCATTAGTTGAGCAATGAGATTTAGCAGTACCATGCCTGAGCCATAGCCAAAAATCCTCTCCTCTAGCATCCATCTTTTGTGGTTTGACTTTAGTTTTCTTTTATACATCTTGGCATTTTTAAATACTTTGATTGCCAACACGACAAAAGGAACCAAGATCAAAAGTGGCAAATAAGTATATTCTGTAGTGCTGCCCAAGAGCAAAATCTGATATACAATATACAGCATTGAAAGGCTGATGATGATCTTCGGAATGCCGAAAAAAGACAACATGGCTTTCCAGATAAATTTCCAATATTTTTTTTCTAAGGCCCAGGAGCGTTTTTCGACGATATCAGAAAAACCAAAAATACCGAATTTCTTAAACTCGTTGTGTAACGCCGCATCAAAATTGAGATTCGGGTTTTCTTGCATCTGCAGCTCAATTCCGTTTGCCAAGTGATCTACTAGTTCGGTTTGCAAGTCATAATGCTCGACATAATGCTGACGCGTGAAGACATATAACTGCTGGATTTGTTCTTGAGAGAGTTTGTTTGACATCATATCAAAATTCTTAGGTTTTTGTTAAGCTAATTTCGGCTTAAGGAGCTGTTGCATGTTTTGGATAAAAGCATCGAGCTCTTGGAGTTTATTTGCAGTTTCAGTCTCTCCAGTATCGGTGAGTTTATAATATTTGCGAATGCGGTTGTCGACCTTCTCTGCTTCAACACTCAACATGCCTTCCGCTTCAAGCTTGTGCAATGCGGGATAGAGTGCCCCTTCAGTGATGTTTAGTTTGCCGCCACTAAGAGATTTTACCCTTTGGGTGATTTCATATCCATACATCCTGCCGTTATCTTCAAGTAGTTTTAGGATAATTATCCCTAAACTGCCTTTGTATAATTGTGAGTTTTTCATTCTGCTGATTTAAAGAAACAAATATACATAAGTTTCTTATACATAGTATTCTTATGTAATCAAAATTAGACAACAATTCTCAGTTGCTATCGCATCATATAATACTACTTAATATATGTATACTTAGTTCATCGAATGTGTTTTAGATTGATTTAGAGCAAATACAAAACAGAATATGCATAGTTGTCAGAAAAATAAAAAGAGTTCAATTAGATGGTGTAATTAAATCTTAAAATAAGATATGTCAGCATTCTTTTATAACCATTTCGTTATGAGTTGTTTGGTAAAACAAATTAATTGCCATATATTTGCACATTATTTACTGAAAAGATAAATGAGAGGCACGACTATCGTGCCTCTTTTATTAGAAGAAATTCCAGATGCTTAAGGACAAAGTAACCGAATTATTAAACGCCGCACTAGAAGAAAAACCTACTGTTTTTCTAATCGAATTAGCTATTTCGGGAGAAAATAAAATCACAGTTACCTTAGATGGTGACCAAGGAGTTAACCTTCAGGATTGCATTGATATCTCTCGTGCCATCGAGCACAATTTAGACAGAGAAGAAATAGATTTTTCTCTCGAAGTAGCCTCAGCCGGAGCTTGCTCTCCGCTAAAGTTCCCGAGACAATATAAAAAGAATATAGGTCGAAAATTAGAGGTTATTACCACTGAGGGCAATAAAATGATAGCGGATATTACTGATGCCACAGATGAATTTGTAGTTTTGGAATGGAGCAGTAGAGAGCCCAAAAAGATAGGAAAAGGAAAGGAAACCGTCAATCACCGTGTTGAAGTTCCGTATTCAGAAATAAAAGAAGCAAAAGTGATTATTGTATTTTAAAAGAAACAAAACAGAAAGATGGAAAATATTGCACTAATCGAATCGTTCTCGGAGTTTAAAGATGACAAACTCATCGACCGTGTAACATTGATGGCTATTTTAGAAGAAGTTTTCAGAACTGCTCTAAAGAAAAAATACGGTTCAGATGACAACTTCGATATTATCATCAACCCTGATAAAGGGGATATGGAAATCTGGAGACGTAGAGAAATTGTTCAGGATGAAGACTTAGAAGACGAAAACGAAGAGATTTCGCTTACAGACGCTCGTCTTATAGAACCCGACTTTGAGATTGGAGAAGAAGTATCTGAAGAAGTAAAGTTGATAGATTTAGGAAGAAGAGCTATCTTAGCACTACGACAAAACCTAATTTCTAAAATTCATGAGCACGACAATACTAATCTTTACAAACAATTTAAAGACCTTATAGGCGAAATATATACAGCTGAGGTGCATCACGTGCGTCATAAAGCAATCATCTTGCTTGACGACGAAGGCAATGAAATTGTACTCCCAAAAGAAAAACAAATTCCATCAGACTTTTTCAGAAAAGGAGACAACGTAAAAGGAATTATTGAGAATGTTGAGCTAAAAGGAAATAAACCTCAAATTATCATGTCTAGAACTTCAGAGAGGTTTTTAGAAAAATTATTTGAACAAGAAATCCCTGAAATTTATGACGGACTAATTACTATTAAAAAAGTAGTACGCATACCAGGAGAAAAAGCAAAAGTTGCCGTAGATTCTTATGATGACAGAATTGATCCTGTTGGAGCATGTGTCGGAATGAAAGGATCTCGTATTCACGGAATTGTACGTGAGTTAGGAAACGAAAATATAGATGTTATCAACTATACAACCAATACGCAGTTATTCATCACTAGATCTTTGAGCCCTGCAAAAGTCTCTTCGATCAAAATTGATGAAGACAACAAAAGAGCTGATGTGTTCTTGAAATTAGAAGAAGTTTCTAAAGCCATTGGTAGAGCAGGACAAAACATCCGCTTGGCAGGAATGCTAACAGGATATGAACTTGACGTTATACGTGAAGGCGCAGCTCAAGAAGAAGATGACGTAGAGTTGACTGAATTTGTCGATGAAATCGAAGGATGGGTCATCGCTGAGTTTGCAAAAATAGGGTTAGATACGGCTCGCAGTGTCTTAAAGCAAGACATCAATGACTTAGTGCGCAGAACTGACCTAGAAGAAGAGACCATTCGCGAGGTCATCAATATTCTGAAAGAAGAGTTTGAGGACTAAGTTAATAGTAAAAAGCAAAAAATAAATATATCGGTTAATCGATAAAAAGGATTATATGTCAGAAAGAAAACCAACAAGATTAAATATGGTTCTAAAGGAGTTTAATATCTCCTTAGACCGAGCTGTAGACTATCTTAAAGAAAAAGGAATCGAAGTAGAGTCAAACCCCAATACAAGAATTGCGGGCAAAGTCTATGATGTTCTTTTTGATGAATTTGCCTCTGATAAAGATCGCAAGGAAGCCTCTATTGAAGTGGGTGAAGAAAAGCGAAAAGAAAAAGAGGCGCTGAAACTTGAAAGAGAAAAAGAAGAGCAAAAACGTCTTGAAGAAGAAGCCAAAAGAGCTGAAGTCATCAAGGCAAAAGCAACCCTTTCAGGACCTAAGCATGTTGGATCTATCGACCTAAATCCGAAGAAAGCTAAAGAAGAACCCAAGAAGGAAGAGCCAGTCGTTCAAGAGGCACCTAAAACGGAAGAACCTAAAGTTGAAACGCCTGCTGTAGCAAAAAAAGCCGCTGAGGCTCCGAAGCAAGAAGAGGTAAAACAAGAGCCTAAGGCAGAAAAACCAAAGGCCGTTGTTGAAAAACCAAAAGTTGTTTCAGAAAAACCGACTGCTCAAAAAGAAGCTAAAGTAGAAAAGCCAAAAACTGAGAAAAAGGCAGAGAAGAAAGAAGAGGCTCCGGCTGAACCTACTGCTCCTGCAGAAGAGACACTCAAAACTCAATATCAGAAACTATCAGGTACTACATTTACCGGAAAAGTAATTGACCTGACGCAGTTTGAGGCTAAACCTAAAAAAGTAGAGCCAAAAGCAACTACGCCAAGAACGGCTGCTGATGCCAATAAAAACAAAAGAAAACGCATTAAGCCAGGACAAAGACCTGCCACTGGTCCTAACCAAGGCGGAGGTGCAGGTGGACCTAGAAAAGACTTCGTCAGCAGAGGTGGTCCGGTCGGAAAACGCCAACCTATAGTTAAAGTTGAGCCTACTGAAGAAGAGGTTAAAAAACAAATACAAGAAACGCTTGAAAAACTTCAAGGTAAAGGAAGAGGTTCTAAAGCCGCCAAATACCGTAGAGAGAAACGTGATACGCACCGTCAACGTGTTGATGATGAAATCCGTCTAGAAGAAGAAGAGAGCAAAATCTTAAAAGTAACTGAGTTTATTACTGTTGGAGAGGTAGCAACCATGATGGATGTGCCGATTAACAAAATTATCGGAGTATGTATGTCATTGGGCATCATGGTAACGATGAACCAACGATTAGACGCAGAGACACTAAGTATCGTTGCAGAAGAATTCGGTTTTGAAGTAGAATTTACTACGGCAGATATTGAAGAATCTACCTTCGAAGAAGTTGACAACGAAGAAGACCTACAGCCTCGTGCACCCATCGTTACGGTTATGGGACACGTTGACCACGGTAAGACTTCACTCTTGGACTACGTGAGAAAAACAAACGTTATTGCAGGTGAATCAGGAGGAATTACCCAACACATTGGGGCATACTCAGTAAAACTTGACAACGGACAGAAAATTACTTTCTTAGATACTCCAGGTCACGAGGCGTTTACAGCTATGCGTGCTAGGGGTGCTCAGGTAACGGATATCGCAATTATTGTGATTGCGGCGGATGATGACATCATGCCACAAACCAAAGAGGCTATCGCTCACGCTCAAGCCGCTGGTGTACCAATTATATTTGCCATCAACAAGGTAGATAAACCAAACGCGAACCCAGATAAGATTAAAGAGAGATTAGCAGGTATGGATCTGCTTATCGAAGAATGGGGAGGGAAAATCCAATCACAAGATATTTCAGCAAAACAAGGTACAGGTATGAAAGAGCTTTTAGAAAAAGTACTCTTAGAATCTGAAATGTTAGAACTGAAAGCCAATCCAGATAAAGCAGCTACCGGAACAGTAGTAGAAGCATTCTTAGACAAAGGTAGAGGCTATGTATCTACAGTGCTGGTACAGGCAGGAACCCTTCGCATCGGAGATTATATCCTTGCGGGAACCAGTCACGGTAAAGTGCGTGCAATGCACGACGAAAGAGGTAATATCATCAAAGAAGCAGGACCTTCTACGCCAATATCAGTCTTAGGACTAGACGGAGCACCAGGTGCAGGAGATAAATTCAGCGTATTTGAAGACGAAAGAGAAGCAAAAGCAATTGCTACAAAACGTTCTCAATTACTACGTGAGCAATCAGTTAGAACACAGCGTCACATTACGCTCGCAGAGATCGGAAGACGTATTGCTCTGGGTCAGTTTAAAGAGCTCAACATTATCCTTAAAGGAGACGTTGACGGATCAGTTGAAGCGCTTACAGATTCATTCTTAAAGCTATCGACAGACGAAATCCAAATCAATATCATTCACAAAGGAGTTGGAGCCATTACTGAATCTGACGTGTTATTAGCTTCGGCATCTGATGCTATTATCATCGGGTTTAACGTACGTCCGATGGGTAATGCCAGAGCACTTGCTGATAAAGAAGAAATCGACATCAGAAACTACTCAATTATCTATGATGCTATCGATGATCTTAGAGATGCGATGGAAGGAATGCTTTCGCCAGAACTTAAAGAAGAGATTACTGGTACTGCTGAAATCCGTGAGTTGTTTAAGATTTCAAAAGTCGGAACCATTGCAGGTTGTATGGTTACAGACGGAAAAATATTCAGAAACTCTAGAATCCGCTTAATCCGCGAAGGTGTAGTTATCTATACCGGAGAGCTTACTGCTCTTAGACGTTTTAAAGACGATGTAAAAGAAGTATCTAAAGGATATGACTGTGGACTTCAAATCAAAAACTATAACGACATTAGAGAACTAGATGTTGTTGAAGCTTTCCAAGAAGTAGAGATCAAAAAGAAATTATAATCTTACTTATAATTATATTTCAAAAAAATCCCGTTCTATTGCTGAACGGGATTTTTTGTCCTTAATAACCAAATATTTTTATTTTTTATTTCTTGTGAATTCGAGGGTGATAGGTGTTTAATACATCTGACAAGAATTTTCTGTCCAAGTGCATATACACCTCAGTAGTAGTAATAGATTCATGTCCTAGCATCAGCTGAATAGAGCGCAAATCAGCGCCGTTCTCCAATAAATGTGTAGCAAAGGAATGCCTGAAGGTATGCGGTGAAATGACTTTGTCAAGCTTGATTTCTTTAGCTAGATTCTTTACTAGAGTGAATATCATCGCTCTGGTGAGTTGTCTGCCTCTTCGGTTAAGAAACAGTGTATCGCCGAATTGTTTTTCAATCGGCAACTTTTGCCTACACTGTTCTTTATAGAGGTTTATAAGTTTTTGGGTCTGCTCACCTATGGGTACAAAGCGCTGTTTATTTCCCTTTCCGGTAATTTTTATAAAACCTTCGTCAAAGAATAAATCAGATATTTTGAGCGTGATAAGTTCAGACACGCGCAGTCCGCAACTGTATAGTGTTTCGATAATTGCCTTGTTGCGATGGGCTAAGAGCAGCGCTTCTTCATTAGGCGTATCAAAGTTGATGGCAGCAATGAGGTTGTCTATATCTTCGACAGATAAAACATCGGGAAGTTTACGTCCAATCTTAGGGGTTTCTATCAGCTCTAACGGATTAGTCTGTCGGTAGTTTTCAAATATCAAAAAGTTAAAAAAGCTTTTCAACCCAGATATAATCCGAGATTGAGATCGCTCATTGACCTGTTTTGAGACTTCATAAATAAAGTATTGCAGCTGCTGGTCAGTAATGGTAAGCGGAGAAACATCTATTTCGTTAGTATCTAAAAAACTACAGAGTCTATAAACATCAAACGAGTAATTATCTATCGTATTCTTAGACAATCCTCTTTCAATTTTCTGATAATCTTGATAATCTTTTATATAAGACTCCCAATTTTTCATCGCAGTGGTTTAATATGGATACAGCAATATAGTGTAGTAGTTAACAACCTATTCAAACAAGACATTGTTTTTAATCGCTTGTTTTAACGGTTCAATATTTTTAATTTTTAAAACGCTCTCAAAACAGCGAATGTGTGTTTTGTTGTGTACGTCACTTCCAGCAAAATCAATCAATCCGGCTCCTAAGAGTTGGTCAGCGGCTTTGGTAATATTCTCGCCATAGAAGCCCATAGTAGACAGCAGATTTATCTGAAAGAGACAACCCGAATTCTTTAGCTTTTTATATTCATCAAGGTTGTGGTGATAAAATATATATCGTTCAGGATGTGCTAATACTGGTTTGTAGCCCGCTACTTGAAGATCAAAAATTATTTCATACAACTGAATGGGTGCATTGATATACGACATCTCTACCAGCACATAATTGTCTCTTATAGTCAATAGCTTCTCTGATTGAAAACACTGTACAAACTGATCGTCCATCAAGTATTCAGAGGCTACTTTTAAGTCTAATTGATGAGCTAGCTCAGGTAGTAACTGAGATACCTCTTGGTATTTTGAAGTGATATCTTTATAAGAATTATCCCATACACCTGGATAGGTGTGCGGTGTAGTGGTGGCTTTTTTAAACCCTAAGTCCAGAAAAGATTGCATCAAAAATGCGGAGTCCTCAAGGGTTTTGGCTCCGTCGTCAATTCCGAATAAAACATGAGAATGAATGTCGACAAAATCTACAGTGAGGTCTTTGAGAAAGGGCTTTTTTGGTTTAAAAATTGAAAACATAACTAACTATCTTAAATAGGATGTGAGCACGTTACACATTAAAAAATACACAAACACAGTTGAACTTGCTATGATAAGGGTTTTTTTCTGTTGGTCAAAAGATTCAGAAGTATACTTTCTATAAATGAGATAAAAAGCTGTGCCTGAAATCATTCCGAATAAATAGCCAGTTAAAATATCTGTAGGGAAATGCAATCCTAAATAGATTCTGCTGTAAGCAAAAATCAACGGGAAAAAGAAGATGGCAAAAGCGAATTTGTAATACTTTCTAAAGATAAAGAATAAAAAAACAGAGGCTGCCATAGAGTTTGAAGCGTGTCCAGAAAAGAAACTAAACGAACTTCTGTCTACTAAAATCCTGAGTTGATCTCTTATCTCTAAATCATTAACGGGTCGTGCACGTTGAAAGATATACTTAAACAGATTAGTCGTCTGGTCAGTAACCATAATGATCAGGGCTAAAAAAACCAAAATAATCCCCAATTGCTTCCCTCCTACTTTCTTCCAAAGAAAATAGAAAACCAACAAAAAAATTGGGCTAAGGTAGAATTGATTGGTTATAAAAAACCAGAAGTGGTCTGCTGTTTCAGAACCCAAATTATTCAAATAAACCAATAATTGTTTGTCTACCACTATTAACTTATCCATTATCGTTGTCTCTTGATTGGTCCGTCCATTTGCTCTAAGTCTTCTTTAATTTTTTCAACCTGATCTACAAAACCGTCTTTAGCGGTATGTTCTACATCTGTAAGCTGTTTCTGAATAGAATCAGACAAGCCTGTAAATTCTCCTTTCAGGTTGTCTTTTATATCGGTGATTTCTTTAAAATCTGCGCTTTTTTGAATTTCACTCTTGATATCGTTGGTTGCATTTTTAATCTGAGCCATACCTTTGCCTAGTGTTCTGGCAATTTCCGGGATATTTTTAGAACCGAAAAGCATCAGCGCAACAAACACAATCAATACAATTTCTGACATTCCCATAAACTGAAATCATTTCGTTTTTTATAATATACAAAGTTACAAAGTTTTTCTGAGGGATATTTCTATTTCGAGTGTTTTGTTATTCTCAAGGGCCACTGAGAATTTTTTTATACATTGGCTTTCAGGCAATGGCAAAATACAAGGCGTAGTCTATAGTTTTTAAAGAAATTCTACCCACAGGATTTAGTGCAGAACAAAAGGCTTAAAGCATACAAATGAATTTTAAAAAACATATATTTGTGATATGAATTTTGATGATATTTTAGGGCAAGATTTTCTTAAAAACCACTTAAAAACTACGGTTGATTCTGGTCGGATTTCTCATGCACAGCTTTTTGTAGGCCAGAGTGGCACGGGTGTTTTGCCCATGGCAATCGCTTATGCGCGCTATGTTTTGTGTGGCAAAGACAACTCCTCTTGCCACCTCAAGCTCGATGCGCTCTCCCACCCAGATTTACATTTTATTTATCCGACAATTACTACAGAAGAAGTCAAGTCAAAACCCAAGAGCACAGATTTTCTACCGAGCTGGAAAGAGTTTTTTAAAGAAAGCCCTTACGGAAGTCTGTTTGATTGGTACAAAAAACTGGGGCACCTCAATAAACAAGGAGAAATCAGGGTAGATGACGCCACAGAGGCCTTAAAAACACTCTCATTAAAATCGTATGAAGGTGGATATAAAATACTGATTATTTGGCAAGCTGATAGGATGAATATCGCTACTTCAAATAAGCTGCTGAAGCTGATTGAAGAACCACCTCAAAAGACCTTGATTATTCTAGTTGCTGAAGATGACAAGAATATTCTACAGACCATAAAATCCAGATGTCAGACCCTGTACTTTGCAGCGTTGAGTCACGAAATTATTGCCAAAGGACTGATAGCTGAATTTAAAGTCGAAAAAAATACAGCGCAAAAAATTGCTCATCAAGCCCAAGGAAGTTATACCAAAGCCATAGAGATTCTCAACCAAGACCACGAGTTTCCGTTTGACAAATGGTTTGTAGATTGGGTGCGAACAGCTTTTAAGGCGAAGGGAAATCCAGCTTCCATACACGGCCTGATCAGTTGGTCTGAAACCATCGCGAGTATCGGTAAAGAAACTCAGAAAAAATTCTTATATTATTGTATTGAGATTTTCCGCCAAGCTTTGCTGTTGAATTACCAAGCCAAAGAATTGGTCTATTTAGAACCCGAGGTAGAGAATTTTAAACTCGAGAAGTTTGCTCCGTTTGTCAATGGCACAAATATTCTAGAAATTCAACAAGAGTTAACCGATGCCATTTATCACATCGAGCGCAACGGCAACCCAAAAATTATCTTAACTGATTTATCTATAAAACTCACACGTTTAATCCATAAAAACTAACCTATGAACAACTTAGTAGAAATATTTATTCTAGTGCTACTTGCCATCGCCTTCTTACAGTCAGGAATTGACAAGATTGCTGATTGGAAAGGAAATTTAGAATGGCTGAAATCACACTTTTCAAACTCAATGATTGCCAAACAAGTGCCATTATCTTTGGCAATAGTCTTGATTCTAGAAATGATATCGGGCATATTGGCCATTATCGCAATTTTGTCAATACTCATAAATGACAATACTGAAATAGCAGTGGTTTGTGCCATTATATCTTTGATCACGCTTTTATTCTTATTCTTCGGACAACGAATTGCAAAAGATTATGAAGGAGCTAAAACAATTGTCATCTACTTTATTCCCACCTTATTTTTGCTTTATCTACTCCAATAAAAGCGATTTTTGATTTTTTAATATGACGCTTATCATTTGGCAACCAAGGTCAAATAAATATCTTTGTGTATCATTATAAAATCCAATCTTATGTCATTATATATTTCAGCTGAAGAGGCTGTCAGGCTCATAAAAAGTGGAGATAGAGTCTTCTTGCACGGAAGTGCGGCAACACCGCTCCATATGATCAACACCCTGCTCAAGAGAGCAGGCGAAGTCAGCAATGTAGAACTTGTTTCTATCAGTACCTTTGGTGATATCCACTGGAGAGAGCCACTAGTAGTAGAGTCTTTTTATCTGAATTCACTTTTTGTTTCTGCGAATATCAGGGAGTGGGCAAACAGCTCTCACGGGGGTTATGTGCCAATTTTTTTAAGCGAAATACCTAAGCTTTTCACCGATGGATATTTGCCTCTTGACGTAGCTATCGTTCACGTCTCACCTCCTGACAGACATGGGTATTGCTCACTCGGAACCTCAATTGATGCCGCATGGACAGCGGTTAGAGTAGCTAAAATAGTCATTGCGCAAGTCAACCCAAAAATGGTGAGAACCCACGGAGACTCCTCAGTGCACATCTCAAAATTCCACGCGATGGTTTGGCACGAAACTAATTTATTAGAGGTTGACTACAACTCTCAAGATGAAGTCTCAATGCAAATCGGGAAGAATGTAGCTGAACTCATTGAAGATGGCTCAACACTGCAAGCAGGAATCGGCTCTATACCCAATGCGGTATTGAGCAATCTTACGACTCACAAAGATTTAGGTATACATACAGAAATGTTCTCTGACGGAATTATACCACTAGTTGAAAAGGGGATCATCACTAACGAAAAGAAAAAAATTCACCCCGGAAAAACCATTACTTCTTTTGTTGCTGGAACACAAAAAATATATGACTTCGTAGATGACAACCCAACGGTTTCTTTTATGAACGTAACCCACGTCAACGATACGGCTGTCATCAGAAAAAACCCAAAAGTTGTAGCTATAAACTCGGCTTTAGAGATTGACTTAACTGGACAAGTATGTGCAGATTCCATCGGTACGAGGCAGTTTTCAGGAATTGGAGGGCAGATGGATTTTATGAGAGGCGCTGCATTATCTGAAGGTGGAAAACCAATCATCGCTATGCCTTCTGTAACCCCAAAAGGAATTTCAAAAATCACTCCGATGCTCAAACACGGCGCGGGAGTAGTCACCACTAGAGGTCACGTGCATTATGTCGTAACCGAATACGGTGTGGTAAATCTATACGGGAAAAACATGGAGCAACGCTCAAAATTACTGATAAGCATTGCACATCCTGACCATAGAGAAGCACTTGAGAAAGCACACTTTGACAGGTTTAGATAACATAGATTTTTATTCAATATAAAAATCCCAAGCCATCTCTGATGCCTTGGGATTTTTTTTATAATTTATTTTACTAGCTCCACTGCTAATTGTCATCGGGCAAGAAGCTATATACTTTGGCGTAATACAGCATCTGTTCTTCAAATGATTTGGGTTGTTCAATTCCGTAATCAATAACTTCACCTTTGTCATTTTTGACAACAGTAATCATAGGGTTTACAAAACCTTTGTATGCAGCCAAGTTAAACTTGGCATTGCGCTCTAAAACCTCTTTGTGAATGTCTTGATCTACTTTGACCCCATAGGTCTCCACTAGTGCCTTAGCTGCTTTGTAATCGCCTTCTGACTTGATTCTTTGGGTTTCTCTAAGCAGTTGCCCAAACAAATCATGTAGTTTGTCATAATCGGTAATATTGAAGTAGGTTTTTCCGTCTCTGGTGACTTTTTCGATCACATTGTCTTTCTTGCCTTTTTCATATACCCAAGCACTCACCCATTGGCGGTTTCTCATATGTGACTCTTCTATATCTGCTCCTACCTCCAAGCGAACCAATTGCATCATTAGACCATTTCTGATATAGCCGTCATACGCCGCTTTTCCAAGCTCTTTCCAGTCATCTACTAAACCTAATTCTTGAAGTTTTGCGTCATACAAATAATAAAGTCCCACTAGGTCTGCTCTTCCTTCTTCTAAGGTCGATGCATAGCTTTTGAGTGTTTCTTTAGGTTGTCCAACTCCTGGATTTAGTTGTCCTGAGGCATGACCGATGACTTCATGCAAGGCTGTGTGTAGTTTTCCTACGAGTTCTCCGTATTTTTTCTCTAATTCGTATTCTTCATCGTCGTGTACAAATTCCTTTAATCTATCTGAACCTCCGACCTTATTATACGCATCGATGATATTGCCCAACGAAATTGATTTTGAACCGTGTTCTGCTCTAATCCAATCTGCATTCGGAAGGTTAACACCTATTGGTGTGCTTGGAGAAGCATCTCCTGATTCTGAAGCTACAATAACTGTTTTATAGGTTACTCCTGTTACGTTTTTCTTTTTGTGCTCTTCAATAAGTGGCGAGTTGTCCTCAAACCACTGGGCTTCTTTTGAGATGACTTCCATCTTTTTAGACATATCAAAATCTTTGATTTGTACCACGCTCTCAAAAGCGCCTTTATGTCCTAACGGATCGCTATAAACTTCGATAAATCCGTTGTTGTAGTCGATATTTCCTTTAGTGGCTTTGACCCATGCGATGTTGTAGTCATCCCAAGTTTTAAGGTCACCGGTTTGGTAATACTCAATCAGTAGTTTGATGGCATCACCTTGTTCTTGATTTTCAGCAACAGTCACAGCTTTCTCTAACCAATAAATAATTTTATCGATAGCTGGACCATACATACCGCCACTTTTCCAGACCTTATCTACTAATTTTCCGTTTTCTTTGACTAGTTTAGAATTTAATCCTGTAGATAATGGTCGCAAAGGGTCTGGGCTTTTCATATTCCCATAAAAGGCTTCTGCTTCTGCCTCAGTGATTCCTTCGCCATAGAAATTCACCGCTGAACCTTTGACAAGCCCTTTAGATAAATCTAGGTTTACTTTTTTGCTGTCGATGTCGTTAAACAATATCTCGGCAACAGTATTGTCTAGGCTTGTATTGGTTTCTTTGAGCAACGAATCAAAATATGCTTTAGAGAACGCAGGTTTGATTTTATCATTAGAATAATGATGGTGAATTCCGTTTGAAAACCAAACTCTTTTGAGGTAAACCACAAAGTTGGCCCAGTCTTCTGAATCTTTATCTCCGCTATACTCCTGATAAATATGTTCTAATGCCCTTCTAATTTTCAGGTTGTGCTTGTAGTTTTGATCCCATATAATATCGCGACCTACATAGCCCGCTTCACTCAGGTAATAAACCAGTTCTTTTTCTTTTAGCGTCAAATCATCCCATCCCGGAATCTGATACCTGATTATTTCTATGTCTGCAAATTGATCAACACTGTGCTGAAGTTCTTCTGTTTTTAAGTTGTCATTATCACTAACCTCTGCGCTTTCTGGCTTGTTTTTATCACAAGAAAGAAGCAAAGTAGCAGTCAACACAAGACAACTAATAGTGTTTAGTTTCATCTTTTTCTTTTTTTAGTATTCACAAATTTATAAAAACAAGCCTAACTTCTGGCATAGTTCTTTAATAAATCAATTAGATGAATGATTTATAGAGAATTGAATCTTATATTAAATACATCCTTTTACTATCTTTGGCAATCATTTTGATTCTCGCCCTACAGAGATTTTAAATTAGTTGTCATGAAAACAAAACTACACTACCTATTGCTGCTACTGCTGATCGCTTCTTGTTCAGGAGTAAAACAAGCGAATAAGGCACTCTACTCAGGAGATTATCAAAAAGCAATTGATATTGCTGTAGAGCGTCTGCAAAAAAACAAAAACAAAAAAGCAGATAAAGAACAAATCGCTACGCTCGAACACGCCTTCCATAAAATGAAAGCAACTTCTTTAGAGCGCATTGATTTTTTAAGAAAAGATGTCAACGTAAACACCCAAGAGATTTATGATCTTTATATCGGGCTAGACCATGTTCAAAAACAGATTTCTCCACTGCTTCCGCTGTATAAAGAAAATGGTGCTATGGCTTCTTTTCCGTTTGAAGATTATTCTAACAATATCATTCAGGCAAAACAGGATTATGTCACTACACTCTATAATGAGGGAATTTTCCTGATGAACGGAAACAAACAAGACTACCGCAAAGCCTATGCTACTTTTGACAAACTCTTGAAGATTTATCCGAACTACAAAGATGTGAAAAACCGCATGGATGAAGCGCGTTTTAGAGGAACTGATTTTGTTTTTGTAATTATTGAGAATAACACCAATCAAGTTATTCCGAGGCAACTTGAAAATGAATTACTGAACTTCAATACCTACGGATTAGATGATTTCTGGACAGAATACCACGCATCAAAAGAAACAAAACTCAATTATGACTACGAAGTGGTTTTAGAGTTTCGCGAGCTATTGATTTCTCCGGAGAGGCTCTCTGAAAAACAATATCCGTTAGAGAGAGAAATTATAGAAACTGCCTATAAAAAAGACAGAGGTGGCAACTATGTCTTAGACCAAAGAGGCAATAAAATACTTGAGGAGTTTAGGGTTGTTGTCAAAGGGCTATTCACAGAAATCATTCAGAATAAAGCAGTAGCCATCAGTGGCCAAGTACATTATTTTGATTTAAACAGAAATCAAAAAATCAATACTTATCCACTACAAACCGAGTTTATCTTCGAAAATATTTTTGGCGAATTCAGAGGTGATGAACGCGTGCTGAACAATGATGACAAAGTCCTTTTGAGAAACCGATTTGTTCCTTTTCCTCCCAATGAGCGGATGTTACTGGATGCTTCAGGAGATATAAAATCGCGCTTTGGAGCAATTCTAAAACGAAATAAGTTTTAAACAAAAAATGCTTCAGATAATCTGAAGCATTTTTTTTAATCGTGTGATTGATTTACAGCCCTAAAAACTTTTTTATCAAGAGCTTTGTAGAACTGTCGTGATTACCTACTTGATTGGCGTTTATCTCATCCAGAAGCGTTGAAGCGAGCTCTTTGCCCAACTCAACTCCAAACTGGTCAAAGCTAAAGATGTTCCAAAGCAAGCCTTCGACAAATGTTTTGTGTTCGTAGATTGCCAATAAAGCGCCTAGATTCTCTGGGGTCAATTTTTTTATCAGCAGCGTATTAGTAGGTCCGTCACCATAAAATTCTTTGTAAGCACTCTCAAAAGCATCTGTTTCTATCGTTTCTCTACCGTTGAGTAACGCTTCTGTCTGGGCAAAACAATTTGCCATCAGTATGTTGTGGTGTGCAACATTTCCGTGCAATGGCTCAATAAAGCCGATAAAGTCAGCTGGGATGAGCTTTGTTCCTTGGTGTAATAACTGAAAGTAGGCGTGTTGTGCATTTGAACCCACACCGCCAAAGATCACATTACCCGTATGGGTGTTCACCGGATTTTGGTCTCTTGCTGTGCTCTTTCCGTTGCTTTCCATAGAAAGTTGTTGTAAATAGGGCACAAACTTATTCAGGTAGTCAGAATACGTAACCACACAGTGGGTTTGAGCTTCAAAGAAATTATTATACCAAACCGATAAAAAAGCCAATACCACCGGAATATTCTTATCAAAAGAAGTGGTTTTGAAGTGATTGTCTAGTCTGTTTGCTCCGTTGAGAAGTTTGTCGAAATTGTCATAACCTACAGCCAATGCAATAGAAAGACCCACCGCACTCCAAAGTGAGAAACGGCCACCCACCCAATCCCACATCGGGAAAATGTTTTGGTCTGCAATGCCAAATTCTTTTGCCTTATCTACATTAGACGAAACGGCTACAAAGTGTTTTTGAATGTCTTCTTCTGTAGCTACTTCTAAGAACCATTTTTTGATAGTCTCAGCATTGGTCAGGGTTTCTTGAGTAGTAAAAGTCTTTGAAACTACTACAAAAAGTGTGGTTTCAGGATTTAGACCTTTTAAAGTCTCCGCTAATCCATCACCATCGATATTTGAGATAAAGTGAAAATTTAGATGGTTTTTATAAAACTTCAAAGCTTCAACTGCCATCGCAGGACCTAGATCTGAACCTCCGATACCGATATTTATGACATCCGTAAAGGCCTTACCGGTATAACCAACTTGTTTTCCGTTTATAATTGCTTCAGAAAAAGTCTTTATTTTTTGTTTAACCTCAAAAATTTCAGGAATAATATCTACGCCCTCAACAACTAATTTTTGGTCTTTATTAGCTCTCAAAGCCGTATGTAATACCGCTCTTTGTTCAGTCTGATTTATTTTTTCTCCTGAAAAATACTGGTGTATAGCTTCAGAAAGCCCTAGTTCGTTAGCTAACTCTACGAAGTATTTGACGGTATTTAGATCGATCTTATTTTTAGAGTAATCTAACAAAAAATCATCCCACTGAATGTGAAAACGCTCAGCGCGCTGCGGATCTTTGTCAAATAATTCTCGCATCGAAACATAGCAAATTTGATCAAAATGCTCACGGAGTTTGTTCCAAGCTACAGTGCCCGTTGGGTTGGTAGTGTTGAGTGCCATTTTATAAATTCAGTTTAGCTTTTGAGATACTGTCTAACTCTTTTTTGGTTGGATTGATTTGATTGAAAAACCGCTGTTTATATTTGTCTTCTAAGGGTTCTGAACTCTGGAAGTTTTGTTGCAGTGCATCTACTTGCACGCCATTTTTCCAGAATCGATAGCACACGTGAGGCCCGGTGGCTAATCCGGTACTCCCTACATAACCGATAATTTCACCTTGGCTTACGCGCTGGCCTTTTTTGGCAGCGATTCTCGACATATGTAGGTATTGGGTGGTATAGGTAGCGTTGTGTTTTACTTTGACATAATTCCCGTTTCCTGAGGTATAGCCCGCTGCTTCTACCACTCCGTTTGCAGTAGATAGAATAGGTGTTCCGTGTGGCGCGGCATAATCTGTTCCTAAGTGTGCTTTCCAGGTCTTCTGAACCGGATGAAAGCGCTTCGGAGAATATCTCGATGAAATTCGGGTGTATTTTAGCGGAGCTTTTAAGAACATACTCTTAAGTGCCTTGGCTTGTTCGTCAAAATAATCTTCGCTCGAGCCCAATGAATCTCTCTTGAACGGGAATGCATATATTTTTTTGCCTTTGTGCAAAAAGAACGAACCTTCAACACTTTCTATACCTACATAAACTGAATCGTTTACGAATCTCTCGTTAAAAATAATGCCAAGTGCATCCTCTTTTTGAATTCTAAAGAAGTCTACTGACCAAGCATAAATTTGAGAAAGATTGTGGGTCAAAGCTGGGCTTACACCGTTTGCATCTAGTGTTTCTGAGAGCGATCCTTCGATATTTGCAACTACTACTTTTCGTTTTATAGTAACCGGCTTTTGTTTGTTATAAGCTACGATGCTATCTCTAAGGTCAATTACGCTATAATTGATAAGGTCTGATTGATAGACCATAGCTTTGACCTGATGTGGCTGTTGTTTTGATTTGAAAAATGTATAGGGCCTTCCTGCTCTAATGTTTTTCAGGTTGATAGAATCTCTAATTTTCTCAACTATATTGTGAATTTCAGTGGCATTAAAGCCTTGTTCAGAGAGAATTTTGCCGAAGGTATCTCCTTGCTGGATCGTGTCATGCACAACTAAATAATCTTCGAGATAAAATCCGAAGTTAAGTGTTTTTGGGGTTTCAACCTCAGCTAACTTGTCTTGGTCAGCGGTGTTGTTATCATTTTTACAAGAAACTAATAAAAGTAGTATAATTAAAAAGGTGTATTGCAGGTACTTCAAAACTATCGATAATTTTGCTTGTTAGACGTTCTCTCCCCAATTTCTGAGTTCTTCTTGGCTCCAAAGCTCGGGAAAAAATATTCTTCTTTGGTATTTTGGGTGCATATATTTTTTCCAATCACTTCCACCTGTTGCTTCTTGTGGTCCGGAAACTGATTCGATATACTTTTTGGCCGTGTTATAATGCTCAATCACCCACGTAATGTTTACAGTGTAGTCATAGTGTCTCATCGCTTGGACAAGAGATGGATTCTGTTGATCTGCTTCAGGGAGTTGTTTGTATTTCTTCCAGAGATTAGAAGTATTATATTTTTGAATATATTCTAAAAATTCTTTTTTATATTTTTTCTCAAATTGGTTGAGTAGGTATGATTTTTCTCCTGTTTTATAATCCTTGCCCGCTGCTTGCCAATAGAGGTGTTCATACATGTCTTCTAAAGAGCTATCCGTATTAAAACTAGCTCTATAACGGTTGTCTACAAGGTTTATTACGTCTGTTGAACAGAATTCAATCAGTCTGTATTGAGCACTCTGAAAGCCACTGGCTGGGGTGAGTGTATTTCTGAATTTCATATATTGATCAGTAGCCATTCCGTCTTTCATAATTACAAAAGAAGTAGTTAGCATATCAAAATATCTGCTTATGCGACTTAGCTTGTCTGTAAAAATTTCAGTAGTAAGTGTGGGGCTGTCACAGACTTGTTGCATCTCCCAGAGTATCATCTTAAAAAGCAATTCGTTGACTTGGTGATACATCACAAAAACCATCTCATCGGGCAAAGTTGTGCGTTGCGTCTGAAGACTCAGCAACGCATCAGTTTGGATATAATCCCAGTAGGTAATGGGTTTTGCCCATAGTAAGCCCTCTAGATGTGTATTGGTATTTTGTCCTATTGCACTGAACTTTTGGTTGAGTGCTTCGAGTTGTCTTTGTGTTTCTGAAGATGTCTGCATCTTGTATGTTATTTTTTAATCAGCGGAAATTGCAAGCCTCTATATTCATCCAAATCAGCGTTGATAGAGCCCACTGCCAAACTAGCTTTAATTTTTAGCGGCACTTTATTTCTATCTGCTGACACCCAAATCGTAAGGCTCTCTTGGTCTTTAAAGACCCTTCCCTCCATAACCATCGGTCTAAAAACTAGGCTAGGGATACTTCCGAATTTAGTTTTTAAATTATCTTTTCCTATGTATTTCAATCTAAAAGGGATGATTTCATCGTCAAAAAACATATTGATATCTATGACCTCACCTTCTTTTAAGCTATCAATCCCTTTATAGCTTCTGAGGTAATAGAAAGAAGAAACTACATCTTGAATACCCACCGGAACGTCAACTGTTACGTCTTTTTTACTTTCTAGGTCTCTCAACAACACCTTTTTAGTATAGTGGTTAAAGTAAGCTCTTTGGTTTTTAGTGTAACTGCCTTCAGAGATATCTCTGACAGTCATATAGGGTTTTACAGTTTCTTTATCAAAATAGCTTTGATAGTGATCCTCTACTTTAAAGAACAACTTTGAAAGTCCTGAATTGGCTCCGTATCCTTTGGCATAATACACAGATTTTTTATTATAAGTAGCTTCAGTAAGCTCTAAGGTTGCATATCCTGCGCTTAAGAAACCACTATAATTTATCTTGAATTTAAAATACTCTCCAACATCAAAAGGCAAATCCTTTTTAGTTTGTAAATCCATCCCCACAAAAGAAGATAAGAAAAAGGCCAATACGGGTAATATAAATAATCTCCTCATAATAAACTCGTTTTTTTATAGAGATAAATCAATTAGCGTTCCAAAATTTAACTAATTCTGATTCGAATATTCCTCTTAGCGCTCACAAAGGCTTTGACTTTGCTCACCTTTTCTGAAAGTCTTTTGTTTTTTCAGCTCTTGCAAAGCTACAAATTACCGCTAAAAAACCATAGCTTAATACGCATAAGCTCAGTGATTTTTAGAATTTAGGTTATTATGGGTAAAATTACCTCAAACTATCACCAATCTGAGTGATATAAAGTTGAATTACTCGACTATATAAAAACAAATATAAACAAAAAAGGCAAGGATTTACCCTTGCCTTCATATATAGATAGTAACTAATAAACTTAGTTTACAATTACTTTTTTGGTTATTAATTGATTGTCAATATTCATGTTTAGGATATAGAATCCTTGTGGAATATTATCTAGCGTGTAGGTGTCGTTCTGGGCGCTTGGTTGGATTATTTTTTGGATAATCTGACCGTTAATATTGATAAGTTTAATCTCTTCAACTTTTCTATCCGTAACAATATTGACTTTATTATCTCTTGCTGGGTTTGGATATAAAGATACATAAATAGGTTCGAAGTCCACAGTTGATGCTGAAGTACCCCATACAGAAGCAACAAAACTTGGCTCATCAATATAAGGGTTGCGATTGCCTTGGTGTTGATATATCCTGTTGTTAATCGCGATTTCTCTAGGACTTACAGGGTCTTGTTCGTGCCATTGTAGTAGTATATCTAAAAATGCAGGGTTTAAAGCCGGATAGGTGTTGTTAGCAAACATAGCATAACCGCTCCAGTTAGAAATTTGTGTTTCATAACGCGTAACGAAGTAAAAATAAATGCGAGCAAAGTCTCCTTTAAATTCATCTATAGGTTCAAATACAGTTCCCACATATCCAGGAACTCCACTGCTACCTCGCTTAGAACCATTAGTTGAGGTCCAGTTGGCAGAGTTCACTTTACCTATAGGATAATTGCTTCGTTGTGCATTCACATAACCATCTGTAGGCAATATGTGGTGTGCATCTGTAACCATAGGAGATGCTTGGTTGAAAACAGATTGTGGAATCACGTGTTCTCTGTTATAACAATCTGCTTCGCCATTATAATTTCCGCATTGATCTGCTTGTCCTACATAATAGTTATAGGCATCAGGTCCACTAGGCTTTTCTGAGTAGATATCTAGCAGCGTACCGTCATTTTCAAAATAGACGTCTTTGTAAGCATCATTGTTGTATAAGGTCCAGAGCGAACTGTAACTCTTACTGTTATGGTCTTTAATAATGTTATACAATTGTGTTTTAAGTTGTGCTCCGGTTCCTGTTGCTGTACTGTAATAGTTTGCAGGCGCCTGTGCAAACCCAATCAAAGTGGTGAGGGCTACGAAGCTAAAGATAAAATTTTTCATATTATAAGTTTGATATTTACACAAAAAGTCAAGGAAACAAAAGTACACATTTTTGTCAGAATCTCATCATTATACGTGATTTAACCTAGGTTTCACACAAATCTGCACGAGAAACCAAGTGTTTATACCAGTTGTTTTCTAGTAGTGTTTTTTATAACCTATGGGGGATAGCGCACACTAGGCATAGCTTCGATTAGTTTACAAACGATCGTTGAGTAATTCAAAAGATAGATTTTTTTTTCGGAATGTGTAAAACGGCACATGCGGTTAGTAGTAACGATAGTCTTCAGCATCTCAAGTCAATATATTCATAAAAAGTAAACAGAATTTCGTAACTTTCGGTTAAAATTGATTTCGTTCACTGCGATATGCGAAATCACAAAAACAATAAACAACCCCCAAAACAACAGTAATTATGATTCAAATAAAAATAAAATCAATAGAAAAAGCGACACACAATGTGATGCATATCAAAACAGAAAAACCAGACCAAGTGGATTATCTAGCAGGACAAGCTGTAGATGTAGCCGTTGACAAACCCAATTGGGAAACCAAGTCAAGGGCTTTTACTTTTACATCCCTCCCAACTGACAATTATTTAGAGTTTTTCATTAAGACCTATCCTGAGCACAAAGGCGTAACAGACCAAATCAGTCAATTAAAACAAGGTGACTTGCTATTGATAGGTGAAACTTTTGGAGATATTCAATATGCGGGTGAGGGCATCTTTATAGCTGGTGGCGCAGGAGTCACGCCTTTTATCGCTATACTAAAAGAGCTAGAGGTCGAAAATAATATTGGCAACAACAAACTAATATTTGCCAATAATACCGCTGACGATATTATTCAGGAACGATTTTTTAACCAAATGTTAGGCAAAAACTTCATCAATGTATTGTCTAAAGAAAACAAAGAAGGCTATGAGCACGGTTATATTACTAAAGAGCTCATTGAGTCGCATATGCAGGGTAAAAACACCCATTTTTATCTTTGTGGACCGCCACCTATGATGGATGCAGTGCTAGAACAGCTCAGAGAATTGGGGGTTGATGATGCTAAGATTATAAAAGAGCAGTTTTAAGTTGCTTGTAATTGAGATCGTCTTAGGCGAAATAAACTTTTAAGAAGATACTTTAAAAAGTATATATTTGGGTTCAGCAATAAATAAATATAGGTATTGAAAAATAATCGTTGGACATATATACTCCTACTGCTTTTCCTTCTAGTTATAATTGGGTTTTGGGCAACTCTGAAGTTTGATCTAAAATCAAAACTTCCTGAATTTGACTTGGGTGATTTGAACCCTAAAACCAGCTTTGCTGTAGGAGAAAAAACAGATAGTCTGAACGGCGTATATGTGTTTTACAACGGAAGGGTAGGCCACGTAAAGGGTAGGAACACTACGGCTGATGGTTATAATCTAGGGCTAAAGTATCAATGTGTAGAATTTGTAAAGAGGTATTATTATCAGCACTTGAACCATAAAATGCCGGATAGTTACGGTCACGCCAAAGACTTTTTTGACACTAGCTTGGCAGATGGAAAAATAAATAAAAAGCGAAACCTCATCCAATACAGGAACAAGAGTGCCTCAAAACCAAAGGTGAATGATTTGCTAATTTTTACAGCCACTACATTTAATAAATACGGCCACGTAGCAATCATTTCAAAAGTAACCCATAACAGGGTAGAAATCATTCAGCAGAATCCAGGTCCGTTTAGTAAATCTAGAGAGACTTTTTTGCTAAGCCACACCCATGGGAAATGGGAAATCAAAGAAAAAAGAATCTTGGGCTGGTTGCGCAAAAGATAATCGAAATAAATACTAACAAAAAAAGGAGATCAAAATTTGACCTCCTTTTTAGTGTATATAAAAAACCCAATTAAATCAGTTGTAAGACCATATCTGGGAAAAGACCAATGGCAATGTTGATGAGTGTTGCGGCAACGGCTACAAAGGTATAAACAGGCGAAATCGTCACTGCTTCATCAGTACTCTGCTTAGTGTACATCGCTAAAATCAATTTAAAGTAATATCCGATAGAGATAATCGAGTTGATCACAGCAATAATTACCAGTGTGGTATAACCCATCTCTAACATCTGCCCGAATAAGAACACCTTACCAAAGAATCCTCCTAGAATCGGTATTCCAGAAAGTGAAAGCAACGCAATTGTCAGCGTTAATGCCAACAATGGGCTCTTTTTTCCGAGGCCGTTGAAACGGAAGATGTCTTCGTCCTCTTTGCCTTTTGTAATTACTACAACCACGGCAAAAGCAGCGATACCAGCAATGGCATAAGCCGTAGCATAATACAATAAATTGTTAGCGCCGTGCGGAATAGCAAGTAATGCCATCAGCATAAAACCAGCGTGAGAAATACCTGAGAATGCCAACATGCGCTTGACGTTCTGCTGTCTGAGTGCCATGATGTTTCCAACAGCCATAGACAGTATAGAGATAACGATAAGTGCATTGGTGAAACCCTCTGAGAAGTTTCCGTACATGCCTTCTATAAGTCTATAAAAACCAGCAATAGCAATTACTTTGGCAAGCGTGCTCATCAGCGCAGTAATCAGCGTTGGTGAACCTTGGTATACATCAGGTGCCCATAGGTGAAACGGAACCGCGGCAATCTTAAACAGCATCGCCACACTCACTATTGCAATTCCGATATAAAACCAATCTTCTACCCCAGCGCTCATGCCCGCTTGGTGGATAACCTCCATATCAAACGAACCCGTCGCGCCGTATATTAAGGCAATCCCGAAAAGCAAGAAACCTGAAGCAAAAGCCCCCATCAGGAAGTATTTCATCCCGGCTTCATTGCTCTTTACGTCTAACGGCTTGCTTGCCGCCAAGATATAGAGCGAAACCGATAGTATCTCAATTCCTAAGAAATAAGTAGCTAAATTGCCGAAAGAAACCATCGCCACTCCACCGAATAACAGCAGAAGCTTCACGGTGATATAATCTGATAGTCGCTTTGAGTCTTTGCGATAAAAGTCAGCGCCCATCAGTACGATAAAGATGGTAAGCAAGATAAATAACGACGAGAAACTCATCGAATATCTGTCTTCTATAATGGTGTTGCTAAAGAAAGAGGCAGGACCTGATTCTATGAAAATCCCGCCGAGAGAAATTCCTAGTGTGGCTAACAATCCTGCGATTGTAACAGGTATGATTGTTTTTCTCGCTCCGAAAATTTCAAGCAATAAAACTAAAATTGCCAGTGAACCAATAGCTATTAATGTATTCATATTTCTTTGATTAAGGAATTTGTTAGTTGGGAATTAGGAATTAGGAATTTTTATTTACCTCTTATCTTCACACTAATTCATATTCTCCGTATAACAACCTCTTTATTAACTATTATAAATTATTTCTATTTTTTTCTAGAATCTGCAATTTTAACTCTTTAATTAATGTGCTTTAGCGTTTCTTCTAACGCAGGAACAATCAAATCATTCAGGCATTTTGGGTATAATCCGAAACCGATTAACGCTACTACTATAATTACAAAAACTACTTTTTCTTGAATATTGATATCAGCAAAAGGCTTAGTGTTGGTTGCTCCTAACATTGAATGTTGGTATAATCTCAACATATAAAAAGCGCCTAAAATAATAGAAGTTCCTCCTACGATGGCAAACCAGATATTGACTTGTGATAATCCGTAAAGCAATGTAAATTCTCCGATAAAGTTGAATGTTCCGGGAAGTCCTACTGATGCCATTACAAAAATAATAAAGATAGAAGACAACCAAACTGCTTGCGAACGAATGCCACCCATTTCTGATATCTTTTGTGTTCCGTAACGTCTTTCGATTACTTCAGCGACAAAGAACAATCCAACCACTACAAATCCGTGTGCTAACATTTGCAATACCGCCCCTCTAAAACCATCGAGCGTAAGCGAATAAGCACCCGCAGCAATAAGCCCCACGTGTGCTAGTGATGAATATGCCAATAGTTTTTTGATATTGTCTTGTCTCAGGGCTAATATTGATCCGTAAACCACTCCGATGATTGCCACAACGATAAAGAAGTTTTTATGTGTAATTGCCGCATCTGGAGCAATGGGCAGTTGCCAGCGAATAATGCTAAACAAAGCCATCTTTAGCATCACGCCTGAAAGAAGCATGGTTCCTATCGCCGGGCTGGCTTGATAAGTATTTGCCTGCCAGGTATGGAAAGGTACAATCGGAATCTTAATGGCATACGCCAAGAAGAACGCCAAGAATATCCAGAATTGTTCTGACGAACTAAGGTCTAAGGCGTATAGGTCTTCTAACAAGAAACTTCCTGCTTTTTGGTAGAGATAAATAAAAGCCACCAACATAAACAACGAGCCTGCAAAAGTGTAGATAAAGAACTTTATCATAGTTTTTTGGCGCTCTGCCAAGTCTCCGTTACCCCACAGAAGCCCGATGAAATAGATCGGAATCAGAGAAAGCTCCCAGAAGATATAGTATAAGAATCCGTCTGCTGCCAAAAACGTACCGACCATAGCGAAAGCCATAAACAGTATCAGAGCATAAAGCGTTTTTTTGTTCTGAAATGAATTCCCAAAAGAGGAATAAATCACCAGTGGCGTAAGTGCAGTGGTGAGTAAAACCAGCGCAAGTGAAAGTCCGTCTGCTTTGAGGTAAAACGAAATATTCGGTTTGCTGATCCATTGTGCTACTAGATCAACCGAGTTTCCGGATTGAAATTCAGACAACAAAACTCCCGTTGCCACAAGAGCAACTAAGCTTACGAATAAAGCAGTTTGACGCGCTAATTTCTCTGATGAGAAATAAGTGATGAAAGCTCCTGCAAGCAGTATTATGAGTAGTATAGATACGTTCATTCTGTTATGCTAAAAATATATAATAAACAATGGTACTAAATCCTAAGACGAATACGAAGAGGTATAAACCAACGCTTCCGTTTTGTAGTGCTTTTCCTTGATCTGAAATCAGATTCACAGCTTTTCCTAAGCCGAAGATTACGTATGAGATGACAACCTCAACAATTTGTTTGAAGAAATCTCCCACCCAATAGATAGGCTTAACAAATAGCGCTGTATAAATTTCGTCAACATAGAACTTGTTTAAAAGCACTTTTGAAAAACCGCGCACTTCTTCGTCTCTTGCTGGAACTTCTGATTTTTTAATGTATTTAGAATAAGCAATTCCAATTCCGATAAATGCACCAATAGTTGCTACAACCATCATTATATAAGTTGTAGAATCAACTAAATGAGGTGGTCTTGTTCCGATGAAAATTGGCTCTAAGTAGTGGTTTAACCAGCTATTCCCAGGTAAGCTGATAAGTCCGCCAATAGCAGCGAAGAAAGCTAAGATGATAAGTGGAAGAGTGATTAGACTTGGACTTTCGTGTAATTTATTTTTTTGCTCTTCTGTACCTCTAAACTTCCCAAAGAAAGTTAAGTATAACAATCTAAACATATAGAAAGCAGTCATAACTGAAGCAACTGAAGCAATAATCCAAAGCAATGTGTTTTCTTGGAAGGCAACTAGCAAAATCTCATCCTTCGAGAAAAATCCTGACAATGGGAATATTCCTGAGATAGCTAATGTTGAAATAAGAAAAGTAATATACGTAGTCTTCATACTTCCTCTGAGTCCTCCCATTTTTCTCATATCTTGTTCTCCTCCCAAAGCGTGGATAACCGAACCCGAACCCAAGAACAAACAAGCTTTGAAGAAAGCATGTGTGATTACGTGGAAAACAGCAATTTCATAAGCACCCAAACCAAGAGCTAAGAACATGAGTCCGAGCTGTGATACGGTTGAATAGGCTAGTACTTTTTTGATGTCTGTCTGTACAAGTGCGATGAAAGCAGCAACAAGAGCCGTTAATGCTCCGATAGTGGCAATGATATTGAGTATAACAGGTGTAAGCTCAAACAAGAAGTTTAATCTTGTAATCATAAAAATTCCTGCCGTAACCATGGTCGCTGCGTGAATAAGCGCCGAAACTGGTGTTGGTCCAGCCATCGCGTCCGGCAGCCACGTATAAAGTGGCAGCTGAGCTGATTTTCCGGTAGCTCCGATAAACAAACAGAATGTTGCAAAAGCTAACCATCCTAAATCGACATAATTACCTGTAGCAATTGCTTGTTTGATGATTACATAATCCAATGAGTTGAACAAGTATCCGATAATGAAAACTCCGGCAAGGAAACCTAAATCTCCAATACGGTTCATGATAAAAGCCTTTTTGGCTGCGTCATTGTTCTCTTGAACTTTATACCAAAATCCGATAAGTAAATAAGAACAAAGTCCTACGCCTTCCCATCCGATAAACATTATCAGTAAGTTGCTACCTGCAACCAGTGTAATCATAAAGAACACAAATAGGTTTAAGTAAGCAAAGAATTTATGAATATTCTCATCATCGTGCATATAGCTGATAGAATATACGTGAATAAGCGTTCCGATTCCAGTTACGAAAAGAAGCCAAATCAATGAGAGTTGGTCAAGCAAGAAGCTGAAGCCTACGTTGAAGTTGTAAAGTTCTATCCAATCAAAAAAGTGAACCGTGATGCCCTGTCCTGATTGCAATACTTTATTAAAAAGAATAACCGAAACTACGAATGAGATTCCTACTGCAATTGTTCCGACAGCTCCTGAAGTAGTTCTGCTTAGTTGCTTTCCGAAGAAGGTATTAAACAAGAATCCTAGTATAGGCGATAGTAATAGTATTAAAACAAAGGTTGTATCCATTTTCTGCTTATCCTTTTAAGTTTTTTAATTGGTCAATATCTATCGATTTGATATTTCGGTATATTGATACCAAAATAGCTAATCCTATGGCAACTTCTGCCGCTGCTACCGTCATCGAGAAGAAGACGAAAATCTGTCCTGCCGAATCTTGGTGATAACTCGAAAAAGCTACGAGTAGCAAGTTGACTGCATTGAGCATAATTTCAATAGACATAAACACCACGATTGCGTTTCGTCTGTATAAAACTCCGAACACTCCTATACAAAACAACAAAGTTGATAAGATGACGTAGTTTCCGATTCCGATTTCTTGTAAAATATTCTCTAACATTACAGCGTGATTTTCTTTTCTCTTTTATCTCTCTTAGATAGCAATACGGCTCCGACCATAGATACAAGCAATAGGATTGCTGCCATCTCAAACGGAATCACGTACTCCTCTAACAATACTTTTCCTAAAACTTTGATAGACTGATAGTCTTCACCCGACACATGATATTCGTGAATAACTGGTTGTGCTTTGAGTAAGGTTGCGAGCAATACATAGCCAATCAAACAAAGGGATATAACGGCAGCCAAAACAATCAGGTTTTTTTTCTTGATTTTATGTTCTTCGTTGAAGTTCATCATCATCATCGTAAAGAGCATCAGAATCATAATCGCTCCTGAATAAACAATAAGGTGAACCATCGCCAAGAATTGCGCATTAAACATGGCATAATGTCCTGCGATTGAGAAGAAACATACCACCAAATAGATTGCACTATGAATGGGATTCCTAGTCAGGATAGTCATAAATGCACTCGCCAGCGTGATAGCCGATAAAATGTAAAATAGTGTTGTTAGCATAATTAGTTAAGGGCTTGAGTGTTTTTAATTGCTTGGTCTAAAGGCATCAAAAGCTTTTCTTTTCCGTAGATAAAATCTTCTCTATTTGTTTCTGACAATACCAGTTGCTTAGATTTAGTAAGATAGATGGCCTCTTTTGGGCAGGCCTCCTCACACAATCCACAGAAAATACAACGAAGCATGTTGATTTCGTAAATCACCGCATACTTCTCTTCTCTATAAAGGTGCATTTCGTCTGGTTTGCGCTCAGCAGATACCATTGAGATTGCCTCAGCCGGACAAGCCACAGCACACATACCACAAGCTACACAGCGCTCTTTTCCTTCATCGTCGCGCATGAGCGTATGACGACCTCTATAGACAGGACTGAATATTCTCTTTTGCTCAGGATACTTAATGGTAGCAGGGCGTTTGAACATGTGCTTGAAAGTCACAAACATTCCTCTAATGATATTCACCAAGTAAAGGCGCTCTACAAAAGTCATTTTGTTATTAGAGACTTGCACTTTACTACCCGATAACGATATATTTTCTATTGACATAACTTTTAGTTTCAAGTTTCAGGTTTCAAGTTTTTCTGAAACCATCAATTTCCCATGTTCTATTCTCTTTTTTCTTAGTGCTTTATACACTATAACTCTCCTCTTACTACTTAAATCCTATCTAAAGATAAGCATAACTACAGCTGTCAGTACAATGTTTAGAATTGAAAGCGGAATCAGTGCTTTCCACCCCAAGTCCATTATCTGGTCATATCTAAAGCGCGGAACCGTCCAGCGCACCCACATAAACAGGAATATAAAGAAGAATATTTTCAGGAACAGAACCCCAACACCAATCAAGTTTGCCGGATTCACACCCCAATTCTCTACAGCCCATTCCATTCCTGGATAATTGTATGCTCCTAAGAACAATACTGCCAATACGGCTGAAGCTACAAACATTGCGGCATATTCAGCAAAGAGATAAAAACCCATTTTCATAGACGAATACTCAAGGTTATATCCTCCGACTAATTCGTGTTCACCTTCTGCCATATCAAATGGAGCGCGGTTTGTTTCTGCAAAAGCACATACCAAGAAAACAAGAAATGCCAATGGCTGATAGAATATATTCCAATCCATACCTGATTGTTGGATAGCGATTTCTTTTAGACTCAACGAACCTGACATCATAATCACAGATATGATAGAAAGCCCCATTGCAAGCTCGTAAGAAATCATCTGAGAACCTGCTCTCATAGCTCCCATCAACGAGTATTTGTTATTTGATGCCCATCCTCCGATGATAATTCCGTAAACTCCAACAGAGAGAATTCCGAAGACAAAGAGTAGCGCCACATCGAGATCTGCTGCTTGCAAAAGTATTTCTCTTCCTCCGATAACTAGCTTGTCTCCCCAAGGAATTACAGCACTAGTAGTAAGCGCAATAGTCATCGAAATTCCAGGACCTAAAATAAATAGGAATTTGTTTGGCGTATCTGGAATGAATTCTTCTTTAGAGAAGAGTTTAAGTCCATCGGCTAGGGGTTGAAGTATCCCACCTTTTCCTGCGCGGTTTGGGCCTACACGATCTTGCATCCAAGCAGCTATCTTACGCTCAGCCAAAGTCGCATACATAGCCATCAGCATCGTAATAGCAAATACTATTAAAATAATAATGGTTTTATCTAAAATAAATGTTTCGGTCATTTCTTATTTATTTTTATTTTCACCTTCTTTAAAAGGAACGGCACTCATACTGATTTTCAGGCGGTCTTGTTCTCTACCTTTCAGGATTTGATCCTCGGTTTTGATTACCACAGGTTTCATGTTTCTGGTGTAATTGTTTTGATTAATCACTGACCATTTCTCGAACTTACGTGGTCCGTCAATCACCCAATCCTTGACATCTTTGTGGTCATAACGGCATTCGTTACAGATAAAATCTGCTACTTCGTGGAATTCATCTTTTTGTCCAGTCACTCTCTGAATTTCGTTACCGAACATCCAAAGGGTTGTCTTACCGCAACATTTACTGCAATCTCTATGTGCTGTAAAAGGTTTGGTAAACCAAACTCTAGATTTAAATCGGAAGGTCTTATCAGTCAAGGCACCTACAGGACATACGTCAATCATATTTCCAGAGAAATCATTGTCGATAGCCTTAGAGATATAGGTCGATATTTGCGCTCTGTCTCCTCTGTCCATAATTCCGTGTACTCGACCGTCTGTAAGTTGATCAGCAACCATCACACAGCGGTAGCACAAAATACAACGGTTCATATGAAGTTGTATTTTATCTCCGATATCCTCAGGCGGGAAAGTGCGTTTTTGTTCTTTGAAACGTGTTTTTTGCAATCCGTGTTCAAAGGCTAAATTCTGTAAATCACACTCACCTGCTTGGTCACAAACCGGACAATCCAGCGGGTGATTTATAAGCAAAAACTCAGTTACAGCCTTACGAGCATCTAATGCTCTTTCAGAGCTCACGCTTTTGACTTCCATCCCATCCATCACATTGGTCTTGCACGATGGCATCATCTTAGGCATCGGACGTGGATCAGCTTCGCTTCCTTTTGATACTTCTACCAAACACACACGACACTTACCTCCGCTATCATCTAATTTTGAATAATAGCACATTGCAGGAGGAACAGATTTGCCTCCTATCATACGAGCAGCCTGAAGAATGGTTGTTCCTGGCTCGACCTCTACTGTTTGTCCGTCTATGGTTACTTTCATTCTATTTTGTCTTAATGTCGAATGTCTTAATGTCGAATGTCTTAATGTCCGTTATGACTTTATGACTTTACAATATTACGACTTATTCAAATATTTTATAAGTCCACTCAATAATTTTGATATATCTGTTATACTTAAAAACAGTGCTTCAAATTCTTCTTTTGTTATATAATTTAAATCTAATGCCAAATACAATTGAGAACGTACTTCTGCTGCTGAACCTTTGGCTACATATAAAAAGTAAATAAACTCTTTATCTGTATTTCTTTCGAACCCTTCTGATATATTGGAGGAGATCGAAATTGATGCTCTTCTTATTTGTTTTACTAATTCAAAATCTCTTTTGAAATCTTCTTTATTTGTTATCTCATAAATACGTTTGTTGAATTCTCTTGATTTTTGCCAAGCTACAATTTCTTCAAACGTATTAAATTTTCCCATTACTCTTTTCTTTTGACTTTATGACTTTCGACATTAAGACTTTACAGACATCCTCACTTTAGACATCGGTTCATGTACAAAGTGATTTTTGTCTTTTATTTTTTCTGGGAAGCGCACATGATATTCAAATTCTTCTCTAAAGTGTCTGATCGCAGCAGCCACAGGCCAAGCAGCGGCATCTCCTAACGGACAAATTGTATTTCCTTCAATTTTTGATTGAATGCTCCAAAGTAGTTCAATATCTGCTTCGGTTCCGTGTCCGGTCTCGATACGGTGCAAAACTTTTTCCATCCATCCAGTTCCTTCACGACAAGGCGAACATTGTCCGCAGCTCTCGTGGTGGTAGAATCTTGAGAAGTTCCATGTATTTCTAACGATACAAGCCGTATCATTATATACAATAAAGCCTCCGGAACCTAGCATAGAACCCGATTGAAAACCTCCGTCAGCAAGTGATTCATAGGTCATGAGTCTATCTTCTCCGGCAGCGGTTTTATAGATTAGATCGTGGGGTAAAATTGGCACAGAAGAGCCTCCAGGAACTAGTCCTTTGAGGGGTCTATCATCCATCATTCCTCCTAAGTATTCATCTGAATTCATAAACTCATAGACTGAAAGTCCGAGTTCAATTTCATATACTCCCGGTTTTCTACAATGTCCTGAAGCTGAGATTAGTTTGGTTCCTGTTGAACGTCCGATTCCAATTTTAGCATAATCATCTCCTGAATTTAAGATAATCCAAGGCACGTTTGCGATAGATTCTACGTTATTCACAACGGTTGGTTCTGCCCATAGTCCGCTAATAGCAGGGAAAGGCGGTTTCATTCTCGGGTTTCCGCGTTTTCCTTCTAGAGATTCGATAAGTGCGGTTTCTTCTCCACAGATATAAGCTCCGGCACCGCAATGCACATACAGGTCAAGATCAAATCCTGAACCTTGAATGTTTTTTCCTAACCAACCTGCAGCATAGGCTTCTTTTATTGCCTTTTCAAGAATTTTGAAAATCCACATATATTCACCTCTGATATAGATATATGAGAGGTTTGCTTCTAGCGCATAGCTTGAGGCAATCATGCCTTCTATGAGCAGGTGCGGAATAAACTCCATCAAATATCTGTCTTTGAAGGTGCCCGGTTCTGATTCATCGGCATTACACACCAAGTGTCTTGGTTTTCCTGATCTTTTATCGATAAAGCTCCACTTCATACCCATCGGGAAACCAGCGCCTCCACGACCTCTCATTCCCGATTTTTTGACCTCCTCGACGATTTCGTCTGGGGTCATTTTCAGTGCTTTTTCAACCGAAGCATAGCCTCCGTTCTTGCGATATACTTCGTAAGAGCGAATGCCTTCAATTCCTATTTTCTCTAGTAATATTTTTGTTGCCATTACCTCAGATTTAAACTAAATTTATTTTACCTGCCTTACAATCCTCGATAAGCTGGTCAATTTTTTCTTTGGTCAAATGTTCGTGATTGAAATCGCCGAGTTGTAACATCGGTGCATAACCACAAGCGCCTAGACACTCGACGCCATGTACTGAGAACATTCCGTCTGGCGTGAGTTCATTTTCTTTTACGCCTAATTTCTCACAAGTGTATTCCATCATATCTTCTGCACCTCTAAGCATACAGCATGAGGTTCTACAGAATTCAAAAGAGTATTTACCTTTTGGCTTCTGGCGGTACATCGAATAAAAAGTAACCACTTCATAGACCTCAATTGGTGCAATCTGAATAATTTCAGCCACTTTATCCATAAGCGCTACACTCAACCAATGGTCATGTGCATCCTGGACCACGTGAAGTACAGGCAATAGTGCTGATTTTCTCTTGTCAGCAGGATAATGTGAGATCAATTCGTCGATGCGCTCCATCAACTCCTCGGTTATATTTATTTCTTGTTTTATAGTCGAATGTTCCATTTATTATTTTGAATTTTAAATTTTAAATTTTAAATGTTTTTTCATTCAAAACTCACTATTCAATATTTATAATTCTTTTAAGCGTCTAATTCTCCTGCAATAATATTCATACTTGCCATGGTTATTAGTGCGTCAGAAAACAGCGAACCTTTGACAATCTCAGTATAGGCTTGATAATAAATAAAGCAAGGTCTTCTGAAATGCAATCTATAAGGCGTTCTGCTTCCGTCAGTAATCAGGTAGAACCCAAGCTCTCCGTTTCCGCCTTCTACAGCGTGATATACTTCACCTACGGGTACTGGAATCTCTCCCATCACTATCTTAAAGTGATAGATAAGGGCTTCCATATTGTTATATACCTCTTCTTTTGGAGGCAGGTAATATTCAGGAACATCAGCGTGGAAAGGCCCTTCAGGCATTTTTGCCAATGCTTGTTTGATGATGCTCAAGCTCTCCCAAACCTCTCTATTTCTGACGTTGAATCTATCAAAACAATCTCCTGTTTTGCCCACTGGGATTTCAAATTCAAAATCTTCGTAAGAGGAGTATGGCGTAGCTTTTCTCACGTCATAATCAATTCCTGCAGCTCTAAGGTTTGGTCCTGTAAATCCGTATTCCATTGCGCGTTGTGCAGATATTCCACCCACACCCACGGTTCTATCCATAAAAATGCGGTTTCGGTTTAGCATGCCGTCAAATTCTTCCCAAGCAATGGGAAACTCAACCAAAAAATCATCTAGTTTTCTCCATGCTTCTGGACTCCAATCTCTTTCAAATCCACCGATACGTCCCATATTGGTCGTTAGACGTGCACCACAAATCTCCTCAAAGATTTCGTATACTTTTTCTCTGTACTGAAAAACGTATAAGAATCCTGAAAGTGCACCTGTATCTACACCTACCACAGAATTACAGATAATATGGTCAATAATACGGGCTAACTCCATCACGATTACTCGCATATATTGAACTCTTTTTGGAATTTCAATACCGAGTGCTTTTTCAACTGTCATCCACCATCCCATGTTGTTGATGGGTGCTGAACAGTAGTTGAGTCGATCTGTGAGTACGTTGATTTGGTAGAAAGGTCTATTTTCTGAAATTTTCTCGAAGGCTCTGTGAATGTATCCTACCGTTGATTCTCCCTCGATGATACGCTCTCCGTCCATCAAGAGAACATTCTGAAAAATTCCGTGAGTTGCGGGGTGTGACGGTCCTAAGTTAAGTACTGAGAACTCTCTTTCATCACCTTCTTCGCGTTGGAATCTTTTAATTTTCTCGTTATAACGAATCTCCGGATTCACCAGTAGATTATCAGATATTTCAACTTTATTCTTCATTGAAAGCAGTCTAGAAATTATAAATTATGTTGGGTTCTCCCGAAGAAACGATCGTCTTTATCCGTACGGTTCATGTCCTCAAGAGGGTATTCTTTTCTTAAAGGAAACACAACCATCTCCTCCATATTCAAAACGCGTTTGAGTTGTGGATGTCCTTTAAATTTGATTCCGAAGAAATCAAAGGTCTCTCTTTCTTGCCAATTGGCTCCGGCGAATAAGCCTACAATAGAATCAATCTCTGGATTGGTACCGTTTAAAAAACACTTAAAGCGCAGTCTCACGTTGTCAATCCAATTGTGCATATGGTATACAACGGCAAATTTCTCTCCTTCAGGGAAATCCGGGTAATGTACTCCACACACATCGGTCAAGAAATTAAAGCGAAGTTCAGCGTCTTCTTTTAAGAATTTCACGACTTCAAAGTTATGAGCAGCCGCCACATCAAACGAAAGCATTCCGTCATTCTCGTATCTGAAATTCACTACGCTGGTGCCAAATTGCCCTTGTAGTTTTTCTACTATTCTTTCATCAGTTAATGCCATTACTCAATCTTATAAGATTCCAATAATTTTTGATATTCTTCAGAGCTGCGTCTTCTCACGTCTTCGTGTTTCACGAGCTCTTGCAATTTTAGTATTCCGTCCAGGATTTGTTCTGGCCTAGGCGCACAGCCAGGCACATACACATCCACGGGTATTACTTTATCTATTCCTTGAAGTACAGAATACGAGTCAAACACGCCACCTGAAGAAGCACACGCACCCACGGCAATCACCCATCTTGGCTCAGCCATTTGTTCGTATACTTGTCGTAAGATAGGTGCAATTTTTTTAGAGATTGTTCCCATCACCATCAGCATATCTGCTTGGCGAGGCGAAAAACTCATACGCTCTGCTCCAAAACGCCCTAAATCATAGGTGGCACCCATAGTTGCCATATATTCAATTCCGCAACACGATGTTGCAAACGGCAGTGGCCATAGAGAGTTGGCACGCGCCAAGCCCACTACGTCGCTTAGTTTTGCAGCAAAAAAGCCCGGGCCTTCATATCCGGCAGGGGCTTCAGCTAGTTTTATTTTTGTTGAATTACTCACTTTCGTTTTGTTTTATAATTAAAACTAATCTTCCCAATCAAGGGCTTTCCTTTTCATCTCATACATCAACCCTACTACTACAATAAATAAGAAAATTCCCATTTTCCATAGTCCGTCCATCCCCATTTCTCTGAAATTCACTGCCCAAGGATACATAAAGATCACCTCAATATCAAAAAGCACAAACAAAATAGCGACTAGAAAATATTTTACGCTAAAAGGCGTTCGAGCATTTCCGATGGATTCAATACCACTCTCGAAGTTTTTGTCTTTGTTTTTTGATTTTCTTTTAGGACCTAAAAAGCTGGAAATGAATATTGTACCTCCAACAAATCCGGCAGCTAAACCTAACTGCATCAATATTGGGATAAAATCAATTTGTGTAGATTCCATAAACCTAAATTCTTTTACGTACAAATATACGTAGGCTTGTGAAAATGGCAAAAATTACACTATGATTAGCAAAGGCGGAGTTCTAATTTTTATTGATTCTAAATAGCGCTAAATCAGCGATTTTAGCTATTTAAAGACTTAGTGTACCGATTAAGAAAACACTTCCTTAAAAACTTCGAGAGATCGAGGTTTTTTAAAGTTTTCGATATGAAGCGCATAATAGTCTAAAATGATTTCTAACAACTTTGCTCTATCGGTATTGTTGAATTGGTTTTCAGTAGAATAAATTCTTTGTTTCAGTACTGATTTCAACAGTTCAGTCTCTGAAAACGAAAGGCATGTTTGGGTTTCGATATCGGTAAAAATCCCTTCTGTCATTTCAAAAAAACTCTTGCTGTCAGCACTCGGGTAAAATCCGAAGAACTTGGTCATTTCCATCAACAACACTAAGTGAAAATTCACGTTGACTTTATTCTGATCTAGCCACAACAAAGAGGCTTCTAAAAACAAAAATAAATCTTCATTTTTACTTTCATCTTTGAGTGAAGCGCTCAGTACTTCTGATAAAAAAAGCACCATCGTACTCTTGAGAATATCCATCGGAATGGATTGATATACCACTGGCTTAATGTTCTTGAAATGCTCTAGCGTATTTTTATTTCTGTGATCTGCTTCGATTTCTAAGATGGTCAACACTTGAAAATAAGCAGATTTCTTGCCGACTTTTCGCGAAGTAGAAAAAGCATCCCGAACGAAATACGATTTTAGCCCATCTGCTAAGGTAAAACACTTGACAATTAAGGCTTTGTCTTGGTATTTTATGCTGCTGATTACTATGGCTCTGGTTTTCAAAACTGAGGGGTTGAGAGATTGTGTTTTTAGAGAAAAAGATTTATCGAATCAGCATTATTTTTTTGATAGTGGTGTCTGAGCCGTCTTTGGTAGAAATAAAAACCATATACACACCTGAGGCTACTCTGTATTTCCCGAAAGCAGTAGTGTCCCATTCGATAGTACCTCCTTGACTTTTGAACTCATAGACAAGATTTCCTTCGATATCTGTAATCTTTACGTTGGCTTCATCTGTGAGCCCAGCAATTTTGACCGTACCAATGTATTCTGGTCGCACTGGATTTGGATAGACATACACATCTTTTAGGCTGCCTGAAGGCGCTGTAGCAGAACCTTTGAAAGACACCATTCCCTTATCAGTGGCAAAGAAAACTTCTCCTGTGATTTCGTTGATTTCGATATCTAATATGTTATTACTCGGCAGTGGCGAATTCTCTTTGGTGAAATGATGGATGGTTTCTTGGCCATTTGAAGACACTAAAAATGCTCCAGCTCCGAGTGTTCCTAGCCATTTTTGGTCTGCACCATTGATCTTGATTTTTTTGACCGTCTGACGGTATAGCAATTCTTGTGGAAGTCCGTCATCAATAATGATTACAGGATTAACTCTGGGTTGTGTTTCAGTCAGAAACCGATCTACACTAGGCAAAATTCGAAGCCCCCAAGTAGTTCCTATCCAAAGTCTCTTGCTCTTGTCAACGGCTAGGCTAAAGACGTGATTATATGGCAAACCACCCTCATACGAAGTATTGATAGCAATGGTTCTGTTCTGGTATTGTTCATTAAACCCGATAAGCCCTTGACTGAGCGTTGCCACCCATTTGGTTCCATTCTGATCGACGACCAAATCTCCGTATTGACCTTTAACACCAATATCATACGATGACCAATCTCCCGAAGTAGTCATTTTTTTGAGCGATTTATTTACCAAGTCATTGGTTGCCCATAGGTTTCCGCTTTTGTCATAACTAAGCCCCGTAACACGTACAGAAATGTATGAAGGGTCTTGAGGTAGCACCAAGCTTTGCAAACCATTTTGTCCAGTGTTGGTTTGGTTGTAGAGCAGGGTCGGAACATTGTCTACGACTTTAAGTACCCCACTATTCGTCGAGCCGATATATACCTCGTTTTCGTTGTTGGGTTTGACAGCGACAGTGGCTAAATTAGTAGCACCCAAGACATCAGTATACGGGATATCTAACCAGCCTTCAGCAGTATATTTTGAAATGCCGTAGCGCCCTAAACTTGGAAAGAATGGATTGTAATCAAAGGAGTTATCGCCAAAAACACACCAAAGAGCATTTGATGAGGCACCAAGAGCATATATCTTATTGCGTTGGGGTCCTGCGGGTATAAAGTTTAAGTAGGCACTTGTAGCATTGCTATTCACCGCAAAGACTCCCTTTGTTTGCGTAGCTATATACACCGTATTATTCAGATAGGTAGCCGTTATAAAATTCATCGGCTCTTCAAATATCTGGTTGATATGCGCGATCATTGTTAGGTTTTGATCCAATACATAGACTGATGAGGGCGTAGTGACAATTAGATATCCGTTGACTGCTTTTAGGTCGATAATGTTCTGGTCAGTAGTCAAAACTACCGATGTGCCTCCTGCCCCATTATGTCTATGTACGGCATTGGCAATAGTAGTGACTAGATTGTTCTCATTGCTTGCTATACCTGACCAATTAGTAGTTGAGAAGGTATCCCAAGCATTGAAGTTGATGATATTCGGGTTAGATAAACTCGCTGTTCTGATGGTGAATGGGTCTTTAGTAAGGGCATAAATTTCGCCATTAAAGATTGTAGTCTGAATGACTTTGGTCTCTGTTCCGGTTTCGCTTATAAAAAAAGTATCGCCAAACTCTAAGGTTTGTAAATTGAATACCGAGATACCATAATCAGTCGCAATAAATACTTTGCCCTCATATTCTGTAAAGTGGTTTATTTTTTTGAGGGTATGGGTAACCGGAATATTGCTGATAATATCCACTTTGTTTGCAATCTGGTTAGTCGTGTGATTGACAATAATTAACAGCCCATTGATATTCCCGATAAGTGTGATATTATAAGCTTTGCTGTGATAAATCGAGGTAATTTGCTCACTTTTGAGTCCGTCTATAGAATTTTTAGTTTCGATTTCATTCGTAGATAAATCAATTGAAAACATGGCGTTTTCAGTTCCTGCTATAACCTTGCTATCTGACTCTGTAAGCCCGATGACATTATTATAAGAGAAGTATCCACCCCAAGATTGATTGCTCTGAGCAAATGATTTAATGCCACAGAAAAAAACTAAAACGATATAAAAATAAAACCTCATAGGATAAGTAAACGAAAAAATGTGTTCAAAATTACAAAACTATAGTACTTTATGGGCAACTAAATGTTGCTAACTAAACAATAGAAAACATAGCTCAAAAAAAATCGAGAATAAGTCTAGTTGCGTAGAGCCTATTCTCGATAGTTATTAGGTAGAAAAATACCGCTGATAAATTAGTCTTTCAGGATATTTCTTGAGATAACTAGTTTCTGGATTTCAGTTGTTCCTTCTCCGATGGTACAAAGTTTAGAATCGCGGAAGAATTTCTCAACCGGATAATCTTTGGTATAGCCGTAACCTCCGTGAATCTGAATTGCCTCTGTCGAGACTTTGACACACATTTCAGAAGCATACATCTTTGCCATAGCACCAAGAGTAGTCATCGGAAGGTCATTGTTTTTTAAGTAAGCTGCTTTGTGCAATAGCAATTCAGAAGCTTCAATCTCAGTTGCCATATCGGCTAGTTTGAAACCGATAGCCTGGAAAGCGCTGATGGGTTTGCCAAATTGATGTCTTTCTTTTGAGTATTTCAGGGCAGCTTCATAGGCTCCTTTCCCGATTCCTAAGGCAAGTGCACCGATAGATATTCTACCTCCGTCTAATATTTTCATCGATTGGATGAAACCCTCGCCCACCTCGCCTAATCTATTGGCATCAGGCACTCTACAGTTGTCAAAAATAAGTTCTGCAGTTTCTGAAGCTCTCATTCCGAGTTTGTTTTCTTTCTTTCCGCTCGAAAAACCAGGGGTTCCTTTTTCGATAACAAAAGCGGTCATACCTCTAGAGTCACCTTTCTCGCCGGTTCTAACAATCACTACGGCTACATCTCCTGAGATAGCGTGCGTAATGAAGTTTTTAGCGCCGTTGATAACCCAATGATCACCGTCTTTTACGGCTGTGGTTGACATACCTCCGGCATCAGAACCAGTGTTGTGCTCTGTAAGCCCCCACGCACCAATCCATTCAGCTGAAGCCAGTTTCGGAATCCATTTCTTTTTTTGTTCTTCATTACCGAAAGTCAAGATATGGTTTGTGCAAAGTGAGTTGTGTGCAGCCACTGATAACCCAATAGAAGAATCTACTTTAGAAATCTCTTCGATTATGGTGATGTATTCGTGATAGCCCAAGGCTGAACCTCCTAATTCTTCAGGAACTAAAACGCCCATAAAGCCCATTTCTCCGAGCTTTTTGAATAGTTCTACCGGGAAGGTTTGTGCCTCATCCCATTCCATTATAAAAGGTCTGATATTGGTTTCTGCAAAGTCTCTGATAGACTGTGCAATCATTTTTTGAGTTTCTGATGTCTGAAAATTCATAGTGTATTTTTACTTGTTTTTTTAGAATTCCAAATATAAGGCAATTATTTTAATTTTTTCGACAGGAAAATCAGTAACATTCAATAAATCATCAGAATTCTTGAAATCGCCATTCATACTCCGATAAACCACTATGTTTTTAGCGATAGGATATTTGAAATACGGAAAAGTGCCCAATTCTTTAATCGAAAGTTCATTGATTTTAATTTTCTTTATCTCTGCTATATTCTCCACTTTGAAGTATTTGTTCAGCTCATAAATCACATCATCTGACAATCCGAATACCTCCTTGAGTTGCTCCATTGATACGAAGGCACCAAAATTAATTTTGTATCTCAAAATCCGCTCTGAAAGTGCAGGCCCAATTCCTCTGACTTTTATCAAATCCTCTTGTGAGGCTGTATTGATGTCTTGAGGAATGATAACTGATGGAGTCTTTGCGTATTTCTGGTTATAAAAATCTGTATTGCCACTAGATTTTGGATGAGTCACCCAATCTGGGAATTTAAAATAAGGCGAAATTATATCCAATAGACTATCTGAAACCTGAGTCACCTTTTGAAACTCTTTGGCAGAATTGACATATTTATTGGTCTTTCTAAATTCGTGTAATCTATCGATCTCCTCTACAGACAAGCCGAGTTGATAACCTTTAAAGTCAGTGATAAAATTAGGGTTAAAAGGATAGGTCTGATAAGCTGGTTTCTCAATTTGTTTAAGGCTGTCTACCCAACTTTGATTAGACAGCCACATAACCTCTTGTGCTGACTTTTCATAAAAATGTTCTTTGTATGAAACCCATAAATAGACTGCTTGAAGTATCAAGATAGCTGTGAAAAAGAAAAAAATGCCTCTTCGTTGGCTTTTGTTAAATTCAAACATTTTACACAAATTATTATGTAAAAATAACGAAAAATACAATCAAAAACACAGCGGCCAAAATTTAATTCAGTGTTTAAGTAACAAGTTTACAATTGATTAGAAGCCCACATACTTCACCCCTAGACTTACCCACTTGGCAGGAAGCGGAATGGCACCTGCTTCATAATAGGTAGTGCCAAATATGTTCTGTGCATCTACAAAAACCGTGAAATTATTGTGCTTCTGGCTGATTCTAAAATCGTTTATCCAATAAGATTTGCCGTTGGCTCTTTGGTTAAAACGAGTGGCCAATAGAACTGTGAAGTCTTTGTATTGATAATCTAAAGTAGTTGTCAACTGGTGTTTGAGAGAAGCGATGACGTATTTTGAACTGAGTGAAGAGTTGATGTTTTTGAAATCAGCATCTAAATAAGTGTAGCCCAACATTATATTCCAACAAGAAGTAGTAGAGGCTTCTAATCTATAGTTTGAATGAAAATTGATGCCATGAGTTTTAAGGTCTCCAAAGTTATTGCTTTGCCACGGTTGGCTAGAATCGGTGCGGATCCAATCAATAAAATCATCAATGCTCCTGTAAAAATAATTGACCTGTGCACGCAGTTTTTCATTGCTGAACCTAAAGCCTAACTCTGATTGAAAAGCATTTTCAGGCGTAACATCAGGATTGCCGATATTGCCTGTTTGTGCCAAATATAAATCAGTAAAAGAGGGAATTCGTTGGCTTGTGCCCAAATTACCGACCACTGAGAATTCTTCAGACAATTGATATCTCAAGTCAATACCCGGATAAATTTGCCAATCGTAATCTGAGTTATAATTCAAATAAGTACCGATATTTATATTGAATTTATCGGTAAGATAGGTTTTGTATTCCGCATAAAAACCAGCGTTATTACGGCTGTGCAAACCTATATTTGTCGAGTTGATATCTTCATTTCTAAGCTCAGCACCAAAACCAATTGCTCCTTTTTTAGTCTGATAAGTGGTATTGATCTCACCACTTATAGCATTGGTATAATGCTGACTTCTACCCGCTTCTAGATTTCCGTGATTGAGGTATCTATAATCGTCATAATTATATCTGTAACTCAACCTTGGATTAAGGGTCCATTTCTCTGACAACTGATGTTTTGATTGTACGGAGGCCAAAGTAGTTTGTACGGCTTCAAACGAGTCTTTATCTCCGGGTGCGGCATAAAATCCGTTGGCCCCAAACTGATTCTGTACATAACCCAAAGAAGCTAAAATCTGATTAGAGTTATCTATTTGCACATTGCCTTGATAGAAAAGCTTGTTGTTTTCAAAAGCGGTGTTGTATCTATATCCGTTACTTTTGTCGTGAGCTACAAAAAGGGAATGTTGGTGTTTTTGTTTGCTGATGACACCTCCGAGTTGTATCCCTCTATTCCAAAAAGTATCGTGCGTATCTTCATTGTCCTTCTCGAAGTTTGAACCTGCATAGGTGCTGATAAGTAGTCCAGAGTCTTCTGGCTTAGCGGTGATAATATTGATAGCCCCTGTAAGGCTATTGGCACCATACACTCTAGCGGCAGGCCCTCTGATGATTTCGATTCTGTCTATAATTTCTATCGGAATAGGCAAATTGAGCATGTTGTGTGCCGTTTGTGCATCGATAATTTTGACTCCGTTTAGCAACACAAGAGTTTGTTCAAAACTACCTCCGTCAATGCTGATGTCTGCCTGAGTGCCGAAGGGTCCTCTTTGTCTGAGGTCTACACCATTGGCATATTGCAATACTTCTTGAAGATTTCTAGCGGGAAGTTTCTGGATTTCTTCTTTTTTGAGCACATATACGTTGCGACTTTGCTTTGAGACAAGTGTCTTAAAGCGATTTTCAGTGATATACACCTCTTCAATAGGAAGACTCTCTTCTGTGATTTGTGCTGTTAAGTATTGACAGGCAAACAAAACTAATAGATAATAAAAATGTTTCATTAGGATATTATTTTCGACAAAAATAGTATCTTTCCGTACCATTAACTTATACCAGTTTTGACAAAATGAATAGTCCGGTTCAAATTCCATTCAAGAGTTTTATTCAAATTGATTCTAATTCAATTACTACAATTTATTTACAGATTGTGCACGAATTTATCAAGGCTATTCAGCTGGGCTTTCTGCCTGAGGGAACTAAGCTTCCTGGTTCGCGTATATTGGCTGAAATAATTGGTGTCAATAGAAATACACTTATCCGGGCTTTTGAGGATTTAGAAGCACAAGGCTGGATAGAAATCTTGCCCAACAAAGGAACCTTTATACTTTCTGATCAAAAACAAAATACACCAAACCAGAAAGAGTTCAGACAAAGAGCTAATCAACCCAATGCAAATGCAGGATTTTATTTTCAAAAATCTATTATTTTAGACAACCTGATGGAGCTACAGTCTTGTGAATTGCAATTCAACGAAGGACTTCCAGACCCGCGATTGACACAAGCGGGTCAACTCTCAAAGCTCTATTTGTCAGCATTAAACCTCAATACACAACATGAACCAGGACGCTATCTTGAGAGTTCGTTTAGAAAACAACTCAGCAATTATCTAAACCTCACCAGAGGCATTCATTTGTCTCAAACCAATTTGCTGCCCACAAGTAGCCACCAGATGAGTTTATATTTGGCTACGCAATTACTCATCGCCAAAGATGATACGATAGTTGTGGCTGAACTGGGCCATTATGCTTCAAATATGGTTTTTCAGAATGCTGGAGCTAAGGTTTTGCCCATTCCGATAGATGGCGATGGTATTTCTATACCACACCTAGAAAAACTTTGTCGAGAGCATTCAATCAGAATGTTGTATTTGACGCCTTTTCATCATTATCCTACTACTGTTTCGCTGAGTCCTAAGCGCAGAATGGAGGTTCTAGAATTGGCAAATAAGTATGGTTTTATCATTCTTGAGAATGATTATGATTATGTTTTTAGGTATGATAATAACTCGATGTTGCCTTTGTCTAGTTTTGATGCAGGCGGTATGGTGGTATATATAGGTTCGTTTGGGGGTGTTTTAGGACAAGGTTTCAGCACAGGATATATAGCGGCGTCAACAGATTTGATTATCGAACTAGAAAAGCACCAGCAAATCATAGAACCCAACAAGGATTTCATCAAAGAAGAAGTGCTCTCTAAGTGGATCAGCGAAGGGGAAATACATAGATACCTCAAAAAATCAAATAAAATTTACAGAGAGAGAAGGGATAATTTTGCTGCATTATTGAAGACTCACTTGGATAAAAAAATATCTTTTTCAGTACCTTCAGGAGGTTTGGCAATATGGGTGGAATGGAATATCAACATCAACTTGGGCAGGCTCATGAGAGAGAGTTATAAAAACGGGCTGTTCTTACCACAAAACATCTTGTACCAAAACCGCAAGATAACGGCTATGCGTTTAGGTTTTGGGCATTTGACCCAAGATGAAGCAAAAGAAGCTATACAGATTTTGAAACAATCAGTCGAAAACAGTAAGAATCATCCCACTACTTTTTGATCAGCATTGCTTTGATGTTGCTTAGTTTCATCAGTGCCTCAACCGGTGTGAGTGTATTGATATCCAAGTTTAGAATTTCTGATTTTATATCCTCTAAAAGCGGATCGTCAAGATTAAAAAACGAAAGTTGTAGGTCGTCATCCTTGGAGTTATTCAAAGCTTCTGTATAATGGTCTCGTTCTAACTGCTTGAGCATTTTTTGTGCTTTTAGTACAACGGTTTGTGGCATTCCAGCCATTTTAGCCACATGAATCCCGAAGCTATGTGCTGAGCCTCCTTCTTGTAACTTTCTCAAAAACAAAACCGAGTCTTTGGTCTCTTTGACAGATACGTTAAAGTTCTTGATACGCGGATAAATCTCGGTCATCTGATTGAGTTCGTGATAATGTGTAGCAAAAAGTGTTTTGGCTTGTGAGGGATGCTGGTGCAAATATTCGGCAATTGCCCAAGCAATAGAAACACCGTCATAGGTGCTAGTACCCCTTCCGATTTCATCTAATAAAATTAGACTTCTGTCAGAAAGGTTGTTGAGAATAGAGGCGGTCTCATTCATCTCTACCATAAAAGTAGACTCACCCATCGATATATTATCTGATGCGCCCACACGTGTGAAGATCTTGTCTACGAGCCCAAACTCTAATAAATCAGCAGGAACAAAACTGCCAATTTGAGCCAAGAGCACAACTAGCGCCGTTTGTCTAAGTATAGCTGACTTACCTGACATGTTGGGTCCGGTTATCATAATAATTTGCTGCGTATCTCTATCTAGAAATAAATCATTGGGGATATAAGGCGTTTCTATGGGTAGACGCTTCTCAATGACCGGGTGTCTACCTGCTTTAATTGTGAGCCCAAAGCCCTCTACAATTTTTGGTTTTGAATAGTTGTTTTCAATAGCCAAGGTTGCAAAACCAGATAGGCAATCGAGTTGTGCTATCAGATTGGCATTGGTTTGAATCGGCTTGATATAAACCGTCAGCCAACTAATCAGCTCATCAAAAATCTCAGCTTCTAGCCTACTTATTTTTTCTTCTGCCCCTAATATCTTTACTTCGTATTCTTTAAGTTCTTCAGTAATATAGCGCTCAGCATTGACTAGGGTTTGCTTTCTGATCCACGCTGCTGGAACTTTGTCTTTATGTGAATTTCTGACTTCAATATAATAACCAAACACATTGTTGAAGGCCACTTTAAGGGATGAAATACCGGTGCCTTCAGATTCTCTTTTCTCTAAATCATCTAGATATCCTTTGCCTGAAGATGAAATACTTCTGAGCTCATCGAGTTCTGTATTTACATTTGGGGCAACTGCATTTCCTTTGTTGATAGAAACCGGCGCGTCTTGGTTTAGCGTAGTAGCTATTTTATCGATGACTTCTGTACAATCATTAAGCGAATAGCCAATTTTTTGAAGGGCTTTATTCTTGCTTTGAGCCGCAGTTTCCTTGATGGGCTGGATGGCGATAAGAGAATCCTTAAGACTCACCACTTCTTTTGGAGAAGCTTTTCCGGTGGCAATCTTTGAGATTAGACGCTCTAAATCATGAATGTGCTTGATATTTTTCTGAATTGAATGCAATACCTGTGCATCAGACTTAAGCAAATCAACCACCTGATGGCGCTCTTCAATTCTGGCTTTGTCTTTTAGCGGAAAAGCAAGCCATCGCTTTAAGAGTCTACCTCCCATCGGAGAAATTGTTTTATCAATCACATCTAGAAGTGTCACTGCATTTTGATTTGGACTTGCATACAACTCTAAATTTCGAATCGTAAACCGATCCATCCACACATAAGCATCTTCAATAATCCTTGCAATTGAAGTGATATGATTAATTTTGTTGTGTTGGGTTTCTGACAAATAAAACAAGATTGCGCCTGAGGCAATGATGCCGTTTTGCAGGTCTTCAATACCAAATCCCTTTAGAGAATTGGTTTTAAAATGCCCTGTAAGACGCTCAAAAGCATAGTCTGTTTTATAGACCCAGTCTTCTAGGTAGAAGGTATTATAATGGGTTCCAAAAGTTTCTTTAAACTGATTTCTAAAATGCTTCGCTATCAGCACTTCACTCGGGTTGAAGTTTTGCAGTAGCTTGTCAATATATTCTTTATTCCCTTCAGAGGTCAAAAACTCTCCGGTTGAAACATCTAAAAATGATATACCAATGCTTGTCTTGCCAAAGAATACAGAAGTCAAGAAGTTATTGGTCTTGGCATTTAACACCTCGTCATTCATCGCTACACCAGGCGTAACTAATTCAGTCACACCGCGCTTTACGATGGTTTTAGTCATCTTTGGGTCTTCGAGTTGGTCACAAATGGCAACTCTAAGCCCTGCTTTGACGAGTTTGGGCAAATAGGTATTGATGGAATGATGCGGGAATCCTGCCAAAGCCGTTTCACTATCGCTACCCGCGCCTCTTTTGGTAAGTGTAATTCCCAATATTTTTGATGCGCGCACGGCATCCTCTCCAAAGGTTTCGTAGAAGTCTCCTACTCTAAAAAGCAAACATGCATCAGGGTATTTTGCCTTGATACTGTTATACTGCTTCATAAGTGGTGTTTCTTTTTTCATCTTTAGAAAGGTGTTTTATGTGTTGTGGAAATCAAAAGTAGTTTATTTTATTTAGAAGGACAAACAGCTGGAAATCTTTATTTTAGTCCGTAGAATTCAATGCTTATAAAACTTTAATTCTGGCTTATAATTCTGTGAAAAACGGTTTTAGCACAACTAAAAACACCGACGTTAGTGTCGGTGTTTTTTAGAATGTGAATTATTATTTCTTTCTGTTCTTAACGTATTTCTCTAACCATTGGTCTTGCTCCCAAAGCACGTGTAAGATGCTTTCTTTTGCAGAATAGCCGTGAGACTCTTTAGGCAATAGAACTAGACGTGTAGGCGCTCCAAATCCTTTTAGGGCGTTGAAATACCTTTCACTCTGCATGGTATAGGTTCCTGAGTTGTTATCGTCATTTCCGTGGATTAAAAGCAAAGGCGTTTTCATCTTATCTGCATGCATAAATGGCGACATCATATTATAGATTTCTGGTGATTCCCAATAATTTCTTTCTTCACTTTGAAAGCCAAATGGCGTAAGGGTTCTGTTATAAGCACCACTTCTAGCAATTCCGGCAGCAAATAAATCACAATGCGTAAGCAGGTTTGCGGTCATAAATGCGCCGTAAGAGTGTCCACCCACAGCTACTCTATCTCTATCGATAAAACCTAATTTATCAACGGCATCAATTGCAGCTTTTGCATTTGAAACTAATTGCTCAATAAAGGTGTCGTTGGGTTGTTCGTCATTCTCTCCAACAATCGGGAAAGCGGCATCATCTAAAACAGCATAACCACGCGTCACCCAATAAATCGGAGACCCATAGAACGGAAAGGTAAATTCATTTGAATTAGCAGTAGTCTGACCTGCTGAGTTTTTATCTTTGTACTCCGCTGGATAAGCCCACATAATTAGCGGTAATTTTTCTTTTTTCTTCATGTCATACCCAACAGGTAGATACAGTGTTCCTGAAAGTTCAAGCCCGTCTTCTCTTTTGTATTTGATGACTTCTTTATAAACATTCTCAATCTTCTTAAACGGATTGTCAAAATGTGTAATCTGAGTTTGAGCGTTGCGTTTCTTTATGTTTTTGATGTAGTAATTTGGATACTCATTTTTAGACTCCATGCGCACCAAAACCAATCCTTTTTTGATATCGATAATAGAGCTGATGTCTTCTTTTTTATCGGTGAGACTCGATTGGTAAAGTCTTTTTGACTTATTGGTCTTTAGACTATACTCATCAATAAAAGGGAATTGTCCTTTTGGGGTATGTCCGTCTCCGATCAAGAAAATATTGTCGTTCTGAATATCTAATACATAACGGCCAAATTCGTTGCGCTTAGTATCTGGGTTTCCTGGGTCGCTGTATTTGTCTTGGTAGTTTCTGTCCCAAATAAGTTCAGGTTTCTGAGAGAAATCAGAAGGGTTGATGATGTATGTCTTTGTATTTCTGGTATTCCACCAATAATCTGAGAGCATGGCATACTGGTCATTACCCCAAGTTATTCCTGAATACCTACCGATAGTTTTTGCTATTGATTGTGGTTTTGACGAGAAAGGTGCTTCAATCTGAAAAACCTCATCTCTGAATTCAACGTCGTTTGCCGGGTCTCCGCCATCAAGGGCCTCTACGTAAACTAAGCTGGCTGGTTTGTCTGCTCTCCAGCTGATTGAGCGTTTGCCTGTCTGCACTGCCATAAAGCCTTTAGGCATATCCTCAATCAGTGGTTTTTGATTAAATTCAGAAATTAACTTTCCGCCTTTGTCATAAATAGTGATTGTTTGCGGAAATCTCCCTAGAGGAACGATATACGAATAGGGTTTTTCAATAGTAGTAATCATTACATAATTGCCGTCAGGAGAAAAACTCTCGCTGGCATAGATTGCTTTGTTTTTCCAGAGCTTGGCATTGCCGTTTAAATCGACTTTATATAACTCTGAAGTCGTCAACACATCAAAGTTATCTTCGTCTGTTTTGCTTTTCAGTAAATCTTGGTAAGTTCTATTTTGAGCTAAGCTTCCGTCACTTACTGTTACGATCGGTCCTGTTGGCAAAGCTGATTCAGTATCGATAAGTGCTGGCCTATCATTCGGAAGCATTCTCACTAGCAGTGCCTCGCCGTCTTTGAACCAAGTGATAGGGTTTCCTAGATTGGCATTTGCTTTGGCCTGAGTGAGTTTCTTGGCAGATAGGGTTTTAAAATCAGCTACCCAAACCTCTACACCTGTAAGTGTGGTATGAGTAAAAGCCATTTTAGTTTCGTCAGCAGACCAAGCAAAGTTCGTCAGTCTTGGGTTGTCAGGCAATCCTTTTATCTGAAGTAATTTAGTGTCTTTGATTGCTCTAAACTGTATGTTATTGACATAAGTGGTCGTGCTTGAAATATTAGTTTTAGGGTTGATACGCAGACCGCCTAAACGCATTTCGTCCTCATTTAAGTCGATAAGAGTTTTGTAAGTATTGCGATACATAAATACTACATGTTCTTTTTTGCTATCCATCGAGATGGATGGGGCTCTCTGAAAATCTACTAATTCTAGGATTTCAGAAGGTGGACTTTGATAATTAATATCTTCCTGAGCAAATCCGAAGCTTGCAGTAAGGACAAAGAGTAAAGAAAACAGTTGTTTCATTTCTGTGGATTTTGGTTATAACTAAAGGATGCTAATTTATACAATAAAAACTGAACTCTAAAGTCAAGTTGGTTATAGGTTCAGATATATTGAGACAAAAGTGAAAACTAGGCTAGAATTGGATACAAGATAAAAAAATAGAGGCTATCAAAAAAAATCTGACAGCCTCTATCCTAATTAAAAAAACCTTAACTCGTTTAGTTTTTCACTATTTTTTTAGTAATCTGACGTTCTCCAGAGAAAGCTTTTACGATGTAAACACCGGCAGTTAATCCAGATATATCAATTGAATTATTATAAATTGATGAAGAGAATACTCTCTTGCCAATTGCGTCATAGATTTCTACTTTATCTAGAGAAATTGAATCTGCAGTCTCGAAGTTTAATACGCCTTGTGTTGGGTTAGGGAAGATTCTGATTCCGAATTCTTCGTCCATATTCTTAACACTTGCATTCAAGTTTGGACCTGAAATTATCAATGAATAGTTTTGCATATTACCCAGCAAAGAGCCTTTGTGTGTTACCACAATTTCATAAGTACCGCTTGGATTAGCAATGTCAATACGCTCATAATTATCTCTGAAGTTATCAGCTGTATTTACTGCAGGGTTATAAGGTACCGCAGGATCTAATGTCCACGGAAAGTACACTACACCATCTTTAAAAACTCTTACATCAAGGTCATTGATAAGATATAGAGTTGTAGGGTCATTCTGGTTGTTATTAGGCGCTGCCGGTCTATCTGTCCAAGAGATAGAAACCTGTAAAGGCTCACTACCCACTGCAGTTACGTATTGACTATAGGTAGCTCCGTTATTTAATACTTTCTCTTCTATAAATGAAGTATTCTCAGATTTGTCTTTAATAATTTGAGCGGCTCTCTCTAAGTTAACTAGACCAAAACCAAACATATAATCAGGACCAGGAAAAGTACCGGCTTCACTTGCAGAGTGAATCATAAGTCCTTTTAGACTGGCTGCTCTCATAAAAGGCGCAGAAGCAGTGCCGTGTAATTCGCTATAGTACTGTTGTAACAATAAGGCGGCTCCAGCAATTGAAGGCGAGGCCATTGAAGTACCTTGCAAACTTGCAAAAGCGGTATTATTAGTGGCAATAGGTGATTTAACACTTACGCCTTTACCAACGATCTCTGGTTTAATTCTACCGTCATCTGTTGGGCCCCAGCTACTAAAGTCAGACATAAGGACACTAGCAGGACTATTGTAATTAAGAACTTGATATACTGCACCTACAGTTAAGTAGTTTTTAGCATTTTGCATTCCGCGGGTTAAGTTATAACCACCTTTCTCGTTTAGATAAGGACCTAAAACCGGATCTGAAAAATCATTTCTATCATTACCCGCAGCAGTAACGGCAAGGTAGTACGGCGCATAAAATGCAATTTCATCAAACTGAGCAGCTCTGCTGTCATAGGCTCCTAGGTTCCATTTTACTAATCCAGGCCCTATCCAGTACGAGTGGTTTGATACCAATAGTCCGTTTCCAGATTCATTGGTCATCTCTGCATAGTCATTTGACCAATCATAAGATCTTACGCTAGAGTCAAAGGCAATGCCTCTAAGGTCAATAGTAATACCCTTTGCAGTGATGGTACCCGCAACGTGAGTGGCGTGATCATCAAAAGGAGATGAACTATTGAGCAGAGTGATTTTATTGTTAGGGAACTCAACGTGTGTACTTCTCACAGATCCAGCATCCCATACACCCGCAGTCATGCCTTGTCCTTGAATGTTTAGACCTAGACTACCTCCGTTATACAAACGATCAGCTCGTAATGTTCTGCCTGAGTTGTAATTAGAAGTAGAATAATACCAGATAGTACCGTCTTCCAAAACATCGTATATCTCTTGAATTTTAAATCCGTCTTTGGTGACGCGTTGCTGTTCAGGATTAGCACGTAGATAGGCACTCACACGCAATTCTCTCTCTGAATATTCTTTGTTAAATAAATCGCCAAGAGCACTTAGTTCTTGAACATTAGTGTGCTTAATAATTTGTTTGCGTTGTGCTTCTGATTGGGCTTGCCCACTATATACAAAAGAAAGTGCAATGGTCAGCACGCTTAATTTTAATTTATTTAGTCTCATCTTATAATTAATTTTTCTCAAATATACTCAAAAAAAAAGTCTTGACTATTACAGTCAAGACTTTTTAACAAAGTATATTATTTGATATTAAATACCGGTAAACACTTCAAAACCTCTGTTAAAGTAACCTGCCGAAATCTCGTAAGAAACATAAACATTAAGTACTCTAGTACAAGGGTTTATCGTTGAAACTCCGCCTGAAGGCATTGGCTTAGCAATGATATACTCTTGATACGTTGCGTGGAAATATCCAGTAGATTGCTCTGTGAAGCTTACTACAAAAGTATTAGGGTTATAGTTTAAAATGAAATCTGGATCAGTAACGCTATCTTCCCAGAAGTCTACAACTTTGAACTCACCTGTAGTAGCTCCAGCAGCGATTTCATTCACTGAGTCACCTAACCAATACGTATCTCCTTGGAAAACTCCGTAGAAGAAAGTATCTACGTCACACGCTAAAGTTACAGTCAACGTATAAACATCAGCAAATGCAGCAGGAGCTAAAGTAGTGCTTTCTAATTTAAAGAAACCCATTTTACCTTCTTGGCTAGCAGTATCATCATTAAATTTAATTTTAAATGTTCCGTTTTGCTCTCCAGCATTAAGTTGAACTTCATCTACAACATACTCAAAATCTATACCTTCCACTAGATTAGAAAGTTCAGCGTCTAGAACTAACTTCACTGTGTGTGATCCTGAAAACTGTCTTAGGATACCAAAATTAACATCTACTTCTCTACCTCCTGAACCAGCAAAAACAAATATTGATTCAGATGGACCACTTAAAAATATAGCGGCGTTTGGACCTCCTTGATCTACACTCTCACTCTCACTACAAGAAACCATAGCAAATAATGACAGAAAAATCGAAGCCAATATTAAAAAATTCTTTTTCATAATTTCATTATTTTAGATTAAATTAATAGTTAGGGTTTTGCTGAGATCTGATAAGCGGGTTTGCGTTAAGTTCTCTTGTAGGGATAGGCATAGTAAATTTATAATTTATAGGCATAGTACAAGGGAAACCTTGAGCAGAACAATCTTGTGGATCTCTATCAACTCCTGCATTAGCTTTACCAGCTAATCTCTTAAGGTCAATATATCTGTGACCTTCAAAAGCTAACTCAGCTCTTCTTTCCATAAGAATATCTTCCCACGCTTCTTGTGGAGAGTTATAAACAGGCATAGCAGATCCAGTAACTCTTTTTCCTCTTACAGCAAATATGTCTTGTGCAGCGCCTACTAGGTCACCGTCAGTAACTTTTGCTTCAGCACGGATAAAGTATAGCTCAGAAAGTCTCATTGACTTAATGTCTCCAAGCAAGTTAACTCCTTTAGAAGTTGCATATTTACCTACTGGTAAAACATCTGTATTTTTATAAACTCCTAAAGGTACGTTAGCATAATCAGGATTAATTAAAGATGATGGATGAGCAATAACAAATCTTCGCACATCGTTTGGTGAGTTAACAAGGTTAAATAAGGCTCTGTTTACTTCTAAGAACGGAGAACCACTAATAGTTGCATTAGCAGAAGACCAAACTTGATAAAAGTTAGCATCACTAACGCTTGCGGCTGTTCTTACAATTTTGAACATAACTTCACCTACTTGTGTATCTTTCCAGATATCACCATAAGCAGATGGAAGTGTAATTGCTTTTCCTGAAGCAGTGATAGCATCAGTAGACAAAGCTAAAGCCTCTGTATATTTACCTCTATAAGCAGCCATTCTAGCTTTGAAGGCTAAAACTGCAGCTTCACTAAGGAAAGATTCTCCTGAAGTACTCGTGTCATTTGCCACTCCTGCATCACCAAAGTTTGCTTGAGCAAAATCAAAATCATCATTGATGATTTGGAAGATTTCACCAGCACTTGCACGTGGTGCAGTGTAGTAAAGACCAGTAACCTCAGTAATAGACATAACACCTAAAGCTGAATCATCAGTCATATCAGTACAGAAGTACGTCATTAACTGTAAGTAAGCAAGTCCTCTTAAAGCGTGTGCGTGAGCTAGAATGTGATCCATTTGATCTTGTTCAGCAGCTGTTTCAATCTCAATAGTTGCAGCACCTTCGATTAGTCTATTCGTCAAGTTAATTAAACGGTAGTTACCATACCATATAGATGCAGCATAACCATCATTAGCATTCAGGATTCCTGAATATAGGTCAATTCCTTGTCCTCCGTTTGTAAGTCCGATAGCGATCTCATCGGTGAAAATTGAAGTAAACTCAATAGCATTTTCTGCTGGAATACTTATATAACAACCGTATAGTGCATCTCTCACATCATCAACCGATGTAAAGAACTTATCTGGCGTAAGATCTCCACTCTGTTCAATGTTTATTGCGTCATCACAAGAGACAAAAAATACACTTGTAAACAGCAACAATAAAAGTTTATTTATATGTTTCATATTTATTTTATTTATTTAAATTAAAATTTAACCTCAACACCGAAAGAAACAATCTTAGGAGTTGGATATTGAGCATAATCTCCTCCTCTTAAACTTTCTGCATCCCATCCTCTCCAGTTAGACCAAGTGTAAAGGTTCTCTCCTTGAGCATAAACTCTTACTGAATCTAAGAAAGTCTTGTCTAAGAATTTAGTAGGAACATCATAACCTAAAGAAACAAATCTCAATCTAATGTAAGAAGCATCTCTTAAGAATCTATCATGAACGTCATAGTTTCCAGTGTTGTATGCTAATGCAGGAACACTTGTATAACGGTTTGTTGGAGTCCAAGCATCAAATAAATCAGTTGTTTTGTTGAATTGGTGAAGCTCTGAAGGTCCTGTATCAGATAATGACTGCAAATCTTGGTCCATTCTCCAGATATCAGCAACATAGTTGAACTGAGTAGTTAAGAAGAAACCTTTGTATGATGCGTCAAAACCAAATCCACCTTGATAAACTGGCAGTGGGCTTTTTCCTGTTAATACTCTATCAGTATCCTCGTTAGGGTCTTCTGTAAGTTGACCGTCAGCTGTATAGAATAAAGCGTTACCATTTGCAGCGTTTACACCTGCATATCTCACTAAGAAAAACTCGTTATAAGTTCTTCCTTCTTGGTTCACTTGATAGGTTAAATCAACTCTTCCGTCTTCACTTGCAATGTTTTCAATCGTGTTTTTATTGTACGATCCGTTAGCAGTAACTGACAATTGGAAATCTGAAGTAGAAGGGAATAATTCATATCTCAACATAGCTTCAACTCCTTTGTTTGACATTTCACCAACGTTAGCATTGATACTACTAGTACCTGCTGCAGCTGATAATGTGAAAGGAATGTACATGTCTTTAGTTACTTTCTCATAGTAATCAACTGTACCACTCAATCTTCTGTTTAAAGTTACAAAGTCAATTCCGACGTTAGCTTGAACTACAGTTTCCCACTGAATTTTAGGGTTACCATACTGAATTACACCATAAGAAGGGTTATTCATATATCCACTACCTAATTGTCCGTAAAGTGTTTTGTAGTTACTTGCAGAGCTAAATATACTTTGACCGTCAATGTTTTGGTTACCTGTAGAACCGTATGAAGCTCTTAGTTTCAACATGTTGAATCCAGCGTTTTCCATAAAGCTTTCTTGGTCGATATTCCATCTACCAGAAACAGCCCAGTAAGTACCCCATTTGTACTCATCGTCAAATCTATAAGTTGCATCTCTACGTAGCGTAACACCTACACCATATTTTCTATCGTAGTCATAATCAGCTGTTCCGAAGTATGAAAACAATCCAGCAGTTCTAATTGCAGATCCAACAGAAGGGACATACAATTGAGGTGTACCTCCGTTTGGATCATGAGGCACCCATCCTTGTCCATTTCCTGGCTCAGCTTGTTTTGGGTCTAAACCATTTTGAACAGCAGACATTGATTTATAGTGTGCTTTTAGATATTCTGTAAATATTGAAGCATCGATAGTGTGCTTGTCTGCAAAAGTTTTATTGTAATTTAATCTAGTAGTAGTGTTTAACATTACACTTCTAACTGTATTCTCAGAGTTAAAACCTAAGTATTTCTCTCCTGCACTTTGAAAGTAAAGTTCAGTCCAGTTATTTGGTGCGTTAAATCTTAAGAATTGCGTTTCAGTAAAATCCAATCCAAAAGAAGAACCAATTGTTAACTCGTCAGTAATTTTATAAGAACCTTGAAGGTTACCTACTCCTTTAATCTCATTCTCGTTGTTAACAAAAGTTTTGTTACGGTCCATAATTAAGTATGGACTGATACCTAAGTTTCCAGCCATGCTCACTCCACCTGGTACAGGTATAGTTGCAGCACCTCCAAAAACATCAACCATTTGTTGTCCGTCAATATACCAAGCTGGATCTAAGTAAGGCAATCCTTGTAGTGAAGACATTACAGGGTTTAAGTTTACGTTTCCAGTACCTAGGTTAGTTGTTTCGTTATTTTTAGAGAAGTTAAGAGTAATACCAGTTTGGTAGTTAAATTTACCGTTGTCTGATCTTCCGCTGTTGTTATTTCTAAAGTTAAATCTTTGTAGACCTGTATTTCTAACTAATCCATCCATTTGGTAGTATCCTAATGAAGTATAAGAAGTCAAGTTTTTAGATCCTGAAGACATGCTAATAGCATGGCTTTGGTAAGAAGCTGTTCTGAACAACTCTTTTTGCCAATTTGTATTTACATCCCAAGCAGCAATTTCTGCTTCAGTCATGTTAGCTCCAGGCGTGTTAGCAAAACCTGATTGATTCTGAAGAGTCAATAGCTCTCTAGAGCTCATTAAGTTGTAGTCATGTTTCTGTAATGAAACAAATCCTGAAGAGGCAACATACTTAATTGACATATCAGAGTTAAAGCTACCCGTTTTTGTTGTTACAATGATAACTCCGTTTGCACCTCTATTTCCGTAGATTGCTGTTGCTCCAGCATCTTTAAGAACTGAAATACTTGAAATATCACTAGGGTTCAAACTTCTGAAGTTGTCAGAATTCAAAGGCACTCCATCAATAACATACAAAGGCTCAACGTTACCGTTGATAGAACCTAAACCTCTAAGAATAACACTACTGTTAGCTCCAGGCTGTCCAGAGTTTGTAGTAATATTCAATCCAGGTACTTGTCCTTGTAGGGTTTGGATAAAGTTAGCGTTTGGTCTTCCTTCAATTGTTTCAGCTACAACTGTAGTCACAGCAACGTTTGAAAGCGTTTTTGCTGTAGTACGGTGGTAACCTTCAACTGTTACCGCCTCGATAATCAAGTCAGTAGCCATCTTAACGTTAATTACAGAAGCATCTCCAACAACAATTGTTTGAGGTGCCATTCCAATAAAGGTGAAAGCAAGCTTATCTCCTTTGTTAGCCATAATTGTGTAACGTCCGTCTAAATCTGTTTGTGTACCTTTAGTAGTTCCTCCAATCACGACACTCGCCCCTGGCAGTGGCAATCCGTCTCCTGAAGAAGTCACAGTACCTGTAATTGTTTTCTCTTGAGCAAAAGAAAACTGAATAAAAAACGCTAGAAACAGCGTTAAAATCCCAGTAAACTTTGATTTCATATTTATTTATTTTGAGTTAGTTAGACGCAAACTTCTTAATTATTTCTTAAACAAACAAATATTAATAACAAATATGTGTGTTAAATTTAACCGTCTCTTATGATTGGTAATTACGGCTATGCCTTATAAACAGTGTATTACAGCAAACTAAAAATCCTGACTTATATATATACAATCAATCAATTAAGAACTCAATGAACTGATGTTTAGCCTATTGACATTTATATAAATACATAAAGCGCAATGCATTAATTATAATATTAACACATAGTCACTGCCGTTTAAGCAGTAAATCTGAGTCTTGAAGTGTAATTAAATTGACATCGGTAAAACCAAAAACCGGCAAGTATGCGCTAATTAAAAATTCAAGTTGCAGTCATAAAACTGTTTTCACCTCAATTAGAGTGAGTTAAGAGTAGTATTGAAATCACAGGTAACCTTACTTTTATATAAATAATAAATTCATAACTAGTAGCATCAGATGTCTACTAGAGTTTTTAGCGCATTCAAGTCGTATATATAAGGGCTATAAAAATCATTGTTATTAGCCCTAAGTCAATGTATTGCTGCAAATTGAAACACATATAAAACATCTAGTTGAAATCAAGCACCCAACAAATTCATATTATAAAAAAATAATTGCTATTTTTGCTTTTGCGTTTAACCTAAAAATAACACACAATGAATCACAACATTAGGCCTGGAGTGGCTACCGGAAAAGAAGTTCAGGAGATTTTTAGCTATGCTAAGCAAAAAGGATTTGCACTACCTGCAGTAAATGTAATCGGATCTAGCTCTATAAATGCTGTTTTAGAAACCGCTGCAAAACTAAATGCTCCTGTTATTATTCAATTCTCTAACGGAGGAGCCGCTTTTAATGCTGGAAAAGGCCTTTCAAATGACAATCAAAAAGCTGCTATAGCTGGAGCTGTGGCTGGAGCTAAACATATTCACACTTTGGCTGAGGCCTACGGAGCAACAGTAATTTTGCATACTGATCATTGTGCTAAAAATTTATTGCCGTGGTTTGACGGACTCATTGAAGCGAGTGAAAAACACTTCAAGGAAACAGGAAAACCGCTCTACAGTTCTCATATGCTAGATCTTTCAGAAGAGCCAATTGAAGAAAATATCGCTATCTCTAAAAAATATTTAGAGCGCATGAGCAAAATGGGAATGACGCTAGAAATTGAACTAGGAATCACCGGAGGAGAAGAAGACGGCGTAGATAATACCAATGTAGACAACTCAAAATTATACACACAACCAGAAGAAGTAGCTTACGCTTACGAAGAACTTAAAAAAGTGTCTGACCAATTTACTATTGCAGCAGCTTTCGGTAACGTACACGGTGTTTATAAACCCGGAAATGTTGTGCTTACGCCAATTATACTCAAGAACTCTCAAGAGCACGTTCAGAAGAAATTCGGTACTGACCACAACCCTATTGATTTTGTCTTCCACGGTGGATCAGGTTCTTCACTAGAAGAAATCAGAGAAGCCATCTCTTATGGAGTGGTCAAAATGAACATAGATACTGATTTGCAGTTTGCTTTTGCGGAGGGAATTAGAGATTATATGACCACTAAAGAAGCATACCTAAGAACGCAAATCGGGAACCCGGATGGAGGTGATATTCCCAACAAGAAATATTATGACCCAAGAAAATGGATGCGTGAAGGAGAAAAGACCTTCAACACGCGTTTAGAGCAAGCATTTGCTGATTTGAATAACGTAAATACACTTTAATAGCTAGAATCGAAATTCAGTATTGATGTATCAAAATGAATTTCAAAACCCAATAATTTAGGAATTATGCCTTGGTTTAAAAGAACAGAAAAAGGGATTCAGACCCCAACAGAACAGAAAAGAGATGTGCCTAAAGGACTGTGGTATAAGTCTCCTACTGGTAAAATTGTCGATTCAGAAGAATTGGCTAAGAATTTTTATGTGAGTCCAGAAGATGATTATCACGTAAGAATCGGGAGTAAAGAATATTTTGAAGTATTATTTGATGACAATACCTTTAAGGAGCTCAATCCGAATATAACCTCAAAAGATCCACTTAGTTTTGTCGATACTAAAAAATATTCAGACAGGCTTAAAGACACCATGACTAAGACCAACTTAAACGATGCCATTCGCACCGCTGTAGGCAAGTCAAAAGGAAAAGACGTCGTAATTGCATGTATGGATTTTGGGTTTATCGGAGGATCGATGGGTTCTGTAGTTGGAGAAAAAATCTCAAGAGCTATTGAATACTCAATCAAGAAGAAACTTCCGTTTGTGATGATTTCAAAATCAGGAGGTGCACGTATGATGGAGGCTGCTTATTCGCTGATGCAAATGGCTAAAACCTCTGTACGCCTTGCGCAATTAGCAGAACACAACATTCCGTATATCTCTTTGTGCACTGACCCTACAACAGGAGGTACCACAGCTTCGTATGCAATGTTAGGAGACATCAATATCGCTGAACCAGGTGCACTGATCGGATTTGCTGGACCCCGTGTAGTAAAAGACACTACCGGAAAGGAACTTCCAGAAGGTTTCCAAACTTCAGAATTTGTCTTAGAACACGGGTTCTTAGATTTTATTACGCACAGAAGAGACCTTAAAAACAAGATCAACTTGTATATCGATTTAATTCTAAATCAAGAAGTTAGATAATAGTATTTTCAGAAACTATAAAGCATAAAAAATCCCGCCATAAGCGGGATTTAATTTTTTTAGTCTAGAGCTACAAATTATTGAGCAGCTTCTTCAGTAGTAACTTCAACAGAAACTTCTTCTTCAGTAGTTTCAACATTGATAACTTCTTCTTGAGCAGGCTCAACAGTTACTTCTTCAACTTGTACTTCTTCAACTTGTGCTTCTGCGTTAGCATCTTTACAAGATACAACAGTTAATAAAGCAACAGCAGCTAAACTTAAAACAACTTTTTTCATCTTACTTAAATTATAAAAGGTTAATTATTAATTCGGTGCAAAGATATAATTTTTTTGATTCAAAATATTTTTATTGAAAAAATATTTTTTTGCTACTTAAAAGCTGAATTTCAAATCATTAAACTTTATCCCGAAGGAGTATTATGCGAATTATGTGCCAAAGTTTATTAGTGCTGATTACTTTTTCTTTTTAGCTTTTTTTGGATAGACAATTTTCATCTCATCGATCAGGTGTTTTGCACCTGCATATTTATCAACGATGAAAAGTACATACCTGATATCAACCATAATATTTCTACAAATAGCTGGGTCATAATAGACATCGCTCATCGTTCCTTCCCAAACTCTATCAAAGTTTAGCCCGATGAGGTTTCCGTGTGCATCAAGCGCTGGACTACCCGAGTTTCCTCCAGTTGTATGATTCGTAGCAATGAAGTTCACCGGTATTTTTCCGTTTTCTGCATATGGACCAAAGTCTTTTGCGTTGTATAAATCAATTAACTTTTGAGGCACATCAAACTCATAATCACCTGGAATATATTTTTCAACAACTCCGTCAAGATAGGTCAAAGGCTCATATTTTACGGCATCTCTAGGCGCGTATCCATCTACCTTACCAAAGGTAATACGCATCGTGCTGTTTGCATCCGGGAAAATTCTCGCCTCAGGAAACAACTCTAAAATCGCTTTCATATAAACGCGTTGTGTCGCGTTGATTCTAGTATTTATTTCTTCGTAAGGAGTGTTTACGTTGTCTAAGAAGAATACAGCAGCTTGTTTTACTAACGCATAACCCTTGTCATTGTTGAGTTTCTTAATTACTTGTTCAGTAGTTCCAGATAATAATTCTTGCACGCCTTCATACGAAACAACTTTTGATTCAGCATAAATTTGAGCTGCAAGCTCTTTAGCATTGAGTTGTTTAAAGTCTTCTGGGAGAAATTCTGAAGGGGTTTTCTCTAGATAAAGCTTGAATACTTTCTCAAATACACCTTGGTCTACTTGTGCATTAAAGTCCTTATAAAATCCTTCTAATGAAGCAATCATATTGTTTTTTCTATCGGTAAAAGATTGTTCACCTCTTAGATTATAGACTTGTTCTAATTGGTGCAAACGATAATAAGTGGTGAATAATTCCACATTACGTAGAAAAGTTTCCACAAAAATATCCCTAGACAAGCTCAATTTCTCGATTGCAGCATAATCCTTTTTAAAGTCAGGAAGCAGATTTCCGTATTTATTTTGAAGTCCTTTCTTCTTTACGCGAGCTGTAAAATCTTTTTCGAAGTCTCTTTTGATCTGTAAAGCATTGCTCTTTTCTAGTCCTTGCTTCTCACCTATCCATTTTTTCCAAGCATTTGCGATACTGGCAAACTTAGAAGCATACTGAATATTGGTAGCCCTATCTGCTCTCATATATTCATCCATCACCTTTAATGCATGATCTCTGATTTCGATTTTTGCAGGATTTAGGTTAGTAATAATTTGCTCTACAGCATACGACGGAAGATATTCAGTCGTACGACCCGGAAAGCCAAAGACCATCGTAAAATCATCTTGCTCCACACCACTTAATGAAATAGGCAAGAAATATTTTGGCTGATACGGAACGTTATCTTCTGAATATTCAGCTGGTTTATTGTCTTTTCCTGCATAAATTCTGAACAGAGAGAAATCTCCAGTATGTCTTGGCCAAACCCAGTTGTCAGTATCTGAGCCAAATTTACCGATTGAGGTAGGCGGTGCTCCTACGAGTCGAACGTCTTTAAATACTTCTGTTACAAATAAGATGTATTGATTCCCTTCAAAGAAAGAGCGAATACTTATGTTCTGGTGTTTTTCTTTTGCATACGAATTAGAAAGTGCCGCAACGTTTTCTTGAATCTTCTTTTGTTTGCTTTCTTCAGTCATCGCATCAGAGACACCTTGTAATATTGTGGTAGTAACATCGTCAATTTTATTGATAAGCGTTACGGTCATCTCCGGATTGGGTAGTTCTTCTTTGTGATTAATCGCCCAGAATCCGTTTAAGAGATAATCGTTCTCAAGGGTTGAGTGGGATTGGATTTCTCCGTATCCACAGTGGTGGTTTGTTAGCAGTAATCCGTTTGGAGAAATAATCTCAGAGGTACAACCTCCGTCAAAATGGACAATAGCATCTTTGATACTTGATTTGTTGTGATTATAAATGTCAGCAGCAGAGATTTTCATGCCCAGATTTTTCATCTCTTTTTCACGTTGTCCTTCTAGCATTGACGGAATCCACATACCACCTTGTTGGGCTAATGCAGAAAACGAAACTAAAACAAAAAGTAAGCGAAATAATTTCATAATTAAATTAGTTTTAAAAAACGGCAAGATAGTAATAATTTAGAAAACTTCTAAGCCCGAATTACAGCCTAAACACAATTCTTCAGCACTTTGAAGCCGCTGGATTACGATTTTTATAAACACAAAGTGTTTGATAGACTAACCCTAACTCCGTCCAAAAATAACTATCTTTGCGCCCTCAAAACTATTTTATGCAGTTCGAATTACTTACTAAAGACAAACAGTCAAAAGCCAGAGCCGGAACGATAACTACTGATCACGGTACTATCGAAACACCTATTTTCATGCCTGTCGGGACCGTTGCTTCTGTCAAGGGTGTACACCAACGAGAATTAAAACAAGATATCAATCCGGATATTATACTGGGCAATACCTATCATTTATACCTACGTCCAAAAACTGATATTCTAGAAAAAGCAGGCGGATTGCATAAATTCATGAATTGGGATAGAAATATACTGACCGATTCTGGAGGCTATCAAGTCTATTCACTATCTGCCAATAGAAAAATCAAAGAAGAAGGTGTGAAGTTCAAATCGCATATCGACGGTTCTTACCACTTCTTCTCTCCTGAAAATGTGATGGAAATACAACGCACTATCGGTGCAGATATTATCATGGCTTTTGATGAATGCACGCCTTATCCTTGTGATTATCATTATGTTAGGCGATCAATGCACATGACACATAGATGGCTAGATCGTTGTATTTCTCACCTAGAGAAAGTACCTACTAAATACGGTTATGATCAAACTTTCTTCCCGATTGTTCAAGGCGGAACTTATAAAGATTTGCGCGCACAATCAGCCGAATATATTGCCAATGCTGGTGCTAAAGGGAATGCCATCGGCGGATTATCAGTAGGAGAACCCGCTGAGGAAATGTATGCCATGACAGAAGTGGTATGTGATATTCTTCCTGAAGACAAACCAAGGTATCTGATGGGTGTGGGGACACCGATAAATATCTTAGAGAATATCGCCTTGGGGATCGATATGTTTGACTGCGTAATGCCGACCAGAAATGCTAGAAACGGAATGCTGTTTACCTCTGAGGGAATCATCAATATCAAAAACAAAAAATGGGCAGATGACCTCTCTCCGGTTGATCCGATGGGGCATACCTTTGTAGATACAGAATATACCAAAGCTTATTTGAGACACTTATTTGCCGCTGAAGAGTATCTGGGGAAACAAATTGCAACCATACACAATCTCGGTTTTTATATGTGGCTCGTGCGCGAAGCCAGAAGACGTATCATTGCAGGTGATTTTGCAGTTTGGAAAAACCAAATGGTGCAGAAGCTAGGCACACGCCTTTAGAGAATAGTTTCTATTGGCAACAAAAACTGGCCTATAGAACATCGGCTTTAAAGACTTGAAATCACATTTAGTTTTCGGTTGAAAACTAGTTGTAAGAAAAATAAAAAGCTGTAATCATTTCAGAAAACAAACCAAAAGTGCTATTTTTGCGTAGCTTTAATCAAAAATATATAAGATGAGTGTTTTAGTAAATAAAAATTCAAAAATTATCGTTCAAGGTTTTACCGGAAGCGAAGGAACTTTCCATGCTTCTCAAATGATAGAATACGGAACTAATGTCGTGGGTGGAGTAACTCCAGGAAAAGGAGGCACAACACATCTTGACAGACCGGTTTTTAACACGGTAAAAGACGCAGTAGAGCAAGTAAAAGCAGATACAAGTATTATTTTTGTTCCACCTGCCTTTGCAGCTGACGCTATTATGGAAGCCGCTGATGCTGGAATCAAAGTTATCATCACCATCACAGAGGGAATTCCTGTGTCAGATATGATTAAAGCTTATGCTTATATTCAAAACAGAGATTGTCGTCTTATAGGACCTAACTGTCCAGGTGTCATCACTGCTGATGAAGCTAAAGTAGGGATTATGCCAGGTTTTGTCTTCAAAAAAGGAACCGTAGGTATTGTTTCTAAATCAGGTACACTAACCTATGAAGCAGCTGATCAAGTTGTAAAACAAGGTTTAGGAATCACTACTGCTATCGGAATTGGTGGAGACCCAATTATCGGAACCACTACAAAAGAAGCGGTTGAATTGTTGATGAATGACCCAGAGACTAACTGTATCGTTATGATTGGTGAAATTGGAGGTCAACTAGAGGCTGATGCAGCACGTTGGATCAAAGAAGACGGAAACCGCAAGCCAGTTGTAGGCTTCATTGCTGGAGAAGCTGCTCCTGCTGGACGTACGATGGGTCACGCTGGTGCAATCGTTGGGGGTACTGACGATACCGCAGAAGCTAAAAAACGAATCATGAGAGAATGTGGTATTCACGTAGTAGATTCTCCTGCTGAAATCGGTAAAAAAGTAAAAGAAGTTTTAGGATAATCTATTTTTTATCCCACACATAAAAAATCCCATAAGGTGCAAGCTTTATGGGATTTTTGTTTTGAGGTAGAATCCATATTTATTTTGAGAAAAATGTATTACTTCTTAAATATCTTATAGGTCTGCGTGTGGCTGTCTCTTTGAACTTGAATGAAATACACACCCGTATTAAACGCGCTGATGTCTAATCTGTAATTAGTATCGGTTTTAGAAATAGTAGTTTTGAGTTCTTTTCCTGTATTGTCAAAGATTCTAATCGAGCTACTATCAGTTGTCGATAGATATAAAAAATCAGCAGTCGGATTCGGATAAATGCGTAGTTGTTCTTCAACAAAATCAGCATTGTTAAGAAAAATTATTGGAACTGATTGTATTTTAGTAGAGGTCTGGTCACAAGCATTTGAGGTGAGGCTTACTTCAAAAATAAAGTTTTCTTCATAGGTATGTGTTGGATGCTCTTGGATAGAGGTATTGCCGTCACCAAAATCCCATAAAAAAGTGGTGGCAGTAGGATTGGTATTGGTAAACGAAACTGTAGCATTGTCCACTACGAAATCAAAATGAGACGCAATGTCATTTTCACCTACTTTCCAGGTGAGTAACTGGTCATATACCACTGATTTTACAATTTGTTTGATGTTCTGGGCTTGAGTTGGGTTTAAGTCAGCGTCATAGGTTACTAAAGTAGGGTCTTTCTTGAAGATAGCTGTATAAAACGCATAAGCAGCCGCCATAGAGCCCAAAGAAGAAGGATGTGAGTTATCAGCCTGGTAGAGTTCATAATCTGGATAAGCTGTGCGTATAGCCCTCCAAACGCGTCCTACAGGAGAAACGACAGCCTGATTGTCAGTAGCCATTTGCATATAACGCTCATATAGTTTGTCATCCATGCCTTCATACGTACACATATACGGAATATTGGCACAATTAGAAGCGTCGCCATTTTTATAGCCCCAAGTCATAAAGAACATTACTGTCCCACAAGGGTTAGCAGCTTGTATAGCTTCTGAAAGTTGTGTGGCATAATTAAAGGTATTGTTCTGTACGTGACTAATCGGGAAAGCAGGCATCTGGCTTTGTTGTTGCAAAACCACATAATCCCAATCACCTTGATCAATAGTATTCAACACCGTAGTGTTAGTAGCATGTTGCTGAAAAGTAGAGCCTCCGGGCGTATGTGCTTCAAAGTTTAATATATCTTGGGTAGATGCAGCAACATCTTTGATAAGTTGTGGTAAGTTATTTACCGCTGTATAACTGTTGCCGATGAAATATACCTTCTTAGTAGATTGTCCAAAAGCAGTAGTTATACTAGTGATAAAGAGCAGATAGACCAACAGCTTATACATCATATTTATTGTTTTTTAAGTAGTAGAACCTATATAGATTTAGTAATCAAAATACCAATTAAACATATCAGAACGCAATCCTATTGAGAACCAAGTAGAATTTTGGTCAAAAGTCGTTGGCGTAATAGCTGAAGGATTAAAGGTTCTGTAAGTGACATTGGCAAAGAGCTTCAGATTCGTGCTCGGGTTAATCAAGTAGCCCGCTTGAATATCACCTATAAAGATATCGGTTGAATTTCCTTGTCCGGCTACGACTCCAGAATCATAAGGTCTGTTGTCATTATACGACAAAAAGATATTGCCTCCGTAGTTGAAATTGTCTCCAGCTGTATTAAAGTCTAATCCGCGTTTACCGATAGTGGCTTTGGCATCCACAAAATAACGCCCTTTGAAATAGCGCGCTACAAAAATAGCTTCTTTAAAGTTTCCTCCCCATTGGTGACCCATACTTTGGTTGTTGTGCGCATAGTTCGTCAGCGGGTTAGAGTGTGAATACACATATGGACGTACGATGTTATATTCTGCTTGTAGCATTAAGTTATCTACCCCAAATGCATCATAATATTTGACTCCTATTTGATAACCAAACTTATTTCTCCAGCTGTCATTTCTCTTTTTGACATCCTCTAATGAGAATTCATCTACTAAGAACTGCCCGTAGAAGTTGAGTTGGTTATTCCATTTGAATTTTGAGGTAAGCCCAAGTAGAGCGTTTCCTGATTTTGAAGACGAATTAAACTCAACTGTTCTGAAGAAAATAATCGGATTCACAAAGCTCATATCAAAACCTCTGTCGTTAGAGTTAGTCCACACCACTGATTCAAAGAAACCAACATTTAGTTTATTAGAGACATTCCAGCTCAAGTAGTGGTTGGCTATATATTTTGTGGCATAGGTTCCGTCTAGTGTGTTTTCTGGACGCAAATCTTTCAGCCACATATAATTATTTGAGTATTTTATTTTCCAGAAAGTGGTGTTGATCTTAAAGTACGGATACGGAGAGGCACCATCGCTGTGCAACAACGAGCGGTATCCGTCACCTATAAAGTTTCTTCCGTAACCCAATTGAAGGTTGATAAACTGATTGGGCGTGAAGGTCAAGTTTGCATCGGCAGAAGGAAAGTCAAAAGCATCTGATTTGAATGATTTTGCTATTCCAATGCCAGGAATGACCGCTGGATTTCCACCACTAGGTCTGATTGAAGCAGCATATTGATTGTAATAATCAGCAAAGCGGCCTTGGCTTTCGTAGATGGTCGAGGTGAAGCTCAATTCTTTTGAAAGGGCGCCTTGCACCTGTAATCCTCGAGTGTTGATATAGGTTGATTTTTTGCTTTCTTTATCGTCACCCATACGCAAGTCTACAATAGGGTTGAGCGTAAACCAATAGTTTTCACCTTGTATGGTCACCATATTCTCATTCCAGAGTTTACGACCAAACCAGCTTTCTTTGTTTTTATACAAATCGACATGGCTTTTTTCTAGGTCGTAATATTTTGCAACCTCAGCATAGGTATAGGGTTTTTGAGCGGTGTGATTATTGGCACCCACTTGATTCATAGCCCTGTCAAACTGTGCATACATACTGTGTGAAAACGGAATGTTCAGATGGCTTTTATACTGTGGGTTGTCAAATGTATGGTAGACAATACTGTCTAATTCGTTCAGCGGAATATTGTTCGTCTTTACAAATATAGGCTTGGTGTCTTCCATCGGTGTGAGCGATAGAAGTTCCGGTTGTTTGAGCGGAATAGAAAAAGTCAGGTTGTATTTGACAAAAGTTGGGTTTCCGTTATACATCGCGGGCGTTGCCTTTGGCACTGCAGAAAAAACTCTATTCACCTCTGCAATCACTTCTGGATAAGATGAATTGGTATGTAATACTTTAAAAACACCTTTGTCATCGACTTGAAAAAGCACTTTTACCTCAGCCGTATAGTTATCTTTGAGTGCTACTTCTGGCACCTCAAAATTCTGAAATACAAAGTTTTGAATTTTGTTGTAAAAACAAATTTCTGATTGTTTGGCATCCACTTCTTCACAACCCTCAAAAACCAATGGTTTTTCAGAATTTCTGGGTTGAGCAAATGCAAACTGTAGTCCGATAAGGGCTATAAGTAGTAATCCTTTTTTCATAATCCTAATAGGTATTAGTTGACATTCCACCGTTGGCAATTGTCTTTGCAGATGAAGTACCGATGCGCTTTACACCTAATTTCACCATTTGTACAGCTTCTTCTAAAGAGCGTACGCCTCCAGAGGCCTTAACCGGTAGCGGAAAAGCGTTCTCTAACATCAAACGCACGGCTTCTACTGTTGCTCCGTTGGGCTCTGCATTGGGTGTTTTATAAAATCCTGTCGATGACTTTACGAAAATCTTGTCGTATTGTTTTTCGTCAAAATTAGCAATAACTACATTTTTGATCAGCGCCGATAGTTGGATAATCTGCATCGGGCTAAGTGCTGCTGTTTCGATAATCCATTTTACCGCTTTGCGGTTGTCTAAGCCGAGTTTAGTACAGGCTAAGACTTCTTGTTTGGGTTTTTGAGCATCCCCATTCTTAAATGCGGTATAGTCGATTACGAAGTCAAGTTCGTCTGCTCCGTTGTCGATGGCTTGTTGTGCCTCTTGTAATTTGTTTGCTATAGGTGAATTCCCGTTAGGGAAATCAATAACTGTCCCTACTAAAACCGCTGAGGTAGCATGGTCTACTCTTTTGCGAGCCAAGGTGACCATCTCTGGGCGAATCATAATGAGTTTAAAATTCTCTGAAATGGCTTCTTTGATAAAAGTATCTGCTACCGCTGTATTTGCCTCTTCAGATAAGTTGGCTTGTTCAGCTGTTTTTAGATAAGTAGAGTCTAAGTATTGTTTGATATTCATAGGTGTTATTTCTTTTTGTTTTTATACAACCACAAGATGATTGTTCCACAAATTGCTCCGGTAGTGTTTGCCAACATATCATACCAATCTGCCGTGCGAGAATCGGTAAATAACTCTTGAAAAACTTCCATTGTTCCGCCCAATATAATACCGGCTAGGACAATAGACAAAAGTGTTTTATTTTGTATTTTTTTCTTCGAATATAAATAATTACCCCACAGAAAAACAAATACAAAATAAAACACAAAGTGAATTGCTTTGTCATTAGACCCAATTGTTTTAAACACCTTTGGCGCTCCAGAAAAAGAGACCAAACTCAACGTGATTACAAGAACAGTCCAGAGAAAAGCAACCCAAAAAAATATATTTTTATGCACCCACAAGTTCTTTGTACTGTGCTGCTGAAAGCAATGAATCAATTTCTGACATATCAGAGATTTTCATCTTAATCATCCAACCTGCTCCATATGGATCAGAGTTTACCGTTTCTGGTGCTGTATCAAGGTCTTCGTTAAACTCGATTACCTCACCTGATAGTGGCAAAAACAAGTCAGACACAGTCTTAACTGCCTCAACTGTACCAAAGATTTCATCTTTGGCTAGCACTTGATCAAGTGTTTCAATTTCAACATAAACGATATCACCTAGCTCTTTCTGAGCAAAATCTGTAATTCCGATTGTAGCGATATCGCCTTCAATAATCACCCATTCGTGATCTTTAGTGTACTTTAAATTGTCTGGAAGATTCATTTTTGTATGTAATAAAAAGTTAAATATATGTTTCTTTAATTTCCGAAGGTATATCTCAAGGTGAAGCCCGCTCTGATATTCGTTATCGGGTAAGCCGTTGATATGACCGCTTTTGAGAACGAATGATCATAATACAAAAGTACCGTAAAGTTTCGACTAAACGAATAGTCAGCCATAAATTTTGCTGACCAAAGGTTTTGTCCACCTCCGAGCTCGTTGTTGTCATAATCTAAATAACGAACGATGGTTTTATTGTTGGTAAAGTTTAAATCGACCTTGAGGTTGATATCACTCTTGATCGTATTGGTAGCATTATCTGCCAATGCTGTATTTATGATCACGTCTTTGATGCGATATCCCGTACCGATAGTATAGGTCTCACCCTGCATCTCTGTAAGCAAGTTGTTGTCAAAACTAAGCGATAGCGCTCTATCTCTTTTGATTTCTGCTCTGATCTGAATTGAGTTTTTCATCTCAAAATCAACTCTAATAAGCGGGTTGAATTGTTCTACTAAATTCACGTTTGATACAATCGTACTCGGTTTATAGTTCTCAATCACACTAGGATCTAATTGCTGATTCGGGTCGTGCTCAAAGTTAGAACGGTAGGCATTGATAGAATACGTAGCTTTATATCCGTGCTGAATTGAGAATCGTCTGAACTTGTCTTTAAAGAAATTATAGCGCATAAGTCCGGTATATCTAATGTTCCAACCCGGGATTGGAATATCTCTGAAAATCCCTAAGTTAACACCTGACGAACTCTGACCTGTATATGCCGCCATAAAAGCAGGAAGCAATACTTCTTGGCTTGTCTTACCATAATTTTTAGGAAAACCATCTGGTCCGATGTTGTTCGGATTCGTCAAATCAATACCTCTTTGTCCGGCTAATCTATTGGCAATATCAATTCTGTTATCTCTAAAATCTTGAAAAGCTTGAGAGAAATTCTCATCGCTCTTTGCAAAAGCAGTGCTGATCATATTGGTCGAAATAGAGAAATTACCTGTATTATACGGAGAACGAGAATAATAATTTCCGTCCATCACGTCAAATTGCTCTGAATAGTTATTCGAATAGTTTCTGTCTCCTGAAAGGTCAATCTTGAAATCAGAGAAGGGTTCTAACGAAGCGGTATAATTCAACAACTTGGTCGATACTTGGGTATAACTCTGGTTGTAATACGGATAATTAGTCAACCAGCCGTTTTGTGCTGCTTCGTATCGCACGTCATCTTGACTTCCCATCACAAAGCCCAAAGAAGGTCTTGAGGTTCCTAAGAATCCGATAGATGGCAAATAACCTGGAAGTACCGTTCCGTTGTTTTCTGTATAATTTAATTGTAGGGTTTTCAGCGTAGTAGCCACACCAATCAATCCTTCTACAAACATACTTCTCTCATTGGCCTGTGGCGTATTTCCGCCAGAAACTCTTTGTCCAGGAACAGGTGCAGCACCGGGTCTTGAAGGCTTTTTGGCCTGAGGTTTTTTAGTAAGCCCTATGTATTTATAGAACAAGTCCATATTTAGGGTGGTATTGATTTGGTGTGAATTAGAGTTCTGAATGGTGTTCCCTAAGTCATATCGGTTTAAGTTGTCATTCTCACCTACTGTGATGGTTCTAAGGCCGTCTGGCGTACGTTGCCAGTTGAAGTTAGAGTTGTACATATAGGTTGATTTAAAGAAGCTCAAAAACGGGATTTTCTCTAAAGGTAAATCATAATTCGCTGTGATACGCTGTGTGTGCTGATTTGGTTCTCCTGTATTCCAGTAGTCATCCCAAATTCCTTGTGAATTATCAGGAACGCTATCTTCATCTAAATAACTGCGCACGATATTACTGGTCGTAACGTTGTAGTTTAACTTCAGTTTTTTAGTCAAGTTATAGTTGAAACCGTAGTTATAGTTGAACATATAGTTGCGTCTATACATCGGGTCAATACCGATGCTATTGGCATCTAAATCAACCTGACGGAATTGTTGTCTGTTGAAATTTCTAAGAATACTGGTGTTGAAGGTAATGCTCGATGGCAAATAGTTAAAGTTAAAATCTTGGAAAATCTTCCAGTACTTACTCTTGAAAGCCTCTGTTTTCTTGAAGGGTTCTACTGGTTTTGCGTCAAAGTTATAACTGTAATCAGCCGTGGTTTGCACCTGTTGATCAAGCAAATCTTCTACCTCATAATCGTGGTGATCTGTTTGTGTGTATGAATATGAAAGGGTCAAGTTCTCTGGATCATAAATTCTCGGCTTCTGTTCTGGAGCTCTGTCTTTTTTGACACCGATAAAGTTGATACTTCTAATCTTGGTATATTCTATCGCCCTGTCTTTGATTGCTGCTCTTCTACCGGCATCAGTTTCAGTGTCTAAATATTGTTGCAATCTGATGTCTTGGTAAAAAGGATCGTATTCTGGTGTCACAAATTCTTCTCCTATCGAATAGCTAAACGGCAATCTGAAATACCAGCTCTTAGGCAATAATTTTCCTAACTGGAAAGCAGATACAATATTGTATTGCATGCGTTCTTCTCTACTCCTTTGGTTGGGTTTATCTTCTATACCCCCAAAACCGATGGTATTCATATTTCCTGTAGCTGAGATATTGGCAAAATCAGCAAAGTTAGTATCCATACTCAAGGTTGCTGCCATACCTCCTCTGTTGTCCATCTCTACTAAGCGGAGTTCGTTAAACCATGCTTCACCTCTGATATCCTGAGTTTCAGTGCCATTCTTAAGCCCTAACATCAGTGTTCTTACATAGCCAAAGTTCGGGTTTCCTTTAATACCAATCCTGTGATTGCTGGTTGATGAAGGATCTAGCTCTTGTACATCTTTAAAGAAGATTCCGTTGTCTTCTGGAGCGATATCATCCCAGTTAATTCCTATCGAAAGGATTTTTAATTGGGTCATTAAATCCAGACTGATATCCATATTATTGGCTTCTGGCCAAACATCTGTATCAATGATAGCACCTTCTTGTGTAACTTTTAAAGGCACCTCTACTTGGTAGAAGTTTTGTGTAAAGTCATTACCAAAACGAATAAAAGCGATCATCTGATCATCTTGCAACGGATTGACTTCTCCATTCGGATTATCAGCAGATAATTTAGGGAGTGATTCTGCGTGCAAGAACATCTTTAATCTCTTGTATTGGCGCATATCTACGTTTACGTTTTTGAACACGGCTCTGGCATCTTGTGGTTCTAACCCTCCGTTATAACCTCCGTCAGCACTAGATATTCTAAGCGAAAGTGATTGTTCATTCTGGTTGATAAGCGTATTGTTTTGGTACAGCTGCTCTCTTTCAACCCCCGGAGGAGTGATGTATTTAATCGGCGAGCGGTTTCCGTTTTCTTGAATGTTTACCGTTTGAACATCAAATGACGTGTTGTCAAGACCATCTGTTGAATTGTCTTCAAAAGGGTCTAGCGTATTGGTGTATCTTCTCCATTCACTTCTGACTAAATCAAGTGTTCCGAAACGAAGGGTCACGGGCTCTGTAAATCCAGTCACAAACATTCTCATAAATCGGATCGAGCGAACATCGGCAATACCGTTTATAGATTCTCCCTCAGCGATAGGCACTTTAAACTGAATCCATCGAGCTGGTGTGGTGGTTTCGCCATTGGGTCCTTGTCCTTGAAAACTTGCGGTAGTCTCCATGACGTTGGTCACATAATTTTGGCCTTCTTGCATATTCGGCAAGATGTCAATGCTATATTCATAATACGAATCAATAGTATTCATCGTATTATCTCTATTGACATCCTCTACATCGGGTAGTGTGGTTGAACCTCTATTTCCGTCAGTTAAGTTTACCGGTGAGTTTCCTTGAGTGCCGTTATAGCGTTTATACCTGTCGAGGACTGAGCCTTGACCACTCATAAAACTTTGGTAGTTATCTTGTGCTGGGTCATCAATTCCTGCAAATTGCGGGAACTTCATGGCTTCTTCGTCGTCATTGAGTCCGTCAAAACCTAAATCTTGTGCAGCTCTATTGGCTTCACTCGTATCAAAGGCGTAAATCAGTGATTGCGATGCGGGTACTTTACCCCAAGGTGTGGCATAGGTGGCTTGGTTTGAACCTGCTTCTGGAAGTCCGTTTTCATACATCTTACGACCATCTTTTAAGATGTCTTCTGATATTTCTCCTAAGTTGATCTTCAGTTGTCCTGAGTTAAACGGATTGGCAACATCGCCTGGGTTACCCACATAGGGGTCTAACATCCAGAACTGTACATATTCTACGTTGGCTTGCTCAAAGTTAGTCGATGAAATTCCCCTCATCATCCCTCCCCAGTTGTTCTGAGGATTCGGAATAGTATTAGAACCATTCGCCAATGGGCTAAAGTTATAGGGTCCTCTCTCGGTTGGATAATATGAAAGGTCAAGTGTAGGCACTACTGTTGATTGTCCTTGCACCACATCGTTTACAGGAAATAATTCTCTGACATAAATTCTTCTGGTTTTGTTAGAAGCAAAGTCATTTTCACTGAGCCCTGAGGGTCTTTGACTCGTATAGAAAACAGGATCAATGGTGTACCACGAAAGTTTTGCTCTTCTAAAGCCAGAGTCAATATCATCATTTGGCACATCAGTATTGGGGTTGAGCCCACCATAACCTATTGGCACACTGGCAAGTGCCCAAGATGAAGGTGATTTGATATCTAAATTAGTTTGTGATCCTTCAAAATCTTCTACATAAACTGTGGTTTCTCCTCCAAATTTATCTCCCGTTGGCGTGTCTGATTGCAATACGGCAAGCTCTCCGCGGATAGAGAAGTTTGAGGGAACGTCTGTGTCGATATTAGGGAGCTTGTTTACTAATCTAGTTAAGAAAGGCACTTCGGTAGAATAGTTGAAATTCACTCCGTAGATGGTGTTGTTTACCGATTCTTGACCGTAGCTTGATTTTTGAGTAAATGGTTTTTCTGATAAGCGCAATAAGGTTGCTCCTACTAAAAATTTATCAGTAAATTTATGCTCTACGTTAAACCCAAAAAAGCGTTTGGTCTGTTGCCCGAACATCTGATTGTTTTCTACAGAAATATCAATCGGTGTTCCTGAGGCTTGTAGTGACGGATCGAGAATATGTACTTTTCCTTGTTGGTAATCTACCGTATAATCTTGTCCTTCAATAAGTACCCTTCCTCCAGCTCTAACAATTACAGAGCCTTTTGGCACGTTGAATGCACCAATTGAGATTCCGTCTCCGGTTGTAGATTTGAAACGCCCTTTTAGTTGGAACTTATTTTTATCGCTTTCTTGCAATGAACCCGCTTGGGTAGAGGTATACATTTTTGAGAAAACGTATTTCTTCTGGTTGAGGTTATAAGTCGTTGGGTCATCGTAGTTCTCTAATGAGTTTTCTGAGGTTTTCAGCTTATCAAATAGATGACTACCAAAGGGTTCAACACTCGTAAATATAATTCGTCCTAAACGCGGATCAATGGTGATTCCTGTAAAGGTGTTTGTACTTTGTTGTTGGTTCTGAGCGTTACCTTGACCTGATCCTCCTCCTTGTGGCGGACGTTGATCGCCCATATTTCCGTATTGGCCTTGTTCTGAAAGTGGGTTATTACCCGTTGCATTGGCTACGTAGTCAAAAAATCCGTCACCTCCAGGCTGAGGGTCATTGGTATAATTCAGTCTATCTAAATGGAAGACCTTAAGTAAAGGCGTGTTTTCAACATCTTCAGGTAATGCAGGAGCACCTGCGGCGGCAGTGATATAATTGACTGGCGATGGGTCAGTATAAAGAATATTGAACCTAAATCCGTCTTGTTCTAGTTGCGCACCTCCTGGAATGGAATAGATGTTTTTCATCATTAAATTCCAAACCGGTTGACCTACATTGGTGATATTGCTCTTCAGCATTTTTAAAATCAACGCCTGAGTGGATGGAATGTCTCCCATATCCGGGTCTGGATTTGGATTGACAACCGTAGCGTCAACTCCGTCTGTACCGAATTCCCCCACTTGGTACACATCTCCTCCCACCGTATATTGATAAGCAACAGCAAGCACTTCGTCGTTATTAAGCCTTTGGTTTAATGACACATAACCGAGTTGCGGGTGAAAGGTATATTCGTTTTGGTTTAGCTTTCTAGCATTTTCAATTTTCACAAAGTCTGTTCCTTCGTTGATAGTGGTCTTGATATCATCTCTGAAACCATCGTTACCAGAAGACAGGTCGCGAATGCTTTCTTTCAGATAATTAGAACCTAATGCCTTGGGGTCATATTTATTGTTCTTGTTATTAGAAGGCGTATTGGCCATTACGTTAAAGAAACCTCCAATGTGATTCTGATTGATGGCGACCACTTTATTGTCTGGCATACTCGAAAGTGGCGATTCACCTAAATCCTGTAAGGCAATAATATTCCTGTTGTTGAAGCCATCCATCGGGGTGGCATTGATTCGATTGTTTTTGTTGGTAATCCAAACCTCGATTCTAGTGATTTGAATTCTACTGTCAATCAGCGGATAATTCTTTAGGGCACTATCATATTTATCTCTAAAATATTGCGATAAAAAGTAGTGACGGTCTGCATCGTATTCTAGTGCGAAGAGTTCAAAGTCTTGCACCATTCCGCCACCTTCAATAGTCACTCCTTTAGTTTGAGAGCGTTGTTCTGAGAAAATTCCTGTGAAGGTTGTCTTGCCAAACTGAAGTTGTGCTTTGACCCCAAACAGACTTTGTGCTCCTCTGATGAGTGAGGTGTTTAACGGTAAACTTACGTTTCCGATTTCAATTTTTCTGATGATATCATCCTCATCAGGTGTATATTCTAGTTTGAAGAGATTCTGGAAATCAAAGGTAGATTGGGTGTCATAATTAGCCGTGACCTTCAGTCGGGTCCCGACCATTCCCATTAATCCCACACTGATTCTCTGATCAAAATCAAATCCTAAAACAGTTCTATTTCTAGGAGATAAAGAGGGGTTGTCTTGTTTTGAATAGCGCATTCCCAAGTCCATCTCCACAGAACCGGTGGGTCTGACGTCAATGGTATTGCTCCCAAAAATACTTTCAAATAGTTTAGAATGGACTTTATAGCTCGGCAATAAATCTCTTTGTTCTTCAGGATCCGTTGAGGCTGCTGCTTTGTTTTTATCTTTGAAGTAGTTGCTGATTGATTCTCTTAGCAATAAATCCTCGTATTCTTTTGGCGTCAGAAATAAAGGATAACTGACCGTAAAATCACCGAGTTTTGAGTTGAGGATATATTTGTCGAGCACTGCATCATATTCATAGACCTCTACAATGCTCTTAGGGTTTTTCATATAGATTTGCCCTGAGTCATAGCCTGTCTTAACGCTATCTTGTACGACGGTTTCGCCCTCTTGTGCGTTAAGGCCTATTCCTAAAAAAACAATTCCAAAGAATAAAGCTTTTCTAAAAAACTTTGTTACCGAGTTATTATGTGAATTTTTCAAGAATTAAAGGTTTTTTAAAGCTAATTTTATGATGTTTTCGACTGTTAAGTCTGCGTTGGCTTTGAGGATTTTATCAATGGCTCTTTCGGCCAATTTTTTGTTAAATCCTAATACCTCTAGAGCAGATAACGCTTCAGACTTATTTGTATTGCCCGAAGCAATAGAAACTTCGTCTAAATCGTATATTTTCAATACTTTTTCTTTGAGTTCGATTACGATGCGTTGAGCGGTTTTGGCTCCGATTCCCTTAGCTGATTGTAAGGTTACATAATCTGCAGTGGCAATGGCTTCGATAACTTGTTTTGGGTCAAGTGAGGAGAGCATAGTGCGGGCAATTGAAGGCCCAATACCCGAAATAGAAATTAATAATCTAAAGATTTCTCTTTCTGATTTCTCTATAAAACCGTAGAGTGTATGTCCGTCTTCTTTGACCTGTAAGTGCGTAAACATCTTTATGTTTTCAGCATTTGGTATCAGAGAATAGGTATGCAACGAAATGTTTATAAAATAGCCTATCCCCATACAATCAACCACCACGTAAGTAGGTGATTTCTCTACTAATTTTCCCTGTATATGTGTTATCATTTCTTTTATCCTCCTTATTTTGAAAAAAGCTACAAAAGTCTTTTCAAATTTTTTCTTTACTATACAAAATAGCCCCAAAAGTAACAAAAAACTTATAGGATATGCAACGATTTAGAAAGATTTTATCTGAAGCAAGTCTGCTAGTGCAAAGTAGCCTTAGATTAGTAGCTACTGTGAAGCGAGAAAAGAGGCTTTTGATGGTTTGAAAAGTAGTTAATAAACGCTGACTTTTCTTTAGATTTTCAGATAAAAAAAAGGGGAATAACAATGTGTTATTCCCCCTTTTAATTTTAAAATTATCAATCAAGAATTAATTTATTGTTTGATGATTCTCATGCTGTGTTGCATGTCTTCTGAAAATAGCTTTAAGATATAAGTTCCTGCAGATAGTGTTGATAGGTCTAACTGCAAAGCTGACTCAGCTGTGTTTTGTGCATATACTTCTTGACCTAAAAGGTTATAGATCTTCACTCCGCTGATTGCTGATTTATAGTTAATGTTTAAGATATCTTTAGCAGGTACTGGATATACAGATAAAGCTTGTGTGTCAAAAGTATTCACTGTCATTGTACCTACATTCAAAGTGAAATCTAAGGCTTGGCCATAACCAGGAAAAGCTCCCATACCAAAAACATCCATTTCAATAGCACACGGATTCACCTCAGCTGGTGAATCTTCATCGCCATATACTTTAGTGATTCTGATACGCGTAGTTCCAGTTAAAGCATCTGCAGGAACAGTGATGTCTAGTGATACAGAAACACCGTCACTTCCGGTAGAGTTGACAATAGTGCCCACGGCATAGACTTCACCCGTATCGTCTAAAGTTGCGTTTTGGTTCCAATCGATAAATGCTGTGATATCGTTTTCAAAGTTTCCAGAAGTAAAACCTTCTACAGTGATAGTATAAGTTTGACTAGGAGTTACGTTGACAACATTTGCTGTTTTATCAATCAAAATATCAGTATCATTTGAATTGGTAATAGTCGTACCGCCAAATACAACTGAGGTAATTTCTTCTACACTAGTGTCTTCAAGATCACAATATGGGCTAGGAAACGGATTAGTGCTCGCTGCTTGAATATCTAAGGTGAAATCTAAGGCTTGACCATAACCAGGAAAAGCTCCCATCCCAAAAACATCCATCTCAATAGCACACGGATTTACCTCAGCTGGTGAATCTTCATCGCCATAAACTTTAGTGATTCTGATACGGGTAGTTCCAGTCAAAGCATCTGCAGGAACAGTGATGTCAAGTGATACAGAAACACCGTCGCTTCCAGTAGAATTGACAATGGTCCCTACAGCATAGACTTCACCCGTATCATCTAAAGTTGCGTTTTGATTCCAATCGATAAATGCAGTGATATCGTTTTCAAAGTTTCCAGAAGTAAAACCCTCTACAGTGATAGTATAGGTTTCACCTGGTGTTAGACTTACAACGCTTGCAGTTTTATCAATCAAAATAGCAGTGCCGTTTGTGTTTGTGATGGTTGTTCCGCCAAAGACAACTGAGGTTATTTCTTCAACACTAGTGTCTTCAAGATCACAATAGGGGCTAGGAAAGCTCTGTGCTTGTGCCCCAAAAGTCAATAAGATAAGGGCTAGAGTAATTTTTTTCATAAGTTTCAATTTTTTGGTTAATTGGCAAGTTATAAAAAAAAACATAAAATGCTGTGAATAATAATTCTAATTAGCGAAAAAAATGCTGAGGTTAGGATTATATTTCAAATGTTTTAAGAAGAATATCGAGATGATTTATTTGTAATAGTATTGTAGGCCAATTATAGACTTAATTCTCTTCGATAGTCTGGATAATTCCAGAGATGGGTGACACTTTTACTGTTTTATTTTCTGGAGTTAGATAAAAAATATAACTACTATTCTTGCCTAGAATATCTACAGAAGATGAATTGCCGTTGATGAAAAATAATTTGTCGTTGTATTCGATGTCATTGTTTTTTATTCTTTGTGATTTCTTTAGACCAGTACCCCATCCAGTTCCGAAAAAGAAACCAAGCAATCCCATCGAAAACATATAGGTAAACTTCTTAAAATAATTTACTTTGAGTTGAGTGTCGCTCAACCCATACTGATAACCGAAGAGTTTATGTATCAAAGCCTTGTTTTTATATTTTACCATATACTTCGGGAAATAATAAAGCATCACCACCATGAAAATAAAAATACAAAAACCTAGGACAGATGAAGTCAGGTGTGATATGGGGCTTATCAATACGTCAATTATACTCGAGTAACTTAAGATATTAAACCCTAGTTAGTTATAATAAAGCGTTTCGTTTAATATACCCAACACGATTAGATAAATATAACCGATTGATAGTATACCCTGAATTTCTTGAAATCTGATTTTATTCATTGGTTTGGCAATTATAGTATTAGATCAATTTAACTGCTCCCTGCCCTACTTTATCTTCAATAAACTGTTTGTTGTGACAAAAATTAGATAGACTGTTATGTATAAATTCAGCAACTTGTTTAGCATAGTGATCTGGATACAACAAGTGTACGTTGGCTCCAGCGTCTAACGTAAAACATACTGGTATTTTGGTTGCCTTTCTGAACTCCCAAATATGATTGATAATCTCAAGAGTATTGGGTTTCATCAGTATAAAATACGGATTAGAGGTCATCATCATGCTATGTAGCGTAAGTGCCTCACTCTCTACAATGGCAATAAATTGATTTAAATCTCCTGATTTGAACACTGATAACATCGCTGATAAATTGTGATTGGCTTGTGCAAAACGCTGCGCTGCAAAAGGATGATTGTGCATCAGGTTGTGTCCAACAGTGCTAGAAACTTGCTTTGCGCCAACATCCACAAGAAGAATAGTGTCTCTGAAGTTGGCAAAATTTGGGTGTAACTCTTCAGTTAAGGGAATACCGAATAAATCAGAACTTCCTTCTACATCATTGTGTGTTCCCCAAACCACAGGATTCCCTTTGATACTTCTGCAGGCACTACCTGAACCCAATCGGGCTAAGAAAGAAGCCTTTTGAGAGAAAAAATCATCTGACATAGCGCTCATTTGTCTTTCTATATCCATAAAACACAACGACAGTGCAGCCATAGCTGATGCAGAAGAAGCAATTCCTGAACTATGCGGAAAAGTATTCTTACTGTCAATTACAAAATGATAGGCTGTTAAAAAAGGGAGGTATTTATGTATACGAGCAAAGAATTGTTCAATCTTCGGGTGAAAATCAGCCTTAGGTTTACCTCCAAACATAAACTCAAACGAAAAACTATCTGAATTTTCTTTTTTAGAAAAAGCTACTTGGGTAATGGTCTTGCAATCTGAAAGCGTAAAACTCACCGATGGATTGGCAGGAATTTGATCTTGCTTTTTGCCCCAATATTTCACCAGTGCAATATTGCTGGGCGCTTCCCATTTCAACAAACCACTTTCTAGAGAAAAATCATACGGGTTTAGAATAAAATCAGTTTCAGAAATCATAGCTATTTTTTTAGACCAGCAAATATACTGAATTTTAAAATTGGGAAATGTGAAATGAAAATTATGAGCTTATTTTCATACATAAGAAATAACTATACAAAAACCGAAACCCATCAGTATAATCTATAAAAATAGGCTTTAGTATTTTCGATTTAAAGGAGAATTGCAGAAAAGCTATCTATTATTATGTCTAAAGACTCAAAAGGCTTTATAATCGTCTTTAAATCGTTATTTGCGGTTTTTAAGCACATAAATGTGTGAAGAATATTCTTTTGAGAAGAGGGCTTTGCAATTTGACAGCAAACCGATACAAAATGACTTGATAAAATTCATTTTGCCAGTTTTATATTTCTCTGACAAAATACTCACATAAAAACTATCAAAATACATCGGGTGCGTATTTATGAGTTCTATCTGTTTTTCAGCGAATAGCTTTTGAATTGAGTTTTTAGAAAAATGCCAAATATGTCTAGGCACATCATAAGCAGCCCAAAATTCTTTGTAATACTTCGCGTCATAGGATTTAAAATTAGGAACGGCGACAACAATAATTCCTCCTGGCTTGGCTATTCTTTTAAGTTCTAAAAGTTGTTTTTCTAGATCTTCTACATGCTCAAGCACGTGCCATAAAGTAATCACATCAAAACTACTTGTAGACAAATCTGAAGTATCTTCTACAAACGAGACGCCTTTCTTTTGGGCTAAATCTTTGGCTTGAGGGTTAGGCTCTATACCCAAGACTTGCCATTTTTGGCTTTTGGCATAAGCCAAGAAATCACCCGTTCCTGCTCCGATATCTAATAAACTCCCTTTTTTGTTCAGGTATGAAGCTATGCGTCTTTCTTTGCTAGACAAGGTATGCTGTTTTACTAAATGGTATAGTTTTTCAAACAACGATCGCTTGTGATCTGTATGTGAGATATAATCTTGACTTTGGTAATAGCTATCTAAATCTGTGGGGATGGGATTGGTTTTGAATAAATCATATTCTGGGTTATATACCAACTCAAAATCTTCTTTTGAAACAGAATGATCTTTTAGTTTGAAATTCATTTTCTTAAATATTCGTCTTTTAATTTCTTGAGATACTGGCTAGCTATATTATAAAATAGAGAGTTTTCTTGTAGGCAATCATCTCCGTTTTCATCTGTAATGGCAAAGGCCAAAAACTTAGATTGTGTCAAATCTCTATTGCCTTTTGTCTCTACTACTCTAGACCCGTATTGTGATAAATCTAAATACTTCTCTGTTTCTATCTTGTCTAATAGCTTTATATAAAAGCGCTCTTTAGCTTCTGTAGTGGCCCAAAATTCTCTAACTTGAAACGAAGGTAAGTCAAATTTATCTACTAAAAAATACTCAACAGCTGGCGAAGTCAAATCATTTTCAAACACAAAAACATGTAGCTTTTTAGTTCCAATTGTATTGGTTACCTCAGTGGGTACTATCAAATAATCATCGATGATATAACCACCTTGAGGAATGCTGCCGCAGTTCAGAAGAAAGAAGAAAGAGCAAAGAAGAAAAAGTTTTTTAAGGTTCATTTATGCTTTAAACAAGGATATCAATAATTTAAAATAGTTGTTTGATATGATACATGTCCCGTCCTAAATAATCGATACAGATTATTTAGGACGGGACAAATATTGTTTTATCATCTATTTTCAAGAGTTTCTTCTACAGATTTCAAATATTGGTTATAAACCTCCTCATTGTCTAATAATAGATCTAATAAACAATATTTGTTAGTTGTGTTGTTAGGAAATACATAATCGCCGTTTGGATGATATCCTGCTTTACAAGCATTAGGATTAGAAGTGTTTATCTTTCTATTCGTTTCGCAATCTCCTACTTGTACATTATCATTGACTACTAAAGTCTTTTGTCCTGATTCTAAATTTACAAGATATACTCTAACGTTAACAGTATAACAACCCGAATTTCCACTAATAAAATCTGTCTCAATCTTAAACGGAATTACCTTTTGACTAGATTTTTCTGTAGTTGAAGTTAATCTATTTACTAATTTCTCTTGGGCAAACACCCCTTCAGAATAAGATATTATCATTACAAACATCATAATAAGTTTCAATAAATTTGCTTTCATACTATTATGTTTTTGAAGTTAATTACGACTGCAATATATAACTTTTAATCAATAAGATCCTTAATACATCAATGAATCCGTCACTTCACAGAAGTTGTTTCACGTGAAACATTTGGAAGAAAGACAAAAGACATTTCTTTATTCTTTGTTCTATTCTCTATCTCCCCATATAAATCAAAAGCACTGAGATATCTGCTGGAGATATTCCGCTGATCCTAGAGGCTTGTGAAATGGTAATTGGTCGAATCTTTTTTAGTTTTTCTCTAGCTTCATACGAGAGTGATTTCACTTTGTCATAATCAAAACTCTCTGGTATTTTAGCTTCCTCTAAACGGATTAGTTTATCGGCATTGTTTCGTTCTTTCTCAATATAGCCAGAATACTTGACTTGAATTTCCGCTTGCTCTAATACCTCTTGGTCAAACGCATTTTCATCCACATATTGTTTCACTTTAGTGAATTTCAGCATATCCTCTAACTCTAACTGCGGGCGAGAAAACACCTTAAACATTTTATCAGCCTGAATGATCGGAGCTGAGCCTTTCTCCTCTAAAATCATATTTGCTTCATCAACAGCTACGCTTGTTTCTTTGAAAAACTGAATCATTTTCTGAGAATCATTTCTCTTCTTTTCCATCTTTCTGAGGCGTTCTTCTGAAGCTAAACCTATCTCAAAAGACATCGGCGTTAGACGAAAATCAGCATTATCCTGACGCAAAAGTGTTCTGTATTCCGCTCTAGAAGTAAACATCCTGTATGGTTCTTCTGTTCCTTTGGTAATCAAATCATCAATCAAAACCCCAATATATGCTTCATCTCTTTTCAGAATAAAAGGTTCTTTTTCTTTAACCTTTAAGCTGGCGTTAATTCCTGCCATGAGTCCTTGTGCTGCTGCTTCTTCATATCCTGTTGTTCCGTTGATTTGCCCAGCAAAATACAGACCTTCTACAAGTTTGGTTTCTAGCGTGTGCTTGAGTTGTGTAGGCGGAAAATAGTCATATTCGATAGCATAACCAGCACGGAAGAATTTCACGCCTTCAAATCCTACGACACTTCGCAGTGCTTTGAATTGTACATCTTCTGGTAGTGAGGTTGAAAATCCGTTGACATACACCTCAACCGTATGCCATCCTTCTGGTTCTACAAAGATTTGATGTCTATCTTTCTCAGCAAATCGATTGATTTTATCCTCAATTGATGGGCAATATCTAGGTCCTATACTTTTGATGCTTCCGTTGAACATGGGTGATCTATCAAAACCTTCTCTGAGCAAATCGTGAACTTTATCAGAGGTATAAGTCATATAGCAACTACGTTGCGTAGTCAGCGGTTGCGTAGTATCTAAATACGAAAACTTACTCGGATTTATATCTCCAGCTTGTTCTATCATTTTAGAATAATCAAGCGAACGCCCGTCAACTCTTGGAGGAGTTCCGGTTTTCATTCTGCCTGATTCAAAACCTAAGGCAGTGAGATTTTCTGTAATTCCGTAAGCAGCACTCTCTCCTGCTCTACCTCCTCCGTATTGTTTTTCGCCAATATGAATCAGTCCGTTTAAGAAAGTTCCGTTAGTAAGTATAACTGTTTTTGACTTAATAATAATTCCTAAATTGGTCTTTACTCCTACAATTTTATGATTCTCAACTACAATTTCTTTAATCATTTCTTGATAGAAATCAAGATTAGGTGTCTGCTCCAACATCAATCTCCACTCCTCTGCAAAACGCATTCTGTCACTCTGAACCCTCGGACTCCACATCGCAGGGCCTTTAGATTTGTTCAACATTCGGAACTGAATAGCCGTTTTATCCGAAACAATTCCCGAATAACCTCCGAGTGCATCAATCTCTCTTACGATTTGTCCTTTTGCAATTCCTCCCATAGCAGGATTACAACTCATCTGAGCTATGTTCTGTAAACTCATCGTGATAAGCAAAGTCTTCATTCCGGTATTTGCTGCTGCTGCTGCTGCTTCAGATCCGGCATGACCTCCTCCGACTACTATTACATCGTATGTATTAAACATTATGTTTTTTTATTTTAAATTATGTTTCACGTGGAACATTTTAAAGTACATCATTTAAAAAATAAGTTATCGTTCCACGTGGAACATCTTTATTTTTTCGTCTTCTTTTGAGCGCATCAATTGTTCATCAGCTTCGGATTTATCTTTATATCCACAGTAATGAAGTAAACCATGAACCATGACTCTTCGAAGTTCTTCTTCGAAAGATACTTTAAAATCCTTTGCGTTGTCTGTAACTCTTTCGATTGAAATAAATATATCTCCTGAAATAAGATTTCCGAGGGTGTAATCAAATGAAATTATATCCGTAAGCGTTTGATGATCAAGATATTGTACGTTAATGTTATACAAATAATCATCATCACAAAAGATATAATTTATCTCTCCTTCTTCTTTGTCTTCTGATGCGAGAACTTCTGATAGCCAATTCTCGTATTTTACTTCGTTATCTAATTGAAAATCAGTTTCGTAATTGAAAGTTATCATGTATGTCGTTATGAGGTTATGAGGTTATGAGGTTATAAAGTTATAGGTTATGAAATAGTCTTGTTTTTTGACACTTCATAACTTCGTAACATTATCACTTTATAACTTTTTGAAATACTGCTGAACCTTCTGATTATAAACAGGCTGCAAAGGTAATGCATCTCGATTTAAAATTTCGATACTGTTTAGATATTCTTGTAATTTAGAATCTAAGGGTTTTGCAGAGGTATTAAATTCTTTGAGATTTGTAGTGGCTTCACGCTTGTCGTCGTCTCCTTGTTGTTTGATAGCAGAATCTAATTTGAGTAATTCGTGTTTTAGGTTTTGCATTTTTTGCAGTACTGTATTGTCAAAGCGCTTGTTGAGCAACTGCTTTTCGATATCTTGCATCTGGCGATTAGCATTTTGACCTATACCTGATTTTCCTTGTTTTTGCAATTGTTTACTCAATGCTTCTCTGAGCATTTGTTGTTCTTTATAGATTTCGTAAATTTGTTCAGCATCACCTTCACCATCTTGTCCGTTTTCGCCTTGTTGTCCAGAACTACCTTCTCCACTGCCACTCTCACCACCAGGTTTTTCGCCTTTCTCACCCTTTTCTCCTTCGCCTTTCTCGATACCTTCTTTCATTTTCTTCATCAAATCTTCTTGCTTTTTGATGATATCCGGTAGTTGTCCTTCGCCCTCTCCTTCACCAGGACTTGGCATACCTTGCCCTCCAGAACCCATGCCTTGCATTTGCATTTGCATATCGTCTTGCACGTTGCTCAAAAATTCAGCCAAAGTATTGGCTGCCGTAATGGTATATTGCTGGTGTGAAATTCCCTTCATCAAATTTGCATCGGCTAATTGCTCAATTGACTTATCAACGTTATAATGGATTTCCCCGACTTGTTTATTAATGTTCTCACCAATCATCGGGTTGCGCATAGAAAGTGCAAATAAGCTATCGTCAATATGCTTAAATTGCATTTTGAGGTTGTGTTGACCCTTTAGATTTTTACTAAAGGCAGGGCTCTTTCGGTTTAGATTTTTGAAATCAAGCATCAAATCTTCTTGTAAGAACGAGAAAGCTAGTAGATTATCTAATATTTGTCTGAGCATTTTAGCGTCTTCTTGCAATTGTTGCCCTTTCATTTGCATCGATGATGCTTTCATCTTTTGGCTCATTTGTTTCATTTTTTGAGCAGCAGCCTTTTGTTTGGGTTTGGCTTGGTCTTGTTTGTCTTTTTTGAGGTCTTCTTTGGCTTTTTGCATATCGTCTTTGACTTGCTCTTGTTCTTTTTTGTCCATAGGCAAATCCATCGGATTCTTGAGTTCGTCGTTTTCTTTCTTTAGCTCCTGCAGCTCTTTTTGCAGTTCTTCAAAAGAGGTATTGAGTTCTTCTTGCTTTTCGGTTGTATTTTTATCTTTGGTTTCTTCAGCTAACTTGTCTTGTTTTTTAGATAACTTATCTAAATCCTCCGTTATTTTTTCGAGTTTTTTCTCTACATAAAAACGTTTAGTAAGTTCTACTAATTGCTCTAAACTCTTTTGTTGTGCTTTGGCTTTTTGTTGAAACTTTTCAATTTTGTCAAAGAGTTCTTCCTTTTTGATTTTGTCGGTTAGTTTTTTTAATTCTTCTAAGAGTTGTTTATTTTTCTCAGATTCTTGTTTATTTTTTTCTAAGCGCTCCTCTAGTAGTTCTTTTTGTTTGTCTTTGTCTTCTGGATTAAATTCCTCTAGGTTTTTCTTTAATTTCTCAGAATACGACTGCATCATTTCTTCTTGCTGCATTTGGCGTTTCAAGAAATCGTCAATCTTCTTTTGATCTTTGAAATCAAATTCTGATTTTTCTTTGTTGAGTTGTTTGAGTTTATCAATTTCAGAAATCTGTTTTTCTTGTGATTTGATTGATTTTGACAAGCTATTGATATTCTCTGATTGCTGCTTTAAGTTCTCAGTTTTATTCTCCTCGTCAGTGGCTTCTCTGTGTGAGAATACAGCTGATTTAGTGCTTTTGAAATGATGAAGGACATCATTGTCAAATACCTCAAAATAAAATTCATATGTTTCTCCTTGCTCAATGTCTAATCCGTCAGGGAAATTATAGTGAAAACGATTAAAAACACCTTTATTGATAACTAATTTTCTAGTTTTTAATTCTTTCAGATTTGATTTTTTATAATAGACAACTTGCAGCTTTGTCAAACCATAATCATCAGCCACTTCTCCGATAAGAATATTCTTGTCAAGCCCTAAACTATCTGGAATAGTATGGATAGAAATCGTGGGGTAAGCATCTTTGATAACACTTAATTTATAGTTTAATTTCTCGTAATGTTTCTTGTTCTTGTTAGAGGTAATTATTTGATAATCTATATTTTCTGTAATATTCTTAGAAAATAAAAAGCTATGGTTGTCTTTGCTAAAATTAGCTATAGATTGTTGACTATTCCATTCTACAGCATCAGTAGTTTGAGTATTCACTCTCCAGGTGACTTTAGTACCTTCTGGTACAACGGCATTTCCGGTTCCTTTGATAATTTCTGATTTTCTAGCTAAATAAGTGGGGAAAACAAGTTGCATTTCAAAATTGGCAATTACAGGAACTTCAATCACTTCTAAGTTGTAGTTCTCAGAAGTAACCTTATTGGCTTGGATATAAAACCCTTGGGTTTTAGTGGGTTTTTCAAATCGGTATTGAAAGGTTCCGTTGCCAATATTCTCTAGATAATAACTCTCATTACCAAGCATTATAAGGGCTTGTTCAGGAATGACTTTACCTTGGGTTTTTAGGCTGAGAATAAAATCTTCACCTTGGTTGACTTTTAAATCTTTGTTGGTTATGATAAAACTAAAATCAGCAGGTGGTGTATAGCGTTCGCTGTAATTCACCACTCGTTTCATACTATCTGTAATCAGGCTTGAATTTCCGCTGACAAAAAACAATAAAAATAGAAGAATCGGGAGTATAGCTAGCGGTAAGAATTTATAACTTTTTTTGAAATCAACAGCTTTGGTAAACGGAACAAAACTCAGATTCGTTGCCTTCTGGTCGATAGACGCCAACAACAACTCTGATTTATCATCATTATCAGCTAATTGTAAGAAGTTTGTTAGCTTATCATTCACTTCAGTAAAATGACTTCCGATAATTTTTGAAGCCTGAGCATAACTGATTCCCTTTTGAATTTTGAATAATTTGAAAATCGGAAAACAGATAAACCTAAAAAACAAAAATAACTCTACAACGATAAATAACCAGAACAAAACCGTTCTACCTATTGGTTTTAGCCACAAAAAATATTCTACGAAAAGCGTAAACAAAAAGTATAACAAACCAAATCCGATAAAGAAAATAATTCCCTTTATCAGCTGATTGGTATAATACTTCCTGATAAATTGCTCTAACTTATTATATATCAGATCGATGCTAGACATATCATTTATTTATAACCGATAAAATTAGAAAAATAAACACAGATTATACGAATTTTCACAGATTTTTAAATTTCAGTTATCACATAAAAAAGCCTTAAAACATTTTATAATGTTTTAAGGCTTTTATTTTGTGTGTATTTCGTTTACTTAATTTATTGTTCTTTGGATATTTTTAAATACAAATTTTGAAGTAAAGTAGAAAAACGAAACTAATAGAAATATGATTGTTAACATTACGAAGAACTCAACAAATCTTATTAACATCCTTGGTTTTACTGGATCTCCGTCCATTATAGAACCAATTGTAGTAATAACAAAAGATACAGTTAAAATATTCAACAATTTTCTTTTCATAATTATGAAATAATTTAGTTAGTAATGATTGGTGGATTTAATTTCAAATTTATTAGGTAAGCTTTACAAGTTGTTTCATATATTTAAAAAACATAAATCCTGCTACAACAAGAGTTGCAGTAAAAATGAACAATCCGAAAAATAATAATTCTTTAGCATCCGCATTAAAAACAGGAAATTCTCTTAATTCCGAAAATAAAGCCAAATACATATAACAACAAATTAAAATCAATATGCTTGAAATGATAATTCCTAAAATCTTATTCTTATAAATTATCTGAAAAACAAGAACAGTAACCAAAGTTATCGCTACCCAATTAAACGGATTAGAAGTAGGTAACCAATAAAGCAAAACAGCTAAAAGCAACAGATATTCGGGAATGTTCCAAAGATGGTTAATTTTTTTCATAGTATTTTATTTCTTATAGAAAGAACGAAAATATTTTCTGTTTATTATTTTTAGATTGCTTCGTTCCTCACAATGACAGAAATCGTGTTCTGACTTCGCTCGAACTGACGTAATTCGTAATTTCAAATTCGTAATTAAAAAAAGAGTTTTCAACAACAATTAATAACACAAATATTTTTTTTAAAATTTTAAAAGAAAAATGCTGTGTTGTATAGTGTGTTAATAATAGCTATAACTTATTTTTAAAAACTTGCTTTTGTTGTTTATAGAGACTTATACAAAGTAATGAACAACTAATTTTGATAGATTAGTATTGTAAATCAACAGATTCAATTTTGTTATCAACAACTGCTGAAAACTGATTGCAATAGCAAAACTACAATAACTAAATTTTTACAAATTGTTGATAACCCCATAAAAACATCCCATAATATTTTGATAACTATCCCAAACTAAATTAGGAAAATAATTTTGAATTTTTGATTAGAAATTTTATTGGTCTATCCAAAAAAACTTATTGAAATTTACTTAAAGATATGAACATAAACCAACATGATTTAAGTAGTTGATTTATAATTATTTACAATAAGTAATAAATTGTATTGTTGATAGGATCAAGATATATTTTTATGTGCTTGATACTCAAGGATTGGCTTAAATATCAGATGAAATCAACAGGTTTTTACTCTACAATTTCGATATCTACTTTTAGCAGTCCTTTTGATTTATCATCGGTGATATCCATAAATGCCTTTTTAGACAAATCAATTTCTCGCCCTTTAGTAAAGGGTCCTCTGTCGTTGACTTTTACAAAAACCCATTTTCCGTTAGTTCTATTGATGACTTTTAAGGTGGTACCAAAGGGGAGTTTCTTGTGTGCTGCAGTTTGTTTGCTGTTGCTAAAGACTTCGCCACTGGCTGTTTTTCTACCGTTGAATTTATCGTGATAATAACTTGCGGTCGCATTCTTTTTATAGGATTTTGACTTTGTCTTGGATGCTTTTTTAGAAACACTGGTTTGGTTTGCCTGTGTTTTCTTTGAAGATCCGCAGGAGTGAAAACTTAATCCAAATACTAAAAGAGCCGTTAAGGCAAGTAATTTTTTCATGTTTTGTATTTTATGTTGTTATGTATACACTGTATATTTAAGCTAAAATAGTACTCTAATTTTTATTGACCACAGAAAACCAATGATATTTTGATAAATGTATGAAAAGCAGCACTTAAAATAGCTAATCAACTAGCTTGGTAAATCTAATTTTTACTTATATTTGTTTTTTTAAACCCTTTCTTGATTATGAGTAAAAAGATTTTAGTTGTTGACGATGACGTTGCTTTTTGCACTATGCTACAGACTTTTCTAAAAAAGAAAGGATTCGAAGTCACAAGTATTTTTACCGGAAAAGACGCTATTGATACTATCGACAAAAATAGCTTTGATGTGATTATCACCGATATCCGCCTTCCGGATAGCGACGGAATGGAAATCCTGAAAAAATCAAAAGAAAAAAGTTTTGATACTCAAGTCATACTTATGACGGGTTATACCGATATCAAAACGGCTGTAAATGCTATGAAACTCGGTGCTTATGACTATATCGGCAAGCCCATCAATCCAGACGAATTACTCAGAACCGTCGAGGGTGCTTTGTCAAAAAAAGCACAAAAAATTCAAATAAATTCGGCTGATCCTACTAAAAAAGTAGTGAAACAAGAAATTGTGAGCAATGACAAATTTGTCAAAGGCGTTAGCTCTATTTCAAAAAAACTCCAAGAACATATTTCTCTTGTGGCTCCTACCAATATGTCTGTACTGATTATTGGCGATAGCGGAACAGGAAAAGAATATATTGCGCAATCTATACATGCGCAAAGCAAAAGAAAAGACAAACCCTTTATTGCCGTTGATTGCGGTGCCATCCCAAAAGACCTAGCTTCTAGTGAATTCTTTGGGCACCTCAAAGGCTCTTTTACCGGAGCTATCGGAAATAAAATTGGGCATTTTGAAGCGGCAAACGGCGGAACCATTTTCTTAGATGAAGTGGGAAACCTTTCGTATGAAGTTCAAATACAATTACTTAGAGTCTTGCAAGAACGAAGAGTAAAACCCATCGGCAGCAATAACGAAGTAGAAGTTGACATCAGAATCATCGCCGCTACTAACGAAGACTTGACTGAAGCGGTCAAAAATAGCGAGTTTAGAGAAGACCTCTATCACAGGCTCAACGAATTCAGCATAAAAGTACCTAGATTAGTAGATAGAGATGAAGATTTAATGGTCTTTGCCAATCACTTTTTGGCTAAAGCCAACAGAGATTTAGAGAAAAATATCCAAGGTTTTGATGCCGATGTAGTGGCATTATTCAATAAATATCCGTGGTACGGAAACCTCAGAGAAATGCACAACATCATTAAGCGCTGTGTGCTTTTGACACAAACCAATAAGATTACGTTAGATGTGCTTCCGCCAGAAATGTTGAAAGAACCTGCCATTGAAACCGAGAAAAAGTTTTCGCTGTATTCTAATAGAAACGAAGAGCAAATCATCAAAGAAGCACTCAAAGAAACCAACAACAACAAGACTAAAGCTGCCATATTGCTGAATATTGATCGAAAGACACTCTACAATAAATTAAAGTTGTATAACATTGATTTATAGCTAGTTGAATCTTTTACTTTAGTCTAAATTGCAGGTGTTCTAAGTGCGTTCCAACTAATATTTTATCGCCCATAACCTCAAAACCCAACTTCAAATACAGATTCTTGGCACCCGGGTTATTTTTCTCGACCAGCAGTCCTAAAGTTAGTTTTCTTTGTAGAACATATTCCTGAATCAGAAATTTGAAAATTGCCGAACCAATACCTCTGCCCTGTTGGTTAGGGTAAACGCCCACACAATCGATATAAAATTCTCCCGCTTGGGTTTCGTCTTCTGGGTTGAAATCCTTGCCAAAAACTTTTTTAATTTCTTGCGCAACTGGTGCTCTAAGCTGGTGGAGTTTTGCTCCATCATAGACAAGCCCCGCTCCCACTACTTCATTTTCTGAAACGGCAAGCCAACAGTTTTCATAAGAATACTGATTGTCTTTTTTCTGAACGAGTTGTTCTAAAAAATCAACTGCTTTTTCATTTGAATGTTCTCCTATAAAAACATAAAAAATATCTTCCATCGCCAACATCAAACACTGCGCAATGGCTTTATAATCTGTTGGTAGCGCTTTTCTAATGCCAATAGTTGTATTCACAAGTGCTATTCTTTTTTTAGTTTCACTGAAACTGAGTTGATACAGAAGCGCTCTCCGGTGGTATCTTTCGGTCCATCCTCAAAGATATGCCCTAAGTGTCCGTTGCAGTTAGCGCACAACACTTCTACGCGTTTCATGCCGTGAGTGAGGTCTTCTTTGTAAATCACACTTCCTTTGATGGCTTGATCAAAAGATGGCCATCCGCAATCAGATTCAAATTTTGTGTCTGAAGCAAAAAGTGGGTTGCCACAAGCGGCACATTCATAGGTTCCGTCTTCAAATGTATTCCAATATTCACCTGTAAAAGGTCGTTCAGTACCTTTCTGGCGCAACACATAATATTCTTGGTCTGAGAGTTTATCTTTCCATTCTTTTTCGGTTACTTGTTTTTTAGCATCCATAGGTTTTTGATTTGTTTGTCCTGTACAAGACAAGGTGAGTAAAGCGATATATAAACTGAATATAATTTTCATTTTTTGTAAGTATTAAAATATTTATTTGGGTTATAATTTACTGTATATCAGTAGATTTCAACTAAAAATTAAATGATTTATGGCTATTAAAAACTAAAGATAAGCATGTATAAAAAATACTTTATTCAAAATTACAAAATAATCTCCATCTAGATTCAAAACATATTTTATCTTTGTAAAGCACGCTCACACACTAAATTTAATGTCGAAAATCCCTGTTTATTTTATGCCCGGATTAGCTGCTAGCCCAGCTATTTTTGAAAACATAAAACTTGATGAAAACGAGTTTGAGGTAGTACTGTTAGAATGGAAAATCCCGTTTAAAGGTGAGAGCCTCCAAGATTATGCCAAACGCATTGCAGAAGACATCACTCATGCTGATCCTGTAATTATTGGCGTGTCATTTGGCGGAATTTTAGTTCAGGAAATCAGCAAGACTATGAAGGTCAGAAAAACCATTATCATCTCGAGTGTCAAGAGCAATAAAGAATTTCCGAATACCATTAAATGGGCTAAGCTCACGTATATTTATAAAATATTTCCTACCACTATACTTCAAAATATAGAGAGTTATATTCCTGAAACGATCAACAACAAATACCTCAAAGGAAGAAAAGGATTGTATAAAAAATTCTTATCTATTAGGGATAAACTGTATTTAGAATGGTCAATAGAACAAGTTGTTTTGTGGGATAGATCAGAGCCTGACCCAGATGTGATTCACATTCACGGCAGCAAAGACGAAGTTTTTCCGATAAAATATATACAGAATTGTATCGTTGTAGAAAAAGGAACCCACATTATGGTAGTCAACCGCTTTAGGTGGTTCAACGAAAAATTACCTGATCTGATCCGATAAGTAGATCGTTCTAGTTCAAAGTCGTATATTGTAGCAACCCACAGATTTCAAAAAACACCTACCTCTATGAAAATACTCAAAAAAACGCTTTCGATTGTGCTTATAACCGTCATAAGCCTTTTCTTAATCCACGCTTCTTCGTCAGTGATTACTACTGAACATGAGCCTGATACTTTACTCTCGCTGAATTTCTGTGATGAAAAAGTCCCGATGCACCTGGCTGATGTCGAGGAGCGATTTGATCGCGAGCTGACCATTAACAAAAGTCTCCATGCCTCTACAGAGCTGGTGATTAAACGCGCCGCAAGATATTTTCCGGTGATGGAACCCATTCTTAAAAAATATGGAGTGCCCGATGATTTTAAGTATTTAGCAGTCATCGAAAGTAAGTTAGAAAATGCGGTTTCTCCTGCAGGAGCCAGAGGTGTTTGGCAGTTTATGCCTGCTACAGCAAAGGAATATGGGATGGAAGTCAACGACATTGTCGATGAGCGCTATCATTTAGAGAAATCTACTGAAGCCGCCTGTAAATACCTGCTGGCGGCTAAGAAGAAATTTGGCACCTGGACCTTGGCAGCAGCTTCATACAACGGCGGTATGGCTGGAGTCTCAAGACAACAAGAGCGACAAAAAATGGAGGATTACTATGATTTATTGCTCACAGAAGAGACTTCTCGCTATGTTTTTAGAATCTTGGCATTAAAAGAGCTGATGAGAAATCCGACGAAATACGGTTATATCATTCCAGAGAAAGAAATGTACAAGACCATACCCACTAAAATAGTTGAGGTGAATACCTCGGTAGAAAATCTAGCTGATTTTGCAATCGAGCAAGGCATCAACTACAAGATACTTAAAATTCATAATCCGTGGTTGAGAGATATTAGTCTTACTAATAAAACTGGTAAGTTTTACGCAATTGAAATTCCGATAAGAGGTTATTAAATGGATATTTTAGGACAGGCTATTTCAGACTTTTACAACAGAGAAAAAAAATATCCACTCTGGATTTATGATTCCTTTGGTGAGAAAACCAAAATGGATGTGAGTATTTATTTTAGGAACTTTGCTCAAATGCCTGATATTGAACAAAGAGCCCTGCAACTTTGTTCAGGAAAAACCCTCGATATAGGCGCTGGTGCCGGGAGTCACGCCCTTTATTTGCAAAGCAAAGAAGTTGACGTGACCGCATTAGACATCTCTGAACGCTGCATGCAAACCGCTCGTGATAGAGGTGTCAAAAAAACACTAGTCACTGATTTCTTTGACCTGCAAACCGATGAAAAGTATGATAGCCTTTTGCTTTTGATGAACGGTATCGGGATTTGTGATGATATTTATGGTTTTCCGATTTTCTTGGACAGGGCCAAAAATCTACTCAGTCCAAACGGCCAAATTATCTTTGATTCGTCAGATATTGCCTATATGTATGACATAGATGACGAGATCACGACTAATTATTACGGAGAATTTATATGCGCCTATGGCTATAAAAAACAAAAAACTGAATGGTTTAGCTGGTTGTATCTCGATTTTAATTCAATGAAAAAGATAGCAGAGCAATTGGGCTGGACGGTAGAGAAAATCTATGAAGATGATCACTACCATTACTTAACTAGACTTACCCTGTCTTAATCCAGCTATTTTAAAGGCCTTACTCCTCTTCTTTGAGTGCGTTCCATCCTTTGGCTTTGATCGGGATAGAAGTGTTGTCACGCGTGATTAAATTCATTCCTGTAGAGGCATCGGTAATATGTCCGATAACCGTAAGGTTTGGATTTCCTTTAATCTTGTCAAAATCACTGATACTTACGCTGAACAGCAATTCATAATCCTCACCTCCGCTTAGGGCAATAGTCGTAGCATCCACGTTGAATTCCTCGCAAGAGGCTATGAATTGTGGGTCAAACGGCAGTTTATCTTCATACAAGTTACAGCCTACGCCACTTTGGGTACAGATATGCAATACTTCTGACGAAAGTCCGTCTGAGATATCAATCATTGCATTGGGCTTTACGCCTAAATCTGCTAGAAGTTGTTTGATGTCTTTTCTTGCTTCTGGCTTGAGTTGTCTTTCAATAAGATAAGTATATTCAGACAAATCAGGCTGATTTTTTGGATTGACCTGGAAGACTTGCTTTTCTCGTTCGAGTATTTGCAAACCCATATATGCTGAACCTATATCGCCGGTTACGACTAATAAATCATTGACCTTAGCTCCGTTTCTGTAGGCAATATCCTCTTGATTGGCTTCTCCGATAGCGGTAATGCTGATGATGAGCCCTTTTTGAGAAGAAGTGGTGTCGCCACCAATAATATCTACGTTATAAATTTTTGCAGCTAGTTTAATTCCGTCATACAATTCTTCAAGTGCTTCGAGCGGAAAACGATTTGAAACAGCAATGGATACGGTGATTTGCGTAGGCGTAGCATTCATCGCATAAATATCAGATAGATTTACGATTACAGCTTTGTAACCCAAGTGCTTTAACGGAACATAAGCCAAATCAAAATGTACTCCTTCAATTAAGATATCGGTAGAAACCACCGCTTTTTTGTCTTTAAAATCAAGTACAGCTGCATCATCTCCGATTCCTTTGAGCGTTGATGGATGATTGATTTCAATGTTTTTTGTCAAATGACTAATGAGTCCAAATTCTCCTAATTCAGACAGTGATGTACGGGTATCGTTTTTGTTTTCTAGCATTGTGCAAAATTACTACAATTCTATGACAAACAAAAAGGCGAAATAATCAATTAAGAATATAACGCCTTTTCTTTGAAATAAAATAATGAGAAAATTATTTCAGGGTAAAGCTTTGGGATGCTAAGAGTTGATTTCCGTCAAAAACATGTACGTGATACAATCCTTTTTCAAAGTTATCTCCAGGGATATTCTCAGACACCTGTACGGTTGAGTTTTTAAAGTCTACAGTTGTAATAAAGCTATAGGTAAGAGTTTGCTCACCAAATTCTACTGTTTTCTTTTCTCCTAAAACATTCATTTTGCTGTCAATCACCTGAACGTAGTAGTTTCTATCGCCTTGTTTGGCCACTTTGTTTTCAGCAATTGTAAATTGAATTTTTAGAATATCTGCTCTTTTGGCTTTTTCAGTTTCAACCTCCCTACCTGAGTTTTTGACTTTATAGGCAGATGTTTTTAGGTTTTGAATCGCAAGTTTTGATGCTTCGTCAACAATTTTAGAAAGATCTTCGTTTTGGCCTAAAAGTTTTTGGCTGTATTCTCTTTCTTCTACCAATATAGTTGAAGTGCTATCTATTGCTTGGGTAAGTCCTTGGTTGGCTAGTTTCAGTTCTTCATTCTCGCGAATTAAAGCATTGAATTTTCCCTCTAGTTCTTGGTAACGTTTTTTGTAGTTTCCTAAAGAAGATGAAGTTGCCTTGGCTTGTTTGACCTCTGCGATAAGATTGACCACTTTAGCTCTTTCTTCTTTTAATTCGTCAGAAAGCTCTGTGTTTTCAGCAATGGCTTGGTCATAAGTAACTTTTAACGCTTCAAGATCAGCAATGATACTGTCTTTTTCAGACAGTGTTTGTGTGAGTTCAGTAGTGGTATGTTTCACATCATTCGATAGTTTAAAGATATAACCTATCGCTCCTAAGAATAATAATGCAAGTACTACGATGACTGCCTTTAGATTCTTGTTTGTTTTTTTCTCAGCACTTAACTGATCATTATTTGTTATCATTTTGTTGGTTTTTTATGGTTATGCAGTTCCTTAAGACAATATCAATACCATTATAAAATTAGTGAGTGATAGGATGATTGAACATTTGTAATTAAAAGACGCTGTATGTTGTTAAGGCCTTATTTTATAAGGCTTTAATAGCTTATTTATCAGCCTTGAATTCTATTTATAGCCTTATTTATACTGCTGAATAAAGATTGTCAAGTCTTCTTGTTGTGTAGCGTTTCTACATACATCCCTGACTATCTACACTTCTCAGTGGCCTATGATATATAATAATGTTTCAAAAAACCCCAAACAACATTAAAGTTGATTGGGGTGTTTTTACTAACTCTCAATAATTAACCGCACTTTGAAGAACCACAATCCTGACAGGTCAGACATCCTTCTTGATACATCAGATTTACAGAATCGCAGTTTGAGCATTTTCCTTTTGCTTGTGTCCCGTCTGGAACAAATCGCTTGAGCGCTCTAGCCACTCCGTTCTTCCAGGTATTGATAGATTCGTTGTCTAACTGAAGTCCGTTTGTGAGTTCGACTATATTGTCTATTTCCATGCCGTGTCTCAGTGTTCCTGAGATCAGCTTTGCATAATTCCAAAACTCTGGGTTAAATCTGTGGGATAAACCTTCGATAGTGGTCTTATAGCCTCTTTGGTTCACGTACTGGAAGTCATATCTCGTATTTCCTTTTTCGTCTTTATTTTTGATGATAAATCCATCTTCTACCCAACGCGGCAAGAGTATTCCATCTTCGTCATCAGCTAGTCCGGTAAATATCTCATACGGACGTCCTTCTATAGTTCCGATAAATGCAATCCATTTCTCTTTGTTGTTCTGGAAGCGCACTACTTCAGCCTCTAATATTTGTGGACGTTTAGTCGGGAAAACAAGTTTGTATTCTACGTCTAAATCTTCGGGTTCTTTTTTCTCATCAACAGCAAGTAAAACTCCTGATCTAGAACCGTCGCGATACACCGTTACTCCTTTGCAACCCTCTTCCCAAGCGGTCATATAGAGCTTGTCAACTAAATCTTCTGTAGCATCGTTCGGGATATTTATGGTTACTGAAATCGAGTGATCAATCCACTTTTGGATAGCACCTTGCATTTTCACTTTGCTCAACCAATCCACATCATTAGACGTAGCCTTATAGTACGGAGATTTTTCGATAAGTGTATTGATCTCTTCTGTCGAATAATTTATAGTAGTATCAATATTGTTGACTTCCATCCACTGTTTAAATTTATGGTGGAAAACCACATATTCTTCCCAAGAATCACCTACTTCATCTACAAAATCGATACGCACGCCTTTGTCGTTCGGGTTTACCTTTCTTCTTCTCTTGTATACGGGCATAAATACCGGCTCAATTCCTGATGTAGTCTGGCTCATTAGCGAAGTACTCCCGGTAGGTGCAATGGTGAGTAGCGCAATATTTCTACGTCCGTTTTCCATCATATCGTTATATAGTGCTGGATCAGCCTCTTTGATACGCAATACAAACGGATTGTTTGCTTCTCTTTTTGAATCATAGATTTTGAAAGGACCTCTTTCTTTAGCCATTTCTACTGATGAACGATAAGCGGCTAGTGCCAATGTTTTGTGTACATTCACAGAAAATGCATTTCCTTCTTCACTTCCGTAACGAATGCCAAGCGCGGCTAGCATATCGCCTTCTGCAGTAATTCCTACACCTGTTCTACGGCCTTCTTCAGCTTTTTTTCTGATCTCAAACCATAGGTTTCTCTCGATTCTTTTTACTTCTTCGTCTTCAGGATCTTGATCGATTTTCTGAATGATGACATCTACTTTTTCAAGCTCTAAATCAATGATATCATCCATCATCTTCTGCGCATAGCCCACGTGTTCTTTGAATAACTCAAAGTCAAAATAAGCCTCTTTAGTAAACGGATGTACTACATAAGAGAACAAGTTGATTGCCAATAGTCGGCACGAGTCATAGGCACAAAGCGGAATTTCGCCACAAGGGTTGGTCGATAGGGTTTTGTAGCCCAAATCAGCATAACAATCAGGTAGTGATTCTCTGATAATCGTATCCCAGAATAAGATGCCTGGCTCAGCTGATTTCCATGCGTTGTGTACGATTTTCATCCAAAGTTCTTTGGCTTGAATATCTTTAGAAAATCTTGGGTTGCTGCTAAATATTGGGTATTTCTGTGTATAAGATGTATTGTTTTTTACGGCTCTCATAAAAGAGTCATCAATTCTTACCGACACGTTAGCGCCGGTAATTTTACCTTGCTCTAGTTTGGCATCAATAAAGTTTTCAGCATCAGGGTGGTTGATAGATACAGATAACATTAAGGCTCCTCTTCGACCGTCTTGGGCTACTTCTCTAGTAGAGTTTGAGTAACGCTCCATAAACGGAACCAGACCTGTTGAGGTAAGTGCTGAATTCTTTACAGCAGACCCTCCAGGGCGCACATGTGATAAATCGTGACCGACACCTCCTCTGCGCTTCATCAACTGCACTTGTTCTTGGTCTATTTTCATGATTCCGCCATATGAGTCGCTCTCTCCTTTGTTGCCAATCACAAAACAGTTAGATAGCGATGCGATTTGAAACGGATTTCCTATTCCAGTCATCGGACTTCCTTGTGGGATGATGTATTTGAAATTCTTAATCAAGTCAAAAATCTTTTCCTCAGACATGGCATTGGCATACCTGGTTTCGATTCTAGCAATCTCTGAAGCGATTCTGCGGTGCATATCCTCAGGAGATTTTTCATAAATATTACCTTCAGAATCTTTCAAAGCGTATTTGTTTAGCCATACTTGTGCTGCCAAATCATCGCCTTTAAAATAGTTTTGGGCTTCTTTAAGAACTACATCATTAGGATAAACCTCTCTTTGTACGTCAATTGCTGTTTTCATAGTGCTAGAATTTAAAAATAGAACAGAGCAAATGTACTGAAAATTAAAAACTATATACAAGTTTTTAAAAAAGTCTTTTTAGAAAGTTTGCAAAAAAAAGCATTCAACGCCTTGCTGTATAAGGCTTTAACTTTCTTATCAACACTAATTGTTTACAAATTAATATTTTTTATTAGAATTCTTCTAAAGCTTCTGTATCCTGATAACACTGAGCTGTTTGACGGCTATTAGCAATGATTTACACTTAAAAAAACCTTAAAAATTTATCTGATATTAAATCTCCTCAAACAAATAATCAGAAAAAATAACTACATTTAAAGACTCAATTATTTTTGGTTATTTATATGTTGTCTAACAAGCGGAATATTTTAAAGTGGTTATTGGTCGTAGGAGCTTTTGTGGTGGTGAGTTTAATTCTCTGGAACACCTATAGACTTTCTCAAATTGTAAAAGAAGAAGAGCGCACAAAGATGGAGTTATGGGCAGAGGCACATAAAACTTTGAATGGTTCTGATATCGGAGCCGATCTTCCGTTAGTATTAGAGATTTTCTCTAAAAACAAAAGTATACCTCTGATCCTGACTGATAAAGATCAACAAATCATCGACTATAACAATATTGATGAACAAGAATTTCAGAAGAAATCTAAACTACTACTCAAGCGGTTTGAGAGTCAAAATCAACCTATCACAATTGAATTTGAAGGAGAAATTCAATATCTCTACTACGGAAATTCACCTTTACTGACCAAGCTCACCTATTATCCCTTTGCACTTTTATTGATTATCTTTTTGTTTTTAGCGCTGATTACCAGCTATTTCAAAACCAATAGAATGTCAACACAAAACAAACTATGGGCTGGAATGGCCAAAGAAACAGCGCACCAAATCGGTACGCCACTTTCATCGCTTTTGGGCTGGGTAGAGATTATGAAAGTAGATAATGTAGATGAGCAAATCACCTCAGAAATAGAAAAAGATGTCCAGAGATTGCACACTATTGCTGATCGTTTTTCAAAAATTGGCTCTGAACCTTCACTTGAGAAAATAGATATAGTAGCCTCTACAAAAGATTCATATGATTATCTAAAATCTCGTTTTTCTACGCAAGTAGAATTTAGCATCACCACGCCTGACTACCCAATTTATTTGATGTTGAATTCGGTTTTGCACAGCTGGACCATTGAGAATCTGATCAAAAATGCCATCGATGCTATGAAGGGAAAAGGAAAAATCAATATTTCAATCCTCGACGAAATCAAATTTGTCAAGATAGTGGTAGAAGATACCGGCAAAGGAATCCCTAAAAATCAATTCAGGAAAATCTTTGAACCTGGGTTCACTACAAAAAGAAGAGGTTGGGGATTAGGACTCTCACTCACTAAAAGGATAGTCGAAGAATACCACAGCGGAAAAATTAAGGTTCTGGGTTCTGAAATAGGAAAGGGAACGGCTATGCAGGTATCTTTTAAGCGACACGAAAATTAAGGCACAGGATCATAGCCACTGCCGCCCCAAGGGTGACAACTAAAAATCCGTTTGATGGCTAACCAACCTCCTTTAAAAACACCGTGTTTTTTGAAAGCCTCTAATGAATACTGCGAACAAGTGGGGCTATAACGACAACTGGCAGGCGTAAGTGGCGAAATCACGATTTGATAAAAACGAATCAAAAATACCATCGGGAAAATCAATATTTTCTTAAGTGTGATTTTGGACTGGGTTGAAGGAGGATTACACATGTGTTTATTCTAAAACTCAAAAATACTAAAATCAGTACAGATTTTATCAAAGTTCACGGTATATATTATGATCTTCTGAATCGAAAGTTAGCGGTAGCCGCTCTGTATTTTGCAAGTAGTTTCAGGTCGTACAGCAAAATTGACAGCAAGAGTATAATTGGAATCAGCAGCGTCTTTTGGTGATAATTATAAGTGATTAAGGCGCTTACGATACCCCCAAAAATAAACATACAGATGATCGAGGCGTTTAATAACAGCGATTGTTTTATAAAGACATTGTTGCCTTTGTTGAGCAATAATTTTCCCATCCCAATTCCCATATCGGTAATCATACCTGTAAGGTGTGTCGTACGCACAACTTTTCCGCTGACCACAGAGACAATTCCGTTTTGAACGCCCATCGCATAAAGCAAAATAATAACCTGAAGCTGGTGGGTTTCTGGGTTTTTATTGAGTAAAAAACAAGTGATTAACAAGGTGATTTCAATTCCGATAGGCAGTGCATAAGAGAGTTCGATCCATTTTTTCTGAAAATAATTAACCAAAACAGAAGAGGTAAAAGACCCAAAGCCAAAGGCAATAATCCATAAGATTACTTTTTGAGCTTCCTTCCAGTGCATGGTTTCTACAGAAAGTGACAATTCGCCCACATGACCCGTTATGTTTGTCGTAAATACGCCTAAATTGATCAGTCCGAAGACATTGACAATGCCGGCAATAAATGCAAAAAACACAGCCAGTAATAAATTGTGCGTAAAGGTTCTTCTGACTCCAGTAGAGCGTAGCATAACTATTTTTAAGACAAATATACCATAAAATCTAAAGCTGCTAAGGAGCTTTACCATAAAATCTCAAACAAAGACCTATCTTTGCCGGCTTTCAAAAATGCAAAAGAATGGATAAAAGAGAAATGTTAAAAGGGGTTTTGCTTGTTGCCTTCGGAGCTTCGAGTTATGGGATGTTGGCTGTTTTTGTAAAAATGGCGTATAGTGAAGGATATACAACGGCTGAGGTTACGTTATCTCAGGTTTTGTTGGGTGTCATCGCAATGGGACTTATCAATCTGTTCCAGACAAAGGTCAGAAAAGTTACTTCTGTCAAAATAAAAAAACGAGATTTACCTAAGTTGTTATTGCTGGGTACAACCCTTGGATTCACCAGTTTGTTTTATTACTTATCTGTGCGTTATATCAATGTTTCTATCGCCATTGTGCTTTTGATGCAAACGGTTTGGATGAGCGTTGTACTCGAGGCAATTCTATCTAAAACCTTTCCGTCACCTAGAAAAATCATTTCAGTTGTCATCGTATTAGCAGGAACTTTATTGGCGACTAATCTTATCGGTACTGAATTTGATTTGGACTGGAGGGGTGTGTTTTGGGGGCTTTTGGCAGCTATGTCATTTACTACCACTATGTTTACTTCAAATAAAATTGCGACTTACTTGCCGGCTTATAAAAAGAGTTTCATCATGCTCTTAGGTGGGCTTTTTGTGATTTGTATTTTTGCGCTAATCACTTATACCGGAAGTTTTAACTTTGCTATTTTCCTGAAATGGGGACTCATCTTATCGCTATTCGGCACTATCATTCCGCCGATTATGCTCAACGCTGGTTTTCCAAAAACAGGGCTAGGTCTTGGGAGTATCGTAGCCTCTATTGAATTGCCTGTATCAGTGATGATGGCATTTTTCTTATTGCATGAAAGTGTAAACCTGATTCAATTTATAGGTATTGCACTTATTCTAGCTGCTATTGTGGTGATGAATCTCAATTTCTCTAAAAAATAACCTCAAAAAATACAACCAACCAAAATTTTTACTAATATTGAAGCAGAATACTAACCTTTAAAAAATGTTTATTGCTTTAATTTTTGTCTGATGAAAAAGCACCTACTTTCAGATTTTGACAAGGAAACCATTAGTAGAATTGTCATCATAGCTCAAGAGGAGAAGAGACCTTTTGAGGTGATTAAAAACGATTTCAGTCTAGGTGAAAAAGAACTCACTGAACTGATGAAAAAAATGCTCTCAGCTGATAATTTTGAGCTTTGGAAGAAAAAGGCACAAGCCAAAAAGCCAAAACCAAAACCCATCATTGATCTATATGATGACGAATTAGACAGCAAGTATTACTTCAAAAATAAATTAGACTAAACTAAAAAGCACCTTGAACACTAGGTTAAGGTGCTTTTTTATTAGCGCTAAAATAAAATTTACCAGTATTTCTGTTCAAAACCCTATATTTGCTTACCTGTGAATCAAATGCTTCAAAATGCAACAACCAAAATCAAAGCTAGTATTTAAAGAATCACAAAGCTTTAGGCAGTGGTGGCTGTGGGCAATAATTGCAAGTGCAGCTGTGGTTCCCGTTTTCGGGATTTACAAACAACTGATAGTCGGCAAATCTTTTGGAGATAAACCGATGAGTGATAGGGGTCTTGTGATGACGGCCGTAGTGTTGTCAGTTATTGTACTACTATTTGTTGTGATGAAACTCAAAACAGAAGTATCCCATCGCGGAATTTATTTTAAGTTTTCTCCTTTTCATATACACAAACGCTTTTATGAACTTACCGACATAGAATCTATGAAAGTGGTGAAATATAGCCCTATTTTTGATTACGGAGGTTGGGGAGTCAGAGGCTTCGGCAGTAATAAAGCCTTTAGTGTAAAGGGAAATAAAGGTTTGAAAATTATATTTAAAAACGGAGATATAAGGCTCATAGGCACTCAAAAACCAGATGAACTCCAAAAAGTCATTGCACAAATCGGGTTTTAAAAACCAATTAAAACAATCTATATGAAACAGATATCGCTAATCTTCTTATTTTTATTATCCTTGAATGTTTTTTCTCAGGATCAGATTTTTTATACACAAGACCTAAGGGTCAACACACTTATTGACGGAACGCTTTATACGCCTGAGGATGAAAACAAGAACAGCTTAGTTATCTTGATTGCGGGTTCTGGCCCTACAGACCGCAACGGAAACAACACTGCTATGCCTAATAATTCGCTTAAATTCTTAGCACAAGGATTAGCGCAAAATGGCATTTCAGTCTATAGTTATGACAAGCGTTTATTTGAAATTGCCAAAATCCCCAACTTTAAAGAAGAAGATTTAAGTTTTCAGGATTTTATTCAAGATGCAATTGATGTGGTCAATTATTTTAAAAAAGAAAAAACATATAAGAAAATCATTGTTGTGGGTCATTCTGAAGGTTCACTCATAGGTATGGTAGCTTCTAGAGAGGCAAAAGCAGATGGATTTATATCTTTGGCTGGGGCAGGATTCTCAATTGACAATGCCTTAGTATTTCAAATCAATCAAAATGCCCCTCAATTTCTAGAGGAAACCAAAAGCATATTGGCAACACTCAAAAAAGGAAATACAGTTGCAGATGTTGATCCGAGTTTATATTCTTTATTCAGACCGAGCGTACAACCTTATGTGATTTCGTGGTTACAATACGACCCTAAACAAGAAATCAAGAAGTTGAATAAAATTCCGGTGATGATTATCAACGGATCTGCGGATATTCAAGTTCAAGTCTCAGAGGCTGAAGCATTAAAAGAAGCAAAGCCCAACGCAAAATATTTGATTATTCAGGATATGAATCACGTGCTCAAAATCGTGAAGAATAGGGCAGAAAATCAAAATTCATATACCAATCCAAACTTGCCGGTAGCACCAGAACTGATCAGTGAGATGTCAAAATTTGTAAAAAGCATCAAATAGCCCTGAGATATTTTAGTTAAATCATTTCAAGCCTAATCTTTATATAAAGATTAGGCTTGTGTTTTATCAGCAAAAGTACCTGCTCGGAGTTGACTAAGACACTAAATTATTGTTTATTTCGTTTTCATAGGATGTGTTTTTATCGAAACGTTAAAAAAAAGTGTTTATTAGCAATGAATATTAGTATATTTGCAAGCAATTTTTCTGAAAAAATGAAGAGAATTTTAGTTCTTTTTCTTGGTTTATTTTTTATCAACTCGGCTTTTTCACAGATACACGAAGTAGGTGTGTTTGTTGGGGGCAGTAATTTTGTAGGTGATGTGGGCAAAGAAACCTTTATTGACCCAAACAGCTTGGCGCTCGGAGGTATCTATAAATGGAACCGAAGCACCAGACATGCTTGGCGGTTTTCTCTTATGCATACGACCTTAAAAATCGATGATGCCAAAGCTAATTCGCCTGCAAGACCAGAGAGGGGAATGAGTTTAGAGAGTAAAGTGACTGAAGTTTCCGCTGGATTTGAATTTAATTTTTTTGAATTTGACCTTCATGACCTCGGGTTTAAGTTTACTCCCTATGTGTATACTGGAGCCGGTTATTTCTGGTTTAACACCAGCTATTATTTAGAAGAAACAGCAGAAAACAAGAAACATGACGGCAGTTCACTCGCTGTTCCGATGGTTTTGGGAATAAAGTTTAACTTAACTGAAAATTTTGTTCTAGGTATAGAATCAGGAGCCAGATATACACTGACTGATAATATTGATGCGAATGTCCCTGAGGACTTCGGAAATTTAAAAAGTAATGACTGGTATATGTTTACAGGTTTTACCCTTACCTATACCTTTGGTAGAAATCCGTGCTTTTGCCCGTTATAACACATGAATTTAATAGATACTATAAATAAAGAGAGACTCCCTAAACACATAGCCATCATTATGGATGGCAACGGCCGTTGGGCCAAACAAAGGGGAAGGCTTCGCATTTTTGGACATCAAAATGGCAAGAAAGCAGTTCAGGAGGTGGTTGAAGCAGCGGCTAGATTAGAAATCCAAAATCTAACGCTGTATGCTTTTTCAACTGAAAACTGGAACCGTCCAAAGACAGAAATAGAATCGCTGATGAAACTCTTGGTTAGAGCCATACGAAGCGAACTGAAGAAGATGTTAGACAACAACATAAGATTAAACACCATCGGTAATCCAGATGCGTTGCCAGAATCAGTTAAAAAACAGCTTTTTGAGGCTATTGACAAAACAAAGAATAACACGGGAATGACCCTAACCATTGCACTTAGCTATGGGTCTAGAGAAGAATTAACAAATGTTTTTAAAAATATTTGTGATAAAGTTAAAAATAATATAATTTCGGTTGATGCTATTGATGAATCGTTTATAAATCAGCACCTTTACACGCATAATTTGCCCGACGTAGATTTACTTATTAGAACTAGCGGAGAGCAAAGGATTAGCAATTTCTTATTATGGCAAATAGCTTATGCAGAATTGTATTTCACAGAGGTATTGTGGCCTGATTTTAAAGAAAATGATTTATATGAAGCTATCATCAGTTATCAAAATAGAGAACGTAGGTTTGGAAAAACAAGTGAACAAATCAAGTAAACTGATCAAGTTTATATTTACAGGAATAGTATTCTTAGGCACATTGGCAATTTATGCACAGCCTAACCAAGATTTTGACCAAGGACGCTACTATACCTTAGGTGGCGTAAAAGTAACCGGAAAAATCAACTACCAAGAACAAACAGTAGTGACTTTTTCAGGTCTTGAAAAAGGAGAGAAAATCCAAGCTCCGGGCGAAGAAATTTCAAATGCAATCAAGAAACTATGGGGTCTTGGTCTGTTTAGCGATATTAATTTCTATACAGAAGAGATCAAAGGAGATACCATTTTCTTGCGTTTACACTTAAACGAACTACCGAAACTTAGCGAAGTAAAGGTAGAAGGAGTCAAAAAATCAAAAGCAGAAGGAATCATCAAAGACGCCGGACTTACCAAAGGGAAAATCGTCAATGAAAACCTGATGACCACTACTAAAAACTACATCGAAAACAAATACCGCAAAGAAGGATACTACAAGACAAAAGCAACCATCATCACCAAGGCTGACACCACTGATAATCAAGTGAAAATGCTTGTGAATATCGATAAAGGCAGTAAGACCAGAATTCGTTCGATTAAGTTTGAAGGAAATTCTGTGTTCTCTGATGCCAAGCTTCGCCGTATGATGAAGAAAACCAAAGTTAGAAACCCACTCAGAATACTTCGTTTTGATTTAAGAGCGTCAAAATATATCAAAGATGAGTACAAAAATGACTTGGTTACTATTGTTGATAAATATAAAGAATTAGGATATAGAGATGCTCGAATCGTATCTGATTCGATCTCTTATGACCAGAAAAGAGACAAGCTAGCCTTCAATATTCATATTGAAGAGGGAAATAAATATTACTTTGGTGATATTAAATTCTTAGGAAACTCTATCTATACCGATGCTCAACTTAGAAAGACTCTAGGCATTACTACAGGAGATGAGTATAACGGAGTTTTGCTTCAAAAAAGAATTGAAGACAATACTAAACCAGACCCGAATGATATCACGAGTCTCTACCACAACAACGGTTATTTATTCTCAAGAATCAACGCTGTTGAAACCAGAACGATAAACGATACTATTGATTTCGAAATCAGAGTTACTGAAGGACCTATCGTCTATTTCAATAAGATTACTGTGGTGGGTAATGACAAGACCAATGACAGAGTGATTTATAGAGAATTACTAACTAGACCTGGTCAGAAATGGAATAAGGAGCTTGTGATTCGCACCCGAAGCGAGCTCGGAAACCTCGGGATATTTGATGCTGAAAAAATCGAGCCTAAAGTTAAAAACCCAGATCCAGTAGAAGGTACTGTAGATGTAGAGTGGAATGTTATCGAGAGTGGTGCTAGTCAAATCCAACTGCAAGGTGGATACGGTGGAGGAGGATTCATCGGAACCTTAGCACTTTCGTTCAACAACTTCTCTATCGGTAGTTTATTTGACAAAAAAGCCTACCAACCCCTTCCGATGGGAGACGGACAAAGCTTATCGCTGCGCCTTCAAGGGAGTTCTTATTTCCAGACCTATAGCGTTTCATTTACAGAACCATGGTTAGGCGGAAAGAAACCAATTCAGTTTACGAGTTCTATTTCGTATAGCAAGCAATACTTATACGACTGGAGTGGCGGTGGAGTGAACAGAGATAAGAGTTTTAATATCGTTTCGCTGTACTTTGGTTTAGGAAAACGACTTACCGTGCCAGATAACTACTTCTACTTGCGCCAAGGAATCGGTTTTCAATACTATGACCTTAATAACTATAATACTGGATTATTCACCTTTGGTGACGGTTCTTCTAGAAACGTATATTATACGGTAGGGTTTAGCAGAAACAACAAAGGACACAACCCGATATTCCCAACTTCAGGAGCTGAAATAGGAATTACTGGTAAGTTCACATTCCCGTATTCATTAGTAAACGGAATCAATTACGGAAATCTAGCTAACGAAGCAGATTACAAAGTCAGATATGACGCGGCTACGATGGCTGATAAAGTAAGAGAAAACGACCAACATCAAATACCTACCAGTCATTTTGACTTTATCAAAATTGTGTCTACTACTGACCCAATCACCGGTAGAGATGTGTTTAGTCACTACGAAAAAGTAGATGATTATACGCTGGCTAGCGCTGATCAAGCTAAGGTCGATCAAGAGAAATACAATTGGTTAGAATACTATAAAGTCAAGTTTAACGTAGATGCTTTTACGCAACTTATTGGCAAATTTGTTTTGCGTTCTGCTGCAGAATTTGGATATTTGGGAGCTTATAATCAAGATAGAGGATTAGTGCCTTTTGAGCGATTCTTTGTAGGAGGTGATGGTTTGGCTAACTTCTCACTTGATGGTAGAGAGGTTATACAACTTAGAGGTTATCCGAATAACTCACTTACTACTGAAGACGGAGGTACTATTTATAATAAATTCTCGTTAGAATTACGTTACCCCATAACTATGAAACAAATGGCGAGTATCTACGGAATTGCTTTCTTAGAGGCAGGTGCTGGATACAAAAACTTTAAAGAATACAGTCCGTTTGCTATCAAGCGTTCAGCGGGAGTAGGTCTGAGAGTATTTATGCCTGCATTCGGGTTACTAGGGATTGACTTTGCCCACGGATTTGATCCTGTTTTGGGCGGAGATCGCAAGAATGGATGGGAAACTCACTTTATCATAGGTCAGTCATTCTAAAAGTTTGGCACGGTATTTATGATAGGTTAATACATAAGAAATGAGAAAATGGTATTTAATTGTCGCTTTAGGAGTTTTTACTTTTGGTAATGCTCAATCTGCAAAAGGTCCAAAAATTGGATACTTTGACATGCAGCTAATCCTTAAAAGCGTACCTGAATTTGCACAAGCAAACAATCAGTTAGAAATCAAAGCTCAGGGTTGGAAAAAAGATATTGATGATCGCCAAGCAGCCATAAACTTGCTTGTCGAAGAATTAAAATCAGAACGCGTATTGCTGACTAAAGAGTTAATCGAAGAGAAAGAAGAAGAAATAAGTTTTCTTCAGAAAGAACTCTCAGATTATCAACAAAAGCGCTTTGGGCCGTTGGGAGATTTATTCACCCAAAAGACAGTACTTATAAAACCCATACAAGATCAGGTTTTTGCTGTCGTGAATGACGTAGCTACCAGAAGACAATATGATTTTGTATTTGATATGTCATCGGCTTCAAACGGATTGGTTTTTGCTAACAGACGATTTGATATGAACGATGAAATCGTAAATGCGATTACTAGATCAACCAAGCGAAATCAAGCAGAGAAAAAACGCCAGACCAAAGAAGAAGAACAATTAGAAGACGATAAGAAGTTTGACCCAGATCTAAAAGAAAAAGAAGAAGTACGTCAGGCTAAAGTGGATGCAAGACAACAAAAAATTGACGAGCGCAAACAACAAATACAAGAGCAAAGAGAGGCCAAACAAAGAGAAAGACAAGAAAAAATAGACGCTCGAAACAAAGCTATCGAAGACAGAAAAAAAGAACTCGAAGAAAAGAGAAATAACAAATAATAACCAAACGAAGATCAAATATAAAACAAAAAGAGATGAAACAGATGAAATCATTATTTATTGCAGTAGCGTTGATATTTGGAGTATCACAATATTCTAATGCTCAAAAAATTGCTCATATTAATGTTCAGGAACTTATGGAAAATCACCCTGACTTATTAAAAGCTCAAAAACAATTAGAGACAATTGCTGAATCATATGATAAAGACTACAGAGGCTTGGTTACTGAATTCAACACTAAAAAAGACAAGTATATAGCTGAAGAAGGTACTGTATCAGAAGCTTCAAACCAAGAACGCGCAATGGAACTTCAGAATATGCAAAAAAGCATTCAGGAGTATGCAGCTAACGCTCAAAAACTATTAGGAGAGAAAGAAGAAGAACTTAAAACTCCAATCGTTGACAAAGTGAGAAATGCTATTCAAAAAGTAGCTAGAGCAAAAGGATATGAGTTTGTTTTAGACTCTACTTCTGGTTCTGGAGTACTGCTTGCTGATGGTCCAGACTTACTAAAAGACGTGAAAAAAGACTTAGGAATTACAAAATAATCCTACACTACACCATAAAAAAGGTTGGCTCATAAAGCCAACCTTTTTTATTTACTGTCAATAGAGTAAAACACACCTATAAAAACCAATATAGACTAGCTTTTAATCTACTTCCTGCTTTTGACGAACTTGTCCAGACGCAGTGAGACAAAATAGGAGAGAGGCTTTGTATTGGGCTTAAATAACAAAACCACCAATTGCTCAGAGGCAGTTGGTGGTTTTTGTTGAATGCTAAACCTAAAATGCTATTTAGGTTTATTTGTTTTTTAGCAAATCTCTAATCTCCGCAAGTAATTGTTCTTGCGTAGGTCCTGCAGGAGCGGCGGGCGCTGCTGGTGCTGGAGGAGTTTTTAGTTTGTTGATTCCCCTGATCATCATAAACAAGATCAAAGCAATAATCACAAAGTTAATCACAGCAGACAAGAAAATACCGTATTGTACACCACCCCAAATGGTTAGCTCTTCAATTTTGCTTAATCCGGCAGCTTCTAAAGCAGGATTTAGCAGTAGCGGTGTAATTACGTTTTCAATCATTGAGCTTACGATCTTTCCAAAAGCTCCACCAATAATAACCCCGACAGCCATATCGACTACATTACCTTTGACAGCAAATTCTTTAAATTCAGTAAGAAATCCCATAGTTTTATTTTTTAGTTTCAAGTAAAGTTAAAATTTTTATTTTGATTGTAAAATATTATTTCAATTTTTCGTTATTCTGATGTCGGTCGTGATCTCTTTTAGTTTTGATGTCAAGTTTTTTATCAAAAGCAGCTTGCAAATCTATTCCAGTTTGGTTAGCAAGACATAAAACCACAAAAATCACATCGGCTAATTCTTCTCCTAAATCTTTGTTCTTATCGCTCTCTTTTTCAGATTGCTCGCCATATCTACGAGCAATAATACGTGCTACTTCGCCTACTTCTTCTGTGAGTTGAGCCATATTTGTAAGTTCGTTAAAATACCGAACGCCGTGATTTTTTATCCAATTGTCAACTTCTACTTGTGCGTTTTTCAGATCCATTTTCTGTTTTTATATCAATTATTATAATGAATTTCTTCTTAATGTGCCAGAAGCCAATTATCCCCAACACCCATCTCCACAACCAATGGAACATCTAATCTAAAAGCATTTTCCATTTCGTATTTTATCATTTCTTTGAGTCTGTCAAGTTCTGATTTATGTGCGTCAAATACCAATTCATCGTGCACCTGAAGGAGCATCTTGCTTTTGAAGTTCTCTTCTTTTAATCGTCTTTGAATATTTATCATTGCAATTTTGATAATATCAGCAGCGCTTCCTTGAATCGGAGCATTTACTGCGTTTCGTTCTGCGGCACCTCTGACTACAGCATTTTGCGAATTGATATCTCTCAGATAACGTCTTCTTCCTGAGATAGTTTGTACGTAACCCAATTCTCTTGCTTTTTCAATTTGTTCAGCTATATATGCCTTAAGTCTTGGATAGGATTGGTAGTAAGCATCGATAAGTTCGGCACTTTCTGAGCGTGAAAGATTGGTCTGATTTGATAGTCCAAAAGCTGAAACGCCATAAATTATCCCAAAGTTTACTGTTTTTGCGTGCGAACGCTGTTCTTTAGTCACCTCATCCAAAGCCACATTGAATACTTTTGCTGCCGTAGAGCGGTGAATATCCTCGCCGTTGGCAAATGACTGTATCATATTGGGTTCTCCGCTAAGAGCTGCTATAACGCGAAGTTCAATCTGAGAATAATCTGCTGAGAGAAGCTCATAATTTTCATCTCTAGCTATAAACGCCTTTCTGATTTGGCGGCCTCTTTCTGTCCTGATCGGAATATTCTGTAGGTTTGGGTTGTTTGAACTCAAACGCCCTGTAGAAGCTACGGTTTGCATATAATCAGTATGTACGCGACCCGTCTCTGGGTTCACTTCGTTGGGCAAGGCATCTACATAGGTGTTTTGTAGCTTTATCAGTTGTCGCCATTCTAGAATGTCAGCTACGATGGGATGATCTTTTACCAAATAACTGAGCACTTCTTCACCTGTGGCATATTGACCTGTTTTAGTTTTCTTCTGTTTTGCTCCACCAATTTTCAATTTGTCAAACAATACTTCGCCAAGTTGTTTGGGCGAAGCAAGATTAAATGAATGTCCTGCTGTTTCATAAATACGCATTTCAAGACCTTTAATATCTTTATCTAATGCTACCGACAATGATTTTAGAAAATCAATATCCAGTCTGATTCCTTCTTTTTCCATAGAAGCCAAAACAGGCACCAAAGGCATTTCGATATCATCAAAAAGAGCCCTAGTATGTGCATTTTCTAGGATTGGTTCAAAAATTTCTTTGAGTTGAAAGGTAACATCGGCATCTTCAACAGCATATTCTTTGGCTAATTCTATTTCAATATCTCGCATAGAACGCTGATTTTTACCTTTCTTTCCAATAAGTGTCTCTATTGATTGCGGACTATATTTCAGATAAGTTTCTGCCAATACATCCATATTGTGGCGCATATCTGGGTTGATAAGGTAATGGGCGATCATAGTGTCAAATAATTTTCCTTTGACTTTTATGCCGTATCGACTTAGTATTTTGATGTCATATTTTAGGTTTTGACCCACTTTCTCGATATTTTCATCCTCGAAAAAAGGATGTAATTTCTCAATAAGTAATTGAGCTTCTTCTTGATTTTCAGGAAACGGAATATAATAACCTGTTCCTTTTTCGTAAGAAAATGCTATCCCAACGAGTTCTGCGCTCAAGGCATCTAATCCTGTGGTTTCTGTATCAAAACACACTGATTTCTGTTTGCATAAATTTTGAATGAGGAGTTTAATACCTAAATCTCCCTGTGTAATTTGATAGAAGTGTGGCGTAGTTTCAATATTTTCGAACAAAGAATCTGCTGCTTGAGAGAATAAATCAACCTGACCGTCATTACCAAAAAGAGAGGTTTGGTTTTCGTCTTGAGGTTTTTTCTTTGCCTGAGTAGCTTTATCGGTTTCATTTGCGGAATTGTCTAAAGCTCGTGCATCTGAATTATTTGAAAATATTTTCTGAAACTGCTCTACCATTCTTCGGAATTCAAGTTCATTGAAAAGCGCGGCTACTTTTTCGTAGTCAGGTGTTTCTAACTCAAATCTTTCCTCATTAAATTCCACTGGACAATCAAGTAGTATAGTTGCTAATTTTTTAGACAACATTCCTTGTTCCTTATTGGCTTCTACTTTTAGTTTTAATGCTCCTTTTAGCTTGTCTGTATTGGCTAAGAGTCCTTCCATAGAACCAAATTCTGCCAAGAGTTTTTTCGCTGTTTTTTCGCCCACTCCTGGAAGTCCAGGAATATTATCGACTGCGTCTCCCATCATCCCTAAAAAATCGATGACTTGCATTGGGTCTTCAATACCGAATTTCTCTTTAACCTCATCCACACCCCAAATCTCAATTCCATTTCCCATTCGAGAGGGTCTGTAGATAAAGATGTTTTCTGAAACCAATTGAGCAAAATCCTTATCAGGTGTTACCATAAAAACTTTAAAGCCCTCTTTTTCTGCTTGTTTTGAAAGCGTACCGATAAGATCATCTGCTTCGATTCCTGCCACCTCAACTATCGGGATGTGCATTGCCTCAAGTATTTGGTGTATGTACGGCACGGCTATGCGGATAGCCTCTGGCGTTTCGTCTCGGTTTGCTTTGTATGTAGGGAATAATTCATTTCTAAAATCACTACCACCCTTGTCAAAGGCTACTGCCAGATATTCTGGTTTTTCTCTGTTGATTACATCCAATAGAGAATTCATAAAACCCATAATTGCAGAGGTATTCATCCCTTTTGAGTTTATTCTCGGATTTTTAATAAAGGCATAATATCCTCTAAATATCAGTGCATAAGCATCAAGCAGAAACAAGCGTTTTTCTAAAGCCATCGTATGTTTTATTTTGTGTTTGAATTCATAGTATATAAATCCAGTAGCAACAAAGATAAAACAAATACAGAATTTAGAGATACTAAGCGTGCTAAACTGCCTTTTGTTGTTTAATTTTGAATATTAAATACTATAAATACCTCATAAGTCATGGATAATAAAAAGAGATGCAGTTGGTGTGGCACAGATGTTTTATACCAAAATTACCACGATACAGAATGGGGAAGGCCTATTTATGATGATCAGTTATTATTTGAGTTTTTGATCTTAGAAGGATTTCAAGCTGGACTTAGTTGGCTAACCATCCTCAGAAGAAGAGAGGGGTTCAGAAGTGCTTTTGACAGATTTGACTATACAATAATTGCCAACTATGGAGAACAAAAACTCAGTGAACTGATTACTGACGATAGAATTATAAAAAACAAACTCAAAATAAATGCAGCGGTCAGCAATGCCAAAGCCTTTATGCAGGTGCAAGACGAGTTTGGCTCGTTCTCTAACTATATCTGGTCCTTTACAAATGGACAACCCCTTGTGAACTCTCCAAAAACTCATGCAGATATTCCAGCACAAACTCCTTTATCAATAGTTATGAGCAAAGATTTGAAAAAGAGAGGATTTAAATTTGTTGGTCCTACTATAATGTATGCCTTTATGCAGGCAGTAGGGATTGTAGATGATCATATTTCAGATTGTTGGGTGAAATGAAATATATTTTTATAAAACGCGTTAATCTAATGGCATAAAAATTGTTTTATCAGCCTTAAACATTAAAATAGCAAACATGAAAAAATTAATTTTAGCAGCAGTGCTTGTTGTCGGGATGACAGCTTTTGCACAAACTAAAGGTCAGAGAACACAGAGAATTTCTTCTGAAGAAAGAATCGAAAAACTCACCAAAGAATTTGATTTATCTAAAGATCAGCAAGACAAACTAAAAGTTTTGTTTGATCAGAAAAAAGAAGAAATTGCTGAACGTCGTGCTGAGAGAAATCAGAAGATTGAAAAGCGCGAGGCAGAAAGAGATGAATTTGACTCGCAAATCAGAGGCATACTCACTGAAAAACAGTTAGAAAAATACGAAGCAAGAAAACAAGAACGCATGGAAGTCAGAAAAGACAATAAGAAAGACGCCATGAAAGTTAGAAAAGAAAATAGAAGCAAAAGATTAGAAAAAATCCAGAAGTAGTTTTTACTACTACTTTAGACTCAAACTAGAGGTATAAACGTAAGATTTTGTTTGAAGTGAGGTTGCAATCACAAACTATGTTTGTAGGCATGCCTTCTGATTCTCAAAAAACCTTACTTTTGTACCTCTAATTATTTTTATGATGAAAAACCCAAAAAGATATACTGTAACAGCAGCTTTGCCTTATACCAATGGTCCGATTCATATTGGTCACCTCGCAGGAGTTTATGTGCCAGGAGATATTTATGCCCGTTACTTGCGACTGATGAAGAAAGACGTGATTTATATCTGCGGAAGTGACGAGCACGGCGTGGCCATCTCGATGAAAGCCAGAAAAGAAGACATTACGCCACAACAAGTCATTGATAAATATGACGCTATCATTCGCAAGTCATTTGAAGATTTCGGAATTTCATTTGATAATTATTCTAGAACATCAAGAGAAATTCACCACCAAACAGCTTCAGATTTCTTTAAGACCTTATACGAAAACGGAAAATTTATTGAAGAAGTTACCGAGCAGCTCTATGATGCCAAAGCAGAGCAGTTTCTAGCCGATCGCTTTGTAATCGGGACTTGCCCGAAATGTCAAAACCCAGAAGCCTATGGCGATCAATGTGAAAAATGTGGATCGTCACTCAACGCCACTGATTTAATAAACCCAAAGTCCACACTAACTGGAGAAATCCCTATCCTTAAAGAAACCAAACACTGGTTTTTGCCGCTCAATGAATATGACAGTTTTATGAGAGAATGGATTCTCAAAGGACATAAAAACGATTGGAAACCAAATGTCTACGGTCAGGTAAAATCATGGCTCGATGACGGTCTGCGTCCAAGAGCAGTCACAAGAGATTTAGATTGGGGAATACCCGTGCCTGTTGCAGGAGCTGAAGGAAAAGTGCTTTATGTATGGTTTGATGCGCCTATCGGTTATATTTCATCTACCAAGGAATGGGCTGAAAAAGAGGGAAAAGATTGGGAGCCATATTGGAAAGATGAAGATACCAAGCTCGTACACTTTATCGGAAAAGACAATATTGTTTTTCACTGTGTGATTTTCCCGGCGATGCTCAAAGCGGAGGGAAGTTATATTCTGCCTGATAACGTGCCGGCAAATGAGTTCTTGAATTTAGAGGGAAACAAACTTTCAACCTCTAAAAACTGGGCAGTTTGGCTGCACGAATACTTAGAAGATTTTCCTGGTAAACAAGATGTATTGCGCTACGTATTGACTGCGAATGCACCTGAGACCAAAGACAATGACTTTACTTGGAAGGATTTTCAAGCGCGCAATAACAACGAATTGGTAGCCGTTTTCGGAAACTTTATCAATAGGGTTGTGGTGCTCACACACAAATATTATGACGGAGTTGTGCCTGTGCCAAATGCGTTTTCAGAAATAGATGAAAAGGTTTTGAATGAACTAAAAGCCTATCCAGAGGTAATTGAGAGTTCAATCGAGAGATATCGCTTTAGAGAAGCGCTAAACGAAATGATGAATGTCGCTCGTTTAGGGAATAAGTACTTAGCGGATGAAGAACCTTGGAAGCTTATCAAAGAAAATCCAGAACGCGTAAAAACCCAAATGTATGTAGCCCTTCAGATTGCTGCTGCACTGAGTAGCCTCTGCGAGCCGTTCTTGCCCTTTACAGCAGATAAGCTAAGGGGAATCCTCAATGCGGATAGAATGGACTGGAAAACGATATCGAGCTCTACAGCGCTTATAAAATCAGGACATAGCATTGGTGAAGCAAAATTATTATTCGATAAAATTGAAGACGAACAAATTCAAAAACAACTAGATAAATTGGAAGCCACAAAAAAAGAAAACACAGCCGAAATGAACACTGAAGCCACAGCCCAAGAAGCCACGATTACGCCTCAAAAAGAAGAAACCACTTTTGACGATTTCATGAAAATGGATCTAAGAGTAGGAACAATTCTCGAAGCAGAAAAAATGCCTAAAGCCGATAAGTTGCTCATCCTGAAAGTAGATACCGGAATTGACGTGAGAACTGTAGTTTCTGGAATTGCAGAACACTTCACGCCTGAAGAAATCATCGGTAAGAGAGTTACCGTATTGGCTAATCTTGCTCCAAGAAAGTTAAGAGGCGTAGAAAGCCAAGGAATGATCTTGATGGCAAATGATGCTGAAGGGAAATTAGTCTTTGTCAATCCTGATACAGAAGGTGTTGAGAATGGAACAATAATTGGGTAATATTTATTTTAAATAAACATACCTTTAAAACCAATGTAATCATGAAAAAGTTAACCTTACTTTTAAGCCTAGCCGTTAGTTTATTGCTAGGATGTCAAAATAAAATTATTGATAAACCCATAACTGAACACATGCAAGACAGACCTACTATTTACGGATTTAAAGTCATTGATCTCAACGGAGATACCTTTGATTTTGCTGCGCTAAAAGGCAAAAAAATACTTGTGGTAAACACGGCTTCTAAATGCGGGTTGACACCTCAATACAAAGATTTACAAGCATTATACGATAAATACAAAGACCAGAACTTTATCATTGTCGGATTTCCTGCCAATGATTTTATGAGTCAAGAACCAGGACCTGACCAAGAGATTGCTGAGTTTTGTGAAATGAATTATGGCGTAACCTTCCCGATGATGAGCAAAATCTCAGTAAAAGGAAAAGATATAGCTCCGATTTATAAATTCTTGACCCAAGAAAGCCAAAATGGTTATGCAGATTCTGAAGTAGAATGGAACTTCCAGAAGTATCTCATCAACGAAAAAGGACAACTCGAGAAAGTAGTAGGACCAAGGATTCTACCTACAGATGATGAAATCATTAAATGGATTGAAGGTTAAAAAACAAAAAAAACGGACAGCTAAAGAGTGTTGTCCGTTTTTGTTTTTAATGTCTTCTAATGATTACTTTAAATCTCTGGCTATAATCTTGTTGAAATAATTCTGAATAAAAGCCTCACATCTGGTTTTGATAATATTGAATTCAGGTCGGTTATCATCAATCAGGTTTTTAGTGAAGTTCGTATCTGATTTATGGTAATAACCCGTTGGTTTTTGTCCGTCAAAAATACAGATATAATCGCCATTCATAAACTGGTATTGATTGTTGATATAATTGATTACAAACGGCTCAACTTCTTCTTTGTTGAGCAAGCTTCTCCCCCAACTTCTGAATGGCTTGTCATAGCCTAAAATATCCAAAATAGTAGGATAGATATCTATATGTTGTGCCCAATCAGAATCAATTCCTTTGAGGTCGTGATTTCCTGGCATATAGAATAAAATCGGTACGGCTGTTCTGGTAATTGCCTTAAAATATTCTTTTTCGTATACCTGATTACAGTGGTCACCTGTGATTATAAATAGCGTATTCTCAAACCAATCTTCTTTCTGTGCTTCTTCAAAAAACTTTTTCAGTGCATAATCTGTATAACCTATACATTGGTGAATAGGCACTTTTCCTTTCGGGAATTTCCCTTCGTATTCTTTGGGGACCTTAAACGGATCGTGTGAACTCACTGAGAAGAGTGTTGCGAAAAACGGCTCTTTATCCTTAGACAATTCATTTTTCATATACCTGAAAAACGGCTCGTCCCATATGCCCCAAGTGCCATCAAAATCAGCATTGTTGTCATATTCAGTCATTCCTTTGTATTGATTGTACCCCAAGATATGACTGTACCCCAAGAATCCCATAGAGCCATTCGGTGCTCCGTGAAAGAATGTAGTTTTATAACCTTGTTCTTTTAATACAGAAATCAGCGATTCTGATTCGGTATTTGAATAGGGTGAAGAGGTATAGGCATCTTTAAATGACGGAATTCCAGCCAAAATTGCCGGCATAGCATGTATGGATTTTAATCCGTTTGTATAGGCGTTGTCAAAAATAAGTGAATGCTGTGCAAGCGAATCTGTAAAAGGGGTGTAGCTCTGGTAAGTTGGGCTATTTAATTTTGTGTTGAACGCGCCGTTGTATTCTCTAGCATAGCTTTCGATAATAAAGACAATCACGTTCATTTTCTTCATCTCTGTACCTTCTGGATGATAGTGTTTGAATGGTTTTATTTCTTTCTCAATGGTTTCTTCTGATACAAAATCAACCTTCTTAAAACTGGTTTTTGAAATGGTTCTAATCACACAAAATGGCGTGTTTAAAACCACATTGGCATGCGCTACATTATCTACATTATTACTCGCATCTACGATGTTAATAGGTCGAGTACTATGGTCTAAATCACCTCTGATTCCAGAAATCGCAAGCGGAAGTATAGCTATAAAAATAATAATAGAAGAAATATAATAGACCTTGTTATTGGTATACAGCCTCTCTTTGATCTTCACTAGTTTATAGAGCTTTATCCACACAAAGAGCATTACAAAAAACAATAGAAACACATACCAATAATCCTTAAAGAAATTAAAGAGCAAGATAGATTTATTGGTTTCGTTTTCGATACTTTCTGTAATGGCTATGGTGCTTCGAGAGAATTGAAATCTGTAGTAAATGAAGTCGATAAAGTTGAAGACCATGCCAATGGCATTGGTGATAAAGTAGAGGTAAAACAGAAACTTTTGAAATGGTTTTCGGCTGAATTTCTTCACCGGCAAAACAGATAGAATGATGAAAATCGCATTGAGATAAATGATAATTACGGTATCAAATCTGAGTCCGTAAAAGCATAATTTCATGAGTTGCGTGGCGCTCTCTATGTTAAGTGCCTCATAATTAAAAGCGACAAAAAGCAGTCGTGCTACGGTATAAAAAACATAAACTAGGAATAATCTATATAGAAAAACCTTGTATTCGTTCAGGCGTATGTTTTGCATATATAATGAGGTGTTATTTTTAATTATTGCTGTCTTTTCTGCCCATATGTTTCCAACGCTTATGAGTCCAAAGGTAATATTGAGGGTCAGCTTTGATTTGTTTTTCTACGCGGTCTAAGAACATTCGGGTGAGTTGATAATTCGGGATACTGTTGACATCCTCTGTGAGCACTTCAAAAGTAGCTTCATAATACCCCCTTTTTATTTTTTCGACTTTGAGATAAATCACATTAAAATCAAACTTTTTTGACAGGTATTCCGCTCCTGTATACACCGGAATGTCTATGCCCATAAACATATCCCAATGGGTTAGTTTTTTGAGTTGAGGTGATTGGTCAGAAGCAAAGCCATAGGTGCCTCTAAAATTATTTTTTTCATTGTTTTCGATGACTTCTATGGTTTCTTTGACGTGAATGAGTTCAGCCTCAAATTTACCTCTGATATCCTTGACCAGTTTGTCAAAATACTTGTTGTTGATTTTCTTGTAAATGGCATAACCTCTGAATTTAGCAAATCTATTCATCGAAATCACCCATTCATAACTTGCATAATGCGAAACCATTACGGCAACACTCTTGCCTTTTTTCTCTAGGTCTGTATAGACTTCTTTATTTGTAAACTTAAAGCGTTTTTCAATTTCTTTTTGACTAATAGAAAGGGTTTTAACCATCTCTAGAAACATGTCACATAAATGTTTATAAGAGTTTTTCTCGATTTCTAGTCGCTCTTTTTCAGATAAATGGGGTAGTGCTAATTTTATGTTCTCTCTCACCACTTTCTTTCTGTAGCCAAAAACGCGGTAAACCAGTAGGTAAATAAAATCAGAAAAAGCATAAAGCACCCGAAACGGAAGTATAGAAACCAACCATATCAGCGGATAGACTATTAGATAAATAACTAGTTGCATTTTTTTTGAAAGTAAAATTTAAGAATCCGAAAGTTCGTATTCTTATTTATAAAAAAGATTCTTATCGATATATTCCCAAACTTTTTCAATCAGTAAAGGTCTAATATTTTTTTGGTTTTTGATATTTTCTCTAATAAAAGTCGATGATATTTCAACTATAGGTGCTTCGACCTTATGAATCTTTGGGTGGTTGGCGAGTTCACTTTCAATCTTTGTGCCGATAACTCTAGGATACACATATATAGCATAACGCTTGAGAATTACCTCATAATTTTTCCATTTATGAAAGCTGTTTAGATTGTCTTCTCCCATAATCAGTGAGAAGTGATGATCCGGGTATTTCTCATCTAAATAGGCAAGCGTATCGACGGTATAATTGGGCTGACTGAGTTTGAATTCAATATTAGAGGGCTTTAACTTTGGATAGTTTTCTGTGGCCAAATGCACCATCTCTAACCTGTGATAATCGTTGAGCAAACTGCTTTTTTGTTTGTGCGGATTATGAGGTGTGACTACCAGCCATACTTCGTCTAAATCAGTAAACTCGGCTAAGTGATTGGCAATAATTAAGTGTCCTACGTGAATAGGATTAAAGGTTCCGAAATATAGCCCGATGTTCATTATTCCTGGATTTTATTATTTGCTGATGAATTCTTTGACCAATTCATAAGCTTCTTTCTGCGCTGTTTCTAAATTGTGGTTTTTTATAATTACATCAAATTGAGGAGCCGTTGCTAGCTCTGCAGATGCTTTGGCAATACGCATATTGATTTTGTCATCGGTTTCTGTGGAGCGCTTTTTTAATCTGATTTTCAGTTCGTCAATACTCGGAGGTTTGATAAAAATAGCCAAAGTCTGATCTGGAAACTTTCTTTTAATACGCAATCCACCCGATACATCAATATCAAAAATAACATTTTTCCCTAAAGCCCAAAGCCTCTCGACCTCACTTTTTAACGTGCCATAAAAGTTGTCTCTATAGACCTCTTCCCACTCTAAAAAAGAATCTGATTTGATGTTTGTCTTAAAGTCATCAATGCTCATAAAGTAGTAATCTTGTCCGTCTACTTCTTGTCCTCTTGGCTCTCTAGAAGCAGCAGAAACTGAAAAAGCCAAATTGAGTTCTTGGTGTTCTAAAAGGTGTCTTACGATAGTCGTTTTTCCTGATCCTGAAGGAGCTGAAAAAACCAGAAGCTTGCCTTGTTTCATTGTGCAGTAATTTTTTTGCGAAAAGCAAAGGTAATTATTTTTTGATGATGTATTAAAAATCAAACCATAAGATTACCTGTTTTGCCAATTGACTAGTCTAAAACACTTTTTTTATGAGTGATGATTCTCTGAATTTTTTACATTTGCACTATGTTGATATCTAAGTTTTCAGACTTTCAAATAGAAGCCGGAACCGATGAAGCTGGTAGGGGATGCCTAGCAGGTCCTGTTACCGCTGCAGCCGTTATATTGCCCGAGAACTTCAAAAGCGAACTGCTCACTGATTCTAAGCAACTCAGCCTTAAACAACGTCAATACTTAAGGCCCTATATAGAAGATTGTGCAATTTCGTTTAAAGTCATCCATCTAGGACCAGAAATTGTCGATCAAATCAATATTCTCAACGCATCGATTAGAGCTATGCAAGAATCGGTTTCGCTATTATATCCCAAACCAGAATACTTGATTGTAGACGGCAATCGCTTTAAGCCTTTCTTAGATATTCCGTATAGCACCATTGTCAAAGGTGATGCAAAATACTTGAGCATTGCTGCGGCATCTGTTTTGGCAAAAACCTATCGCGATGATTTTATGGAGACTATCGATCTTGAATTCCCGATGTATAACTGGAAGAGAAATAAGGGATATCCAACTAAAGAACACAGAAATGCCATCAGAGCACACGGCGCCACTTTGCACCACAGAAAGACTTTTAAACTCTTGCCTGAACAATTGAAACTAAAGGTTTAGGCTGAAAACCATAAAACAGCCCTTGAGTTTGCTTTTAAACTTGTATTTTTGTTTCACTATATAATTCTCCATTTTGAAACAACCACATAAAAAATCAGCACTTACTGAAGTTGACGGCATCTCTGAAATAGAAGCTGTCAGCAAAGCCTCTGTTGAGAGAGTCAATCGTTTCAGAAGAAAACAACCCTCGGCTCAAGAGCTTATCGGCGCTATTATCAGTGGTGATAAAACAGCACTCAGTAGAGCCATTACCCTTATAGAAAGCACCAATCTAGACCATGCTGAAAAAGCACATCAAGTCATTGGCGGTTGTCTTGCGCATGCCAATAATTCGATTCGAATTGGTATCACAGGTGTGCCGGGTGTGGGCAAAAGTACGTTTATCGAAGCCTTTGGCAAACACCTCACTTCACTCGGCAAAAAAGTTGCTGTGCTCGCCATTGACCCGAGTAGTACGATATCTCACGGAAGTATCTTAGGCGATAAAACCCGTATGGAAGAACTCACCAAAGATGAAAATGCCTACATTAGACCTTCTGCATCAGGTGCAACGCTAGGTGGTGTCGCCAGAAAAACCAGAGAAGCGGTTATCCTGTGTGAAGCCTGCGGATTTGACGTAGTAATTATCGAGACTGTAGGTGTAGGTCAAAGTGAAACAGCAGTACATTCTATGGTTGATTTCTTTTTGCTGCTCAAATTATCAGGAGCAGGAGATGAATTGCAAGGTATTAAAAGAGGCATTATGGAAATGGCAGATGCCATTGTCATCAATAAAGCAGATGGTGAGAATATCAAAAAAGCCAAAATGGCTAAAGTAGAATTCAACAGAGCTTTACATTTATTTCCTGCAAAAAAATCAGGATGGACACCCAAGGTCACTACTTGTAGTAGCTATACCAAAGAAGGAGTTCCAGAGGTTTGGGAAATCATCCAAAAATATTATTCGACCACTTTAGCCAATGCCTATTTCAACCATAAACGCCTAGAGCAAAACCAGTATTGGTTTCTAGAAACCATAGATGCGCAACTCAAAGCTCAGTTCTATAATAGCCCAAAAGTGCAAGAGTCACTCGAGAAATATAAAAAACTAATCGATGCAAATCAGATTTCTCCTTTTGCAGCGGCTCAAGAATTACTTCAGTTATTTAAATAAATTATTTTTAAAAGTATGGCATTCAAGCTAGTCTAAAGTTTTGTGTCATTTTATACCATCCCTAAAAGTTTCATAAACAAAAAAGAACCTAGGCTTTGTGACTAGTTAATTTTCAGAAAATCCGTATATTCGTAGCTTAATTATAAAAATAACAAAATACATAAAATCATGATCAAAAAAATAGCAATTGTTTCGGCTGTTCGAACTCCAATCGGAACCTTCCTAGGAGGATTGTCATCTGTACCAGCGCCTAAATTAGGTGCAGCAGCTATCAAAGGAGCTTTAGATAAAATCGGATTAGATTACAACCTTGTTGACGAGGTGATTATGGGTAACGTAGTTCAGGCTGGCGTTGGTCAGGCTCCTGCACGTCAGGCGGTTAAGTTTGCTGGGCTTCCAGATACTGTGATTGCTACGACCGTAAACAAAGTTTGTGCCTCGGGGATGAAAGCTATTATGCAAGGCGCTCAAGCTATTCAGCTTGGTGATGCAGAAATTGTTGTAGCAGGTGGAATGGAGAGCATGAGTCTTATTCCGCATTATGTGCATATGAGAAATGGCGTTAAATTTGGTCCTACTACTATGGTTGACGGACTTCAAAAAGACGGACTTCTAGATGTATATGACCAACAAGCCATGGGTGTATTTGCTGACCTTTGTGCTTCAGAATATAAAATCTCGAGAGAAGAACAAGATGCCTTTGCTATCGAATCATATAAAAGATCTGCCCAAGCTTGGGAAGCCGGGAAGTTTGACGACGAAGTGGTTCCTGTAGAAGTGCCGCAACGCAGAGGAGAGCCTGTTGTTGTAAGCAAAGATGAAGAATTTACCAACGTAAAATTAGATAGAATTCCTTCGCTTTCAGCCGTATTTACTAAAGACGGAACTGCAACTGCTGCTAACTCTTCTACTATTAATGACGGAGCTGCGGCTGTGGTTTTGATGAGTGAAGAAAAAGCAAAAGCTTTAGGACTAAAACCATTGGCGTTTATCTCAGGATATGCCGATGCAGAACAAGAGCCAAAGTGGTTTACAACTTCTCCTTCAAAAGCTTTGCCTAAAGCACTTAAGAAAGCAAACCTAGAGCTTAGCGATGTCGATTTCTTCGAATTTAACGAAGCATTTTCTGTAGTAGGTCTTGCCAATGCTAAGATATTAGATTTAGACGCATCAAAAATAAACGTGAATGGTGGAGCTGTTTCTTTAGGACACCCTCTTGGATGTTCTGGAGCCAGAATCATCGTAACGCTTATCAATGTGCTTGAACAAAATAATGCTAAGCACGGTGCTGCCGCTATCTGTAACGGAGGTGGAGGAGCGTCTGCTATGGTGATTGAAAGAGCTTAACTCATAAGGATTAAGAAAAAAGAGGAAAGGAAATAGGCGTTTGGTCTTTTTTCTATTCTCTTTTTTCTATTCTCTTTTTTTATAAAAATAAATGTACGGAATCTGCAATTTGGCAATAGTACCTATTCGGTTAGAGCCCAGTCACAAAAGTGAATTGGTTTCGCAACTCCTTTTCGGAGAACACTTCTCTATTACTGAAAAGACCAAAGATTGGATAAAAATCAAAATCAACTTTGACGCTTATGAAGGTTGGATTGACCAAAAACAATATCAACCCATCTCAGCAACTGATTATCAAGCCTTGTGTACTTCAAAAACTATCCTGAATGCAGACCTGATAGAATACATAGTTGGCAAAGACAATTTATTGTTCCCGATTCCGCTCGGAGCTTCACTTTCTTTTTTAGATTCCTCAGAAATAAACACTTCTAAGTTTGTCTTTGACGGATTAAAAACCGCAGAGAAGATGCCCAAAAGCAATATTCTAAAAACGGCTTTTATGTATCTCAACACCCCTTATTTATGGGGCGGAAAAACACCTTTCGGCATAGATTGCTCTGGCTTTTCGCAGATGGTTTATAAACTCAACGGATATAACCTCTTAAGAGATGCCTATCAACAAGCTACTCAAGGTGAAGTTTTGAGCTTTATCGAAGAGAGCGAAGCCGGTGATTTAGCTTTTTTTGACAACGAAGAGGGCAAAATCACCCACGTAGGTATCATAATGAATGACAACTACATCATCCATGCACACGGAAAAGTCCGCATTGATAGATTAGACCATTTTGGGATTATGAATGTCGATACGATGAGGCATACACACAAACTGCGTATTATTACAAAGGTCATTTAGATCAAAAATTCAACTTACATTTTTAGAAATCACTACATGAAAATCATCTCCTATAACGTCAACGGAATTAGAGCAGCGATCAAAAATGGTTTTTTAGAATGGCTGACTCATGCTTCTCCGGATATTATTTGTCTTCAGGAAATCAAAGCGATGGAAGACCAAATTCCTAAACTCGAAATTGAACTTGCTGGTTATCCGTATCAATATTACTTTTCTGCTCAAAAAAAAGGATATAGTGGCGTAGCTATACTATCTAAAATAGAACCTAAAAATGTGGTTTTCGGCACTGGAATAGCTTCAATGGATTTTGAAGGGCGTAACCTAAGAGCAGATTTTGAAGATTTTTCTGTGATGAGCCTTTACCTTCCGTCAGGAACTAATATCGAAAGATTGAGCCATAAGTTTAATTATATGGACGAGTTTCGACTCTATATCGATCACCTGAAAAAAGATATCCCAAATCTAATTATCTCAGGTGATTATAATATATGTCACCAGGCCATTGATATTCACGATCCTGTGCGCTTGGCAAAAGTATCTGGTTTCTTGCCAGAAGAAAGAGCTTGGATAGATGCCTTTATGAAAAGTGGTTTTATCGATAGTTTCAGGCACTTTAACCATGAACCACATCAATACAGCTGGTGGAGCTATAGAGCAAATGCTAGAGCCAATAACAAAGGTTGGAGAATTGACTATAACTTAGTGAGTGAAGCGCTAGAATCTAGGCTAAAACGCGCCGTGATTCTTCCAGAGGCAAAACACTCTGACCATTGTCCTGTATTAGTTGAGATAAGCTCTTCACAAAGTAGCTAGAGCTAAATTCTTATAGTAAGTAAAAAATAAATTGCCGTTTTATATCTTGAATCTCGTTAGAGAATTCGCAGTATAAAACGGCAATTCTAGTATAAACCAAAAAACAGTGGTTTTATATCATCAGCTTATTTGCTTAAGCTTTTCATTTCTTTTTCGATCATATCATAAAACTGATCAATTTTAGGCAGTACAACTACTCTAGTTCTTCTGTTTGTCGAACGGTTTTCAGAGGTAGTATTGCTCACAAGTGGCAAATATTCTCCTCTACCCGCAGCGATAAGTTGTGATGGTTTTACACCAAGCTCTGCTAAAACTCTAACCACAGAAGTAGAACGTTTTACGCTCAAATCCCAGTTGTCAAGGATAACTCCGTTAGAACGGTACGGAACGTTGTCAGTATGACCTTCAACCATACACTCAAAGTCAGGTTTAGAGTTTACGACTTTAGCAACTTTAGCCAATACGCCTTTTGCTCTGTCGCTTACTTCATAGCTTCCTGATTTAAATAGCATTTTGTCTGCGATTGAGATAAACACCACTCCTTTTTCTACGTTAACCTCAATGTCTGGATCGTTGATGCCTACTTCTCTCTTAAGCGAGCTAACTAGTGCAAAGGTAACCGAATCTTTTTTGGTCAAAGCATCCTGAAGACGGTTGATCTTAAGGTCTTTCTCTTTCATGCTCTCTAAAGATTTCTCAAGGTTTTGAGCTCCTTTAGAGGTTAAGTGCGTAATATTTGTGTTGGCTTCTTTCAAATCTTTGTTGGTTTCTCTCAACAATTCGATTTGAGAATGCAAGCCATTTTTTTCGGCTAAACAAGTGTTTAGTTTAAGTGTAGTAGAATTCAGAAGATCTTGGATCTCTTTGTTCTTTCCTTCAAGTTCTGCGATTTGCTTTTTGGCACCACAAGAAGTTAGTGTCAATACACCAACAAGTGAAAATAATAAAAGGACTCTTTTCATAATAAAATGTAAGTTTTGTTTTGTGTAAAAATATAAATAAATAAGGATGTGATTTCTTAAAAACTTGTTATTTAAGCTTAGTAAAAATTCTTTTGTTACCCACAAAATAATCAAAAACTATGCTAGTCTTGTAAAAATAGTCAATCTTTTGGTTATTACCTCGTTTTTTCAATGTATTGCGCAGGTTTGCATACATAGAAAGATGTGATTTTATGATCGCCCAAGTGTGTTTTGGCTTGAGTTGTAACAAGAAATAAACTCCAGCAATACCGTCTAAACTCAGGCGAATAAATGTGGTGGTGAATAAACCCTTTTTTGGGTGGTTTTTCAACAGGCAGTTAAGTGAATTCCTGAAGTTCAGGTATGTTTTTTCAGGAGAGCCTTCCTTTAGCGTAGCTCCACCTACGTGATACACGACTGATGTGGGTACATATTTTATCTTTAAGTTGCTATTTTGAATGCGCCAACACAAATCTACCTCTTCTTGATGAGCAAAGAAATCAGCATCAAAACCACCCAAACTTTCAAAAGTTTCTTTTCTGATAAAAAGACAAGCGCCAGAAGCCCAAAATATTTCTTCTATAGATTGGTATTGTCTGTTGTCTTTTTCTAAAGTAGAGAAGATGCGTCCTCTGCAAAAAGGAAAAGCATATTTATCGATAAATCCTCCGGCAGCACCGGCATATTCAAAATAATCTTTGTTTTTGTAATCTAGTATTTTGGGCTGTAAAGCTACAGTTTGAGGTTCGTTTTCAAATAGTTCTAGCATTGGCTGTAGCCAATTGGCGGTAACTTCAACATCTGAATTTAATAATACAAAATAAGGTTCAACCACATATTCTAGCGCTGTATTATAGCCTTGAGCGTATCCGTAGTTTTCTTGGTTTTGTATGATTTTAATTGACGGATAATTTTCTTTTAAAAACGAAATAGAACTGTCTGTAGAGGCATTGTCTGCAACATAAATCTGCGCCAAGTCAGCATGTAGTATCACCGATGGCAAAAACTGTTCTAAGAGTTTCTGTCCGTTCCAGTTTAAGATGACTACTGCAATTTTTTTCATTGTGCTTATGGAAGTTTTAAGATGCAAATATAGTGAGGTTTCTTTGAGTTATGCAATGAATTGTGCTATGCTGTTGTATACAAATCAAAGCTATTTCTATAAAATCTTTATAGAAAACACCCCAAGTTTTGTTGATGACAAACTAAACTGATATTTTTGTACAGCATACTCTTCTTTTATGAGCTGCCAAGAACTATGAAATACTACATCATCGCTGGAGAAGCATCGGGAGATTTGCATGGCGCTAATCTTATCAAAGCCTTAAAGAAAGAAGATCCTCAAGCTGATATTCGCTTTTGGGGTGGTGATTTGATGCAAGAAGCTGGCGGAGAGCTAGTCAAACACTACAAAGAACTGGCTTTTATGGGGTTTGTAGAAGTATTGGGTAATCTTCGAACTATTTTCAGAAACATAAAACTCTGTAAAGAAGATATCACACAATTCAATCCTGACGCTATAATCTTTATTGATTATCCGGGTTTTAATATGCGCATTGCCAAATGGGCAAAACAAAAGGGTTTCCCGACGCACTATTATATCTCGCCTCAGATTTGGGCTTGGAAAGAAAACCGTATCAAAGACATCAAGCGAGATATAGATAAAATGTATGTGATTCTGCCTTTTGAGAAAGACTTCTATGAGCAAAAGCACCAGTTCTTAGTTGACTTTGTCGGACACCCACTCATTGATGCCATTGACAACAGAACGGTGGTGTCAAGAGCTGACTTTATCGCTCAGCACAACCTAGAAGACAAACCTATTATTGCGTTGCTTCCGGGAAGCCGCAAGCAAGAAATAACTAAAATGCTGAGCATTATGCTTTCAGTAGCTGAGGATTTTAAGGAGTATCAGTTTGTGATTGCAGGTGCGCCAAGTCAAGACTATTCGTTTTATCAGCGCTTTTTAAACAATGACAACATTCATTTTGTGAACAATAAAACCTATGATTTGTTGAGTCATTCTTATGCTGCACTGGTAACTTCTGGAACGGCTACGTTAGAAACAGCTCTTTTTAAAGTGCCTGAAGTGGTTTGTTATAAAGGAAACCGAATTTCTTATGAAATTGCCAAACGCATTATATCACTAAAATATATTTCGCTCGTCAATTTGATTATGAATAAAGAGGTAGTTACAGAGCTTATTCAAAACGAGTTGAATACCAAAAACCTCAAAGTAGAGCTTCAAAGACTATTAGACCCGAAACATCGCAAAATGATTTTGGCAGAATATGAAACTTTAGAACAAAAACTAGGCGGTGGCGGTGCGAGCCAAAAAACTGCACAACTGATCGTCGGTTCGCTAAGGGGATAAAATATAAGGCTTATGGACAAAAGAAAAAGGAGCAGTTATCGCTAACACACTCCTTTTTCAGGGGGTCTATTAAGTAAATCTTTATTCTGTAGTTTCTTTCTTTTTGATCGTGATGTTTAGCTCTTCAGCTCCATCTGTGATATCTAAGAAAATCTCATCGCCAACAGCTATTTTTGAAGTGATAATCTCTTCTGCCAAAAGATCTTCTACATATTTTTGAATAGCGCGTTTTAGCGGTCTAGCTCCAAATTGTTTGTCAAAACCTTTATCGGCTATAAAACTGGTGGCTTTTTCTGATAAAGTCAAGGTATAGCCTAGTTCACCAATTCTGTTGTACAATTTCTTTAGCTCAATGCCAATGATCTTATCAATGTCTTCTTTTTCAAGCGCATTAAATACGACTACATCGTCAATTCTGTTCAAGAACTCAGGAGCAAATGCTTTTTTAAGAGCATTCTCAATCACGCCTTTGGCATGTTCTCCTGCTTGTGACACTTTGGCAGAAGTACCAAAACCAACACCTTGACCAAAGTCTTTGAGTTGTCTTGCGCCGATATTAGAAGTCATTATAATTATTGTGTTTCTAAAGTCAATTTTACGACCTAAACTATCAGTCAAGAATCCGTCGTCGAGCACTTGAAGCATCATATTGAATACATCTGGGTGTGCTTTCTCAATTTCGTCTAAAAGTATAACTGAATATGGTTTTCTTCTTACTTTCTCAGTAAGCTGTCCGCCTTCTTCATAACCGACATAACCCGGAGGTGCTCCGACAAGTCTTGAGATGGCAAATTTCTCCATATACTCACTCATATCGATTCTGATAAGCGCTTCTTCAGAGTCAAAGAGTTCTTGTGCAATAACCTTAGCCAACTGTGTTTTACCGACACCTGTTTGACCTAAAAAGATAAACGAGCCAATGGGTCTGTTTGGGTCTTTAAGTCCCGCTCTGTTGCGCTGAATTGATTTGGCAATTTTGCTTACGGCTTCGTCTTGTCCAATTACTTTTCCTTTGATAAGTTCAGGTAGTTTCGCCAGCTTGTTGCTCTCTTTTTGAGCGATTCTGTTCACTGGTATACCACTCATCATCGAGACGACATCAGCTACGTTGTCTTCTGTAACTTCGATTTTGTTGTTACGAGATTCTTCTTCCCATAGTTCTTGGGCTATAGCCAATTCTTTTTCGATATTTCTCTCGTCATCTCTAAGTTTGGCCGCTTCCTCAAACTTCTGTCTTTTTACAACTGAGTTTTTGAGTTCTCTGACCTCTTCTAGCTGATGTTCTAAATCAATTACTTGTTGCGGTACATTGATGTTTATGATATGTACTCTTGAACCAACTTCATCCAAGGCATCGATAGCTTTGTCTGGCAAGAATCTAGTGGTCATATATCTATTTGTCAATTTTACGCAAGCCTCAATTGCCTCTGGCGTATAGGTTACGTTGTGGTGATCTTCGTATTTGCCTTTGATGTTATTCAGAATCGAAATAGTTTCTTCTACCGAGGTAGGCTCTACGATCACTTTCTGAAAACGTCTCTCGAGGGCTCCATCTTTCTCAATATATTGTCTGTATTCATCAAGCGTTGTAGCTCCGATACATTGAATTTCTCCTCTAGCTAAAGCGGGTTTAAACATATTTGAGGCATCGAGTGAGCCTGTTGCTCCACCAGCACCAACGATGGTGTGAATTTCATCGATAAACAGGATGACATCGTCATTCTTCTCGAGCTCGTTCATCATCGCTTTCATGCGCTCTTCAAATTGTCCTCTGTATTTGGTTCCAGCCACAAGGCTAGCCAAATCTAAAGTTACCACGCGTTTTCCGTATAATATGCGAGACACTTTTTTCTGAACAATTCTCAGTGCAAGTCCTTCTGCAATAGCAGATTTACCCACTCCAGGCTCTCCGATTAAAAGTGGGTTGTTTTTCTTTCTACGGCTTAAGATTTGTGAAACCCTTTCGATTTCTTTTTCACGTCCTACAACAGGATCGAGTTTTCCTTCTTCAGCAAGGACAGTCAAGTCTCTACCAAAGTTATCGAGTACAGGGGTTTTAGATTTCTTAGCTCCTTTATTAGAGACAGACATAAAGCTAGCGCCTTCTTTAGATGAGTCATCACTCGTTGAATCGCCGCCGAGTGCTTCACCTTTTGGTTGTTCTTTAATAGTATCTGGAGTAATATCGTCAGAGAATGAATTCATAAAATAGTCTTTAATGATTTCGTAATCAATCTTTAGCTTATTCAAAAGCTTTGTGGTTGGGTCATTTTCGTTTTTGAGAATACACAACAGTAAATGTCCAGTGCTTATTGAAGTGTTTCCAAGGTGTTTGGCTTCGAGAAAAGACATCTTTAAAGCCCTGTCAGCTTGACGTGTTAAGTGTAAATTCTTTTTCTCAGTATCTAATACAGCTCTTTCGTTAAAAGGATTCAGCGCTTCCACTTTTCTGTGGAGGTAATCAATATCAACAATTTCTTGCAGAATATTAAAAGCTTTTCCGTCTCCTTCTTTTAAGATTCCGAGAATAAAATGTTCTGTACCGATAAATTCATGGCCCAATCGCAACGCCTCCTCTTTACTAAAGCTGATGACATCCTTTACTCTTGGAGAAAAATTATTGTCCATATATTTGTTGGTTTAATTCGTAAATTTAAGAATATTCTATTTAAAGGCAAAAACTATTCCACCAGAAGTTTTGTCAGGTCAATTGGTTTTAAGTCCTCTGATTTCTATTTAATTCCCATAGAATATAACAATTTGTAATGATAGGAATTTATTCTAGAATTCAAATACTTTATGTCATAAAAAAACCACTCGGTTAAGAGTGGTTTAGTGTATTAGTTTTTGAGTCTAGCTCGATATTCTTTTTCTTTAGCTTCCATTTCTAGTGCTCCAAAGATATTCACCAAGTTAGAGATAGCAAATTGATTATTAGGTTCAACGGCTAAAGCTCTTTCAAAATGCGGAATGGCACTTTTTAGCAAAGCCTCTCTCTTGTTTTTTAGCTCATCATATTTTTTGTTTTCAGATGCAGAGAAACCTGTAATAGCATTCATTTGTTCAATGATTTTTGACTCATCTGCCAAGGCAAGTGCACCCAAGTTAATATGCGCATCAGTATATCTAGGATTCAGCTGAATGGCTTTCTTATAATACTCCATGGCTTTTTCAGTATTGCCTATTTCAGTATTGGTAACCCCAAGGTTATAATAAAGCTCTGGGTTTTCAGGGTCTTTAGCTATCACCTCTTTGATAAGTCTTTCATATTTATCCAGCTCTTTGTCTTGGTAATAGAAGTTGGCCTGAATAAGCATGAGTTGCGTGTCATTAGGGCTTTCTGCTCTTGCGTCAGTTAACAGTTTTTCTGCTCTAGACTTCTGATTTACGTTAAGATAAATCAGCACCATATTTTTCAGTATCTCCGGTTTTTTTGAAGCTTCTCTTTCTTTCTTTGGGTGGGTGTATTCTCCTGATTTAACGGCAGCATCCATTAAAGTTTTATTGTCGCCGAAGTTTTCTACCTCACCTGTACTTTTGTTTTTAGCTGTATAGAAATCAAATTCACCTGTAAAATCCATCTCTACTAGCTCTTGATAATACTCTAAAGCTGTGTTGTAGTCAGGCACACTAACTGCGGTAGAAGCCGCGTAGTATAAGTTGAGAGGATCTTTGTTTAATTCGTATAATGACTTGAAAATATCAGTAGCCTCTCTAAACTTTTTTAACTTGCTAAATTCAACAGCTTTCGCAAAAGCATGGCCAATAAAAGTAGGGAAGATTTCCTTTTTCAGTTTATCGGTAAAAGGCTGTCTCTTTTCTGATTCTTCAGCTTTTATTACTTTATTAAAACTCACAACAGCACTTGAGAGCGCATCCACATTATTAGTAAGTTTTGCTTTTTCAAACTCATAACTACCCTTATGAAAATAGAATTCGGCTTGTTCTGATGCCGTTCCGTTAGCGATATAAGGTGTAGTGGCATCAATAATACCTTGAAGTTCTCTATAATCAGCTTCGGTTGGTGCTTTTTTGTTGAGTATCTTTTTGATGCTTTTGATCTCATCTTTCTGAGCGTATGTCCCTAACGCAAATAGCAGAGACAAAGAAGTTATGATATACTTTTTCATATTTGTCAATTGTGTTTTATTTGTTTTATTCTTCTGTCGTAGTATCTGTTTCTTGGTCTGTAACGTCTTCTTCGCTGTCTTGATCAATGATAAGGTCTTCGTCATCTTCTCTCATCACCATAGCAACTGCTGCAATTGAGTCATTTCCTTTGATGTTTATCAGTCGAACTCCTTGCGTAGCTCTTCCCATCACTCTTAGGTCTGATACTTTCATTCTGATTGTTAGGCCTGATTTATTGATAATCATCAGGTCATCTTCATCAGTCACGGCATTTATAGCAATTAGCATTCCAGTTTTGTCAGTCACGTTTAGGGTTTTTACTCCTTTACCTCCACGGTTTGTGATGCGGTATACATCTTCTCCGTCATCATCCACAAGTTTAGTGCGCTTGCCGTATCCGTTTTCTGTTACTACTAATATTTGAGAATCATTCACATTATCTTTATCGATAGAAATCATACCGATTACCTCATCGTCTTTATCCGTAAGTGTAATTCCTCTTACTCCAGAGGCTGTTCTTCCCATCGGGCGGGTTTTTTCTTCTTCAAAACGCACTAATTTACCAGACTTCACAGCTATTAGCACTTGACTGTTTCCAGTAGTTAATTTAGCTTCTAGTAGTTCGTCATCTTCTCGGATGGTAATAGCGTTAATTCCGTTTTGTCTAGGTCTTGAATATTGCTCAAGCGGCGTTTTCTTAACTTGACCTTGTTTTGTTGCCATAATCACATAGTGATTGTCGATATACTCTTGGTCTTTAAGATCTTGTGTACAGATGAATGCTTTTACTTTGTCGTCATTCTCGATGTTGATAAGGTTTTGTATTGCCCTTCCTTTACTAGTCTTGCTTCCTTCAGGGATTTCATAAACTCTCATCCAATAACACTTCCCTTTTTGAGTGAAGAACAACATGTATTGGTGGTTTGTAGCGATATACATATGCTCTAAGAAATCGAGGTCTCTTGTTCCTGCAGATTTTTGTCCTACGCCACCTCTGTTCTGAGTTTTATATTCAGAAAGTGCAGTTCTCTTGATGTAACCTGCGTGTGATATAGTGATTACTACTTGCTCATCGGCAATTAAATCTTCGATACTTACGTCTCCTCCAGCATATTCGATAACTGAACGTCTAGCATCTCCGTATTTATCTTTGATTTCGATAAGTTCTGTTTTGATGAGCTCCATACGCAGTTCTTTGCTTGCCAATAATTCTTTCAGCCCCGCAATTAACTTCATGATTTCTTCGTATTCTCCTCTTAGTTTATCTTGCTCTAATCCGGTAAGTTGTCTAAGTCGCATTTCAACGATAGCACGTGCTTGGATTTCAGACAAATTAAATCTTTCGATAAGCTTCGTACGTGCTTCATCGCCATCTTTTGATGATCTGATTAGTGCGATAACCTCATCTATATTGTCAGAAGCAATGATTAATCCTTCTAGGATATGTGCTCTTTCTTCTGCTTTTCTCAGTTCAAATTGTGTTCTTCTAACAACCACATCGTGTCTGTGTTCTACAAAGTGATGTATCAGGTCTTTTAGGTTTAGCAACTCTGGTCTTCCGTTTACTAGAGCGATATTGTTTACGCTAAAAGATGATTGTAGTTGGGTGAATTTATAAAGTGTATTGAGCACTACATTGGGTACTGCATCTCTTTTTAGTTCATACACGATACGCATTCCGTTTCTATCAGATTCGTCACGTATGTTAGAGATACCTTCGATTTTCTTTTCGTTTACTAAATCTGCCGTACGTTTGATCATATCGGCTTTGTTCACTTGGTACGGAATTTCAGTAACAACAATACACTCTCTTCCGCTCAGTTCTTCGAAGTTAGTTTTTGCACGCATCACGATTCTTCCCCTTCCGGTTTTGAATGCCTCACGCACACCTTCGTATCCGTAGATGATTCCACCCGTAGGAAAATCAGGTGCTTTGATATAAGTGATGAGTTCGTCAATTTCTATATCGTTGTTGTCAATGTAGGCAAGTGTACCGTCAATAACTTCAGTCAAGTTGTGTGGTGCCATATTAGTGGCCATACCTACTGCAATACCTGATGCTCCGTTGATAAGTAGTGTTGGAACTCTTGTTGGCATTACTTTTGGCTCTTGCAATGAGTCATCAAAGTTCAATTGATAATCCACAGTTTCTTTGTCGATATCTGAAAGAATTTCTTCAGATATTTTTTTCATACGAGCTTCGGTATAACGCATAGCAGCTGGGCTATCACCGTCAACAGAACCAAAGTTACCCTGTCCGTCAACTAGAAGGTATCGCAAAGACCACTCCTGTGCCATACGTACCATCGCGTCATATACTGAAGTATCTCCGTGTGGGTGATACTTACCCAATACTTCTCCGACGATTCTAGCAGACTTTTTATGGGCTCTGTTTGATAAAAGACCTAAGTCATACATACCATACAAAACTCTTCTATGAACTGGTTTTAGTCCATCTCGTACATCAGGCAAAGCCCTAGATACAATTACTGACATCGAATAATCGATGTAGGCAGACTTCATTTCATCTTCAATGTTGATAGGTATTAACCTTTCTCCTCCTTCTGACATAAAAAACTTTATTTTTTAACGGTTGAAAATCAATATTTTTAAACGTGCTAATTTACGCTTTTTTTTATAATAAAAATAGAATATCGCCCTTTTAATTGATTTTAAACAATAGTAGACACCCTGTCGATAAAATTGCAAACAGCGTTAAAAGGCTTGAAAAGCACAAAAAACGACTTTTAGTAAAAAACCAAATAAAAAACCACTTTCTAGTTTGAGAATTTTTTAGCCCAAAATCAACGCTTAATATGACCATACAATCTTAAAATCAATTTAAAATAGCTTGACAACTCAAAAATATCTATATTTTTACAGAAATATCAATGCTAATACTGTCTAAATTATTAGAAGAGGAACTTATGAAATGGAAAAAATCGTACAGCATCGTACTCATATCGAACGCACTTTATATCTTGTTTTTTTATTTGATCACAGTATTTTATTCATAGGCGATGCACACGATTGATTGGATTATACTTATTACTGCCTTATTGTTTATAGTGGTTTACGGAACGCTGAAAACTAAACGCAGCAAAAACGTCAAAGATTATATACTCGGAAACAAAGAAACGCCATGGTATATGGTAGGGATTTCTGTCATGGCAACCCAAGCAAGCGCCATCACTTTTCTCTCTACTCCCGGACAAGCCTATCACGACGGTATGGGTTTTGTCCAATTCTACTTCGGGTTGCCGCTAGCTATGATCGTCATCTGCATGACATTTATCCCGATTTACCACAAGCTCAAAGTCTATACAGCCTATGAATATCTAGAACAGCGCTTTGATTTGAAGACCCGTTCTTTTGCCGCCTTCTTATTCTTGATTCAACGCGGTTTATCTACCGGAATTACCATTTATGCGCCCGCCATTATCCTATCGACTATTTTGGGCTGGAACCTTACGCTTTTAAATATTATCATCGGAATATTAGTTATCATCTACACGGTCTCTGGAGGGACAAGAGCGGTAAACGTGACTCAAAAACAACAGATGTTTGTGATAATGGGCGGGATGTTTGTTGCTTTTTTCTTGATATTGAGCAACCTTCCTGAAGAGGTCACCTTCACCAATGCCCTGAAAATAGCGGGTATAAATGACAAGATGAATGTAGTTGATTTTTCTATGAATGTCAATAGTCGTTATACGTTTTGGAGCGGTATTACTGGAGGTTTCTTCTTGGCTCTTTCGTATTTTGGCACTGACCAGTCACAAGTGGGTAGGTATCTATCGGGTAAAAATATCAAGGAAAGCCAGATGGGACTTATCTTTAACGGGATATTAAAAATACCGATGCAGTTTTTTATACTGCTTGTAGGTGTGATGGTTTTTGTGTTTTTTCAGTTCAATTCAGCGCCAATTCACTTTAACCCCAACGGAAGCAAAGCTATTCAGAATTCAGAATATGCAGCAGAATTTTCAGGTTTAGAACAAGCGCTTGACGAGATTGCACAAGACAAAAAAGACTTTACAGTACAGTATGCACATCAGCTGAATCAGAATTTTGAAAACAAAGCTTTGCAGCAAAAAATAACAGCGCTAGGGCTCAAAGAAAAAGACCTCAGAGAACAGGCAAAAACCCTCATCAAACGAGCTGATAGCACAATAGAAACCAATGACAAAGATTATGTGTTCATCTATTATGTGTTGAATTATCTACCGATAGGTTTTGTCGGATTATTGTTGGCTGCTATTTTCTCTGCCGCTATGTCTTCTACGGCTTCAGCACTGAATGCACTTGCCTCAACCACCACTATCGATATTTATAAGCGAAATATAAAATCAGATAAGAGCGACATACACTATGTGAAATCAACCCAATGGTTTACGGTGTTCTGGGGGTTAATTGCCATAGCATTTGCCTGCTATGCCTCACTTTTTGAGAATCTTATCCAGTTTGTAAATATTTTGGGCTCTGTGTTTTACGGAACAATTTTAGGGATTTTCTTGGTCGGATTTTATTTCAAATCAGTCAAGGGAGAAGCCTTGTTTTGGTCAGCAGTTATCTCGCAAGCTTCTATTTTCTATATCTACTACTTAGATGTTGTCAGTTATTTGTGGTTGAACGTCATTGGGTCAGTGATGACTATTGTATTCTCGCTTATCTTACAAAAGATATTGCCAAAGAAATAAGGTAATAAAAATGCAGACTTAAAAAAACAGCTACTGTTATTCTCCGAGTAAAACGCCAGACACATTCCAAGCGCTAAAGCTATTGCCTTCAGGAGCCCCTTGAAGGATTTGAACCACGATCGTGTGTATTCCTTTTTCTAGATCGCCTAAGTCAATCAGCATTGGATTAGTGAGGGTACCGGGGCACCAGTTTGAACGAGAATAATCAGAAGACGAAAGTCCGTTTTCAAAATTCCCAGAGGCGGGGTTAAACAATCTATACGAACCACAATCTTGTCTCCAGGGCACAAAAGAGAAAGCTTCTTTTCCGTCTAAAATAATAGTGTTCTTTTTCAGTACAAACTCGTCACCATTTCCCCAACCGCCATGACCTGTAGTGATATAGCGCAGTTTAGCATTTTTTAGGTCTTTGTCAAGATTAAAAGTCACCTGCAAACCATTTTCTGAATCAAACATAGTCGCGTAGTTCTGGCCTGACATTTCCATCACGTTGGTAGTATTGAAAAGTGGCATCGAAAAAAGATGTTTTGGGCTTTGGGTTCCTTCGTTGTGAATAGTAATTTCAAGATTTACTTTATGCCCACCTTGATCATAATTACCGATATAGACCCCGACATACAACTCTTTTGAAGAGAGTTCAGGTTGCAATTCAGAGATGTCTTGTCTGTACGAAACCTTGTTGTGCCAGTCTTTTCCTTTGAGGTTGATGTGGTTGTATTGTTTGATGCCAAAAGGCGTGAAGAAACGCATAAGCTCGATTAGTGGCGAATAGTCGTCAGTTCTGACTACACCTCTATACTCTTTGTCATTTCCGTTGGTATACAAGGGGATTTCTTTAATTCCGTTTTGCAAGGCATCAAAAAAAGAGACTTTGCTGTGGCTTGGGATAATAAAAACAGAGCCTGTGCGGTCATAGGCATCGCCGTTGGACCAAGTGGTCAGTTCAGCAAAAATTTGGTTGCCTAGTGCAATGGCAGGAAATTGTATTTTTTTGAGAATAATAGTCCCGTTGCCAAAGCGCAAAATGCTATCGTTAGACGTTGATTTGTCAGAGAAATTAATGATTTCCTCTTCAAAAACACCTATACTTGTAAACCTGCTTTTCCAGAGTAAATCTCTGTAAGTAGCATTGTCAACCCTCTTGACTTTTGAGAAGTCATTGATTTTTAGTGGATTTTTTTTAGTGTTAATGCGCGCTACTTTTGTAGCTTGAATCAGGTAATTTCCGTTTCGGTTTATTTCTAAAACCAGACCTAGATTCATTCCCAGAACAGTTGGAGAACCTTTTATACCTAGGGCATCGGTAAACCATATATCAATCGTGTTCGAGTTGATCACGGTGCGGGCTTTTTTGCATGTATAGCCCAAGATAGTGCGTTCTTCTTGAAAGAACTCAAACTCTTGACGCTGTAAACTCAAGCTATCTAGAAAGCTAAAAGTATTGCCAAATGCAACTGAAGCAATTTGTTGATAGTTGTTTTCTTGTTTTCGGTTTACAAAAGTCTCCTCAAAAGGAAATTCTTTTGTGCCTTTGAGCGTCTGTTCAGAGGTGATATAGGTAAAATCTGAACTAGCAAAAACAAGGGTTTTGTCTTGGTCTTGAATAACACTTCCGTTATAAGTCTTTTGATAAGATAGTTTATAAGTGGTTTGTCCTTGCATAAAAACAAACCCGAAGACAGCTATAAGACCAATCCAAAAACGCATAATTATTTAATTAGAATGGTAAATCGTCGCTTTCCTCTTGGTTTATATTCTGAGCGGGTTCAAAAGCTTGCGGAGGAGCAACGGGAGGAATGTGAGTTGAATGACCACTTGGTGCATCCATTGCCAATTTCTCAATTCTCCAACCTTGAATAGTGTTGAAATATATGGTTTCTCCTTGTGGGTTTACCCATTCTCTACCTCTTAAGTTGATCGATACTTTTACGTCGTCTCCAGCAGAGAAGTTATCCAATAAACTTGTTTTGTCTTGTACAAACTGAATCGAAATGTGTTGTGGATATTGTTCTTCAGTGGTTACAACGACGTCTCTTTTTCTGAATCCGCTACTTCCTACTTCTTTAACCGTATCTACTAATCTGATTTTTCCTACTACTTCCATTTTACTTATTTTTATAAACTATTAAACTTAACTATATTATTTTTGACTTGCCAAGAGCAACATCCAAGCTTCTAATACTTGATCTGTGGCAAGCAATTCTTTTGCTTTTTGATATACTTTCTGATTGTCATCGCTACTCAAAACAGCTTTGGCTTCAAAAGACTGACTGACAAAGTTAGTTATTTCGTCTTGCGTGGGCAAAACTTCTATATTGCCTAACATTCCCAAATCATTGCCTGAGAAAACCTTAGATTCTTTGATGAAATCAGGTATAGCATCCACGCCAATACCCAAGGTTACTAAGGGTTTTGGCACTTCAAAAAGCCCTTTATTGGCTCTAGAATACCAGTTGCCACCCATACGAGAAACCAAATCAATTTTGTATTGATCAATAGCGCCATTTTCATCTAACACCTCTTCACTCACGTGAACGCGAACCACTTCGCAAATCACTAGGTTGCCGGCGCCACCACCATCGCCCAAAGCGATAATATCTTGTACGACACACTCAAACTGAACCGGAGATTCTGCTACTCTAAAGGGTTTTACTACATCTGATTGCACAGGAGTAAGTCCTGATTTTATAAACTCATTGACCCCATCAGCATATTCTGTACTGGCAAGTGAAACTTGTTGTACGATGTCATAATTCACTACGCTAATGACCACTTCTTTGGTGTGTTGCACATTGATAAGCGTGTGCTTGACCGTGTTGTTTCTGACTCTACGAGCGGGCGAAAACACTAAAATAGGTGGATTAGAGCTAAAGACATTAAAAAAACTAAAAGGAGATAGATTAGGAGTGCCGTTTTCGTCTAAAGTACTTGCTAGGGCAATAGGTCTCGGGCCTACAGCGCCTTGTAAATAGCCTTGCAACACAACCGGACTAACCTGCTTCGGATCTATAGAAATCATAATTTTTTGCTTTCGAGCAAAGGTAAGTTTTTCAGTTGAAAAACAGCATTTTTTTGGTCGTAATTGTTTTTGACAATTGCTTAAAAAATGACTTTTCGGCAAAGTTTAACAAGGATAAAATTTCATTCACGAATCTTTAACACTCAGATAATTAACCAAAACTCCGTGTACTTTCACAAGTAAGCCTTACTTTTGTTTTCTGATTATTTAATTTAAAGAGATGAGATTCAACCTACTGTTCGTTTTTATATGTTTAAGTGTGTTTGCACAACAACCCAAAACCTATACATCCAATCAGATTTACCACGAGATAGAAAAACTCAATTTTTTAGGCGCTGTTTTATATGTAGCAGCCCATCCGGATGATGAGAACACCAAACTCATTTCTTATTTCTCAAATCAACTTCATGCCAATACCGCTTATATTTCTCTGACGCGCGGTGACGGAGGTCAAAACCTAATTGGCCCTGAAATGGGTGAATTACTCGGAATTATCAGAACCCAAGAATTACTTAATGCACGTAGAATTGACGGAGGTAAACAGTTTTTTACGCGTGCCTATGACTTCGGTTTTTCAAAACTACCCGACGAGACTTTTGAGATATGGGACAAACAACAAGTACTCGATGACCTAGTTCAAGTCATAGAAAATTTCAGACCCGATATAATCGTCAATAGATTTGACCACAGAACTCCAGGCACAACTCACGGGCACCATACCGCTTCAGCGATGTTGAGTTTAGAGGCTTTTGACAAAATCAAAAATCAGAAGAATGCACCTCAACGACTATTGTACAACACCTCTCCTTGGTCATTTCCGTCTCAAGAGGCTTTTGAAAAGGCAGATAAAACCAATCACCTTTGGGTAGAAGCAAATGTGTTTTATCCAACCCTAGGGAAAAGCAATAACGAAATTGCCGCTCAGAGTCGCAGTCAGCACAAATGCCAAGGCTTTGGGACCACAGGAAACAGATCGAGCGAAAACGAATATTTAGAAGTAATCAGAGGCAAAATCCCAAAAAACAACAAAGATATTTTTGAGGGAATCAATACGAACTGGAGCAGAATCCCTGAAGGTAAAGCCATCGCGGCTATACTTGAAAAGATCGAGAAAAACTTCAATTTTGAGAATCCATCCATCCATATAAAAGAATTGACTAAAGCCTATGCGCTTATCCAAAACATAGAGGACAACTACTGGAGAACACAAAAAGCTGCACATATCAAAGAGATTATTGCTGCCTGTGCTGGGTTGTATCTCGAAGCGATTTCAGATACTGAAAATACGACTAAATCAACTCCTTTTACTTTGAAACTAGAAGCGACCAACCGCAGTAAAGCAGCTATCGCGCTTAAGGAAGTTAAATTTTTTGACCAGAAAATAATCAAAAATCAACCACTCTTTACCAATACCCCGGTGTATGATATACAAGAAAATATTTTAGTAACTGAGACTATTCCGTATTCAAATCCCTATTGGTTAAGACAACAAAAAACTAAAGGTATGTTTGTGGTTGAGGATAAAAACCTCAGAAATTTAGCCGAGACGAATGATGATTTTCCGGTGGTTTTTGTGTTAGATGTTGAAGGCACAACCATTGAATATACTAAGAATATCGCCTATAAGTTGAATACACCAGAAGACGGAGAGACGTATCGTCCGTTTGTGGTTTTGCCTGATGTTGTAGTGTCTTTTGTGAATGTAGTAGTGGTTTTTGCTGATACTGCCCCAAAAGAAGTGAGCGTAAAAGTAAAAGCACTTCAAGAGAATGTTCATGGAAGTGTCACCATTGATGTACCAGAGGGTTGGAGCATTAGCCCAAAAGAAATTCCTTTTGATATTCGGTTCAAATCAGCGGAGACCTTAGTGAAATTCACCCTTATTCCACCAGCAAACCCCGATAATGCTAGCCTAAAAGCTATTGCTGTGATTGACGGGAAATCTTTTGATCAATCTTTGGTAGAAATCGATTATAAGCACATCCCGAAACAAAGCATTTTGATTACGGCAGAAGCAAAAGCTACGCGTATTGACCTAAAGAAATCAAAACAAAACATTGGTTATGTAATGGGCGCTTCTGATCAAATTCCGCAAGGACTATTGCAAATAGGTTATGATGTAACGCTTGTGCCTGTACACGAACTCACAGCAGAGCGGTTGACAAATTTTGAAACGCTGCTCATCGGAATTAGAGCTTATAATACCACGCCTGAGTTACGGCTTAAAGGACAAATCATCAATGATTATGTCGCTGATGGGGGTACGGTTATTATGCAGTATTTGACTACAGATTACAGAGGCAAAACCACTGATCTGTCTGGTTTTGCACCCTATCAACTCAAAATTGGAAGAGAGCGCGTGACCAACGAAGAAGCCAAAATTAGCTTCATCAACTCACAGCACAGCGTACTTACAAAACCCAATAAAATCAGTGCTAAAGACTTTGACAATTGGATACAAGAAAGAGGGCTTTATTTTGCTGCGGAATGGAGTCCTGAGTACGAATCTGTTTTTCGTATGAATGATACCGGAGAAAAGCCAAAAGACGGTTCGTTGCTTATCGCAAAGTTTGGCAAAGGTCACTTTGTGTATACCGGAATCAGTTTCTTTAGACAAATTCCGAGTGGTATCGATGGCGCCTATAGATTGCTGGTAAACCTGATTGAACTTTAAAAAACAGTTTAAAACAAATGGCTAATTGAGTTTTTAGCATTGTTTTTAGATTGATATAGAATCTCGATTGTAAATTGTATTTTTGCACACAAATTATAAAATTATGAAAAACAACAAAGCTGTTATTTACTGGCTGCTCACTGGGTGTTTACTTTTATTTATTATGGTTATGGTGGGTGGAATTACCCGACTGACCAATTCTGGACTTTCAATGACAGACTGGCACTTGGTCACAGATACTTTCCCTCCACTCTCTGAGGAGAAATGGGAAGCTGCTTTTGAAGAATATAAAAAATTTCCCGAATATCAGTTAGTCAACAGTTTCAAAGATTTTACACTAGACGATTATAAGTTTATTTATTTCTGGGAATGGTTTCACCGTTTTATCGGTAGAATCATCGGTATCGTATTTATCATTCCGTTTATTTATTTCTTAATCAGAAAAAAACTAGACAAACCCACGATTCTGAAATCTTGTGTATTGCTGTTTATGGGTGGTTTCCAAGGCTTTTTAGGCTGGTTTATGGTCAAAAGCGGACTAGTTGACAATCCAGATGTGAGTCATTTCAGACTGTCTTTACACCTTACTTTTGCTTTTATTACTTTTGCTTATACGCTTTGGGTGGCTTTAGATTTGATTTATCCGAATCGAAGACCTGCCATTACTCAACTCAGAAAAATAGCCGTTGTTGCGTATGTTATTTTAGTAATTCAAATTATTTACGGAGGTTTTGTTGCGGGTCTAAATGCGGGTCTAATTCACAATTATTGGCCGATGATGAGCGAAGGAAAATTCATTCACGAAACGGTATGGATAGAACATTCGAGTTTATTTTTAAACTTGGTAGAAGGAAAGAGCGGCGTGCAATTCGTACACAGAACTATCGCTTATTTAGTGGTTGGTGCTATTGTGTATCTGTATTTCAGAAGCCGAAAATTCGTTTTAGACAAACAACAAGCTAGAAGTATCAACCTATTGGTGTACTTTGTATGTATCCAATTTGCCTTAGGCGTATTCACACTGCTTTTCCACGTGCCGCTATGGCTTGGACTAGCACATCAGATGATGGCTTTTTGCTTGCTGAGTGCGATGACCTATGCGTTGCACAGGTTGAGTAAATAGCTAAATGCAAGTTTTATTCTTTAAATTTTAAAACAACAGAGTATGGATCCAAAAATAAAAATACACGCTGATCAGAAGTTAGCCGGAAAAAGATATAGTTTCAGAGAAGTAAACTTTGATTATATAGAAGAAGGAAAACCAACGATCAATCAAACGCGTGAGATTTTTGACAGGGGAAATGGCGTGGCAGTTTTATTATATAACAAAGAGAAAAAAACAGTTGTACTCACCAGACAATTTCGCCTTGCTGCTTTATTAAACGGAACCCCAGGTGGGATGCTGATTGAGGCTTGTGCCGGAACCTTAGATGAGGTTGACCCAATGGCGTGTATGATAAGAGAAACGCGTGAAGAAACGGGTTATCACATCGAAAACGCTCAGAAAGTGCTCGAACTCTATGTGTCTCCAGGAGCGGTAACAGAATTGTTATACCTATACTTAGCCGAATATACACCAGAGATGAAAAAAAGCGATGGTGGAGGCCTAGAGGAAGAAAACGAGCGCATTGAAGTACTAGAAATGCCTTTTTCAGATGCCGTCGAAATGGTGAAAAAAGGTGAAATAAGAGATGCTAAAACTATTTTGCTTATTCAGTATGCACAGCTTCATAAGATAATTGACTAAAGAAGATAAATTTATCTTTTTTTATTTGGAACAATTCTAAATTGACATTATCTTTGTTCAACTTTTTAAATATTAAAACTAACACCAATACAATTATGAAAATGACCAACAAATGGGTTGCTATAGTACTTTTAGTAACAGGAACGCTGTTTACAGCTTGTAGTAAAGACGATAACAAATCTGAAGTAGATCCTCTAGTAGGAGAGTGGAAAGCTGAAATCTTAAGCTACACTATGGGTGGGCATACAGGAACACATCCTTTTGACCATGAATACTTCAAACAAGGTTGTGGAACAGATTATATCACACTTACTAGCGCCAAAACTGTTAGTCTTACTGAGAATAACAAAGAAGGAGAACTATGTGTAGATGAAGTTTTCGCAGGAACTTGGAATGATCAACAAATCACTGTTAAAGGTGCAGTTAGAGAAATCATTTCTGTAAATGCTTCAAAACTAGTACTTATCTACGACCTTGATTATAGTGGGCAAACGCTTCCTGTAACAGTTGAGTACTCGAGACAACTAGCACAATAATTTCAAGAAAAATAAAACACCACTTGTTTTTTAATCTCTGATTTAAGATATACTTTTAAATCAGAGATTTTTTTTGACTGAAATTGAAAATTGATATGTTTGCACAACCTAAAACCAGTATACATTGAAGAAAATCCTCTTGCTCTCAGACACCCATTCACACCTTGACGATAAAATACTAAAGTATGTAGCGCAGGCTGACGAGGTATGGCATGCTGGTGATATTGGCAATCTAGAAGTAACCGATAAAATAAAATCCTTGAAACCCTTAAGGGCAGTTTACGGAAATATCGACGATGCTAACGCACGAACAGAATTTCCGCTTGATTTGAGGTTTAAGTGTGAGGATACTGAGGTTTATATAACGCATATCGGAGGTTATCCAAAGAAATACAATGCTCGGGTAAAAACGGAACTAGACTTAAACACACCTAAGATTTTCATCTGTGGGCACTCGCATATCCTTAAAGTGATTTATGATAAAGATTATAATCTTCTCCACCTGAACCCCGGAGCAGCAGGTATTTATGGCATGCACCAAGTCAGAACGATGCTTAGGTTTGAGATTGACAAAGACCAAATCAAGAACCTAGAAATTATCGAATTAGGCAAAAGATAATTCGCAACATTTTATATAAGGTTTTTGGCTAAATGAAGTAGCAATCACAATATAGAGACATCAAAACTATAGCCTTTTAATAGTTATTGAAAATCCCGTTATGTACTTAGCGGGATTTTTTGGTATTGATCTGTAACAAACTAGGCTAGAGCTCGTCTTATTATGTATCCTAAAACTCTTTCAAGATGGTAAAAACAATTGTTTCACTTGCATTACTTTTATTTTCGTTTGTTCTAGGCGCACAAGACTTCTCTGGAAGAGCTGTTTATCAGACTAAAATGGCCCTCAAAGATTTTAAAACTGATTCAGAAGAAGACGATAAAAAACCTGCCCTAGATGCAGAGCTGATGGCACAACTCAAAGAAGCTATGAACAAGGCTTCTGAGAAAACCTATATATTAGACTTTACTAAAGAAGAATCTTTGTATACAGAAGAGGAGAGACTAGAGCAACCTCAGACAGGCAACAATAGAATCTCAGTTTCTATAAGCCATTCTACAAGCGGAAAATTATACAAAAACCTCAAAGAAAATTACTCGCTTTTAGAAAGTGATTATTTAGACAAGGTGTTTTTGATTAAAGACAGTCTTTATACCTCAGGTTGGGAGCTGGGAACAGAAACTAAAAAAGTAGGGAACTATACGGTTTATAAAGCTACCAGAACCACAAAGGCAAAACAACTCATATCAGAAGAAGAAAATGCAGCCGAAAAAGAATCTGATTTTCTCTCTTTGATTGCTGATGAACCCATAGATTTGGTTACCACAGCGTGGTATACACCTGAAATCCCGGTTGCAAACGGACCCGAAACTTATGGTGGTTTGCCAGGATTGATCTTAGAATTGCATACCGCCAATAGGGTGTATCTGTGTTCTGAAATCGTTCTTAACCCAAAGAAACCGATAAAAATAAAAATGCCTAAGGGAAAATCTATTACCCAAAGTGACTATGATGCAATGCTTAAGGAGCGTATGAAAAATGCTAAAAAAACAAAGTCAGGAAGTGTAATTATAGAAACCATGTCCATCGGAGGCTAAAGACCTATCAATAAAACCATCCACCTAATATAAAAGTATTAAAATGAAAAAAATATCTACCTTACTAGTTGTAGCATTTGGGCTTTTTGCGATGAATGCTCAAGATTTCAGGGGAGTTGCCACCTATGTGTCAAAAACTTCTACTGACGATATCAAGTTAGACAGTCCTCAAATCACCCCTGAAATGAAAGAAATGATTCAGGAACAAATGAGATTGATGTCTGAAAAAACCTTTACGCTTTCATTCGACAAAAACACTTCTTTGTATGAAGAAGAAGTGGTGCTTGCGCCTGGAGGCGGCGGTATGTTTGAAGGCATGAGAATGATGTCAAATACGATGTATGGCGGCGTTTATTATAAAAACACCAAAGACAAAGTCTTCATTCAAGAGAGAGAGATCTTTGGCAAAGAGTTTTTAATCAAAGATTCGCTTCAGGTTTTTGAATGGCAGTTGGGCACTGAAACCAAACAAGTGGGCAATTATATGTGCTATAAAGCTACAGCTGTAGTTCCGTTTGACTTGACTGATTTCAAGAATATGACCAGAAAAGAAGCCAAAGACGATAAAGAAAAAGAGGAACAAGAGAACTCGACTAACTTCTTAGATATGATTGACGTGCCTTCTGAAGTGGTCATCACGGCGTGGTATACACCTCAAATTCCCATTGCTCAAGGACCTTCAAACTACTGGGGCTTACCAGGGCTTATTATGGAGATAAGTTCAGGAAAGACAACCATTCTATGTTCAAAATTAGTCATCAACCCCAAGGATAAAAAGGAAATCAAAGTGCCTAAAAACGGCAAAGTAGTGACGCAAAAAGAATTCCAAGAAATAATGATGGAAAAGATGGAGGAACTACAAAAAATGGGAAGAGGTCAAGGCAGAAGAGGCAGAGGTTTCTAAATTATTTTATAACATTATTAACCTCATTTAGGTATACTCAAAATGAAAAAAACACTCATTGCACTTTTCTTGTTTGTCATCACATTCACCACTGCTCAGAACATCAGAGTGCAGGGAATTGTAACAGATAGTCTCGGGATTTCTCTAGAAATGGCAAACGTCATGGCCATCAATCTTGACGAAAATAAAATGGACGGTTATAGCATTACTGGCGAAAAAGGTCAGTTTATGTTGTCTTTAAAACCAAATACCAAATACGAACTCAAAATAAGCTACTTAGGATTCACCCCTAAGACGATTCCGTTAACTACGGCATCAGAAAACATTGTGATTCCCATCAAATTAGATGGTGAAGGCGTGATGATTGAAGGTATTGAAATTGTACATGTGATGCCGGTTTCTATCAGAGGCGATACCATTGTGTATAATGCCGATTCGTTTACTAGTGGTACAGAACGAAAGCTCGAAGACCTTTTAAAAAAACTGCCCGGTGTAGAAGTAGATGATGACGGAAATATTAAGGTAGAAGGAAAATCAGTTTCTAAGTTAATGGTAGAAGGCAAGGATTTCTTTGATGGCGACACCAAGCTCGGCGTTAAGAATATTCCGGCAGATGCAGTTGATAAAGTACAGGTGTTGCGCAATTATAACGAAGTTGACCAGCTGAAATCAGTTACGGATAACCAGGACAATTTGGCCATGAATATCAAACTAAAAGACGGTAAAAAGAATTTTTGGTTTGGAGATATCACTGCAGGAGCGGGTAATGACCAGCGTTATGTGGTCAACCCGAAGTTGTTTTATTACAGCACAAAATACAGTCTGAATTTTATTACTAACCTGAATAACACCGGTGAACAACCCATGACTTTCAGCGATTATTTAAGAATGACTGGCGGATTCAAAAACATGATGAAGAAAGGAGGTTCTAGCTTTTCTGTTTCGAGTAATGATTTAGGAATATCGATGATGCGCAACAATAGGGCAAAAGAAGTAACCAATCAATTCGGTGCTGGAAACTTCAGTTTTAATCCATCTAAAAAATGGACCTTGAGCGGTTTCGGAATTCTATCCAACAACAAAACAGATATGGAGAGCTGGAGTAGAAACGCAATCTTAAACACAGATACTGGCGAAGTGGTGACTACGCAAGAAACAGACAACCAGAGTAGAGTGCGCTCTGAAATGGGTATGTTTAAACTGAGCTCTAACTATAAACCCAACGAGAAAATCACCTTTGATTATGATATCTTCTTCAAAAAATCACAACAAAAAGAAGACAACAACATCCTGACAGCAGTAACGCCAAATATAGAACAAAGCCAAAGCATTAGTTCGTTTAAAAAACAAGATCCGATATCGGTGAGTCAGAATATGGCATTGTATTATGCGCCCAACAACAAACATGTTTTTGCCTTTGAAGCCCAGCACTTATACCAAGATGAGGATCCGTTTTATAATGCTAATCTAGGGCATACGCCTTTTGACTTGGCTGATTATGTAGACAATCAACTTAGGCAAGATATCAACCAACAGCGTTTTCTAAAAACCAATAAAACAGATTTGAAAGCAGATTATTTTTATGCCCTCACTAGCAAAGGAAACATAAATGTGACGCTGGGGAATACCTATTCAAAACAGAATTTTGATTCGCATATGTATCAAGTCTTGGACAACAATAACAGAAATGACCTTGATAATCCTGACTTAAACAACAACGTGACCTATGCTTTTAACGATGTGTTCTTAGGCTTGCACTATAGATTTATAAAAGGCAAATTTACGTTTAACCCGGGCTTTTCAGTGCATCAATACATGATGGATGACAGCCAAGCGGGCAGTGCAAACAAAAGAAGTTTTGGCAAGATATTACCTGATCTCGATGTAAAATTCCAGATTAAAAAATCACAAACACTGAACTATAATTTTGCTGTGACCAATAAATTTACCGATATCGTTCAGCTGGCTGAGAGTTATGTCTTTCAGGGATATAGCAGTTTGTATGCGGGGAATAGAAACCTAGAAAATGCTACAGATCAGACACACAGCCTGTACTATCAAAGTTTCAGCATGTTTAATATGCAATATATTAATGCAGGTTTTACGTATAGCCGAATGCTCAACAGCACCAACTCCCTATCTTCTTTTGACGGAATCAACAGAACTTCTACCTCGTTCAATTCTAATTTTGCCGATGAATCACTCGGAGGTTTTGCTGCCTACGGAAGAACATTTGCCAGAAAATATAAAGCCAGCGCGAGTGCCGGAATCAACTGGTTCAAAAACAATATTATGCAGACCAATCCGGTGTCTAATATCACAACTGAGAACACCATAGAATCACTTACACAAAATTATAAAGTGAGCTTCACTACGGTTTTTGATGAACTCCCTAATATTGAAGTGGGGTATTCGATTATGATCAATGATTATCAAGACGAGACTTTTTATAATTCAAGTCCGTTTGCAAAACTAGATTACTATTTCTTAAAAGGATTTTCACTCACGGCTGATTATACCTTTAATAATTATTCTAATGCCTCTAAGACAGTTGACAATAAATATGACTTCTTGAATGCGGGCATAGCCTATCAGAAAAAAGACAGCAAGTGGGAGTTTAGGCTAACGGCCTCTAACCTGTTAAACACTAAAAACTTGAGCTCAGATAGTTTCTCACAGTTTTATATCAATACCCAACAATACCGTGTGCAACCAAGATATTTGATCTTCTCTGTCAAGTATAGCCTATAAAATAAATTTGTTGTTTTAATTGTTTTGAGTGGTTAGAACTGCAACACTAAAAATCTCTGATTGAGCAGTAGCTGAATCGGAGATTTTTTTATCACAAATATCCAAAGATATAAGAGTTGGCTTTCGAAAAACAATTTAGTATTTTTGCTCATCCACAAACCACTTTTTATGCTGAAATTAAATGTAAAAAACGAAACTTCAAGACTTAGGGCTGTAGTTTTAGGCACTGCTCAAAGCAACGGACCTACACCTACTATAGAAGAGGCCTATGATCCAAAATCTTTAGAGCATATCAAAGCGGGAACCTATCCCACAGAAACCGATATGATTTCTGAGATGGAAAGCTTCAGTGAAATACTTAAAAAACACGATGTACAGGTATATCGCCCTGAAATTATAGAAGATTATAACCAGATTTTTTCGCGAGATATTGGTTTTGTCATTGACGATGTTTTCATCAAAGCAAACATCCTCCAAGAAAGAGAACGAGAGCTTGACGCGATCAATTATATCATCGAGCAGATGAATCCATCAAAAGTGGTGCGTCCTCCGGCTGAGGTGCAAATTGAGGGTGGAGACGTGATGTTGTGGAATGACTATATCTTCATTGGCACCTATAAAGGCAGTGATTATAAAAATTATATCACCGCGCGCACCAATATGCAAGGCGTGCAATACATCAAAGAACTTTTTCCAAATAAAATTGTCAAAGAATTTGACCTTGTCAAATCAAAGTTAGAGCCTAGAGATAACGCGTTACACCTTGATTGTTGCTTTCAACCTGTAGGCACAAACAAAGGAATTATTTACAAATCAGGCTTTAGAGAAGAAGCAGATTATATGTATTTAGTTGATCTATTCGGCAAGGAAAATCTATTTCATATCACGCGAGAAGAGATGTATCATATGAACTCAAATATTTTCTCTATTTCTGAAGAAGTAGTGGTGAGTGAAAAGAATTTCACCCGACTCAACACTTGGCTTAGAGAACAAGGATTTACCGTAGAGGAAATTGCGTATGCTGAAATCGCCAAACAAGAAGGACTTTTGAGATGTTCTACCTTGCCGCTAATTAGAGACTAAACACAACAGCTAAAATTAATATCAAAACAAAAATGAACCAAACCACAAATACCATATTGATGATTCGTCCGGTTGCTTTTAGGATGAATGAACAAACAGCTGTCAATAATTATTACCAAAAAGTATTAGATAATTTATCGCCACAAGACGCCAACAAAAAAGCACAAGAAGAGTTTGATACATTCGTAGAAAAACTAAGAGCCGTAGGTGTAAACGTAATTGTGGTTGACGACACCCATATTCCCGATACACCAGACAGTATTTTCCCGAACAACTGGATTTCTTTTCACCAAAGCGGTGATGTAGTCTTGTATCCGATGTTTGCCAAGAATAGAAGAGAAGAGCGCAGAGAAGACATTCTTGATATAATCGAAGAAAGAGGTTTTGTGATAGAAAACATAACTGATTATACCCTTGCTGAAGAGGCCAATATGTTTTTAGAGGGAACAGGCAGTATCATCCTAGATAGAGCTAACAACAAAGCCTATTGTGCGCTATCGCCAAGAGCAGAAGAAGAGTTGTTTATTGAGTTTTGCGAAGACCAAGACTTGGCACCGCTTATATTCCACGCCTATCAAACCATTAATGGCGAGCGCAAACTGATTTACCACACCAATGTGATGATGTGTATAGGTGAGCATTTTGCTGTGATTTGTGCTGATGCAATTGATGAGAAAGCAGAGCGCAAATTGATCTTAGATTCATTAAAATCTGACGGAAAAGAAATCATCACCATTACTGAAGACCAGGTGAATAACTTTGCTGGGAATATGCTCGAAGTAAAAGGCACAGCAAACAAAAGTTATTTGGTGATGAGCAAAGCAGCTTATGAATGCTTGACTCCAGCTCAGATTGCTGCCATCGAAAAACATTCTGAAATACTCTATTCTTCTTTAGACGTAATCGAAGCCTGTGGTGGCGGAAGCGCTAGATGTATGATGGCTGAAGTGTTTTTACCTATGGAATAACAGGTCCAGAAAAAGACAAAAATAAAATAACAAGAAATGGCAGAGCACAACGACTTAGGTAAAATAGGCGAGGAGCTGGCCATTTCTTTTTTAGAAAAAAAGGGATTTGTCCTATTAGAAAAAAACTGGAGACTCAGAAAAGCAGAAGTAGACATCATCGCCAGAAAAGATGATTTGTTGATTGCCGTTGAGGTCAAAACCAGAAGCACACTCGATTTTGGAAATCCGCAGGATTTTGTCAACCCTAAAAAAATAAAGCTGCTGGTGGCTGCTGTTGACCACTATGTATGTGAGCGAGAATTAGACGTATACGTGCGTTTTGATATTATTGCTGTCTTACATCAAAATTCAACATTTGAAATTGAACACTTAGAGGATGCTTTTTTGTACTTTTGACCGATGAAATGCACTTACCCCAAAGACGAGAAATTAAAAAGCAGAAAACTAATCACCACTCTTTTCACAGAGGGCAAGTCAGTTTCAAAATATCCGCTTCGATTGGTGTATGCAACACATCAGGATACTGAACATCCTTTTTTGATGGGAGTTTCTGTGTCTAAAAAGTATTTCAAAAGAGCAGTTGACCGCAATCACTTTAAGCGAATCCTCAGAGAAACCTATAGACTCAACCAGCATATTCTCAAAAACTACCCAAATGAAAAACCGATGGCTTTTATGCTGCTGTACCAATCTAAAGACCTTTTAGACTACCACCAAATCAACACCAAAACCATTGAGCTTTTTGAAAAATTCCTGAAAAGCCAAGCTCAAAATACTCTCCCAGAACAAAAATAATTGCTTTCTCTTATATTTTTTTGCTCAAAATAAGGAGCTATGATTTTAGTCATACCCCTTATTTTGAATAGATTATATCTTTACGAGGTTTTGAATTTCAATGTAGCTTTCAGCACATTAGATATAGACTTTGTATGCAAGACTTTAAATATAAAATTGGCGTTTTTCTGTTTTTATTGATTGCCTTTTTGGGCTATAGCCTCAGGTTGTATTATTCTGAATCTGACCAAGTGGCAACTCCCAATGCGCTTGCCCAACAAGGACGACTACTTTGGCAAGATAAAAACTGTACTTCCTGTCATCAATTCTATGGTTTAGGCGGTCATTTGGGTCCTGATTTGACCAATGTACACGCTAGAAGATCTCCAGAATATATAGCTGCGTTTCTCAAATCAGGAACTGCGGTAATGCCCAATTATAACTTGTCAGATGCAGAGATAGCATCTTTCTTAGCGTTCTTCAAATACACTAATACCACTGGCATTGCTGACCCCACATCCTTTTCAAAAAACTTAGATGGAACACTCTCACAACCCAAAAACTGATTACGCCAAAGCTTTTATTGCGTTAGGATTGCTACTCTTGCTTTCTGCATTGCTCTTCGGGCTTGCAGCTGCTTTTGAGTATGTGCTTCCCGGATTTTGGAGAGATAAATTCTCGTTTGAGAAACTCCGTCCGCTACATGTGTCGTCTGCTGTTTTCTGGATTCTCAGTGCCGCTATTGGGGGTGTATTGTATTTCTTGAAAGAACATAACAGCCAAGAGCTCAGAAATGCAACGTTGCTGAAATGGCTGTTTTATATCTTCGGGTTTTCATTTGTCGGCATCCTTTTTTCGTATTGTTTCGGGATTTTCGGAGGTAGAGAATACTGGGAATTTCACCCTTTATTCTCAATTCCCATTACGATCGGGTGGATTCTCTTTATACTTATTTTTATATCCAATTTCAAAAGCCTAAAAAATCAACCTGTGTATATCTGGATGTGGTTTACGGGTGTTGTATTCTTTTTGTTCACTTATTTAGAGTCAAATGCATGGCTACTGCCCTCAGTCAGGAATCACTTGGTCAAAGACATGATGATTCAATGGAAGTCTTATGGATCAATGGTGGGTTCTTGGAATATGCTGATTTACGGAAGTTCAATTTATCTGATGGACAAGATTTCTGGCGACAAGAAATACAGTTTTTCGTCTATAGCTTTCTGGATTTATTTTCTTGGGCTCTTCAACCTAATGTTTAATTGGGGGCATCACATCTATACCCTCCCGACTATGCCGTATGTCAAGCACATCGCTTATGGAGTCAGTATGACTGAGCTTTTACTCTTTGGCCGAATCATCTATTTATGGAAGTCGTCTTTATCCGTAGCCAAAAAGAATTTTAATAGTGGTGCTTATCGCTTTTTATTAGCTGCTGATGTTTGGGTTTTCTTGACCCTTGGGCTGGCCATTGCGATGTCTATTCCTGCGCTAAACATCTATATGCACGGCACGCACGTGGTGGTTGGCCATACGATGGGCGCGACTATCGGCATTAACTCGATGCTTTTGTTGTCTTTTGTAGCGAATATTACCGGATGCTATGCATCGGATAAAAAAATACTAAAGCAAGGTTATTGGATAGCCAATATTTCACTATTTATATTTGTACTATCGCTTATCATTGCTGGTTTTCACAAAGCTTATTGGCAATTTAACCACCCAGATATAGCCTACGGAGCTATCATTAACGAATTGCGTCCTTGGTTTTATATCTTCTTTATTTCAGGCGTTGCATTAGCCACAGGGCTCGTGATGGTTATTATTCCGTTACTGAGAAGAGCTCTTCAGAAATAGCGAATTGTTATTCCGCGATATCCAATTCTACTTTAAGGTTTTTGATGATAAATTCTTGGCGGTCAGGTGTGTTTTTACCCATATAAAACTCTAATAATTTCTCGATAGAAGTGCCTTTGCCCAGCATAATTGGGTCTAAACGCATGTCTTCTCCGATAAAAAAGCGAAACTCATCAGGTGATATTTCTCCCAATCCTTTAAATCGAGTGATTTCTGGCTTGGGTTGTAGTTTAGCGATGGCAGCTCTGCGCTCTTCGTCTGAATAACAATAGATGGTTTCCTTCTTGTTGCGGACTCTGAAAAGTGGCGTTTGCAGGATGTACAAATGGCCGTCTTTGATAAGTTCAGGGAAAAACTGCAAGAAAAAGGTGATCAAAAGCAAGCGAATGTGCATGCCGTCAACATCGGCATCAGTGGCGATTACGATGTTGTTGTAACGCAAGTTGCCCATGTCTTCTTCGATGTCAAGTGCAGCCTGCAACAAGTTGAATTCTTCGTTTTCATACACTATTTTCTTACTCATTCCGTAAGAGTTCAGCGGTTTTCCTCGGAGTGAAAAAACTGCTTGTGTCTGTACGCTTCTCGATTTTGTAATCGATCCACTCGCCGAATCTCCTTCTGTGATAAACAAGGTGCTCTCTAAGCTCAACGGATTTTTAGAATCAGTTAAGTGGATTCTGCAATCGCGTAATTTTTTGTTGTGTATGCTTGCTTTTTTAGCTCTTTCTCGCGCTAATTTTCTGATTCCAGAAAGTTCCTTTCGCTCGCGCTCTGCTTGAATTATTTTTCTGAGTAGCGCATCAGCCGTTTCAGGGTTTTTGTGCAAGAAGTTATCGAGTTGCGTCTTTACAAAATCATTGATAAAGGTACGTACGCTTGCCAAACCTGGTCCCATATCGGCAGAGCCCAATTTGGTTTTGGTCTGTGATTCAAATACGGGTTCGATAACCTTAACGCTAATGGCACTCACAATAGATTTTCTGATATCAGCTGCCTCAAAGGGCTTGTTAAAAAACTCGCGAATAGTCTTGGCTACCGCTTCTCTAAACGCGCCTAAATGCGTTCCTCCTTGAGTGGTGTTTTGTCCGTTTACAAATGAGTGATACTCTTCAGAATATTGCGTTTTGCTGTGTGTGATAGCAAGTTCAATATCCTCTCCGGTAAGGTGGATAATAGGATAAACCATATCATCTGCATTGATGGTTTCTTCTAATAAATCCTTTAGTCCGTTGTCTGAAAAATATTTTTCGCCGTTATAAATTATGGTCAAACCACGGTTGAGGTAACAATAATTCTTGAGCATTTTGACTACATATTCATTTCTGAATTTATAGTTTTTGAATATGGTGTCATCGGCTATAAAGCTGACTTTTGTGCCTCTTCGTTTTGTAGATTCGATAATTTCTTCTTCTACAACCAGGTTTCCGGCTGAAAATTCAGCTGATTTTATTTTATTGTCTCTGACTGATTCTACCCTGAAATAAGTAGACAGCGCATTCACTGCCTTAGTACCCACTCCGTTGAGCCCGACAGATTTTTTAAAAGCAAGCGAGTCGTATTTTCCACCCGTATTCATCTTAGAAACCACATCGACCACCTTGCCCAGCGGAATCCCCCTTCCGAAGTCCCTCACTGAAACGGTTTTGTCTTTTATGGCAACTTCAATGGTTTTGCCTGTTCCCATTACAAACTCATCGATAGAGTTATCGAGCACCTCTTTTAGAAGAATATAAATTCCGTCATCAGGCGAAGAACCATCTCCGAGTTTTCCGATATACATACCTGGACGCATTCTGATGTGTTCTTTCCAATCGAGTGAGCGTATGTTATCTTCGGTATATTGTGTTTCTGACATAAAAAGTATAGTTTCCACAAAAATAACAAAAAAAGAAGAACATTCACTAGTATTCAACTCCTGAAAAGCAGACAGAAAGCCTGAGTTTCATCTTTTTTAGAGATAAAATTGGTTATATAAGCAGTTACTAATTATATTTGCAAGATTTACATAAACAACACAACCTAAAAATGAAATACAAAAGAATCCTTCTGAAGTTGAGCGGTGAAGCCTTAATGGGTGACCATCAGTACGGAATAGACCCAAAAAGACTTTCTGAATATGCTGATGAGATCAAAAAAGTGCACGACAAAGGTGTGCAGGTTGCCATTGTAATTGGAGGAGGAAATATTTTCAGAGGTGTTGCCGGAGCAAGCAACGGGATGGATAGAGTACAAGGAGATTATATGGGAATGCTCGCCACGGTTATCAACGGCATGGCACTTCAGGGTGCTCTTGAAGACAAAGGCATGCTTACGCGTTTGCAGACCGCACTTAAAATTGAAGAGGTAGCAGAGCCTTATATCAAAAGAAGAGCTGTGCGACACTTAGAAAAAGGAAGAGTTGTTATTTTTGGGGCAGGAACCGGAAATCCGTATTTTACTACAGATACCGCAGCTGTGCTTAGGGGAATCGAAATACATGCAGATGTGATTTTAAAGGGGACAAGAGTGGATGGCGTATATACATCAGACCCTGAGAAAAACAAAGATGCTGTCAAGTTTGAAACCATTACATTTGATCAAGTGCTCGAAAAAGGACTAAACGTGATGGATACCACGGCATTCACCCTAAGTCAAGAAAACAAACTGCCGATTGTTGTTTTTGATATGAATCAAGACAACGCCCTTCTCGAGGTATGTGAAGGAAAGAAAATAGGAACTGAAGTAACGATTTAAGACCTAAAACCTGAAATAGATATAAAAAATGGAAGAATTAGATTTTATATTGGATAGCACCAAAGAGTCAATGGACAATTCATTGGTTCACTTAGACAGGAGTTTTTTAAATATTAGAGCTGGTAAAGCATCGCCTGCTATGTTAGGTAGCGTGAAGGTAGATTATTACGGTTCTCAAACACCACTGGCTCAAGTGGCGAATGTCAATGTGCCGGATGCCAGAACACTTACGGTTACGCCTTGGGAGAAAGCTATGCTACACCCAATTGAAAAAGCAATTATGATTGCTAACTTGGGTTTTAACCCGATGAACAACGGAGACACCATTATTATCAATATCCCTGTGCTTACTGAGGATAGACGTAAAGACTTGGTAAAACAAGCCAAAGCAGAAGCAGAAGAAGCAAAAATAGGTATCAGAAATGCCCGTAAAGATGCCAATAACGACATCAAAAAACTAGACGGAATATCAGAAGATACCGTAAAAGTAGCAGAACAAAGCGTACAAGACCTAACAGATAAGTACATCAAAAAGGTAGACGAATTGATGAACGCTAAAGAAATCGAAATCCTAAAAGTGTAACCCCAGCGGTTACACTTTTTATTTAGAAATGAAAAAATATCTAATCACATACCGCCCTTTCATTAGGTTTTTACTCGTGTTCTTTGTGAGCTACGGAGTATTATCTTTTGCATATAACCTGTATTTATCGCAATACGAAAGCTTAAAGTATCCTGTAGATACCTTTACGGTGATGTTGTCTGACCAAGTCAAGTATGTGTCAGACGTAATGGGTGTAGACATCAGTATTGATAAACTAGAAGGCGAACAATGGACGCGTTTGGTCTATAAAAACCAGGCCGTAGCCAGAATTGTAGAGGGCTGCAACGCAATCAGCGTAATGATTTTATTTCTCTCCTTTGTATTGGCATTCGCTAGAAAACTAGTGCCTACACTTGTGTTTTCAATGACAGGTATTTTAATGATTCACGTTCTAAATATTTTTAGAATTATCATTATCGGTATGTTGATTTACTATTATCCGCAGCATATACACCTGACACACGGCGTACTGTTTCCGTTAGTCATTTATGGATTTGTGTTTGTATTATGGATTATATGGGTCAAAAAGTTCTCAGGATTTATTACCCCTACAGAAAAGCTGAACGATGAGAAACGCTAAGATGATTTTATGGGTTGCCCCGCTGATTGTTGGGCTAGCTTTGATCAGAACCTATGAAGGTGATTGGTTTTACGATCCTTTTCTAGCTTACTTCAAAGGCAATTACCAAAAGCAAGTGTATCCAGAAATTGACGGACTCAGAATGTTTTTCAACTTGGCTTTGCGTTATTTTTTAAACACTATATTGTCTTTGGCAATTATACAAGTGTTGTTCAATAACAGAGAATTCTTAAAGATTGCCTCTTTTTTATACGGATTGTTTTTTATAGTATTAATCCTAGCTTTTTTCTATATTGTCTACTTTACTGAAAGCTCAAATTTAGTGCTGTTTTACGTTAGGAGATTCCTGATACAACCTGTTTTTATTCTGCTGTTTTTACCTGCATTTTATCTGCAGACCAAGAGCAAGCAATTAAAATAGGTATGCGCTGAAAATCTTTCTTTTTATTATTAAAATAAATTTCATTATTTAACCGTTCTATAGAAGCCACAACAGCCTTAGTTATTATCTATGAAGAAAAAAATACTCATTACCGGTGCAGCCGGTTTTTTAGGTTCTCATCTCTGTGACAGATTTATCAAAGAGGGTTATCACGTGATTGCGATGGATAACTTAATTACCGGAGACCTCAGAAATATTGAACACCTTTTCAAACTAGAAAACTTCGAGTTCTATCATCACGATGTTACTAAGTTTGTCCACATACCTGGAGAACTTGATTATATACTGCATTTCGCATCTCCAGCCTCACCTATTGATTACCTCAAAATACCGATTCAGACTCTTAAAGTAGGCTCTTTAGGCACGCATAACTTATTGGGTTTGGCTAGGGTTAAAAACGCGCGCATATTGATTGCTTCTACCTCTGAGGTGTATGGCGATCCTTTGGTGCATCCACAAAATGAGGACTATTACGGAAACGTAAATACGATTGGTCCAAGAGGTGTCTATGACGAAGCCAAAAGATTTCAAGAGTCAATCACCATGGCCTATCATACCTTTCACGGACTTGAGACGAGAATTCTGCGTATATTCAATACCTATGGTCCTAGAATGCGGCTGAATGACGGCCGTGTAATTCCTGCCTTTATCGGTCAGGCGTTAAGGGGAGAAGACCTCACTATTTTTGGTGACGGAAGTCAAACGCGTTCGTTTTGTTATGTCGATGACCAAGTAGAGGGAATTTTCAGACTGTTGCATTCTGATTATCACTTGCCTGTGAATATTGGCAATCCAGATGAGATTACGATCAAAGACTTTGCAGAAGAAATTATAAAACTCACCGGTACAGACCAAAAAATTGTCTATCACCCGCTCCCGATGAATGATCCGTTGCAAAGACAACCAGACATCACAAGAGCCAAAGCCATCTTAGGTTGGGAGCCAAAGGTTTCTAGAGCTGAGGGAATGAAAATCACGTATGACTATTTCAAGTCTTTGTCTAAAGATGAACTTTCAAAAGAGGAACACAAAAACTTTAAGGATTATATCAAGTAGGTGAGAGCAAAAACAGGTAGATATTCTGGCTATATTCGTCCGTTTTCGTATTTAATTGATTTAATTGCGATAAACGTATTGGCCTATGCTATGCTGGCAGAAAACTTGAATTCTGTTTGGTTTCACCTCTATATCACTGTTTCTTGGGTTTTTATTGCTTGGAATATTGACTTTTATGAGATATACCGCTATACCAAAGTCACGCGTATAACCGGAAAACTCTTTCAGCAATACATCGTCTTTTTTATACTCAACTTTGCCTTTATTGGTTTTTTCTTGAAGTTCTCAAGACCTACAGATATCATTGCCTATGTCAGTGTTTCTATAGCTGTTGTCGCGATTTTTAAGTATTCTATCTTCTATTTCTTAAGGCGTTTCAGAGTGGTTTTTGGGGGTAACTACAGAAAAGTAGTGATTCTAGGTGACGGAAAATCATCAGAACAACTCGCGGCATTTTTTACTGAAAACCCCGATTACGGCTATAACCTAATCAAGGTGTTTAACCTTAAAAAAAACAAACACCAAGAGATAGAAATTTGTTGTGATTTTGTACTCAAAAACAACGTAGACGAAATCTATTGTTCGCTCTCTAATGTGAGCAATGACGATATCAACGAACTGATTGATTTCACTGACAACAACCTGAAAACCCTAAAGTTTCTCCCAGATAATAAAACGCCACTAGCTCGGAATATGATCTATGATTACTACGGCTATATTCCCATTTTATCGCTTAGAAATGCACCGCTAGACAAAAGGGTAAACAAGTCTATCAAAAGGGCTTTTGACATTTTGTTCTCTGCATTTATAATTGTTGGCGTACTGTCTTGGCTTTCGCCAATAATGGCTATTTTTATCAAACTAGAATCTAAGGGCAATGTCTTCTTTAAACAAAAGCGCAACGGACTCAACTACAAAGAATTTAATTGTTATAAATTCCGTTCGATGAAACCCAACGCCAATGCAGATTTGGTTCAGGCTTCTAAAAACGACATAAGAATTACGCGCATAGGTACTTTTATGAGAAAAACCAGTATAGATGAGCTTCCGCAGTTTTGGAACGTCTTTAGGGGCGATATGTCAGTTGTAGGCCCTAGGCCACACATGGTGATTGAAACCGAACGATTTGCTCAGAAAGTAGATAAGTTTATGGTGCGTCACCTGATCAAACCTGGAATCACGGGTCTTGCTCAAACCAAAGGCTATCGAGGTGAGGTAGAAACCACAGCCGATATTACCAACCGAGTGAAATATGACATCTTCTACCTAGAAAATTGGTCGTTCTTACTCGACTTGAAGATCATATTGATGACTGTGTTTAATGCCGTTAAAGGCGAGAAAAAGGCGTATTGATGAATGAATTAGTATCTATAATCACCCCAACTTATAATTCTGAAAAGTTCATCAGAGAGACCATAAAATCTGTTCAAAACCAGAGCTATTCTAATTGGCAAATGATCATTGTTGATGATTGCTCCACTGATACTACCGTTGGGATTATTGAGGAAATCCAAAAAATAGATTCTAGAATTTGCCTAATTAAGTCTCAAAAAAATGCTGGACCAGCCATCTCTAGAAACAAAGGTATTGAAAGAGTAACAGGCAAGTATATGACCTTCTTAGATGCTGATGATATATGGTTTGCTGATTTTATTCAGAATAGTATTGACACTATCCAAAAACAAGGCGTTCATTTTGTTTTCTCATCATACAGACGTGCTGATGAAGAGTTGAATTTTGTTTATACTGATTTCATCGTTCCTCAAAAAGTCACCTATACTGATATTTTAAAATCAAATTCTATAAGCTGTCTAACGGCTTTTATTGATATAGAAACACTGGGAAAGAAATTTATGCCTGAAGTTTATAAACGTCAAGACATGGGTTTATGGCTCAAATATCTAAAGGAAATCCCGTATGCTTACGGAATTCAAGAACCTATGGCTGTCTATAGAATACGCGAAAACTCACTTTCGAGAAACAAATCAAATTTGATAAAATACCAATGGCAGTTTTACAGAAAAGTGGAGGAGTTGTCTGTGATTGAATCTGCTTATTATATGACTCACTGGGCTATTAGAGGTTTTTTGAAGTATAGAAATTAAAGTAAAGAAGTTTAGTTGATTTCTGAGGTGAATTGTTTGAGTTTACCGCTTTTTGAGCGTTGTAAAAAGTCTTTTCGGATGAAACTGAAATTCAAATTAGGCTCTAAGTATTTTTCGACTGCCTTATTAATTGCAGATTTTTGGTCTGAGTTTAATTCCACTTCACTGACATAATGAATTTCAAAAGAATCTATTTTAGTTTGTTTGATTATAAATTCTTTGACCACTCCGTCATCTTCAATTACTGATTTCGTTATATAATAAAATGTAAGCCCAGCAGATTTTTTTCCGCTTGGCAGAATGGCAAAATCGTTTGTTCTTCCGATAAGTTTCTTAAGTAAAGGTTTTTTAGCAGTTGATGCTTCGTCTAAGATTCCTATATCACCAATATCATATCTTATAAATGGATGTGCTTTGTTATATAGGCTTGTAATTACGATTTTCCCTTCGCTTCCCTTTGCGATAGGTTTGTTGTTTTCATCGAGTATTTCAACAAATAGTGTTTCTGCATTTACTTGCCACTCATTTTGCGGATTCTGAAAAGCAATCAAGTCTAGTTCTGAAGCGCCGTATTCATTCACAACAGGAAGGTTAAATTGTTTCTCAAGCAATTCCTTATCTGTGTCAAACAACATTTCTGAGGTGACAATACAGACTTTAAGTGTAGGACAAATATCTTTAAGTATAATGTTTTTAGATTGCAGAAATTTGGCAAACATTACAATAGAACTTGTATATCCATTGATATAATCAAAAGAGGAGGATTTAAACTTTTGGAGAACATTTTCTAAAACTATATCTGATAAATCAAAAATAGAAAACCGATATCTCTTACCTAAAAAGTCTTTTAAACGCTCTTTTTTATTGCCAATGAAATCAAGGGGAATACCATAAAAACGCGCTTGATAGGATGAGTTAAAATCTACTCCATACCATCCAAATTTATCAATTATAGAATTCCAAGTAAGTGCGTGTGCATATTTGTCTTTCGCAAATATAAAAGGATCACCACTAGACCCAGAAGTCTTATTGACAAAAACAGATTTTGTCGTATATCCTTTAGAAAGTCTTTTTTCGAGCGGTTGTTGTAGATTTTTCTTAGTCAGTACTGGTAGATCTTCCCATTTCTCAGGAAGTTTATTACCGACCAAATCCCTATAAAAAGAATTGTTATCAAAGTGATATTTTACGATTTCTCTTTTCTTCTGTTCTATAAACTCTTCGTACTTTTCCTCTGGAACAGCCAATATTTTAGCATATTCTTCTTTAGCCTTCTTCATAGGAAAACCATTGAGTTTAAGCGATAAATCGAAAAGCTTTAGCATCTTGTCATAAATTTGGACAAATATAACAATCTCAATTTTCTTTAACTATAGTTTCGGTTGAAATCCGTAAATTTGTTAAAATCTTATCCTCAAATGAAAAAAGTAATCTTAATGATCTTAGATGGATGGGGAAAATCTCCTGATCCGAGGGTGTCTGCCATTGATAATGCCAACACGCCTTTTATAGATAGTCTTTATAGCCAATATCCCAGCGCATCACTCAGAACAGACGGGCTCAACGTCGGTTTGCCTGAAGGCCAAATGGGCAATTCTGAAGTAGGGCACACTAACCTGGGTGCAGGTAGAATTGTATTTCAAGATTTGGTGAAAATCAACTTGGCAGTTCAGGACAAAAGTTTGCAAGAGCAACAGGCGCTTATCGACGCTTTTGCATACGCCAAAAATTACAACAAAAACGTCCATTTCTTAGGTTTGCTTTCAGACGGTGGCGTTCACTCGCATATCAGTCACCTCAAAGGTCTTATTGATGCTTCGGAAGCTTTCGGGCTAAAAAAGGCATTCATACACGCCTTCACAGACGGGCGTGATGTTGACCCAAAATCAGGAATTGGGTTTGTACAAGATATTTTAGATTATACCCAAAAAACCAATGTTAGATTAGCTTCTGTTATCGGGAGATACTACGCAATGGATAGAGACAAACGCTGGGAAAGAATAAAACTCGCCTACGATTTACTCGTAAATGGTTTGGGAGAACATTCGCAAGATGTTATAAAATCCATCGAAAATAGCTATGACAATGACATAACCGATGAATTTATCCAGCCCATTGTAGTAACCGATGAGCAATTAAAACCTATGACGACTATTTGCGAAGAGGATGTTGTTATTTTTTTCAATTTCAGAACAGACCGAGGACGCGAACTGACTGAGGCACTTTCGCAACAAGATTTCTTAGAATTTAACATGCGTAAAATGGATTTGTATTTTGTAACTATGACCAGTTATGACGATACGTTCAAGAATATCAAAGTTGTTTACGACAAAGACAACCTAAACAATACACTAGGAGAGATTTTACAAAATAACGAAAAAACACAAATCCGAATTGCAGAAACCGAAAAATATCCTCACGTTACCTTCTTTTTCTCTGGTGGTAGAGAAAGCATTTTTGAAGGCGAAAAAAGAATTTTATGTCCTTCGCCAAAAGTGGCTACGTATGACCTGCAACCTGAGATGAGCGCCTTTGATCTAAAAGATGCGCTTGTGCCTGAACTCTTTAAGAAAGACACTGATTTTGTGTGCTTGAATTTCGCCAACGGCGATATGGTAGGGCACACCGGAAATATGCAAGCTGCTATCAAAGCCTGTGAAGTGGTTGACCAATGTGTCAAAGAAGTAGTTGAAGCCGCTTTAACCAATGGCTACACAACCATTATCATTGCTGATCACGGCAATTGCGAAACCATGATAAACCCTGACGGAACGCCAAACACGGCACATACTACTAATCCTGTTCCGATTATCTTAGTGGGCAATGACCCTAAAGTTGGCATAACCGATGGCGTATTGGCTGATATTGCACCTACGATTCTAGAACTGATGCAGATCCATCAACCAGAAGTCATGACTGGAAAGTCTTTGTTGTTAAACCTTTGAGTTGTTGAATCGTTTAAGCGTAAAGAACTAAAATAGTTGAGGATGTAACACCATCGCAATTATACAAATACACGATTAAACTTAAAAAAATGAACGAACTCCACAAAGAAACCAGCCCATACCTCTTGCAGCACAAGGGAAATCCGATTTTCTGGAAAAGTTGGAATGCCAATGCTTTGGCACAAGCTCAACGCGAAAATAAACTCATTGTTATTTCTGTGGGCTATGCCGCTTGCCATTGGTGCCATGTGATGGAACACGAATCTTTTGAAGATACTACCGTGGCAAGCTTGATGAACAAACATTTTGTGAGCATCAAAGTCGATCGCGAAGAACGTCCTGATATAGATGCGGTGTATATGCGTGCCGTACAACTGATGAACAAACAAGGTGGATGGCCGCTGAACGTAGTGGCACTGCCTGATGGTAGACCCGTTTGGGGAGGTACTTATTTCAGAAAAGAACATTGGATAGACGCTTTAGGTCAGCTTGCGCTCATGTGGAAAGAATCGCCTGAAAAGATGTTGGCCTATGCCGATAACCTCAAGCAGGCGCTAAATAACCTCACAGAACTCGTGGCTGCACCGCTGGATAAAGACTCACAACTTTTGCCCGCACTTATAGAAAAATGGTCTCGAAGTTTTGACTTGGAGTTCGGAGGCATGGCAAGAGTACCTAAGTTTATGATGCCTACTAATTATCGTTTGTTGATGCGTTATGCCCACCAACAAAAAGATGAGAAACTCTTGGCGTTTGTCGATCTCACTTTGACTAAAATGGCGTACGGAGGTATTTTTGATGTGATTGACGGTGGTTTTTCGCGCTATTCTGTGGATATGAAATGGCATGTGCCGCATTTCGAAAAAATGTTATACGACAACGGACAACTGCTAAGCTTATATAGCAATGCTTATAAACGCACTAAAAACCCTTTGTACAAAGAAGTTGTCGAGAAAACCATTGCTTTTATAGAACGAGAATGGCTTACGGAGGAAGGTGGTTTTTATGCCTCTTTTGATGCCGATAGTTTGAATATGAATAACATAAAAGAAGAAGGAGCATTTTATGTCTGGACCAAAGAAGAATTAAAAGCTATTTTTAAGGCTGACTTTGAACTGTTTTCGGCTATTTTTAGCATTAGTACTTTTGGTCATTGGGAAGATGGCAACTATGTGTTGATTCAAGAACAACCTTTAGAGCACATCGCAGAAGAGAATAAAATTTCTTTGGAGGATTTGATTACAAAGAAAAAACACTTCGAACAAAGACTTTTTGAGCTTAGAGAACACAGACCAAAACCAACTTTAGACGATAAGGTAATTACCTCTTGGAATGCCATGACAAGCAGAGGATTTATCGAGGCCTATAAAGCTTTCGGAAATCAGAAGTACTTGGCATTAGCCATCAAAAACATCGATTTCATCAAACAAAATATCTGGTCAGAAAACGGAAACCTCTACCGAACCTATAAAAACAAAACGCCAAGAATCAATGCGTTTATCGAGGATTATGCCTTTGTGATTGACGCTTTGATAGGCTTGTATGAAGTGACTTCAGAAGAGAAACACTTGACCGATGCCAAGCAACTCACTGATTATGCCATTGATAAATTCTATGACACGCAACGCGGTCTATTTCGTTATACCTCTGTAGATGATGCGTCATTGGTGAGTGAAAACCACGAAATTGAAGACAATGTGATTGATAGTCCAAACTCAGTTATGGCATCAAATTTATATACTTTATCCATTTATTTTGAGCAGTTGTATTATCAGGATATCTGTAATCGAATGCTTCAATTGGTGGTGCCTAACATAGATTACCCGAGTGCTTTTTCAAATTGGTTGAATGTCTATATGAACTTTCGTACAAACCACAAAGAAATAGCTATTTGTGGCGATACAGCTTTGACACATCTCAAAGAAATTAATAGTCGCTACAATCCCGACTTAACAGTCTCAGCTACAGTAAAGTCAAGCCATTTGCCTTTTTTAAGGAATAAGTCTACAGTCAATATTTCACAGTTTTTTATATGTGAAAATCAAGTTTGTGGGTTACCTTTGCAGGATATTAAAGAAGTTTTAAAACGATTAGAAGTATAGAATGGAAGAAGAAGTAACTAATTTTGAGTTAATTTTACAGCGTTATTTTGATGCAATTCAAAGTTTTTCGGTCAAGGTAGTATCGGCATTAGTTATTTTATTAATAGGTGTCTTACTTATCCGATTTCTAAGAGGTTTTGTTAGAAAAATAATCGAAAAAAGAGAAGTTGACCCAACGGTTTCTAGCTTTTTGACCAGTATGATTTCGTGGCTACTCAAGCTATTATTGTTTATTGCCGTAATCTCTAAACTCGGCATCGAGACCACTTCATTTGTAGCCGTTTTAGGAGCCATCGGTTTAGGAATCAGTTTGTCTCTTCAAGGCTCGCTTGCTAACTTTACAGGAGGTTTACTGATTATTATGTTTAAACCTTTTAAACTAGGTGATTATATCGAAGCTCAAGGTGTATCAGGGACGGTTAAAAACATTCAAATATTTAATACTCAAATCAATAACGATAACAACCAAGTAGTATTCATCCCTAACGGAATTCTCTCTAACGGAACAATTATCAACTACTCTAGAGAAACTATCCGTAGAGCCAACCTCAAGATTACTGTTTCTGCTTATAATGATTTAAGCAAGATTCACCAGATGTTTATGGATATTCTCAAAAAAAATGACAAGATACTAGATACGCCTGCGCCAGTAGTTTTCTTGGCTGAAGTATCGGGTGATGTGGCTACATTTTATGTGAGACCTTGGGCAGAGCGCCCTGTCTTTTTTGCCATGAGTTCTGAGGTTTTATTAGAAATCAGAGATACGCTTGACAGAGAAAACATCAAATTGCCACACCAACGTATGGAGGTGGTCAACCAATGATAAATAGTTATAAGGAAGTATGAAACACTACGATATAGTGATTGTTGGAGGAGGTGCTTCTGGCTTTTTCTCGGCTATAAATATAGCTGAAAACAACCCAAAACTTAAGCTCGCTATACTCGAAAGAGGCAAAGAAACCCTTGGCAAAGTTCGTATTTCTGGTGGCGGTCGATGCAACGTGACTCATGCTTGTTTTGATGTGCCTGATTTAGTGAAGTTTTATCCGAGAGGTCAAAGAGAACTGCGGGGTTCTTTTTCAGTTTTTTCTCCAAAAGACACTATCGAGTGGTTTGACAGACATAACGTCAAGCTCAAAACCGAAGCTGATAACCGAATGTTCCCCACTACTGACTCCTCACAAACAATTATAGATTGTTTTGTTGAGACTGCGCAGCGACTAAAAATAGACGTACTTACTTCACAAAGCCTGCAATCTGTTTTTAAATCAGATGACATCTGGAAAATCGATACCCAAGACCAACAATATTCTTGTGAACACCTCATTATAGCTGTGGGTAACAACCCCAAAATTTGGGACTTGCTAAAAACTTTTGGACACAGCATTGTGCCTCCTGTGCCCTCTCTTTTTACGTTTAACATCAAAGATACTCGAATCAAAGACCTGATGGGATTGGCAACACCCGCATCAGTGAAAATTATCGGAACCAAACTTCAAGAATCTGGTCCTGTGCTGATCACCCATTGGGGGCTTAGCGGCCCGGGGATTCTCAAGCTATCAGCATGGGGTGCAAGGGAGTTGTTCGATATGAACTACCAGTTTTCGATAGTTGTAAATTGGCTAAACACATGGAGTTTTGAGAATTGCGTTGCTGAACTCAAAACCATAAAAGTAACTGAGGCCAAAAAGCTGGTCAAAAACAAAAAAGGCTTTGATATCCCAACTCGTTTGTGGGAGAAATTAGTCGAAGCAGCGGAGATTCCAGACGATTTGAAATGGGCTGATTTGAGCAAACAACAACTTCAAAATCTAGCTCATCAACTCACCAATTGCCAGTTTTCTGTGCACGGCAAAAGCACTTTTAAGGAGGAATTTGTCACCGCTGGCGGAATTGAGCTCAAAGAAGTAAACCTTAAAAACATGCAGAGCAAACTCCACAAAAACCTTTATTTTGTAGGTGAAATCCTGAATATTGATGCCTTAACCGGAGGGTTTAATTTTCAAAATGCCTGGAGTGGAGGTTATATCGTAGCTCAGAATTTTAAAGCATAAAAAATCCCAATACAAAGTGGTGTAATGGGATTTTTTAATTAGTTGTCGGTGAATTAATTTTTTGACATTATCTCTAAGTTGGATATGAATACATCGCTTAATCAGTACTACTCCTCCATCAATATCTCTAAAATCGTAATGGCTGCTTCTGCTATTTTCGTACCAGGACCAAAAACTGCAACTGCTCCTGCATCAAACAAATATTGATAATCTTGCGCCGGGATAACACCACCCACGATTACCATAATATCTTCACGCCCGTATTTTTTGAGTTCTTCAATCACTTGCGGAACCAACGTTTTGTGTCCAGCCGCTAGGGACGAAACTCCAAGAATGTGCACATCGTTCTCAACCGCCTGCTTGGCTGCTTCTTGTGGCGTTTGGAAAAGCGGTCCGATGTCCACGTCAAAACCTACGTCTGCATATCCAGTAGAGACGACTTTTGCACCTCTGTCGTGTCCGTCTTGACCCATTTTGGCAATCATTATTCGGGGTCTTCTACCTTCTTTTTTAGCAAACGCATCTGCTAATTGTTTTGCTTTTTCAAAACTCTTGTCGTCTTTTATCTCTTTGCTATACACACCGCTAAAACTTCTAATTTGTGCTTTATACCTTCCGTAAACGCTTTCTAAAGCGTCGCTTATTTCTCCGAGAGTTGCCCTATGCTTTGCTGCTTCAATGGCTAACTCAAGTAAATTTCCATCGCCTGTTTTAGCCGCTTCCGTAAGACTGCTCAGGCATTGGTTTACCACAGCCGTATCACGACTGGCTTTGACTTGATTTAATCGTTCAATTTGCTGTTTGCGAACCATCTCATTATCCACATCAAGGATATGAAGTGGATCTTCTTTTTCTAAGCGGTATTTGTTGACACCTACAATAATATCTTGACCGCTGTCAATCCTAGCTTGTTTTCTAGCTGCGGCCTCTTCAATTCTCATCTTTGGGATTCCAGCTTCGATAGCTTTGGTCATACCGCCCAACTCTTCTACTTCTTGGATCAGTTCCCAAGCTCGGTCAGCAATTTCTTTAGTCAAGGTCTCTACGTAATAACTGCCCGCCCAAGGATCGACAGTTTTGGTAATCTTTGTTTCTTCTTGAATGTATATTTGTGTGTTTCGAGCAATTCTTGCCGAAAAATCAGTGGGCAGTGCAATGGCTTCGTCTAGTGCATTGGTATGCAAAGATTGCGTCCCTCCGAGTGCTGCTCCCATAGCTTCGATAGCTGTTCTAGCCACATTGTTAAAAGGGTCTTGTTCGGTCAAACTCCAACCTGAAGTCTGACAGTGGGTGCGCAGTATAAGTGATTTGTCATTTTTTGGGTTGAATTGTTTTAAAAGCTTAGCCCATAGCATTCTAGCAGCTCTCATTTTGGCAATCTCCATAAAATGATTCATCCCGATAGCCCAAAAGAACGATAGCCTTGGCGCAAAAGTATCGATGTCCATACCCGCTTTAAGACCTGTTCTGACGTATTCTAATCCGTCAGCTAGGGTATAAGCCAATTCAATATCATTGGTTCCGCCAGCTTCTTGGATATGATAACCCGAGATCGAGATTGAGTTGTATTTTGGCATATTCTTACTCGAATATTCAAAGATATCGGCAATGATTTTCATCGATGGCGTAGGAGGGTAGATATAGGTATTTCTAACCATAAACTCTTTTAGAATATCATTTTGGATGGTTCCTGAAAGCAGTTTTTTATCTACGCCTTGCTCTTGAGCTGCCACGATATAAAAAGCTAGTATAGGTAGCACCGCACCGTTCATAGTCATCGAAACTGACATTTCATCTAGAGGAATTTGGTCAAAGAGAATTTTCATGTCCTCTACCGTATCGATGGCAACACCCGCTTTCCCGACATCTCCTTCTACTCTTGGGTGGTCAGAATCATAACCTCTGTGGGTAGCTAAATCAAAAGCGACCGAGAGTCCTTTTTGTCCTGCAGCGAGGTTTCTTCTATAAAAAGCATTGCTTTCTTCAGCTGTTGAGAATCCTGCGTATTGGCGTATGGTCCAAGGTCTTTGCACATACATCGTAGAATAAGGACCTCTCAAGTTTGGCGCAAAACCAGCAGCATAACCAAGGTGGTCTAAGGCTTCTAAATCCTTTACGGAATAGGATTTTTTGACCCCTACTCCCTCAGCAGTCATAAAAATATCGTTTGACTCTTTAGGTTGAGCAAGCGATTCTGCCGTATCTTTTTGGTTGTTGATGCTCAGGTGTTGTATGTTTTTTCGCATAAAATGTAGTTCTAATTCTTTGGTAACAAGAGAGTTAGTGTCAGTAGATATAGGAACACTAAAAAGAAAAACACTTTAAAGTAATCTTAAAATAACTAGCCCTTTATAATCTGCTAATTTACTAAAAATATACAAACCAAAAAAGAAGCATTTTAGCTCAATAAATAGAGGTTTTTTCTCTTTGAGAAAGCTAAATGTACAGGGCTTATCTCAAAAGGGAGAAGTGACCTCTCACGGTTCGGTTTGATAATCGCAATACAAACCAATAATCAGAAGCAGGTAGTTTTTTAGAGTTAAAGCTGCCGTCCCAGCCGGTTTCTTGCGCTGTAAATTGATAAAGGAATTTTCCGTAACGGTCAAAAATCTCTACTTGAGCCTCTGAGTATATTTGCGAAAGCTGCGAAATCCTCCAGTAATCATTAAATCCATCGCCGTTAGGGGTAAAGAATTTTGGGTACCCCAAGACTAAAATAGATTGTGTAACCACGCCACAATACGTGTCTTTTACAAAAATCAGATGCTCGCCAGGTGGGATATTCGTAAAATAATTACTGTCTTGATAATTGATTCCGTCTAGAGAATATTGATATGTGCCGAGTCCAGTAATGTTGATCAGAATACTATTGGTTCCTGAATTTAAATCATCGACATCAATAGAGGTGATACTTGCTTTTGAAGAAGCCTGAACGACAAATGTTTTACTTGCTTGACAGCCAAATTCATTAAAGAAAGTCACGCTATAACTTCCGTCTTCAGTAATTTGTATGTCTTGTGTAGATTCTCCGCTAGACCAACTGTAATCGTAATAACCACTTGGTGCAGAAAGCGTCAGTAAGTTGCCTTGACAAATTTGTCGGTTTTCAGGAGTGACATCTATAGCAAACGAACGAACAAAAAGTTCAAACCAGATAATTCCGTAACAGTTTCCGTTGTCTAGGATTTTGACATAGATGATTGTATTATTACTAGCTTCGTAAGAGGTTAAATCAACAATCGGATTATTACTGGTAAGTGCGCTTTCGAGGCTGTCAAAATATTCAACAGTCATGTCTTGTGGGATGACTTGATTTATCTCGGATTGATTTTCGGTTAGGTCAAAAAAAGCAAAGCCGTCACGGTCTTCACAACGTTCTAAATCAGAAGGATTTTGTAGCGAATTGTCTGATGTCGTTAAGATAATCTCTGCGATTGAACTACAACCAAATTGATTTGTAGCACGCACATAAATCAACTGACCGGCACTTTGACTCAAGTAATTTTGCGGATTTGTGATGTTATCTAGGTTGTCTATGGCATCGGTATATTCTTCAAAAAAAGTATAGGTCAAATTCTGATTGGCCGTATCGAGTTGGAATTCAGAGAGTGTTAGGTTGAAAATCAGATTGCCGTTATTGCTGCTACACTGCACTAACGTGCTATTGTTTAGAATAGGATTCACCGTATATTCTACTTCGATTTCTCCTACCACTTCACAGTTGCCACCAGCAAACTCAACAATTATAGTATAGTTACCGGTCTCTGTAATCTCAAAAATAGGATTGGTAGCTCCTTGAATAATCAGCTCATCTTTGTACCACTGATATAAATCGCCATTAGGTGTAGTTGCATCTAGCATCAGGGTCTCGTTCTCACACAACGGATTGCCAGAAGCCAAAAGTCTGTCTGGACCTAAATCCTTTTTTGCATTACCAAAACTTCCGCCTTTTAAGAATACCGCCGAATCATAAAGATTGTTGCCTTGGTCAGCAATGACGAGTTTGATGTGATAAGTTTCTCCAGGGATAATTTCAGTCTGAGCCGTCATTACCTTGGTTTGTCCGTTATAGTTTGTGGGGTGCTCTTGTCCGTTAAAACTCCCAAAATATTGTTCATTGGCACTTGGGCACACGCCTACGCCACGTACGGTATTTACGGTTACGGGGATAGTGGTGTTCGGCACCACAGCAAGATTGGTATAAGGTTCGTTAGTGCTTACTCTTTTGATCAGAAAAGCAAAACCATCGGTATAATTACATTGATTGGGCGAGTTAATGCTGGTCAAGTACTGCTCAGAAGAGAAAATATATTCAAAACTAATTTGGTCAGTATTGGCAACAAAGTCAAATTCTAGAGCGGTTGCATTGACCGTATTGCTCATGTTAATGGCTAGTTCTAAGTCTTGATCTCCGGGCCAGGCGTTTCCTGCGGGTCCTTCACTGAGTGTTGAGTCATTCGGGCCGATGGCTGAAACAGCTTTTCCGGTAGTTAAAAGCACACCTTCACCAATGTCAAAGTTACTGTTGTCTTTGTTGAAATAGCCATAACTCAAACGGCCATCACTAAAGCTATAGCCATAGACACTGACATTAGAAACCTGAACACAGCCACTGTTTTCTGCTCCGATAAAGATGTCTTCAACTAACTGCTGGGCAGAATAATTGTCGTCAACAGTTATATATTGTGCTTTGGCTGAAAAAGAGAAAACTAGGAAGAAAACAACTAAGGTAGCAGTTTGTCTAAATGATATAGAATTGTATCGAGAAATATGCGCAATCATTATTTTTTTTTCAAGGGAGACAAAGTTATAAAGTAGAAGTATAGCGCCTCTGTTTTTAATGTAGGTTTAACAGACTTTAAAAAAGCCATAAAACTGATTTCTGAATGTAATACATGTTGTTATAGAGGCATCATACACTATCCCCTCTGAGAATACGGTATTCTTTTCTGGCTTCGACAAAATAAATGCTGTCTTGGTGTTCAAATATAATGCGTTCGTATAGCTCTTTGGCCAGTTCTGGTTTGCCTAGGTGATTATTATAGATTTCAGCTGAGAAAAACAGCGCTTCATCCATATATATTCCGTCAGAAAAATGCTTTATAATCAAATCATAATAGTCTAAAGCTTGTGGATAGTCTTGTTCTTTCTCTAATAACTCTCCGATGCGCAACACTGTGACGGCTTCAATCTCTTCGCCTTTGTGTTGCAACAGGATTTCTTTAAACTGTTCAATAGCTGCTTTGTTTTTCTTTTTATACACCAGAAAATCAGCTTTTGAGAATTTTTTCAGTGCGGTATAAGTAGAGTCACTTTGGCTGTTGTCGTTGATCAGCAGGTATAAATCTAGCGCGTCATTGGCGATGAGTTGCGAAAATGAAGTTTTTAGTACGCTCACTTGTTTGATAGCCCACTGAAAATCTCCTTTGTAATAACTTGTTTTGGCAATTTTTAAATTGGCAAGATGTCCTATTTCGTGGTTTTTGAGGTCAGTTTCTATCTGTGAATAGTAGATCAGTGCTTGGTTAAATTTCTCTTCATACAAAAACATATCTGCCAACTCCATTTTGATGGTTGCTTTGTCAAAATTATTGAGGTTGTATTCGAGAATTGTGTTCAGCATTTGTTGTGCCTCTTTCGGATTGTCTAAGTTAAAGCCTGTGAATCGAGCATACAACACCTGTAGGTTGGCGGTTTGCAAGTTAGTGCCGAGCTCGGCGAGCATTTTATCAAAGCGCTGTTTGATTGACGGATATTCTTTTGTGGTGGCGGTATTAATACTGATTTCCATTTGTAAGGTACTCGCAAAAATACGCGTTTCAACATCTGGAGCCTGCTCTAAAACGAAAGTGATTATTTCTTTAGCTAAGTCATATTCGCGTTCATCAGAAGTCAGTTTCACCAAATTCAACATACTTCCTAGTGATTCTGGATTGCGTTTATAAATCGCTTTTTCTTGTATGAAGGCTCTGTCGTATTGTTTTTGTTGGATAAAAAACCAACTTAAATATTCATTCCAATAAATGTCTTGTGTTTTTTGAACCTTTATGAGCAATGCTTTTCTGAGTAGTGGCGTAAAGCTATCTGATGCGTCTTCGTCAATAAACCGCATAAACTGATTCTGAACGGATAGTGTCACGCCTTGGTTTTTATACGAATAAGCCAAGAAGTACTCAATCATCAGCTCCATATCGCCGAGTTGTCCGTAGATACGCGCTTTCTGAAAGTCAAAATTGAAGCGCTCATCTCTTTTCGAGGCAATATCATAGGCTTCTAGCGCTTTTTCTAACAGGTTTTTTTGTTCAAAAGCATAAGCTACACTACTCGAAAAATGGATGTTTTCATCTAAAGATTCGATTGCTTTTTTATAGTTTTCTTCTGCTTTGAGCGGTTTTTTTTGCAGCTGAAAGTTATAGCCTAAGTCTATATATAAATTGGGTTGATTAGTTCTTTTTTGACGTTCTATGATGCGTTTTTCTGCCTTGTCAAATTGGCTGAGCTCCTGATAAGAAGTAACTAGATTAGCAAAATATATAGAATTGTTTGGGTTTTGAGCAAGCAAGTCTTCATAGGCGATAACTGCTTTTTCAAATTGTCCTTTTTCGAAATATTCTTTTGCCAAGATATCATTCTGAGCAAACATACCTTGGGATAACATTAGCCACAATACAACTACAAAAACACGCATCTTCAAAGCATTAGGGTTAAGGCAAAAGTACTTTAAACAAAGTTTAATTTTTGTTAAATATAAGTTTATTGTCTATAACTACTAGTCTAAATCAGAAAAAGGTTCCTAAATTTGCAGTATAATTTACTTCGAGAGGAAGAATTTGACTGATTGCAACCTCTATAAAAAAAATGCTAAAGCAGTAATTTATACTCCTTTATCAGCTTTTTTATATTGTTTTCTTCGAGAAGTCTTAAAAATATATTTTTATGGCTTATTTATTTACATCCGAGTCTGTTAGTGAAGGACATCCGGATAAAATTGCAGACCAAATCTCTGATGCACTTATAGATAACTTCTTGGCTTTTGATCCAAATGCCAAGGTGGCTTGTGAAACACTTGTAACCACAGGTCAGGTAATTTTGGCCGGTGAGGTCAAATCAGAAGTCTATCTCGATGTGCAACAAATTGCGCGTGAGGTGATCAAAAAAATTGGTTATACCAAAGGCGAATATATGTTTGACGCCAATTCATGTGGTGTTTTATCTGCCATTCACGAGCAGTCACAAGACATCAATCAAGGAGTGGAGAGAGCAAAACCTGAAGAACAAGGAGCTGGAGACCAAGGAATGATGTTTGGCTACGCGACTAACGAAACACCCAATTATATGCCTTTGGCACTGGATATTTCGCACAAACTTTTGCAGGAATTAGCTGTCATCCGTAGAGAAAACAACCAAATCACCTATTTAAGACCCGATGCGAAATCTCAGGTCACAATGTTGTATGATGAAGGAAATATTCCTGTAGGTATTGATACTATTGTGATTTCTACGCAGCACGACGAGTTTGCCGATGAGCAAACCATGCTTGCTAGAATCAAGAAAGACCTCATTGAGATTCTGATCCCTAGAGTAATCGAGAAATATCCAGCTTATAAACATCTTTTTACCGATACCATAAAATACCACATCAACCCAACCGGAAAGTTTGTCATTGGAGGTCCGCACGGAGACACAGGACTTACCGGAAGAAAGATTATTGTGGATACATACGGAGGTAAAGGCGCACACGGTGGAGGTGCTTTTTCTGGCAAAGATCCAAGCAAGGTAGATAGAAGTGCGGCGTATGCCACGCGTCATATCGCTAAAAATCTAGTAGCCGCTGGAGTTGCAGATGAGATTTTAGTTCAGGTCTCGTATGCCATTGGCGTAGCTGAGCCGATGGGGATTTTTGTAGATACCTATGGCAAGTGCAATGTAAAAGGCTTCACTGATGCTGAGATTGCAACTAAGATTTCAGAACTATTTGATATGCGCCCTTACTTTATCGAACAAAGATTAAAGCTGAGAAATCCAATCTATTCAGAAACTGCCGCTTACGGACATATGGGACGTGAACCTCAAACCATAACTAAAACCTTCTCTACTCCGTCAGGAAAAACGGTGACTATGGATGTAGAGCTATTTACTTGGGAGAAACTAGACTATATAGATAAGGTAAAACAAGCCTTTGGGCTCTAAAAATAATTCATACAAGATTGTATACCAATCAAGAGTCTACAGTCAATTTTGTTTTTTAACTAATCCTTAAGAGCACATAAAAAAATAGAATTATAGATTTGTAGATACATAATCACAAACGAATAAAAATCAAACACGCAAAATGAAAAAAATAATCATCGGAGTTTTTTGTCTAGCAACTTTTTTAGGTTTCTCGCAAAATAGAGGAGGAGCAGAAATAGGAACAGGAATAACAGGTCAAGTTTTTAATTATGGACACAAAGCTGTAGAGAGACATGACATCGTAGGGAGTCCTTATTATGAAGCTACTATGAATCTGGCGTCAATTTCGACTTTTGAGGAAGGCAATATATCTTTGAGATACAACGCTTTTCAAGATGAAATGGAGTTTAGAAATAGAGGAGAAGTATATTATATTCCTAAATCAGAGGATTTGACTATAAAGTTCTTAAGTCCTGCAAAAGAATACCATTATGTGGGCTATACTGATAAGAACAAAGCATACAGAGGTTATCTAGTGGTTCTTTCTGACACTAAAGTGGGTCTTTATAAAAGAGAACAAATGAAATTTAGCCAAGCTAGAGAGCCTCAAAACAGCTATGATGAATTCAGACCTGCTGAATATTCAAAAACAGCTGATATTTATCTTATCAAAGTAGGCGCGATGATCGATAACTTTCCTAAAAACAAAAAGGAGTTGATAAGAACATTCCCTGATAAAAAAGCTGAAATTTCAGCCTATCTGAAAAAAACAAAGATTTCGTTTTCAAAAGAAGCAGATTTGATTAACTTAGTACACTTTTTGAGCACTTTATAAGATACGTTAATTATTATATTCTAAAGAGGTTTGACTTATTAAGTCAGACCTTTTTAGTTAAATCAAAAAACACAAAACGACCATGATTAAAAAAAGTTTATTATTAGGGCTTTCAGTTGTATTGCTTTCTTCTTGTGTTTCTAAGAAAATATACAACGATTTAGAGAAGAATTTTGAGGACTTGAAAGCAGAGAAAGCACTAGTTGATCAAGAAAATGCAGACTTGTCACTCAACAAAAATCAATTGGAGTTAGACAAAAACGCACTTCAATCTGAACTCGATAAGCTCAAAGCAGCACATGCTAGCCTATTGGCTGATTGCAACACCTCAAAGAGCACGCTCAAAAACCTACAAGCTGCGTATGATGCACTAGAAAAATCAAGTAGCGCGTCTATTCAGGCTAATTCAGAGAAAAACAGAGATTTATTGGCACAGCTTCAGTCAAAAGAAAAAGCACTTCAAGCAGAACAAGACAGGTTAGAGAAACTTAAAAATGACTTACAGAAGCGTTCAGAGAGAATTACTGAACTAGAAAGCTTGATTGCAGCTAACGAAAACAACTTAAAAGCACTTAAGGACAAACTCTCAAATGCATTATATAGCTTTGAAGGAAAAGGACTTACAGTAGAGCAAAGAGACGGCAAAGTATATGTCTCTATGGAGAATAAATTGCTTTTTGCCTCTGGAAGTTGGATCGTAGGAGCAGAAGGAAAATCAGCTGTGGTTGAAGTAGGAAAAGTATTGGCTGATAATCCTGACATTTCAGTACTCATTGAAGGGCATACAGATAACGTGCCTTATAATGGGCAAGGTCAGGTGCAAGACAACTGGGATTTATCGACTAAAAGAGCTACTTCTATTGTGCGAATCCTAAAAGAAAACCAACAAATAAATCCGCTGAGTCTAACAGCTGCCGGAAGAAGTGAGTATGCTCCGGTATCGAGTAACGAGACATCAGAGGGGAAATCTAAAAACCGTAGAATAGAGATTATACTCACGCCAAAATTAGATGAGATCTCAAAAATGCTCAACGATATCTAAATTTATATTACTTTTGCAGAATTATTAATTTATCAAACATTCATGAAAAAAATAATCTTAGCCGCAACTTTCGGTCTATTCTTGTTCTCTTGTCAACAAAATGAACAAAACACGCAACAAAATAACACTTTGAGTATAGTATATATTGACTCATCAAAACTCCTGAATGAATATGAAGAAGCAAAACATATTGAGGCAAAATATAAAGCTAAATCAGAACAAATGGACAAAGAACTCGATGCAGAATTGAGTAAGTTCAAAGCTGATATCGCTTATTTTGAGAAGAATGCACAAGCTAAAGGACAACAATGGGCACAACAAACCGGAGCTGCACTTCAAGAAAGAGAACAACGATTGGCTTATACACAACAAGCCATGATGCAGAAATTGCAAAATGAAAGCGGTGCAGAGATGGACAGCCTTGTGAGTCAAGTAAGAAAATTCATCACCGTTTACGGCAAAGAAAAAAATTACGATTATATTTTATCTACTTCAGAGCGTGCAAGCACAGTGCTGTATGCAAAAGAAGGTCAGGATATCACTTCTGAAATCGCAAAACTCCTCAACGACAAATACAAAACTAAACAATCAAGTGATGATGGTCTAGAGGTTGAAGAATCTGCAAAAGACACGCAATCTTCGGATAAATAAAAAACAACTCAATCATTGAGTATACAAAAACCTAACAGCTAGTCTGTTAGGTTTTTTGTTTTAAAATGAATCGACTCCGATGTGATGAACTCACTTTTATATGATTTCGTTAAAATGATTTCTCAAACCATATAATTGGTTATCTTTGTCTGAGTTTATTCTAGATGTTCTAAAAACAATGCGTTTACCTAAATCTCTATTGGCCTTTTTATTTGCTTTTGTTCTGATGTTCTCGAACGTTGGTCTGGCTATGAATGTGCATTTCTGTGGAGATGAACAAATAGCCTCTTCGGTTATTTATGCAGAGGCAATCGAGGATTCCTGCGGACATTCAGATAAACACACACAACTAGAAGAGGTTTGCCATGAGACACAAATCTGCTGTGGTGACAACACTGAAGACCATTCTGACTGTTGTAAAGACCACACCATTACTCAAGACAATCCAGATATTCTTATTGCAAAATCATTTTCTTTCGGTTACGATGCCTTCGTACTTGTAGCAAATGATTATTCAGTGGTTTTCTTCACTACTTTAGAAGACTTCAAACAAGAGCATTTTGAATACTGCTTTCAATCAAATGCACCACCCCTTTACAAACTCTATTGTAGTTTGATCTATTACGCTTAATTATTGATTTTTTTAGAATTTATGCTCAACTCACTAGCTTTTGAGCAGTAGAACGCTATCAATCAATTAAGTTTTAGAAATGAAAAAATATTTATTTTTACTATTCATCCTACTTGGATTTAATAGTTATGCCCAACAAAAAATCAGGGGTGTTGTCTATGAAAACACAGCTGAGAATAAAAACATTCCTCTAATTGGGGCATCTGTTGTGTGGGAAGGCACCACAGAAGGCACCCAAACCAATAGCAACGGTAAGTTTGAACTCAACTTCATCGAGGGCAAAAATCTGGTTATCTCTTTTATCGGAATGACAACTGAAGTTGTTGTTGTAGACCCAAAAACAGAAGTTTCAGCAGTGCTATTCCCAGATAATATGGTTGAGACGGTCGTTATCGAAAGAAAAAGACAAGCTTTATCAAGACTTAGATTTGCTGCAGCTAATGTCACCAATATCTCTAGTAGCGAACTTTTAAAAGCCGCTTGTTGTAACCTCTCTGAGAGTTTTGAGACCAATCCGTCAATTGATGTGAACTTCTCTGATGCCGTAACGGGCAACAAACAAATCAAAATGCTCGGGCTAAACAGTCCTTATATTATGATGACTGAAGAGAATATCCCTGCTGTAAGAGGTGCTGCACAAGCGTATGGACTTTCGTTTATCCCGGGCACTTGGGTCGAGAGCATCCAAATTACCAAAGGAGCAGGAAGTGTCGTCAATGGTTATGAAAGTATCTCAGGTCAAATCAATTATGAGCTTATCAAACCTATTGATGATTTACCACTTTTCGTGAATGCCTATGCTTCTTCTGATTCTCGTTTTGAATTAAACACGCACCTCAATCAACAAGTATCAGATAAATGGGCGACTTCTTTGTTCTTACACGGAAATATGCGCGATTCAAAAAATGATATGAACAATGATGGTTTCTTAGACAATCCGCTCGGAAAACAAGTGAATATCCTCAACAGATGGCAGTATCTCGACACTGAAAAAGGCTGGGTAGGCTTCTTTAACTTGCGTTATATGAAAGACGATAAACAAGCTGGAAGCGTTGATTTTGACAAAAACCGCGATAAATTCACTACTAATTATTGGGGTTCAGAATTACTCACCGAAAAGTTTGATGGGTCAAGTAAGATTGGCTATGTTTTTCCGGATGAGTCATGGAAAAGCTTTGGTTTTCAGAACTCTTTTAGCTCACACAAACAAGATTCTTATTTTGGTCTAAGAGCATACGACATCCATCAAAAGAGCTTTTATTCAAATCTATTGTACAATTCTATTTTGTCCAATACGTTGAATAAATTCTCCACCGGAGTGAACTTCACTTATGACGGTTATGACGAGATGATTAGTAAAGTTGACGGTTCTTCTAAAGATGACGTAGGACGAACAGATACTTCTGTCGGAGCATTTTTTGAATATACCTATGACAATATGGATGACTTTAGCTTAGTTGCTGGAGTTCGAGTAGATAATCACAATCGTATCGGTACTTTTGTTACGCCGAGAATCCATACGCGTTATGCTCCTTGGGAAGGTGGTACAATAAAAGCCTCTGTAGGTAGAGGAGTCAGAACGGCAAATGTATTTGCCGAGAATCAATACCTGTTTGCTTCTTCAAGAGAGTTTGAGATATTGAATACCAACGGAAAGATCTACGGATTAGAGCCTGAAGTAGCTTGGAATTATGGTATGAGTTTTATGCAAGACTTTAACCTATTTGGCAAAAAGGCAGAAGTAATCGCTGACTTCTATCGAACAGATTTTCAGAATCAGGTAGTGGTAGATTTGTATGACTCAGCTCAAAAAGCGGTGTTCTATAACCTTGACGGAGCTTCATTTGCCAATAGTTTTCAGTTGGAATTTAACCTTGCGCTCTCACATCATCTGAACATCAGAACAGCTTATAAATTCTATGACATTCAAACGGATTATAGAGGAGGTAGAGATATAAAACCTCTACAAGCAAAACACCGATTCTTTGCCAATATAGGCTACGAAACACACGTGACCGACAAAGGAAAACAATGGAAGTTTGACTGGACAGCTAATATCCTAGGCGAGCAGAAATTGCCTTATACGGCAAGTAATCCGACTCAATACCAAGCAAGAGAATTCTCACCTGTACTGACGTTGATGAACGCTCAAATAACCCATAGTTTTTCGCCTGTTTTTGAAGTATATATAGGTGGAGAAAACTTGACCAACTATAAACAAAAAGATGCAGTTATTGGCGCTGATAATCCGTTTGGTGCTAATTTTGATAGTACAATGATTTACGGACCTGTTTTTGGGTCGATGTATTATGCTGGACTGCGTTTCAAAATCCAAAGAAAAGTAAAAGAAGATTACTCTGATTATATGCTTGATTAGAAGTGTAGGGTATCTTAAAATAATAGTAACCTAAAAAATATAAAAATCATGAAACAGTTATTTTTAATTATAGCCTTTGTATTTGCTGGATTTAGTGTGCAAGCACAAGAGAAACAAGCCAAGAAAAAAAATGTTGAAGTAGTTATTCCGGTTAACGGAAATTGTGATATGTGTAAAAAGCGCATCGAAAAAGCAGCTTTCTCTGTCAAAGGAGTGAAAAAAGCAGAATGGCATGTGGATTGTCAGGATATTCATGTAATCATTGACCAAAGAAAGACTTCTGCTGAAGAGGTGAGTAAGGCCATCGCTAAGGCAGGACACGACACTGACAAAGTAAAGGCAGATGACAAAACTTATGAAGACCTGCACCATTGTTGTCAATACGAAAGAATGAAATAATCTACGAGTTTAGAATCATAAAAAAGAGCGTTATCTACCTTAGATAACGCTCTTTTTTTTATAAAACGTGTGCAGTGCAAATTAGTCACAATTTCCATCGGTATCACAAGACATACCTTCGTTGGTATTCTCTAAAGTGATACTAGATTTCCCCGTCCATTCGGCATAGGTTTTTCTCAGCGTGTCTAAGAATACCGCGGGTGGTTGTGCGCCTGAAACGCCATATTTTCTGTCAAACACATAAAACGGCACCCCAGAAATCTGAAGATTGCCCGCTTCTTGAATATCTTGTTTGACCGTGTAGGCATAAGAGTCATCTGTGAGTACCTTGTCAAAGTCTGTAGCATTAAGACCTATTTTTAGCGCTTCAGCTTTCAATACCTCTTTGTTGCCAAGATCTTTTGACTCAATAAAATAAGCTGCCAACAAAGCTTCTTTTAATTGGTTTCCTAGGCCTTTTTCTTTGGCTAAGTGAAGTATGCGATGGGCGTCAAAAGTATTGAATTGAACTGCATTGTCAAGGTCAAAGTCTAGCCCGACAGCTTTTGCCGATGAGGTCATCTGCTCAATCATTGTATTTATTTCTTCTAGAGAGCGTCCGTATTTGTGTGCTAGTCCTTGACGGTAATCGTGTTTTTGTGTAGTGTCTTGAACAAAGTTAGCATCTAGTTGGTAGCTTTTGAACTCCAATTCCACCTTGTCTTTATGTTCAAATGCTGCCAAGGCACTTTCGTAATTCCTCTTGCCGATATAACAAAACGGACAGACGATATCGCTCCAGACTTCTACTTTTAATTTGTTTTTCATAATCATTTTCTTTTTTAATTTCTTCTACAGTCTATTTGGTATAGCCCTAAAGAGTATTTTTTTATCTCTTTAGACTAAAGTGTCCTTTATAGGTTGTCCCGTCAGTTCTAGTCACTACAAACCAATAATCAGTTGAGGGAACATCAAACCCATTAAAGGTTCCGTCCCAAGTCTCCTTGTGTTTCAGCTCTCTCAATAATTTGCCATAGCGATCAAAGATACGCGTGATTAAACCCTTTTCATATCTTGAGAATTTAACCGCCCATCTGTCGTGGTATCCATCGCCATTGGGTGTGAAATATTTAGGATAACTAAGCAGTGTTACTTTTTGATCAGTGGTTCCGCAGCCGTTTATATCGCGAACATATACTGTATAATGCCCGCTATTGAGTCCATAAAAAGTATTGCTTTCTTGAAAACTAATGTTGTTTAATGAATATTCATAAACCCCAGGTCCATCTACTTTGACAATAATTATATTGTCAGTACTGGTCCAGTCTTGTATGTCGATATCTAAGATAGTCGCCTGTGCAGATAGGTTTACCGTGATGTCTTTAGTAGTAGCGCAACTAGTGTTTTGATAGGTGTGAGCAACACTAACCCAATAACTGCCCTCTTCTGAAATAGTTATAGCGGAGGTTTCTTCTCCGGTAGACCATAGATACGTGTCAAATCCTGCACCTGCATCTAAGACAATGGTCTCATTTTGGCAAAGTATAGTTTCGCCGGGCATAACTACTACAGGCTCGCTTACTACATTCAAACGCAATTCAACAACACTATGACATCCATATTCTGATTCAATTCGCACATAAAAGATGGTCTCACCTAGAGGAATAGTGAAATTTGAAAAGGAGGTTATTTTATCGGTATCGACTTGATTGATGGCTCCGTTTTCTGAAATATAATAGCCAAAACTGTACTCAGAGCTATTTTCAATTAGGTCTTCGTTATAAAAAGTGAAATTGACCGCTTCTATTCCGTCAGCTAGATGATCACATACCACAGCTTCATAGCTTTCAGGAATCCCGAGACTTGTTGTTAGAGACACCTCAATTGCTAAGCGATCTTCACTTTGGCAATCGTTAAGGGTTTGTGTGGCATAATAAGTTGTACCGTCTGCCAATAGTGTTGTGGTAGGAAGCGGAGTGGTGCTTGTGTTAGAAGCATACCATTGTATGTCATCCCCTTCTACTAAAATATCTTCTAGGCTTGCATTCTGAAAAACACAAAACTCTTGATTGGGTTCACCCATTGGCGGTGGTGTGTCGTGAATAAATACTGTTACAGCCACCCTCAAGCTCTCACAGCCATCGGTGCTTTGCGAAGCATAGTATATAGCTTCATCTGTTAGTGTAGTAGCATTCGGCAGTGGCGTTCCTTCTGTTTGTGTGGCATACCATTGTATGTTTTGACCGTCGATGTCAATTGTATCTAAACTTGGATTTTCTTGGATACAAAAGTTTTGCGGTGAGGGCGCTATAGGTGCTTCAGGTCTTGATAATGTAGTAAACGTAATACTAGTTTCTACATAACAATCCGGGTTAGCAGTATAAAATAACCTAGCAGTTATCGTTTCGCTAAAAGCTGTACTATTTGTATAAGGATTGGGAAGTTCGTTTGGTATAACTGTACCATTGGCTTTGATAAATACCAAGGAAACATCTTGTTGTATCCCAGTGAGTATAGCATTTATAGTAGAAGTGTCAAATTCTGAACTTATGCCAGAACCAGCAAGTGTTTCACAGCTTTCTATGAGGTCAATATTACTTATAGAAGGTGTATTTGTGATAGTAATATCCTTTTCGATTGTTTCAGTATTCTCACCACAGACAACCGTTGCCGTAATATGAAAAGTTCCTGTCTGAGAAAATATATGGCTAGGGTTGTTAAGTGTTGAAGTATTATTTGCTGAATTCGGATCTCCAAAATCCCAAACAATAGTATCATAAGTTCCTGTAAGACTAAAATGAGTTAATTCATTAAAGCAGGTATTGGTTGCAACAATAACTCCGTTGTTTGTTAAAGAGTTGATATTCACTTTATAAAACATTGCATCTGAATTGTTATTGCCACTATTGTTATTTATTGTCGTATCGTTAATTAAAAGTGGTTTACTTTCAAAAGTTGAAGTCAAGTATAAATCATCACCATTAAAAAAAAGATTGCCAGGATAATCTTTAACGCCAAAAGTTAAGTTTTCTACTCCGTAAGATTGAAAAATAAGCTCTGAACTAAAGTCATTTAGATTTACTTGAAATAAAATTAAGTTTTCTGAGTCATATTCATCATAGTGATATTTTGTGCTTACCGCATCCGCATTAGGAAAGCTAATGGTGCCTCTAAAGCTGGACCACACATATAATATATTGTCTTTTTCTGTCATGAATGCAGATCTACGACGTCCGGTATAAGGGTTGTAAATATTATAGTGTGCAGAATTATTGTCAAAACGCTTGAAGTTTTCTAAACCTCCAGTCGTAGTTTCTATCTCAGTCAATAAACTTTGAAACTCACCATTATTTTCGCTAATAAAAAAACTGTGACCTCCCATGATTGTAGTGGTTAAATTCATTCTTCCCCATAAGTACAATTTATTGTTCTCGTGGTTAAAATGAATACCTGTTGGGGTATAAAGTCCTTGATTATTGTCGCTGGGGTCATTGCTCGATAGTATTATAGACCAATCAAGCTCAAGAGATGCGTTGAATTTATCTACATAAGCCAAAGATGAATTATAACTTGATCTTGTTAGATAAATATTCCCTAAGTTATCAATTTCAGAGAATTTATATAGATCCTCGTTTGAGTTTCCAACAATAGCATTGATAAAATTATTATCCGTATCATAACGAGCAATAAATGCATTTGGATTGTATACATTGTTAGAACTAAAGCTTACCTCTTCACTAAATCTAATGTTATTCAAATAAGTCCCTATAACATACAAGGTGTCTTGAAAATAAAGTATATCTAACATCTCATAACCTATGTATTCATATTCTATACCACCAATGCTTTTTGACCAAAGAGTATTGCCATTAGGGTCTAGCTTATAAAAAGTTAAGCCATCAATGCCGCCTAATTGTATACCGGTACGAATAAGATAATAGATATTACCCGAGGGATCAGAAGTAATAGCTTCAACAAGTGAACTCCCAACATTATTCTGTTTTGACCATATTAAATTACAATCAAAATCATATTTTTGAATCTTAGCTTCGTTAGGTATATTAATTAGGAAAACAAATCCATCAGTTGTTTTTATGATATCTACAGCACCGTCATTAACATGACCACCTATGTTTTTTGCACAATCAAAACATTGGGAATAGGTAATGCTATAAAAAGCAAAAAAAGCAAAAAACATAAGTTTATTCATAGGTCTATATAGTGAAAATTATAGAATATTGTTTTATAATTTCTCTTTGAGGTATTTGCCCGTGATAGAGTTTTTGTTTTTTGAAACTTCTTCAGGTGTGCCAAAAGCCATGAGTGCACCGCCAAATTCACCACCTTCAGGACCGATGTCAATGATATAATCAGCACATTTAATCAGGTCGAGATTGTGCTCAATAACTACAACCGAGTGTCCTTTGTCAATCAGCGCATCAAACGAGGCCAATAGTTTTCTAACATCGTGAAAGTGCAACCCAGTAGTGGGCTCATCAAAAATAAACAGCACCTTGTCTTTGGTGACTCCTTTGACTAAAAACGAAGCCAACTTGATGCGTTGTGCTTCTCCCCCAGAAAGGGTAGAAGAGGATTGGCCGAGTTTTACGTAACCCAAACCTACATCTTTTAGCGGTTGTAGTTTCTGTACAATTTTGGCTTGGTTGTGCTTATCAAAGAAATCAATGGCATCATCAATGGTCAGCCGTAGTACATCGCTGATATTTTTACCCTCAAAATTGATTTCTAAAATTTCTTTTTTAAATCGCTTTCCTTTACAGGCTTCACAGGCTAAGTGCACATCAGCCATAAACTGCATTTCAACAACTACTTCGCCATCTCCTTTACATACTTCACAGCGTCCGCCCTCTACGTTAAACGAGAAGTGCTTAGGAAGATAGCCTCTGAGGTTGGCTAATTTTTGTTTGGCAAATAATTCCCGAATATCGTCATACGCCTTGATATAGGTGACAGGGTTTGATCGTGAACTCCTTCCGATTGGATTTTGATCAATATATTCTACTGATTTGATATGAGAGTAACTTCCGTCTAATCTAGAGAACTGCCCTGGCTTTTCTCCGTGCCCGATCAATTGTTTTTGAAGTGCTGGATAGAGTATTTTCTTGACCAGCGTACTTTTTCCACTTCCTGAAACACCAGTGATTACGGTCAAGCACTCTAAGGGGAAGGTGACATTTATATTCTTGAGGTTGTTTTCTCTAGCGCCAATCACCTCGATATGGTTTTTATATTTTCTGCGGTTTTTAGGCACTTCTATGCGCATTGCTCCGCTTAGATATTCAGAAGTTAAGGAATGCTGTGTTTTGATTTCGTCAAAAGTACCCAATGCCACCACTTCACCTCCATGACTTCCAGCTTCAGGACCGATATCGATGATGTAATCAGCTTGTTTCATAATGTCTTCATCGTGCTCGACGACGATAACGGTATTGCCAAGATCGCGCAACTCTTTGAGTACGGTGATGAGTTTCTCTGTGTCTTTTGGGTGCAAGCCTATGCTGGGTTCGTCTAAGATATACATAGAGCCCACCAAACTACTCCCGAGCGAAGTGGCTAGATTAATGCGCTGAGACTCTCCACCAGAAAGTGTTGCTGAGTTTCTGTTTAACGTGAGGTAATTTAGACCTACATTCTCTAAGAAGCCCAAACGGCTGTTTATTTCTAAAAGCAATCGCTTGGCAACTTGTTGGTCATATTGATCGAGTTTCAAGGCATTAAAAAACAAGATCAGTTTGCTAATAGGCAATACTACCAAGTCAGAAATTGATTTCCCGTCAATTTTTACGTAATTTGACTCTTGTTTGAGTCGTTTTCCGTCACAGACGTGACACTTGGTTTTGCCTCTATATCTAGAGAGCATCACCCTATTTTGTATTTTATAATTCTGAGACTCCAGGTCTGCAAAAAAAGCATGTAGACCAGTGAAGTATTGATTTCCTTTCCAAACCAAGTCTTTTTGGTCTTCTGTAAGTTCGAAATATGGTTTGTGAATCGGGAAGTCAAACTTATAGGCATTATTCACCAATTGATCTCTGTACCAGCTCATCGATTCTCCCCTCCAAGCGGCAATAGCACTTTCATAGACAGAAACAGAGGTGTCTGGAACCACGAGTTCAGGGTCAATCCCGATGATGTTTCCGTAGCCTTCACAACTCGGACACGCACCATACGGATTGTTGAAACTAAAGAAATGCGCATTTGGCTCAGTGAATGACATGCCGTCTAAATCAAATTTATTGCTGAATTCAAATCGAGCGCTATCTTCTAATCGCTGTAAAAACAAAACGCCTTTTCCTTCATAAAACGCAGCGTCTAGTGCGTCGGCAAGACGGTTATAAAAATCCTCATCGCCTTTGGTCACGATGCGGTCAATAATAATAAAAAGTTCGCTTTTGCTGTCTTGGTCGTCAGTGATAGAAATCAGGAAGTCTTCGATTTTCAGGGTTTGGTTATCTACTAATATTCTTGAAAATCCTTGTTGCAAAAGAATGTTTAACTTCTCTTTTAGGCTTCTGCTTTTCTCAACGCTGACCGGAGCTAATAACAACCACTTTTCTTCAAGCTTTTGTGCTTTGACGAAGTTCACTACATCAGAAACCGTATTTTTCTTGACTTCTTGTCCTGAAATAGGAGATATGGTTTTCCCGATTCTAGCATATAAAAGTTTTAGGTAATCATATATTTCGGTAGAGGTACCCACAGTTGAGCGGGCATTGGTAGTATTTACTTTTTGCTCGATAGCTACCGCTGGTGCAATTCCCTTAATGTATTCTACCTTTGGCTTATCTAGCCTGCCTAAAAACTGTCTGGCATACGAAGAAAGACTTTCTACGTAGCGTCGTTGTCCTTCTGCGTAAAGCGTATCAAAAGCCAATGAAGACTTTCCAGAACCTGATAATCCGGTAATGACAATAAGTTTATTGCGGGGTATGGCAACGTCAATGTCTTTGAGATTGTGCAACCCAGCACCTTTGATAAGTATGAATTTTTTTGGGTCTAATGCAGAAATATCTATGTTTTTCATGCTGAAATTTAAGACTACAAAGGTAGCGGTTTTTCGAGCAATGACCAAAGCTTATAGCGTTGGTAAATTGAAGTGTTAACAGTGATTTATATACCTATAAATAAAAAATACTACCTAAAAAAAACAAGCGTTTTCTCCGGAAAAACGCTGCTTTTAATGAGGTGGTATAGTGTGTGAAATGTATATTTGAGCTATAAATAGGTATAACTCAGATATCTTTATGTAGTCTAGAATTTAACATCCACAATATTTCTAATCGGGATAGAAACACCTTTTTTGAGAGTAATATAGTCTTTGCCAGCTACCCAAACTGTTGTCTCAACAGCTTTTAAGCCTTCAGAGTCGTGAAAGATAATTTTGATTTTTGAGTGGTGCACATTACCCAAGGTCATCGCTTCATTAAGCTTTCTAGTAAGTGTTTCTAGTTCACCTTTAGCTCTTGTAATTCCCTGTTGCGGAAATTTCATGTTCTCAATCTCTTCTTTATCGATTAGTTTTGGAATATCTGTAGTGTGTAGTGTATCCATGATTTGTGTGTGTTTATGTTTAGTTTATTCAATAATGCTAATGTACACATTTTATGAATCCAACTTAAAAAAATATTGGGTGTCCAGAAAAATTTTATCTGTAAATTATAAAAGCATTTTATAATTTGTCTTTCGCTGCAATAACTTCTTGATATACAGCATATATTTTTTCAGTCACACTTTTGAAAGAGAAGTTTTCTAACGCGTGTGTATAGGCGTTTTCTGTAATTTCATTGACTAGTTCTGGTTCGTTTAATAGTCTCAATGTTTTTTCGGCCATACAATCTGCATCTTTTAGTTCGCATATAAATCCTGTTTTGCCATCAAAAACCAAATCTTCAGAACCACCATTTTTAACGGTTACAACCGGTTTTTTAGCTACAAAAAACTCTAGTATCGTGCTCCCTAAACCTTCTTTAGTCGAAGTAAACAACAAAACGTCAATCTCTGGAATAAGTCGTTGTGCTTGAGGCACGAAACCTAAAAACGAAGTCTTATTCGTTAAGTTAAGTTCAGCCGCATAAGTCTTGATCTGTTCTTCTAAGTCTCCTGAACCTGCCAAAACAAAATGAACTTCTGCACAGGCTGCACTAATAATTTGCGCTGCTTTTAGAAAGCTATAATGATCTTTCTCAGGTGTAAAGGCTGCAAAATAACCGACAATTTTTTTAGACATATCTATGCCAAGCTGCTCTAATACGCGTTCATTTTTATAATCATAATTCACATCAGTCATAGACGGAATAATGGTGATATTGGTGTTGTAAGTAGTGTCTCTAATAACTTTTTCGCCTTCAGAACTGATGCAGATAACCTTGTCATTGTACTTAGGAGAATATTTAACCAACTTGCTCAACATGCCTTTTATAGGAAAGACAACGTGCCTATGTAAGATGATTTTTGCTTTGTTTTTGAATGCTATTCTAGACCAAACGGCTATGCCCAAACCGATAGATTCATTGCAATGCATTATATCAACTTTGTTTGTTCTTACAAAAGTCGCTATTTTTTTGGCATTTATAAAAGTGCTGAGAATTCCGAGTTTTAAACTCAGGTAGTTGATGCTGTTATCGATTGCGAATTGCTCTAACTGGCTTCCTTGTTTGCAGACTAATGTCTGACGTATGGGCTTTTTTTTAAGCTCTAGCATCAAAAAGGAAATTTGAGATTCTCCTCCTCTCCAACCATCTTGAAGATTTATATGTAAGATATGCATCTTGTGCGGTTTTTTTAGATCGTTGCGTACACTCTTTGGCTTGCCTGGTATGAAATACTACGAAACGTATTTCTGAACTGCTGCAATAATAGATTCTGCATCAGATTCTCCTGATTGCCTCCATACCATTTGTCCGTTTTTGTAAATCATAAATGCAGGAACACTACTCACGCGTAACGCTTCTGCTAAATCGTGATTTTTATCGATGTCTATTTTTACGACTTTGGCTTTATCTCCTAGCGTAGCTGCAATATTTCGAACAACCGAATGCATGACTTCTGAAGAATCATTCCGATTAGTATAAAAATTGATCAAAACAGGAACATCTGTATTTATAATCTCTCCGAATTTAGACATTTATCCTTAGTTTAATTAGCACAAAAATAGCATATTTAACGCACATTTTAACTCTTATTGGTTTTTTTAAGCTCCAGAACCGTAATTTCAGGCCATATCCCCACTCTGCCTGAATATGCATGGAAGCCAAAACCTCTGTTTACGTATAAAAACTTGCCTGAATCTCTATATAATCCGGCCCAATATCTATATACATACTGCACGGGGCTCCATTTAAAAACCTTAGGTATTTCTACACCAAATTGCATGCCATGGGTATGCCCTGAGAGTGTGAGATGAAAGTTTTTAGGGTGATTTTTGACTTCTAAATCAAAATGTGAAGGGTCATGAGAGAGCAAAATCTTGAAATCTTGTTGACTCAATTTCTCTGATGCCTTGTTTAAATCTCCTGCCTTTTTGAAATTATGTCCCCAGTTTTCGACACCTACTACCGCAATTTTATCGGTGTTGTTTTCTATATAAACATTTTCGTTCAGAAGTAGTTTAAAACCTATTTCGCCGTGTAAGTCTTTGATCTCTTGAAAGTTTTTTTCTTTCTGTGCTGCTGAATCCCAAATGGTGTATTCTCCGTAATCGTGGTTGCCAAGTATAGAGTATTTCCCGAATTTTGGTTTTTTTATTCTGTTGAAGGTGTCCATCCAAGGGTGCATCTCACGTGCAAAATTGTTGACGAGATCTCCTGTGAAAACAAATAAGTCAAAATCCTGTTGATTGATTAGGTCTACGGCATATTCTATCTTTTCTTTATTGTCAAAACTCCCGCAGTGCAAATCTGAGATTTGTAAAACTCGTAGGCCATCAAAACTATCGGGGAGGTCTTCAAAGAAAACAGCTTTTTTGATTACTTTAAAGTTGTATTTCCCTTCAAAAATTCCGTATAAAACAGAAAAAAACGGAATTGCCGCGATGCCCAAAGCCATTTGACTCACAAACTTTCGCCTAGAAGGCATCATCTGCGCAGTGTTAGAATCAGTAGAGAAATTAAATATGGTTTTCAGCACTCTATATAGGTCTTCTATCAGTAAAGGCAAAGCCATAAACAGCTTAACTGTAAGATAGAGCACAAGAAGCGAGAGGAGTATTAGCGTGTATTGTGTCTGACCCACTCTTCTGTCAAAGCTGAAGAATTCGTAGATAAAAAAACCGTGAATAAGCAAAGAAATTATAATAGAAACGATAAAAACTTGCTTGGATTGGAAGGCTACTTTCAGCGCTATATTAGCATAAATCTCGATAACTAATAAAAGCCCAATTACAAAAAACAGTTTATACATAAGGATAGTAAACCACAAAAATAATTAAAAATAAATCAAGACATCAGGATTATCGGCGCTATAACATGATTTTAAGAACTATATAACTTTATTTTCAAGGCATCTGAACGGCTTGGGGATTAAAAATTTGTATCTTTGTGGGTCTCAAAAAACGAATACAATGCAAGGGATTTTAGAACAAAACCAAGGTAAACAGCCAAAACCAAAATGGCTCAGGGTAAAACTTCCGACCGGAAAGAAATATACTGATCTGAGAAACTTGGTTGATAAATATTCACTCAACACCATTTGTACTTCTGGAAGTTGTCCGAATATGGGCGAATGTTGGGGCGAAGGAACAGCTACCTTTATGATTTTAGGAAATGTCTGCACCCGCTCGTGTGGTTTTTGTGGTGTGAAAACCGGAAGGCCAGAAACGGTAGACTGGGACGAACCCGAAAAAGTAGCGCGTTCGATAAAATTGATGAATATCACCCATGCCGTTGTGACTAGTGTAGATAGAGATGACCTAAAAGATATGGGAAGCATCATTTGGGCTGAGACCGTGAAAGCGATCAGAAGAATGAACCCAACTACTACACTCGAAACCCTAATACCCGATTTTCAAGGAATAGAGCGCCATTTAGACCGAATGATAGAAGTAGCACCAGAGGTGATTTCGCATAACATGGAAACCGTCAAAAGACTGACGCGCGAGGTGCGTATCCAGGCAAAATACGAAAGAAGCTTAGGGGTATTACAGTACTTAAAAGAACAAGGAGCACATAGAACCAAATCTGGGATTATGCTCGGACTGGGTGAGAGAGAAGAAGAAGTTATCGAAACCCTGCATGATTTGAGAAATGCAAATGTGGATGTAGTAACCATCGGACAATACTTGCAGCCTAGTAAGATGCACTTGCCCGTTAGAGAATTCATCACACCTGACCAATTCAAGAAATACGAAGAAATCGGTAAAGAACTTGGCTTCCGTCACGTTGAAAGCGGAGCATTAGTGCGTTCTTCTTATAAAGCACAGAAACATATTCTTTAAGATTGTAAGTGGTTTTGACTATAATTTTATGGATACTATTTTTTCTAAAAATTAGACTATGAAAATAAAACACACAGTAGTAGTTTTAGGAATTGGCTTTATGCTGATTATAATAGGTGCATTATTCAAAATTATGCATTGGGATTTGGGCAATGAACTTCTAGTCACAGGTATGTTAGTAAAGATTATTGGAGGAATTTTACTGCTCTATAAATTACTTACACATCCTAAATTCAAAGACTTTTTGAATTCATAACTTCCTGCAAATAAATAAACTAACGGTTCAACGATTAAACCACACAGTCAACTTGAAACCTGAAACAAATAAAACAAAAGTCGCCATCAATGGCTTCGGACGCATTGGTCGTAACCTTTTTAGACTACTTATCAATCACCCAACTATTGTAGTAGTTGCCATCAATGATATTGCTGACAGTAGGACCATGGCACATTTGCTGAAATATGACAGCATCCACGGAATTTTACCTTATGAGGTTTCGTATGATTCTTTGCATATCAAAGTTGACGACAAGAAATACCGCTTTTTGCACGAGCGTAGTATTGCAGAGCTGAATTGGAGAGATTTAGAAATTGACTTTGTAATAGAATGTACGGGTAAACACAAAACCTTCGGAATTTTATACCAACATATTTTGGCTGGAGCTAAAAAGGTAATTCTTTCTGTTCCGCCAGAGGATGACAAAATCAAAACGGTTGTTTTAGGTGTAAATCACGACATCTTAGATGGCACAGAAAAAATTGTATCCAATGCCAGTTGTACTACTAATAACGCAGCACCGATGCTCAGAGTTCTCGATGAGTTGTGTGGCATAGAACAAGCTTATATCACCACTGTCCATTCTTATACCACAGATCAAAGTCTGCACGACGTGCCGCACAAAGACCTGCGCAGAGCAAGAGGAGCCGCACAATCTATTGTGCCCACCACAACAGGAGCCGCCAAGGCATTGACCAAGATTTTCCCTAGCTTAGAGAATAAAATTGGCGGTTGCGGAATCAGAGTGCCCGTTTCTAATGGTTCTCTTACCGATATGACTTGCCATGTACGGCGAAAAGTGAGTATTGAGCAAATCAACAGCGCTTTTAAAATTGCCTCTGAAAATCAGCTCAAAGGAATTCTAGGTTATACAGAAGACCCCATTGTTTCAGTGGATATTATCGGCAATAGACTTTCGTGTTTATTTGATGCTGAACTGACCTCGGTGATTGATAATATGGTGAAAGTGGTGGGTTGGTATGACAACGAAATTGGTTATTCTTCAAGATTGATTGACCTGATTAGTTATATGAGCAGAAAATAAAAGCCGTGTTGTTGCTTTTGCGAGCACTTAATATAGTAGCTTTTTTTCTGTATCTTTGACCTTTAAAGCTTTGTTAGAAAAATGAAAAACCCATTAAAAAAAAGTGTAAAAAAGTATCCGTTCCTGAGGTTTTTTGGGAATCGGTATTTTGCACTATTACTTTTTTTTGGAATTTGGATTTTGTTTTTAGATGATGCCTCTTATTTGCAACACCGCGTGTTGAATAAAGAAATCAAGACCTTAGAGTCAAATAAAAAGTATTATCAGGACGAAATCAAAAACGATCAAAAACAAATCAAAGCACTCAATAATATTGACAAAATCGAGCATTTTGCTAGAGAAAAATATTATATGCACAAGCCCAATGAAGATGTTTATATCATCGAATACGAAAACGATACTATCAAATAATGAAAACTAAACTATTCCAAGAATTCGATGCTGTATCTTCTAAACAATGGAAGCAAAAAATTCAGGCAGAACTCAAAGGAGCTGATTATAACCAAACACTCGTTTGGGAATCTCCAGAAGGTATCAAGGTAAAGCCTTTTTATCATACCGATGAATTTGAAAGAAATATCGCAGTTGATGTAAAAGCCTCTGAATTCAAGATTTTACAACACATCTATGTCTTTGATATCCAAAAGTCAAATGCTAGAGCCAAAGACACACTTAACAGAGGTGCAGAAAGCATTTATTTTATTATCGAAAAACCAGATACTGACCTAAAGGTCTTGTTTGCTGAACTTCCAAAAGAAACCAAGTATTACCTTAAGCCACTTTTCTTGTCTGAAGATTTTGCAAAAGCGGTAAATCAATTTGCAAAGAATAATGGATATCAAATCTCACTGCTTGTTGATCCTATCCACCAATTGGGCAAAGACGGCAACTGGTTTGAAAGTTTAAACGCTGATTTTGCAATACTTAATGGCTTAAATGCCACCAGTGAACTTCCGTTTTTGAGTATAAACTTAGGTTTATATCAAAATGCCGGAGCCACTATCGTGCAGCAAATAGCGTATACGCTAGCGCATCTCAATGAATATTTTAACAGAATACCAAAGCTTGCTACTCCAATCACTATCGAGGTAAGTCTAGGTTCTAATTACTTCTTTGAAATTGCTAAACTTCGCGCCTTGCGAATGCTTATTGAAATTTTGGCCAAAGAATACGACTACAGTCTTGAGTTAAATATAGTAGCACAACCCACCAAGCGCAACAAAACTATTTATGACTATAACGTGAATATGCTCCGCACTACAACTGAGTGTATGAGTGCGATTTTAGGCGGAGCAGATGCCATTACTAACTTGCCTTATGACGTGCTTTTCCACAAAGAAAATGAGTTTGGCGATAGAATTGCCAGAAATCAACTGTTAGTGCTCAAACACGAGAGTTATTTTGACAAGGTTGACAATCCTGCAGATGGCGCTTATTACATCGAAACACTAACCGAGCAATTGGCTGAAAAAGCATTGGAGTTATTCAAGAATATAGAAACCAACGGAGGTTTAATCACTCAACTTATCCAAGGAACTATCCAAAGAAAAGTCACTGAGAGTGCCGATAAAGAACAACAACTTTTTGACCAAGAAAAAGAAGTCTTACTCGGAACAAATAAATACCCAAACAAAGACGACAGGATGAAACATGATTTAGAGCTCTATCCGTTTGTCAAACAAAACCCAAGGAAAACCCTCATCACACCCCTTATCGAAAAGCGTTTGGCTGAGAAAATTGAGCAAGAGAGACTGAAGTCAGAATAGTTTTATTCGTAAATAAAACCTGACGAGTGATCATGTGTTGCTCCAGTGACACTTGACAACACGTTGATTCTATTTTTTAGTCTCAAGTATCCCAGCAACCCAAAAATCAAAGCTTCTTTGTATTCTATAAGTGCTGCAGACGGAATTGTGATGGCTGTTTTGGGTAGATAGTGTTTGATGCGATTGATTAAAAACTCGTTATAAGCGCCGCCACCGGTAATAAGCAACTTAGAGTTGTCCTTAGCAATATTCTGGCTTATTTGGTAGGCTATATGCTCAGTAAAGGTTCTAAGAACAGTTTCGGCTGCATAGTTTTCTGTCATAGGGAAGATATGTGTTTTCACAAATTCATAACCCAATGATTTCGGAGGTTTTTGCCCGTAAAAATCTAGACTGTTTAGCTTGTCAAAAAGTGTTTTGTCATAGGTGCCATTTTCTGAAATTTGCCCTTTGTCGTCGTAGTCAAACCCCAATTTTAGCGCATAGTAATTCAGAACGGTATTGACCGCGCAAATGTCATAGGCAATTCGTTGTCCGTTTTTATCAAACGATATATTTGAAAAGCCACCTAAATTTAAACAATAATCATATTCAGCAAAGAGCAATTGATCTCCGATGGGCACAAGAGGCGCACCTTGCCCTTTGTATTGTACATCTTGAACTCTAAAATCACAGACTACTTTTTGTCCTATAATTTGAGCGATTTTAGGTAAATTGCCAATTTGTAACGCGATGCCGTTTTGGGGTTGATGCAGCACTGTATGTCCGTGAGAAGCAACTGCTGTGATGTTTTGGATATTGTTTGCTGAGATAAATTTTTTGATGAACTGACCCAGAACTTCTGTGTAGTCTTGGTTTAGGTTTTCTAGTTCAGCCGGAGAATAATTAAGACTATTTCTGAGCTTTTCAATCCAATTGGAGGTGTAGGGAAGGGTTTGTGCATGAAGAATCTCATACTGAATTTCACCTTCAGACTCAATAAAAATAAGTTCTGCGATATCCACTCCGTCAAGTGAAGTTCCTGACATTACTCCAATTATTCTTGTTTTTTGTACAGGCATCTTGATTGTATTCAGAAAGAGTTGAGAATTTATTTAGGCAATGAATTGAGATAGGCCTCTCTTACTTTTTTGAATAGGTTTGACGAATACACAAAATCTACGACAGCTTCGTTATCTGTTTTATAGATTTCTTCGCTACTTCCAGTCCATGCTAAGATGCCGTCTTTAAGAAAAATAATACTTTCTCCAATTTCCATAACCGAGTTCATATCGTGGGTATTGATGACGGTAGTTATGTTGTATTCTTTAGTTATTTCTTGAATTAGTTGATCAATTACAATAGCTGTTTTTGGGTCAAGACCAGAGTTGGGTTCGTCACAAAAAAGGTATTTTGGGTTGTTCACAATAGCTCTGGCTATGGCGACACGTTTTTGCATTCCGCCTGAAATCTCAGAGGGTTTTTTCTTGTTGGCGTCTTCAAGTTGCACTCTATCAATCACAAAATTAACGCGCTCCCGAATTTCCTTTGCTGTTTTTTTAGTAAACATTTTCAGCGGAAAAGCGATATTTTCTTCGACAGTCATCGAGTCAAAAAGAGCACTCCCCTGAAAAACCATCCCAATTTGGGTGCGCAATTCTCTTCTTTCATCCTTGTCCATTTCTGATATTTTCTTTCCTTCAAAAGAGATGGTACCGCTATCTTTAGTATGTATACCCAACATGGTTTTTAACAAAACTGTTTTTCCTGAACCACTCTGACCGATAATTAGGTTGGTCTTTCCAGCTTCAAATTGTGCCGAAACTCCTTTGAGAACCTCTGTTCCGTCAAAAGATTTCTTTAAGTCTTTAATTTCTATCATTGATTCAGGAGTAAATGGGTTAGTAAATAATCTACTAGAATGATCACCACACTGGTCCAAACGAATGATGTGGTACTAGCTTTACCTACCTCAAGTGCACCACCTTTCATATAATAGCCGTGATAGGCAGGAACAGTAGCTAATATCAGTGCAAATATGATTGTTTTTATAAAGGCATAGGCAATGTGAAAAGGTATAAACTGATCTTGCAGTCCATACATAAAGTCATCAACCGAAGAGTAGCCACCATAAACACCGGCAAGAAATCCACCGAAAATCCCCAAGAATATAGCTATAGCAATGATAAAGGGATAGAAAAGCATAGCGATGATTTTCGGGAAAACCAGATAGTTCAACGAGTTGACACCCATAATCTCTAAAGCGTCAATTTGCTCTGTCACACGCATAGTTCCGATGCTTGAGGTGATAAATGAGCCCACCCTTCCGGCCATAATAATCGAGATAAATGTAGGGGCAAACTCTAAGATTACAGACTGGCGTGTCGCAAAACCGATAAGATATTTGGGTATAAGCGGATTGGTGAGGTTTAATGCCGTCTGTATAGCTACAACCGCTCCTACGAAAAACGAAATAAACATCGTAATTCCGAGTGACCCGATAATCAAATCATCGATTTCTTTGAGTATCAAGGTACGCATAAACCTACCTTTTGTAGGTCTAACGAAAATTTCTTTCAACATCAGAAAATACTTACCTATATGGGTGAGCATTCTTCGTGTGGTGGGTAGTGTGAATATTTTTACCATATTTCTGTAAGAAGTTTATAAGTCGAAGCCTATGTCTTCTCTGTAATACATATTTTCAAAATGTAATTGATCAATGTTTTTATAGGATGTTTTTAGTGCTTCTCTAAAGTCATCTCCAAATGATGTCATGGCTATTACACGACCGCCATTAGTCAGGATTTTATTGTCTTCTAATTTTGTACCCGCATGAAAAACCATCGAATCTTGTATCTTTTCGAATCCTGTAATCTCTTTTCCTTTTTGGTAGTCTTCTGGATAACCTCCTGAAACCACCATTACGGTTACGGCACTTCTAGGATCAATGCTCAACGATGCTTTATCTAATTCTTGGTTGTCTAAACTCGCAAATAATTCGACTAAATCAGTCTTTAACCTCGGTAGTACCACCTCAGTTTCTGGATCTCCCATCCTGACGTTGTATTCGATAACAAAGGGTTCGTTTTTGACATTGATAAGCCCTATAAAAACAAAACCTTTATAGTCGATATTGTCTTTCTGGAGCCCTGCAATAGTTGGTTTTACGATTCTCTCTTCTATTTTTTGCATCAGTAGTTCGTCTACAAACGGAACTGGAGAGATAGCTCCCATACCACCGGTATTTAAGCCTTTGTCACCTGCGCCAATGCGCTTGTAGTCTTTTGCAGTGGGCAATATTTTATAGTTTTTGCCGTCTGTAAGTACAAAACAACTGAGTTCTATACCGTCTAAAAACTCTTCGATAACTACCTTGGCACTAGCCGTACCAAATTTTGCATCGACCAGCATTTTTGATAGTTCGTCTTTGGCTTCTTGCAAATCCTCTAGTATCAACACACCTTTTCCTTGTGCTAATCCATCTGCTTTAAGTACATACGGAGGTTTTAGCGTATCTAAAAAAGCAAAACCTTCAGCTATATTTTCTTTGGTAAATGAGCCGTATCCAGCAGTTGGGATATTGTTTTTGACCAAAAATTCTTTAGCAAATTCTTTGCTTCCTTCGAGTTGTGCTCCTTTTTTTGAAGGTCCTATCACATGAATGTGTTTTAGAGTAGCATCATTCTTGAAAAAGTCATAAATACCGTTTACAAGCGGATCTTCAGGACCTACAACCACCATGTCAATAGTGTTTTGCAAGCAAAAAGCTTTTATTTTCTCAAAATCATTTACTCCGATAGCTATGTTAGTGGCTATGTTTTGTGTTCCGGCATTTCCCGGAGCCACAAAAAGAGCTTCACATTTCTCGCTCTGCACGAGCTTATGAGCCATGGCGTGCTCTCTTCCACCGGAACCTAAAAGTAAAATTCTCATCCGACTATTTTTAGCTTTCAAAAGTACTGTTTTTATTTTTTAGACCCAATTCAAAAAGATTAAATCGGTGCTAAGTACTTCTGAAACTGATTTAAAGTGTTTTTTGAAAGTACTCATCACTTATGTTTTATGGGTCTTTAGTTGGTATTAGACTCTTCCTTTCAGGGCATTAAACACCCATGCATTGGCTAGAAAGCCCACGCCTACAGCACCGAAACCCCATCCTGAGACCTCACTGTATTTAAAGAGTCCGAGTCCGATTAAAATAAGGCCTATCGCAATCATGATAAAGGTAGCCCAGGCCAAAACGGTGTTTTTATTCATCATAGTTTTTGTTTTTATAGTTTTCAGAATAAGTCAAAAGAGACCGTTATAAAATAGATTTCTTGTCTGTTTTAATTAATTGCTGGTAGAAGTTTTTGCGTTATAAAGGCAAGTAAACTACTTTTTTAGTTTCAAAAAACGCATCGTCAAAAAATGTAGAGATGTTATACTCTACTGCCTTTGGGAAGTCTTGTAGCTCTTGTGTTAAATCACCTCCTTTGAGATAAAGAATGCCGTTTTTTAAGTCGTGCTTGCTTTCTCTTTTGTTCTTTCCTTTGATCCAATCTACAAAATCAGGCATATTAGTCACGGCTCTACTGATGATAAAATCAAATTTACCCACTACTAACTCTGCTCTTTTTTGTTCTGCCTTAAGGTTCTTGAGTCCGATAGCTTCAGCTACTTCGTTGACTACTTTAATTTTTTTAGCAATCACATCAACCAGATAAAACTGTGTATCCGGAAATAATATAGCTAGTGGAATTCCGGGAAATCCGCCGCCTGTACCTACATCCAGAATATAAGCCCCACTTCTGAACTCTTGCACCTTTGCAATAGCCAAACTATGCAAAACATGTCGCGTATACAGCTCGTCTATATCTTTTCTGGAGATAACGTTTATCTTTGAATTCAGGTCGTTATATATATCTTCAAGCATAGCAAATTGCTTGATTTGCGTTTCCGTCAGATTGGGGAATTGTTTAAGGATTTCTTCCATTTTCATTACATAGATTGAAACGCAAATTTACGATATATTCTGGAGTGTTAAAGAATAAATTCGGTTGTATTCTTAACCTCTCCAATAGAGATGCTGCTCTGTGTGCTCCCGATGCTTTTGATGGCGGTGAGTTTAGTGATTATAAACTCCCGAAACGCATCCATATCTGATACCTGTACTTTCAAGATATAATCATAATCGCCACTTACGTGAAAGCACTCCATTACCTCTGGCAGCTTTGCCACTTCTTTTTCAAATTCTAAGATGTGTTCTTTTTCGTGCTTGACTAGTTTGATATGACAGAAAACCGTAAAAGCTTTGCCTATTTTATGCTTGTCAAGCAGCACCATGTATTTTTTGATTACATTCATTTTCTCTAACTTTCTGATGCGCTCATAGACGGCTGTTACTGAAAGATTTGTCTTTAGCGAAAGCTCTTTTGTAGTTTGTTTTGAGTTTTCTTGCAGTAGTTGAAGAATTTTAGTGTCGACAGAATCTAATGTCATTTTAGTAGAATTTAGTTTTTAGAGCTTTGTGTAGATAAATAATCTATACATAGTTTCAAATTTAGGTAAATAATCTGATTTTAGTGCTTAGCATTGATTTTTAATTTATGATTTAGTCTATTTGTAGAGAATAAATAACTTAAAAATTACAGCTATGTTTAATCCAGCAGATAAAATTCAAGATCTTCAGTTTTTTGGAGAATTTGGAGGTGTAAACCCTTCGATTTCTGATTCTTCGACCTATACCTTTATGTCAGCAAAAACCATGTTTGACACTTTTGAAGGCAATACTGACGGTTGCTATCTTTACTCGAGACACACCCACCCAAGCGGACTCAATCTCGGTCTAGCCTTAGCAGAAATGGAAGGTACAGAAAGCGCTACTGTTGCGGCTTCTGGAATGGGAGCCATCACGCCAGTGCTATTACAACTTTGTGATGCAGGTGAGCACATCGTATCTAGCAGAACTATCTACGGAGGTACGTATGCTTTTATGAAGAAATTTCTTCCGAAGTTAAACATCCAAACTTCTTTTGTAGACATCACTAAACTAGACCAAGTAGAAGCGGCGATCACGCCAAAAACTCGCGTCTTATATTGTGAAACCGTGAGCAATCCGTTGTTAGAGGTTGCTGATCTAAAGGCATTGGCAAAAATCGCCAAAAAACACAACTTAAAATTAGTTGTAGACAATACGTTTTCTCCTCTTTCAGTAGCTCCAGCATTGTTAGGGGCAGATGTGGTGATTCACTCATTGACAAAATTCATCAACGGAAGTAGCGACACCGTGGGCGGTGTGATTTGTGCTTCGGCAGAATTCATCAACCAACTCAAAGATGTAAACACAGGAGCTTGTATGCTTTTGGGCTCTACTATGGATAGCCTTAGAGCAGCCAGTATTTTAAAGAATCTTCGCACGCTCCACTTACGCATGAAACAACACAGCCACAATGCAATGTATCTGGCTCAGCGTTTTGAAAAAGACGGATTAAAGGTGGTTTACCCAGGATTGGCTTCGCATCCATCACACGAAATCTATACTTCAATTCTAAACAAAGAATATGGCTATGGAGGAATGCTTACTATTGATGCGGGTTCGCTTGAAAAAGCAAATGCACTGATGGAGCTCATGCAGGAAGAAAAATTGGGCTACCTAGCCGTGAGTTTAGGTTTCTACAAGACTTTATTCTCTGCTCCAGGAACATCTACTTCTTCTGAAATTCCGGCAGATGAGCAAATCGAAATGGGACTTACAGCAGGACTTATTAGGCTTTCAGTAGGACTTGACAACAACATCGAAAGAAGTTACCAATTGATGAAAGACTGTATGAAAAAGCTACAAATCATCTAATTAGCTTATATAAATTAAAAAAGGCTGTGTTTATTAAAACACAGCCTTTTTTGTTATCTATAAATCTTGTCGTATAGATCTTGGTATTTTGCCAAGATTACTTTTCGTTTGAGTTTCATCGTAGGCGTAAGGTGTTCTTCTTCAATAGACCAAACATCTGGGGTAAGTTCAAATCTTTTGACCTGCTCCCAACTCCCGAACTCTTTATTTCCTAAGGCAATTTCTTCACCGATTCTTTCAATAACCTGAGGGTTTGATGCAATCTCTGCATGGGTAGTACCGATGTTGTATCCTTTTAAAGCAGCCCAGTCTTTTATGAAGTCAAAGCTAGGTTGAATCAGTGCAGCTGGCATTTTTTCGCCTTCGCCAATCACCATGATTTGGTCGATAAAACGAGATTGTTTCATAGTGTTTTCAACCATTTGAGGTGCTACATATTTACCTCCTGAGGTTTTAAACATTTCTTTTTTACGGTCAGTAATGCGCAAGAATCCTTTTGCATCTATTTCTCCGATATCTCCTGTATGGAAATAACCGCCCTCCATAGCCTCTCTGGTTTTCTCTTCGTCTTTATAATAGCCCAACATCACGTTAGGACCTTTACATAAGATTTCGCCGTCTGCAGCAATTTTCACTTCTACATTGTCAATAGGTCTTCCTACTGATCCAGGTCTGAAACCTTTGTTATTCATGTCATTCACAGAAATAACCGGAGAAGTTTCCGTAAGTCCGTAGCCTTCCATTACTGGAATTCCTGCGGCTGTAAATACTCTGGTGAGTCTTGGTTGTAGCGGAGCACTTCCAGAAACGAGTAATTTCAGGTTTCCTCCTAAAGCCTCTTGCCATTTGCTGAAGATGAGTTTCTTGGCGATGCTCAGTTTAAATTCATACCAAGCGCCGTTTTCTTTATAGGGTTCAAAAGCAAAACCTAGGTCTAAAGCCCAGAAAAACAGTCTTTTTTTAATTCCGGTAAGGTCTGCTCCTTTAGCATAAATTTTGTCGTATACTTTTTCTAGAAGTCTTGGCACAACGGTCATTACTTCAGGTTTCACCTCTTTTAGGTTGTCGCTAATCTTCTCAATACTCTCTGCAAAGTGAACTGATACACTATAATATTGATACAGATACACAATCATTCGCTCAAAAATATGGCAAATAGGCAAAAAGCTCAAGCTCTTGTATTGGCCCACTTTAAACGGAACTCTATTTGAGCTGTCTAACACGTTTGAGATAATGTTTCTGTGTGAAAGCATTACCCCTTTTGGTTTTCCGGTAGTTCCTGAGGTATAAATAAGAGTAGCGAGATCATTGGTCTGTATGCTGTTCTTACGCGCTTCAACCTCATCTTGGTTTGAGGTATCTTCACCTAGTTTTAAGAGCTCTTTCCAGCTTTTGCAACCTGGAATATCATCAAAAGAATAAATCTCTTTTAAAGTAGGGATCATTGCTTTTACGCTGTTGAGTTTGTCAAAAACCTCTTGGTCAGAAACAAAGCAATAAGTTGATTCAGAGTGATTTAAGATATATTGATAGTCTGTTTCTGAAATGGTTGGGTAAATCGGTACATTTTGCGCACCTGTTTGGAGAATTCCGATATCCACAATATTCCACTCTGTTCTGTTGGTCGAGGATATCACTCCAATTTTCTGATCTTTTTGAATGCCTAATCGAAGTAAGGCTCTCGATATAGCGTTGGCTTTATCAATATATTCTTGAGTAGAGGTTTTTTCCCATACTCCATTATATTTTGAAACTAATGCAGCATCAAGCGGATGATTCTCTAACTGATAATACGGGAAATCGAACAATCTTGTAATCTCTCTCATAATTGTTTTCTGTTTTTGTTTATTGGTATGCAAATTAGTTGTTTTTTGAAACAAAAACAATTTTAATTTATTTTATATTATTTGAGTTTAGTGATATTGTAATTACAAAATAATTATCGTAATTTAGGGTTTAATATTTTCGTTTTATGACAGAGCAGCAGATAGAAGAAGAAAACAAAGCCATCGCAAAAGAGTATAAAGAGCTTTTGCGAATCAGTTATCAGACCTTAACTGATGAGGATAAAAAACTCATCAGAAAAGCCTTTGATGTTGCTGTTGATGCGCATAAAGACCAGCGACGCAAGTCAGGCGAGGCTTATATATTTCACCCTATTGCTGTAGCTAAGATTGTAGCTTCTGAAATTGGTTTGGGCGCTACCTCAATTGCTGCGGCACTTATGCATGATGTGGTCGAAGATACACCCATTACTGTTGAGGACATTGAGCGTATGTTTAATCCCAAGATTGCAAAGATCGTAGAGGGGTTGACTAAAATTGCCCAAGTAAAAACAGATCAGGATATTTCGCTACAAGCAGAAAACTTCAGAAAAATGTTGCTTACGCTCAATGATGACGTACGCGTTATCTTGATAAAAATAGCCGATAGGCTCCATAATATGCAGACTATGGATACTATGGTAGATTACAAGCAAGCCAAAATTGCCTCTGAAACCTTGTATATCTATGCGCCACTGGCACATCGCTTGGGCTTGTATAATATTAAATCTGAACTAGAAGATTTAGGGCTAAAATATACTGAACCTGAGGTGTATCGCGATATTGTCAGTAAAATAAAAGAGACCAAACAAGAACAAGACGAATATATCAAGACCATCTCTGGAGTTTTAAAAGAGTCTTTAGACAAAGAAGGTATTGACTATACCATCAAAGGTAGACCCAAATCTATTTATTCTATTCGCAGAAAAATGGATGCTCAAAACGTCACTTTTGATGAGGTATATGATAAATTCGCTTTGCGTATCGTATATAAGAGTGAACCCAATGAAGAAAAGTTTTTGGCCTGGAAGATTTATTCTATCGTGACAGATTATTATAGGCCTAGCCCAAATAGATTGCGCGATTGGATTTCAGCCCCTAAGTCTACTGGATATGAGGCCTTACACATTACGGTGATGGGCCCAAAAGGAAGGTGGGTTGAAGTGCAAATCAGAAGTGAACGCATGAACGAAATTGCCGAAAAAGGCTATGCTGCACACTATAAATACAAACAAGGAGCCAAAGAAGAAAACAGTTTGGACCTTTGGGTGAACCTGCTTCGCGAAGCTCTAGAAAATCACGAAACTAATGCTGTTGATTTTGTTGAAGACTTCAAGTTAAATCTATATTCAAAAGAGATTTATGTCTTCACACCAGTAGGAGAGATTCGTTCGCTACCCAAAGGAGCTACAGCTTTAGACTTTGCTTTTAGTATACATACTGATATCGGAACAAGAACTAGGGGCGCTCGTGTCAACGGCAAGCTCGTTCCGCTGAGTTATGTGCTTAATAGTGGTGATCAGGTAGAGATTATTACTTCTGTCAATCAAAAACCAACGGTTAACTGGCTAGATTTTGTGACTACTTCAAGAGCTAGAAACAAGATAAAGAATGTTCTGAATGAAGACATCAAGAAAATTGGCGAAGAGGGCAAAGAAATTCTCGAGAGAAAACTACGCCATCTAAAAGTTTCGCTCAACACGGCTACTATAAATGAACTGGTTGTATTCTTTAAACTAAAGACGAGTTTAGACCTGTTTTACAGAATGGGTATCGGGGGTATAGACAACCAGCAACTCAAAGACTTTGTTGCTCAGAAGAACAACAGTTTTATGAACTTCTTCAAGAAGATGAAGCGGGCGCCGAGTATCAATACTGAAGATATTCAGAAAAACGAACTCAGCAAAAGCTATGATTTATTAGTTTTTGGCAAAGAAGAAGAGAAATTAGACTACAAACTCTCTGCGTGTTGTAACCCAATCCCGGGAGATCCCGTATTTGGCTTTATAACCATAAATGAGGGTATAAAAGTACATAAGACTGATTGCCCAAATGCGATTAGTATGCGCTCTAACTATGCCTATCGTATTATTGCTGCCAAGTGGATTGATTCTTCTCAACAACAGTTTAGAGCAACGCTGAAAATTACAGGAATGGACTCGCTCGGATTGACCAACGAAATCACAAAGGTAATTTCAAATAATATGCACGTGAACATTCAAAGTATCTCTTTGAGTAGCGATGATGGTATCTTTAAAGGTCAGATTTCTGTGGTGGTCCCGAATATAACCATACTCAAAAAGCTGATTGACAACATCAAAAAAGTAGATGGTATTGATAAAGTGACTCGAATTATAAATTAGTTTATCAGATTCAGTACAAAAATGTTTTTGTATGTAGCTGTGTATTAGCTTGATATTGATGTCATGTAGAGTTTAGAAAAACTCAAATCAGATTTCAGTTTTATTTAACAAGATAAAACCTATAATTGTTTTGCATGACAAACTATTTATTGTATATTTGCACTCACAAATCGCGGGATAGAGCAGTAGGTAGCTCGTTGGGCTCATAACCCAAAGGTCACTGGTTCGAGTCCGGTTCCCGCTACTAAGTAAGGAGATTCTTTTAAAAGAGTCTCCTTTTTTTATGCCTCAGAATAAAAATGCTAGCTTTCTTGTTTTCCTTTAGTTCTTGATTTTTAATAATAAAGCTGAAGACGTTTGGTTTTGAGCTAATCCACTGTATAAGTTGATACTATATACCGCATGAAAAAAGCTGCCTTATTTATAAGACAGCTTTTTCTTCAAAATTTAGTTGTTGTATAATGACTAAAATTTGTAACCAACTCCAATTTGAATATTGTTGTTTTTTAAAGCATCACCTCCTGAAGAGTCTTTGATGTCAGAAAGACCCATGTTGTATCTTGCATCAACAAAGATATTACCGAAAGCGTAAGCAGCTCCAATACCAAGTCCGAAGTCTGAAGACTTAGTTGCTTTTTCTAACTCTGCGTTCTCTGCAGCCATTCTAAATGCAAAAGATGGTCCAGCTAGAATACTGAAGTTTTCAACAACTTCGTATTTTGCCATAACTGGAATTCTGATGTAATCTAAAGCACGTTTGTCAGCACCTTCCATAGAATAAAGAACTTCTGGTTGGATCGAGAATTTATCACTGATACTGTAGTTAGCTAAACCACCTACATAAAAACCAGTTCTTCCTTTGGCATCACTTCCGTCGTCGCCTTTCATTCCTGAAATACTACTAAGGTTAACACCTGCTTTGATACCAAAGCTTAATTTTGAATCTTGAGCATTAGATAATGCAAAAGCACATACTGCAAAAGCAGATAAAATAATTTTTTTCATGAGTACTGTTTTTAAAATTTATACTGAGACAAAGTTAAAGAAAACCTAAAAACACACTGCACCTAAAGATTCATAGCATCTGAACTAACCTTTCTTTTATGAGAACTTTCAGTTCATATGCGTTGCACTTTTGCGTAATTAAATAGAAAATCAAGATTAAAGAGAACAATTGTGCTAAAAAAAGCCTTGCTAAAGTGCTGATTGTCTGCTGTTAAAACTTGTAACGTTTTTGTTACGGCTTTTTTTCTGTAGAGCTACACATATATTGTTTCTTTGCTATGAACCTAAATCAAGTACTAGGGTAAAAGAAAAGGTTTGTTTGCAAGCTGTTATATGTGCAACTAGTTTTTAAATAATTAGTAATAGACTTAAGCTGATTTTGGCCAGTCTATTTTAAAGATAGAAAAGATGATTAAAAATCCAGAATTGAAAATTAGAAATATTCGTGAATTGAGAAATCTAACTCAGGAGTATATAGCCAACCAGTTGAATATTTCTTTAAGAGCTTATTCAAAGATTGAATCAGGTGAGACCCAACTTACCATTAAGCGACTAAATGAGATTAGTAAGATATTAGAAATATCTCCTATAGAACTACTCAGCTTTGATGAGAAAAATATATTCCAAAATTCTTCTGGCTCTAATAAGAACCTTGTTTCACAATCACCTGACGATGTAGTAGGGCAGCTCAAAGAAATCATATTTTTTCTAAAGCAACAGAACAATACACTGCTTAGTGCTTTTGAGAATGTGCGTACAGCTGGGTGAAGATAGTTTTCAAGTTACCTGAAGTATACTAGTAAAATAGTGTTTACCAATAAAAAATCCGTTTTTGGCAATTGACCAGAAACGGATTTTTTTATAAAGTTGAAATGCTAGTTTATAGCTCAAGTGCTTTTTTAGGATTGTTATCCATCAATAGCTCTATTGGGTTTTCTAGGGCTTCTTTGATTGCCACTAAGAACCCAACTGATTCGCGTCCGTCGATGATTCTGTGGTCATACGAAAGTGCTAGATACATCATTGGGTGAATTTCTACTTTGCCATTAACGGCAATTGGTCGTTCGATAATGTTGTGCATCCCTAAGATACCTGACTGTGGTGGGTTTATAATTGGTGTAGATAACATACTCCCAAAAACTCCACCGTTAGAAATAGTAAAGGTACCTCCAGTCATTTCGTCAACCGTAATTTGACCATCTCTAGCGCGAATTGCCAAGCGTTTGATTTCGTTTTCAACTCCTCTGAAAGTTAGGTTTTCAGCATTTCTAATAATGGGTACCATCAATCCTTTTGGACCTGAAACGGCTATCGAAATATCACAGAAGTCATAAGCTATTTTATAATCTCCGTCTATCATTGAGTTTACATCTGGATACATCTGCAGTGCTCTAACGACAGCTTTGGTAAAGAAAGACATAAAACCTAGCCCTACGCCATGCTTTTCTTTAAAAATCTCTTTATATTCTGCTCTTAGTTTATTGATTGGCGTCATTGAAGCCTCATTAAACGTAGTAAGCATAGCCGTTTCGTTCTTAGCTGAAACGAGTCTTTGTGCTACTTTTCTACGGAGCATAGAAAGTTTTGAGCGCTCTTCACCTCTGTTGCCTCCAGTTGGGGTTCCCATAGAAATCTGACCTTGTACGGCGTCTTCTTTAGTGATGCGTCCGTCTTTTCCAGTTCCTTTGATAGTTGCTGGATCGATGTTTTTCTCGTCTAATATTTTCTTAGCAGCCGGAGAAGCTGTGCCAGTAGCATAGGTAGTCGCAGCTGGTGCTGCTGTCTTTGGTGCTTCTGTCTTTTTCTCTTCGGCTTTAGGTGCTTCTGTTTTGGCAGGAGCGTCTCCTGTTGGTTTTGCTGCTGCAGTATCAATCAAGCAAACAACTTGTCCTACGGCTACTGCATCTCCTTCTTCTGCTTTTAGCGAAATAATTCCGCTTGCTTCAGCTGGAAGTTCTAAGGTAGCTTTATCAGAATCTACTTCTGCAATAGCTTGATCTTTTTCAACGTAATCTCCGTCTTTTACTAACCATGTAGCGATTTCTACTTCGGTAATTGACTCCCCTGGTGAAGGGACTTTCATTTCTAAAATCATCTTTAGTAATTTTATGTTGTTTTTGCTTTATTCTTAAAAAGTACCAAAAGGTACAAACTTTTATTTTTATAGTCTAAAAGGCTTTCTTATTATCTAGAAAATATTCTGACAAAAATAATTAACCTTTTTTAGAATTCTTAGGTTTATTTGGTATTAAATAAATCTTTGTCAAATACCATATCAATAGCGCTTTGATGACGCTTTTTAGCCCTTGTACTACTTCCTGCAGCGGGAGCAGCATAGGCTTTAAGCGAAGCTAGTCTTAGTTTCACTAGATCAAAATTCATCAGCATATAACTGTAAGCCCCCATATTGCGCGGTTCTTCTTGTGCCCAAACATAATCATCAGCATTCGGGTATGAAGCGATAACTTCTTTAAGCTGCTCGATAGGCAACGGATAGAGTTGTTCTATACGCACAAAGGCTATATCATCTCTCTCTAGTTTTTCTCTTTCAGCAAGTAAGTCATAATAGAATTTACCTGTACAGAGTACAAGAGATTTTACTTTGCTCTTATCAACCGTATCGTCTATAACTTCTTTAAAGCTTCCGTTGATGAAATCATCTTTTGTAGATACGCATAACGGATGTCTTAATAAACTCTTAGGAGTAAAGACGATGAGTGGTTTGCGGTATTTCAAATGCATTTGTCTTCTAAATAAGTGGAAGAGGTTTGCAGGTGTAGTACAGTCAGCTACAAACATGTTGTTGTTTGCACACAACTGCAGGTAACGCTCCATTCTAGCTGATGAGTGCTCAGCACCCTGTCCTTCATATCCGTGCGGAAGTAATAGGACTAATCCGTTTTGGTTGTTCCATTTGTCTTCAGCAGCTGACAAGTATTGATCAATCATAATCTGAGCGCCGTTAGAGAAATCTCCAAACTGTGCCTCCCAAATGGTCAATGTCTCAGGACTAGCCAAAGCATAGCCATAATCATAGCCCACCACTGCATATTCAGATAGCAGTGAGTTGTAGATATAGAATTTACCTTCAGCTTCTTTTAATTTTTGAAGTAAGATAACTTCTTCTTCAGAATCCTCTACTTTGATCACCGCATGACGGTGTGAGAAGGTTCCTCTCTCTACATCTTGACCAGAAATTCTAACTGAGAATCCTTCGGTAAGAAGTGATCCATAGGCCAAAAGTTCTCCCATAGCCCAGTCGAGTTTGTCAGATTCAAAATAGGCTGTATTTCTATCTCTAATAAGACGAGAAATTTTATTGATAAATTTCTTATCGGTAGGTAAATTTGTGATTTGCTCTGCAACTGAATCTAAAACCTCTTTCTTTACAGTAGTGTCAACTTTCTCAAAAATGTCTCCATTCTTGAGTTGTGGATAGCCCTTCCATTCATTTTGCATAAACGGAGTGATTACCGTCAGCTCTTCTTTGCGAGATTCAGCAAGGTTTTCTTCTAAGATATCTTTGTATTCTCTTTCAATTTGAGATACATATTCTCGGGTAATAATATTCTCAGCGATGAGTTTCTCGGCATAAATATCTCTCGGATTTTTGTGTTTTGAAATCGCTTTGTATAGGATAGGTTGTGTAAAACGAGGTTCATCACCTTCGTTGTGTCCATATTTTCTATAGCCCAATAAGTCTATAAATACATCTCTTTTATAGCGCATTCTGAAGTCCAGCGCAAACTTCATCGCGTGAACAACTGCTTCTACATCATCGGCATTTACGTGCAAAACGGGTGATTGTGTCACCTTTGCGATATCGGTACAATAGGTAGATGAACGCGCGTCAAGATAGTTTGTCGTAAAACCAACTTGGTTGTTGATTACGATATGAATCGTACCACCTGTTTTATAACCGTCCAGCTGTGCCATTTGCACAATTTCGTATACGATACCTTGACCTGCAATAGCAGAGTCGCCATGCACGGCTATCGGAAGCACTTTTGAAGTGTCATCCGGGAAGTGTCTATCTTGTTTAGCTCTAGCGATTCCTTCAATCACTGCACCCACAGTCTCTAAGTGCGATGGGTTAGGCGCTAGGTTGATGTTGATTTTCTTACCGCTTTTAGTGATTCTATCAGAAGTAAGACCTAAGTGGTATTTTACGTCTCCGTCAAAATATTGGGTATCGTCATAATCCTTGCCGTCAAATTCTGAAAAGATGTTTTTCGGACTCTTGCCAAAGATGTTTGCCAATACGCTGAGACGACCCCTATGTGCCATTCCCATTACAAATTGCTCTACGCCTTGTTCAGCTGCATTTTCTATTAAAGCATCTAATGCGGGAATGAATGATTCTCCTCCTTCGAGAGAGAAACGCTTTTGACCTACGTATTTTGTGTGCAAAAACGTCTCAAAAGAAACCGCTTGGTTAAGCTTTGATAAGATTTGTTTTTTCTGATCTGCATTGTATTTCGGCGTATTTGCATTTACCGATAAATAACCCTGAATCCATTTTCTGATTTCAGGATCTTTGATATACATATACTCCACCCCAATACTTTGGCAATAAACCGTATCGAGCTTGTGGATTATTTTAGCAAGTGTAGAAGGCTCTAGTCCAACTTGTTTTGCGGCGTCAAAAGTAGTGTTTAAGTCTGCTTCTGATAAGCCGAATTGCTCTAAGTTTAAATCTGGGGTATAGGTTCTTCTGGCGCGAACCGGATTGGTCTTGGTGAATAAGTGACCTCTAGTTCTGTAGGCTTCGATTAGTTCAAGAACCCCGAATTCTTTGTGAATTTTATCGGAGGTTTGTCCAGTTGCATTTTGAGTAGTTACGTGTTGCGCAAATTCATTGGCAAAATCCTCTCCGTAAGGTGAGGCTCCAAAGTCAAAACCTTGAAAAAAAGCTCTCCAGCTCGGTTCAACACTGTCAGGGTTAATCAAATACTGATCATATAGATCTGAGAAAAAATCAGTATGTGCTGCGTTTAGAAACGAAAATCTGTCCATGTTAATGATAAAAGTGAAATTTACTAAAAATTCTTTTACAAAAGTACACAAATCAAATGAAACATTTTAGCTATTTTTACCAAGAATTATATCATTTGAATATAAAACAGTATAGAATGAAATTATTTAAAAAATCACTTCTTTTCAGTATTCACATTGCCATATTCGTGTTTTTCATAAATACAAATGCACAAACTTCAAAAACCCATAATCCACAACAAACTACAACGAGCGAATTTTGGAGCAAAGTGCGCTTTGGCGGAGGTTTAGGCTTAAATTTCGGCTCTGGATTTACAGAGGTTATGATTGCTCCGAGTGCGATTTATGAGTTCAACGAATATGTTGCTGCAGGAATCGGGTTGCAATGGAGTTATATCAATGTCAAGAATAAAAGTGCAATGCTCAACGATTATACTGCCAATGCATACGGCGGAAGTTGGATTGTCTTAGCCAATCCTATTCCTGAATTACAATTCTCTGCTGAACTTGAACAACTGCGCGTCAACGTCAATTTCTCTGACGGTTATTCAGATGATTTCTGGAATACGGCACTGTTTTTAGGTGCTGGATTCAGAACACAAAACGTAACGGCGGGTGTGCGCTATAATGTTTTACATAAAACTAGCAAAAATGTATATCATGAGGCTTTGATGCCTTTTGTAAGAATATATTTTTAAAAAAGTTAAGTTATACAATATTTTTTTTAGTCCGTTTTAAGCTTTTAAAACGGACTTTCTTTTGAAATATAATGCGATATAAGATAAGACACCACAAACTAGACCTATCCATATCATAGCCCAAATTGCTCCCCAACACTGTGCGAAAGTTCCCTCCTCAATCAGTAAGATTCGGTAGGCTTTCAAAAAGTGTGTCAGCGGAATAATATTGGCAATCGCCACGATCCAATCAGGCATCTGAGAGAGCGGCCAGGTAAATCCGCTTAAGATAAAACTTGGCGTAGCCACCACCATCAACACCTCTGTGGCTTTGAGCTGATTCGGAATAAGGATACTCACTAAAATTCCAATGAAACTCACTGACAAAACAAACACGCCAGCAATGAGTGTGAGCCCGCCCAAGTTCTCATAAAACGGAATTCTAAACCAAATCGAGAATATATAATACAATAACCAAATCCCAAAACTCATCAATAGATACGGAATTACCTTGATTGCCATAATCTTCAGCAAGGATTTGTTCTGAGAAACTAAGGTCTTAAAACTTCCGTTTTCGAACTCAGAAGCAAAGGATAACGCCAGACCTAAAAGCAATACTTGTTGCAGAACTGTAGCTAAAATACCTGGCCACAGAAAATACATATAGTTAGTACTTCTATTGTATTTCTTAATAAAAGTAGTTTTAAAGGGCTCATATTGGCTCATCGCCACTGATTCTGCCATGCCTTGCTTTTTGAGCGTTTCGATTTGTACACCTGCTTTGAGCGTGCCCAAGCAAATCTGAATAGCCGTTGAAGCATAATTTGCCGTGAGCACGTTAGAAGTATTTACAATGGTGAGTATTTCAGGATACTTCTTGGTCAACACTTGTTTTTCAAAACCTTTCGGAATAATGACAATGGCTGGAAGGTTATCATTTTCAGATACTATTTTAGCCAAGTCATTTTGATCAAATTTGATATAAGCTACGTGCAAGATTTCGTTGTCCTGCATCATTTCAATAGCTTTCTGACTCATCTGGCTTTGGTCTTCATCGACAACGATTATCGGCAAATCTGTAACCTTGCCTTTTTGGTATACAAATCCTAAGAGAATTCCGTACATAATAGGCGCTCCGATAAAGAGTAACCGCAGTATCTTGTTGTTCCAAAACAGCTTAAACTCCCTTTTGATTAACGATAAAAAGCTTTTCATAATTAGTTGGTTTTTGACAGATTATAGCTCTAAAATAGCCGTGGCTTTTGCAAATAATCCTTGTGCTTGTTTGATGTCATTGGGTTGTACCTTGACTTCAAACAAGCTTTCTTGAAGTTCATAATCTGGATAAGCCGTGGCGATATTTGCATAAGCGCCCAGTACTTTGACCATGGTTACTTTTCCTTTAAACTCCTTGTTGTTATAGGTGATTTTTACTGTTACTTCTTGCCCATTTTCAACTTTTGAGAGTTGGCTTTCAGCAAGGGTGAATCTGAAATGGGTGCTGTCAGCAATTGACCCGCTAATAAGGGTATAACCCGGTAGTGCTAGCTCACCCACTCTAAGTGTAATTGACTCGATGGTCATATCCTGGGGTGCGATAATAAATCTTTCTGCATCGGCGATAGATACTTCTTCAAGTGCGCCTATGGCTCGGTCTTGCTGACCTAGCGCCATGTTTTGCTGTTCAATTCTAAGGCCGTTTTTTACATCTGCTATTTCTGCCTGCACTGCTAGATATTGGGCTTGAGCACCTTGGTATTTGGCAAAAGCCTCGTCATAAACTTGTTGAGAAACAAGAGAGTCTTTGATCATATTAGACAAACGCGTAATTGATTTTTGTGCAAAATCATACTGTTCTTTCAAGGCTTGTTTCTTGGCTTCTAGTTGCTTTATTTGATTTGAAGTCGCTCCTCTAACACTCATGTCATATTGTGCTTTTGCCGATAAAACAGCTCCTTCAGCTTGGTTTCTTTTGGCATTCACTTCGGGTATATCTAATATCAATAAGGTGTCACCTTTTTTGATCAAATCACCTTCGGCTACTTTTATTTCTTTGATTTTTCCGGCAATTTTTGAGACTAATCCGATAGATTCACGGTCGATTTTTCCTTGGATAAAATTTTGTTTAGGCTTGCTACAAGCAATGGTTAAAGATAATAGTCCGGTTATAAAAAATATTTTTTTCATGGGGGATATATGTTTTTATTATAATAGTGATTTAGATAATGAGCCTGTTACAGATAGCGCCTCTAGAGCAGACAGTCTTTGGTCAATCAGGGTCTGAATTTTATGGGTTGCGTGTTTAACTACATCATTCTCGGCCTCTAGTCGTTCTGAGATATTTATCATGCCTTCTTGGTATTGGCGTATCGCCATTTTGAGGTTATTAGCAGCTACTTTTTCTTGCTCAATTGCCAATTGGTATTTCTGATTTTGTATGCTATAGTCAGATAAATTATTTTCTAAAAGCAAGTTCAGTTTCTCTTTGGTGTCATCGATTTGGTTTTGAATTTGAGCGGCACCAATTTTAGCTTCATCGATTTTATGCTTGCGTTCAAATCCACTAAAGATCTCCCATTTCATGGAAATCCCAACCATCCAATTGGGGCTTAGCGTGAGTTCATTCATACGTCCATACACTTGGTTATTAGTGATTGGTAGTCCCGGAGTGATGACTGTCGCGTCAAACAGGCTGGTATAACTCAAGCCACCAAAAGCACCCACCACCGGCAAATAGCTTCCTTTTTCTTTTTTGATCATATAATCAGATGCTTTTTTGAAAGCAGCTAAGGCCTTGAGTTCTTGTTTTTCATCTACTAACAAATCTTCTTCAATACGATATGGGGCTAATAAATAATCAACCGCGCTGATTTTATTGTGCTCGTATCCGGTTAAGTAATTGATTTTTTTGTACAAAACTTTGCGTTTGCCTAAAAGCTCAATTCGTTTAGATTCTAATTCAAGGTTTGCCAATTTAATTTTGTCTCTGTCATACGGAATGGCAAGTCCTTCTTGAATGGCTCTTTCTACTCTTTTAGTTTCTGTCTCTAATCGTTTTTGACTGTCGTTCAAGAGTTTTTCTACCTGATTTAACAATTTGAGCTGATCAAAAGAGTGGATGACATCTTTAATAAGCATCTCTTTTTCTGCATCTGACAAAAAAGCTGTACCGATTTTTTTTTGCTCTAAGGCTCTTGCTCCGTTTTCTATTTGAAATCCGCTAAACAAAACTGTCTTTGCCATTAGGCTCCCCGTCAATACATTTCCGTAACTGTCCAAAGAAGTTTTGCCGTCAAAAATCGGTTGGTTGATAACCGGGATGTTTTGTGTAGGTAGATCAAGGGTGACATTTGAATCAAAATATAGATACGAAGCACCCCCTTCAATTCTCGGGATATACTTGCCCCAAACGCTTTTCTTTTGGATACCAATTTTCTCTACCTCTAAGTTCTTATTTTGTATGCTAAGACTTTTCTCGATAGCCTGTTCTACAGCTTCTTGCATAGACGGAGACAGTTGAATTTGCGACCATCCCCATTGCAAGACAAAACAAGCTGCTAAGGTTATAAAACTATTTTTTTTCATTTTTTTTAGCTTCTAGATTATTGTAAATTTTCTCAAAGACGTGACGCATCGTTTGTATTTCTTCTTGTGATATTCCGTTTACTGCTATATCAACAGTATGCTTTACTAATTTGATGACTTTTTCTTCTAGTTGTTTTCCTTTTGGAGTCAAAAAGACCAAATTAGATCTTCTGTCGTGTGCGTCATTTCTGCGCTCTACAAGCCCTTCTTTTTCCATATTGTCTATCAGCCGGGTGATGCTAGGGCGGGTTCTGAAGCTTTGATCTGCTAAAAACTGTTGTGATTTACCGTCTTCTTTCCAGAGCAATGCCAATACTGACCACTGTTCTTTGGTGAGTTCAACCTCATTTTGTTTGAAATTCTTGTTTAATGATCTGCTGAAGGCTTGGGGCGTCCTACCTGTGAGTAGGTTATAAAAATCCTGATAATTTAAATTTAGTTGCATTGCTAATTGTTGTTTATGCAACAAATGTACTATAAAAATTTCAACTGACAAAATAACAATATGTTTTGACGGTTAACTATGTTTATTTATCGGTGTAGTATTCGATGACTTTTTCAAGCACACTCTGTATAGTGGGCTTTTCTGAATTGATTATATTAGAAGTATAAGGCAGTAAAGCATCAGAGGTAGTTGTGCCAATTGAAAAGCAAATCTCATCTGAAAAACTGTTGTATAACAAGTAGCTTTCTACACCTGATGGACTGTAAAAAAGCAATGCGTCTAATTTTTGGTTGATTCTTTTGGGAGAAAAATCATTTTGATAGACTCTAATTTCCTTGTATATCGTGCGGTATTTCTTGAATAAACTCGGCAGCGTCTCTCGCCTTAAATTACCACTAAAAAATGTAATGCTATAGGCTATGTAGTTATCTCTAATAATTTCTGATAGAGCTGAGGCATAATGGGCAAAGTCTATAACTTTAAAACCATTAGTTTCTAATAACTCTTTGGTCTTTTCGCCCACACAGATAACGTCAATGTCTTTTAGAGCATAGGATAACGGGTTTTTCAAGACGCTAATCACTGCGTTTTGACTGGTAAAGAGCAATAAGTCAGTTTTTTCTGGAAAGTTGAAGTTTAAAAATGTAATCGAGATAAAGTCTTCTTCGATTAAATCAAATCTATCTGCAGGAAGCATAGCTTTATCAGCTTCGGATAGTTTTCGGGTAGAAAGTAGTTTGATTTTTGTCATATCCAGAAAATATATTCAAAGATAGCAATTCATAGAGAATTGATTTCTATTTTTGTAAACAATGAATGTAGTACTCTCACATATTTCAGCTATAAAAGCTTCAGAAATCAGCATTTCAGGTTCTAAATCTGAGTCTAATAGGTTGTTATTGCTTCAGGCTATTTTTTCGAGTTTATCAATAGAAAATCTTTCTGATGCAGATGATGCGATTTTGATGCAAAGCGCTTTGCAAAGTAAAGATTCAATCATTGATATCGGGCATGCGGGAACTGCAATGCGTTTTCTGGCCGCTTATTTTGCTTTTCAAGAAAACAGAGAAGTGGTTTTGACGGGCTCTGAGCGAATGAAACAAAGACCAATCCGTGTTTTAGTCAATGCGCTAAGAGAGCTCGGTGCATCAATTGCGTATCTTGAAAATGAGGGTTTCCCTCCACTGAGAATCATAGGCGTCAAACCGATTAAAAACAGTGTTTCAGTTGCAGCTGAAATCAGTAGTCAATATATTTCAGCACTTCTGCTGATTGCTCCAAAGCTCGAAAATGGACTTGAAATTACCCTTGAAGGAAGCATCACATCCAAGCCTTATATTGACATGACATTGGCTTTGCTAAATGAGGTAGCGGTTAAAACTTCTTTTAAAGAAAATAAGATTAGCATACTTCCCAAATCAGATATTCTGATCCCTCAAACTATAATTGTGGAGAGCGATTGGAGTAGTGCTTCTTATTTATATTCGATTGTTGCGCTGAGTCCTATCTATACAGAAATACGATTGCGCTCTTTTAAAGAAAATAGCCTTCAAGCAGACAGGGTTTTGGCTGAAATTTATACTGCATTTGGGGTGAACACCAAATTTAATTCAGATAATTCTATTGCGCTTATTAAATCTAAAAACCCTGAAATTTACAGGCTAAACTTAGATTTAAAAAACAGCCCAGATATCGCACAAACCATTGCTGTTACTTGTTTTGGATTGGGTATGAGCTGTAAGCTCACAGGATTGCACACCCTAAAAATAAAAGAGACCGATAGGCTCAGGGCGTTAAAAAATGAGATTGAAAAGTTAGGGGGCAAGGTCTCAATTACGGATAACTCTTTAGTGCTTGCTAGTCACTGTTTAAATCTAAAAAACCAAAGCCCAGTTGCCATTGCCACTTATCAAGACCATCGGATGGCTATGGCTTTTGCTCCGCTTGCGCTAAAGATGACATTGCAAATAAACCAGGCAGAAGTAGTTTCAAAGTCCTATCCAAAATTCTGGCAAGACCTAGAGACGATGGGTTTTAGTATCGAATATCACAATAAATAGAAGACCAGTTTTCTACTGTTGATTTTTTGTTAGCTTTGTTGGACAACTATTTCTCCTAATATAAATATTTTCATGAAAATTAATAAAATTTTATTGTCTCTGATTTTTCTGTTCCTGGTATCTATGCAGGCAAAAGCCTCTTTTATACTGGTTCCGATGGATGAGATTTCTCAGAAAAATCATCTCAAAGCCTACGGAATTACCTATTGGGTGCTCAGCCAAGAATACAAAGTAAGTTGGCTTCTGAATTATAGAGGCGGTTCTTTCATGCTTCCCGACACTGAAAATATCCGAAAAGAATGCCAAATCAGGGGCGTGAGTTTTGAAGTGTTATCAGATGGCGAGGCCAATGCAATAGTGGAGGATATCAGTAGCCCGTCACAAAACATGGAAACGGTTATTCTAGAGAAAGCACCCAAGATTGCGGTGTATACCCCAAAAGGACTCAACCCTTGGGATGATGCCGTAACGCTTGTGCTTACCTATGCTGAAATTCCATTTGACGAAATCTATGACGAAGAAATTTTAAATGATTCGCTGTTGTTATACGAATGGTTGCACCTGCATCACGAAGATTTTACGGGTCAATACGGAAAGTTTTTTGGAGCTTATAGAAATGCGCCGTGGTATATCCAACAGAAAAAAGAAGCCGAAGAAAGAGCGACTAAATTAGGCTATACTAAGGTGTCAGACCTGAAACTAGATGTGGCAAAGAAGATTAGAGACTATGTGATTGGTGGAGGTTTTATGTTTGCGATGTGCTCTGCCACCGATAGTTTTGATATTGCGCTTTCAGCAGAAGGAGTTGATATTTGTGAACCGATGTTTGATGGTGATGAAAGTGATCCAGACTATCAATCTCAAATAGATTTTTCTAAAACATTTGCTTTCAAAGACTATGTTCTAGAGAGAAGTCCGATAGTATATGAGTTTTCAGATATTGATACTACCCAAGACAGGGTTAAATCTATACCGATGGAACTAGATTATTTTACACTGATGGAGTTTTCTGCAAAGTGGGATCCTATACCAACGATGCTATGTCAGAATCACACCCAACTCATCAAGGGCTTTTATGGACAAACAACAGCTTTTGACAGAGAAAAAATAAAATCAAACATTCTGGTTTTAGGCGAAATGAAAATCAATGCTGAGGGCAGGTATATTCATGGCACTAAAGGCAAGGGAATGTTCACCTATTTTGGCGGTCATGATCCTGAGGATTATCAACATAGGGTGGGCGATGCGCCTACTGTTTTAGATTTACATCCCAATTCTCCGGGCTATAGACTAATCCTTAACAATGTATTGTTTCCAGCTGCTCGAAAAAAACCGCAAAAGACATAGTATTGTTAAAACCACCCGACATTTTATGATTTTTTTAATATAGAATGGTGTTTGGTGTTATCTTTTTTTTATATTTGAGGTTCGTAAAAACAAAATAATTAATCAATTAAAAAAACACTAAACAGAAATGAAAAGAATTTTACTTTTTTCAGTAATAATTTTTTCGTTGTTAACCTGGAAGGGAAACGCCCAGCTTGTTGAAGAATTCGACTCGGGTATACCTGCTACTTGGACAACGTTTAAATTATTAAATGGCACTCCCACTACAGCAGGGTTTGTTCCTAATTGGGCGGCAAATACCCAGACAGGATATGATTGTTTAAACCCTGATTTAGGTTCTGCTCCTGCAAAAGTAGTAGTATTAGGGCAAAACATCTTGAACGGAAATACTACGCAGAGCTGGTTGGTAACTGAGCAAGTGACAGTTCCTGCTAACGGGCAACTTGAATTTGTATCGAGAACAACTGCAGGAACTCTCCCAGCATATAGTGGTACACGCTATATGGTTAAGGTTTCTACTACTTCACAAACAGATGCAGCTTCTTTTGGTGCTAATCTAATTGACTACAATCAATCACAAATTTCTGGAGGAGGTACATACAACGCATGTACACAACACATACTGAACTTATCAGCTTATGTTGGTCAAGATGTGTATATTGCTTTCGTAAAAGAAGACACCCAGACTGGTGCTGCAGTAAGCAACAACGGTTGGGTTTTAGATGATGTAAAGGTATTGGCCAAGTGTCTTCTGCCTACTAACCCTATAGTTACACCTCAAGCAATTACTGCGGGTATTACCTGGACAGGTAACGCTGACAACTATGAGGTTTCTCTAATTCCAGGTGCTGGTACGCCAGAGACTGGAACTATCTATCCAGTAAATACGAATAGTATTTCTCTTACAGGGCTTACTTCTTCTACTTCTTATATGTATTACATAAGAGCAATTTGTGAATTCAACTCTAGTGAGTGGGCTGGTCCTTTCACTTTTTATACAACACAAATTCCTTTTGATATTGGCATTACAGGTAGTTATATTGAAAACTTTGAATCACCATCGTTTGGTTTTTCACTGCTTAACGGTTCTCAAACCAATAAATGGACTGTAGGTACTGCAACTCAAAATGGCGGAACCAAATCGATGTATATCTCTAATGACAACGGTGGTTCTAATACTTATAGCACTGGTTCTGCTTCAGTAGTTCAGTCTTATAGAGATATTTTGATGCCTGCTTCTTTGGGTCAAATTTATTTTTCTTTTGACTGGAAATCTTTTGGTGAAAATAACTTTGACTATTTGAGAGTATGGGTAGTTCCTGCTACTTTTACACCCACACCAGGTACTCAGATTACAGGTGGTGGCGGAAGAACTCAAATAGGTGCTAACTTTGGCGGACAAACAACTTGGCAAAATTTTGGTCAAGTTCTCAATGCTCCGGCTACGTGGCAAAATCAAACCATGCGCTTGGTCTTTGAATGGAGGAATGACGCATCAGGAGGTACTCAACCACCTGCTGCGATTGACAATATAAACATTCAATTAATTACATGTTCAGCTCCGTCAACTCCTTCTATCGGGAGTTTAACATCAAGTGAGGTGACTTTTAACTGGAATGCTCCAGGAGGAACAGCCCCAGCATCATATGATTATTATTTTACAACCACTTCTGCAACGCCAAGTGGCACTACAACTCCAACAGGAAACGTAGCTTCTAATACGGTAACCATCAATAGCTTAACCCCTTCTACTACATATTATTTCTGGGTAAGAAGTAATTGTGGTCCTGACGGGACAAGTTTCTGGGTAGGCCCTATCAGTTTTAATACGGCTCAGATACCAACTACTTTAGATTATTATGAAGACTTTGAAGGAGCTAACCCAGGTTGGACTCTTAACAACGGTACTCAAACTAATAAATGGGTCGTAGGTACTGCTACGAGCAATAGCCCTACGCACTCGTTATATATTTCAGATAATAACGGTACGAGTAACAACTATAATGGCTCTTCTACCTCTGTTGTTCAAGCTTATAAAGATGTAATGATTCCAGCAACTGCAGGTCAGATTTATATCTCATTTGATTGGAAGGGACAAGGAGAAGGTAACCTTGATTATATGAGAGCGTGGATGGTTCCAGTAACTTACACGCCAACTCCTGGTGCTCAGATCACTGCGGGTAGTGGAAGAGTTCAGTTAGGGACTAACTACAATCAGCAAAGTACTTGGCAAACCGAAGACATTGTTCTAAACGTACCTAATGCATGGTCGGGTCAGATTATGCGATTGGTATTTGAGTGGAGAAATGACGGAAGTATCGCCAATCAATCACCAGCAGCTGTTGATAATGTCAATGTGTCAGTGATTACGTGTCCAGCTCCATCTAACCCAACTTTAGCTAGTGTGAGCATTGATTCTGCTAATACTACTTGGACAGGAACATCAGCTTCATATGACTATTACTATTCAGCTACCAATACCTCGCCTGGACCTACAACAACTCCTTCAGGTTCTACTGCAACTAACCAAGCCAATTTAACAGGTCTTGACGACTCTACAACCTATTATTTCTGGGTAAGAAGTGACTGTGGTGTGGATGGTGTTAGTTTCTGGGTTGGTCCGCTTGCTTTCAATACACCTCAGGTTCCGGTAACTTTACCTTATTATGAGAATTTTGACGGAGCAAACTCAGGTTATACGCTTAACAACGGTACACAACCAAATAAATGGGTAGTAGGTGGTGCAACATTTAATAGCCCATCACAATCACTTTATATATCAAATGACAACGGTGTGACTAACTCTTATGGTGGCACTACTTCAGTGACTCAAGCCTATAGAGATATTCAGATGCCTGCGGGTCCTTTAGGACAAATTCTAGTTTCTTTTGATTGGAAAAATACAGGTGAAAGCTCATTTGACTATATGAGAGTGTGGATTGTACCAGTTACCTTCACACCAACTCCAGGCACTCAAATTACAGCAGGTGCAGGTAGAATGCAAATTGGTGCTAACTACAACCAGCAATCATCATGGCAAACTGTAAACCAAACGCTTAACGCACCGGCTGCCTGGTCAGGTCAGTCTATACGTTTAGTGTTTGAATGGAGAAATGATACTTCAGTATTTAACCAACCACCTGCCGCAGTTGATAATATCAATATTTCATTGATCACTTGTCAAGCGCCAACTAACTTGGCTATAACCGCTGTAACTGTAGACTCAGCAACATTTTCTTGGAATGCTCCAGCTGGATCAGCTCCAACTTCATATGACTACTATATTACAACGACTAACACTTCACCTGCTCCTACTGATACCCCTACGGGTACCTCTACGACTACTTCGGTTACTGTAGAAGGATTAGATCATTCAACTCAGTATTTCTTCTGGGTGAGAAGCAATTGTGGAGCTGTAGATGGTGAGAGTTTCTGGATTGGTCCAGTTAACTTTAACACGCCACAGATTCCAGCTGAAATGAACTTCAGTGATGATTTTGAAGATCAAATTAAATGGACGTTTAACAACGGAACTCAACCTAATAAATGGGTAGTGGGTACGGCAACTTCAAATAGCCCTACACATTCATTATATGTGTCTAGTGATAACGGTACGACTAACTCTTATGCAGGTAGCACAAGTGTTGTTCAAGCTTACCGCGATATTCAAGTGCCTAACCTCGTGAACGAAGTGATGTTCTCTTTTGACTGGAAAGGAACTGGAGAAGGGTCATTTGACTATATGAGGGTTTGGTTAGTGCCTATAACCTTCACGCCAACTCCAGGAACTCAAATTACTGCAGGAGCGGGAAGAATGCAAATTGGCGCAAACTTTAATCAGCAAGCCACTTGGAAAACTGAAAACTACATTCTTCAAGCAGCACAATACCAAGGACAGATAATCAGAGTGGTATTTGAATGGAGAAATGATGGGTCAGTATTTAATCAGCCACCAGCTGCTGTTGATAATGTAATCATTCATGCTATTACGTGTCCATCACCAACAGATTTAACCGCCTCTACAACTCAGGGATCATCACAAGTAGAACTTACTTGGACTCCTGTAGGTACTGAAACACAGTGGGAAGTTATTGTTCAGGTTTCTGGAACAGGAACTCCACTTCCAGGTAGCGTAGGGGTTATTGTAAACGATCCAAGTTATACTTTCTTGGCTAGTGATGATGAATTATATGAATTCTACGTAAGAGCTATTTGTAGTGAGGATGACATAGGATTATGGTCTATGCCGGGTAACTTCTCAATATTCACTCCTCCAGGATGTGCTTCTATTGATGTGGTTGGTGTTGGAGTAGAGATTGTAGATGGATCTATTTTTGTATGTCCAGATGAAGATACAGAAGTAAACCTTAATGCTTCTTTCTTCGGAATTGCAGCTACTACTTCTTATGAAGTTGAACCAATTGACTACGCTCCACCTTTCCCATTTCTTGGAGGTGAGGTATTAAGTGTAACAATTGACGATAGGTATTCGCCTGTTGTAGATTTGCCTTTTACCTTCTGTTTCTTTGGAGATTCATTTACTAAAGCAAAAGTAGGTTCGAATGGGGTAGTTGTACTAGGAAATGATGGAATGACAGGTGAAGACTTCTGTCCTTGGTCGTTCAATCAACAAATACCAAATGCAGGCTTCCCTATTAAAAATGCTATTTTCGGGGTGTACCAAGATACACACCCAACAACTAGTGCGGGTATTACAAACTACCAAGTATTAGGTACGTATCCTTGTAGAGCTTTAGTTGTAAACTTCTACGAATTACCTCAATTCTCTTGTGGAGCTAGCGCAGGATTACAAACTTCTCAGATTGTCATATATGAAATTTCAAATATTATTGAGGTTTATATTGGCAATAGAACTCCTTGTAATAACTGGAATGGCGGAAATGGAGTAGTGGGTATTTTAAACAATGCAGGTACTCAAGCTTATGTTCCAACAGGAAGAAATACTGGTGCTTGGTCAGCTCAAAACGAAGCTTGGAGATTTACTCCAAACGGAGCAGCTAACGTTGACTTCCAGTGGTTAACAGAAGGTCAGTTTTTAAGTGATCAACAAGATCTTACTGTTAGTTTAACACCTGAACAAATAATAGAGTTACAAACTAACGGAACTTATACACTGACGTTAACGGCACAGGCTACCTACGAAACTTGTAGTGTTACAGACCCTCCTGTAACAACATCACAAGATATTGATATTACGTTTATCTATTCACATCCAGATAATGAACCAGTAGACCTCACAGAGTGTTCAGCAGTGCTGCCAGTTATATTTGATTTGACTGATAACAATGCAGTGTTGCTAGAAGGTGCTGATGCACCAGAAATATACAGTATTCATTACTATAACTCACAGGCAGATGCTGAATCAGGAAATACCTCTTTGGCAATACCTAATCCTCAAGCTTATGAAGGTGATGATGGTGAAGTTATATGGGTAAGAGTTACAGATATCGCAAACTGTAGTACTGGAATAGTGAAGTTCTTTACGCTTCACCACGGACAAGTAGGAGATGTAACAGTTGATTTTGAATACGATTCTACTATTTATTGTATAGGTGGTGATAACCCAGTTTTCATTCCGTCACAAGGCTTTAGTACAGGAGGTGTATTTAGTGTAACCCCTGCAGGATTAACTATAAACTCTGTTACTGGAGCTATAAATTTAGCAGCAGCAGGTACTATGGCGGGTAATTATACAATTACCTATGAAATTGTACCAGATGGATGTACTGACGGAGGAATCGCTACTTTTGATATTGAAGTTAAGGACCTTAGCGCTCCAGATTTAGACTTTAGTTATGCTGATGCGTGTGTTATCGCAAATGTAAATCCTACGCCTGTCATTACTAACTTAACAAATGGAGGTGTATTTAGCTCAACTACGCTATCAGTTGATCCTCAAACAGGAGAAATTGACTTATCAGCGGGAGTAACAGCGGGTGTACACGAAATTACGTATACCTTAGGTATCAACCCTACTACTTGTACAGATGCTGGAACAGCGACTGCTACTATTACCTTGTTTGAGAGTATGGTACCGGTAACAGACTTTAATTTCGGAATGGCTACTTTCTGTTATTCTGACGAAGATGTTAGTCCTGAAAAAGCTACTGACTTCTTTGAAGGAGGTGTGTTTAGCGCTACTTCAGGTTTGAGTATTAACCCAACTACTGGAGTTGTGGATGTTCAAGCAAGCAGTCCTGGAGTTTATACCGTAACTTATACTGTTGACCAAGACATAAACACCTGTAACGAGGGAGGCTCAAGCACAGCTCAGATAACTATCATTGGCGAATTTGCCATCGCGGTTACTGATGAGTGTAGAGGTAATAACTATTGGTTATTGGCAAACCCTATTGAAGGATCATTTGCTCCTGCAACAGCTACCTATGTATGGACTATAGATGGTATTGAAGTTGGCTATGATTCTGAACTTGATGTGACGGGTTACTTAAACGGATCAGATATCCCGCAAGGAGGCATCAACGTATCAGTCGCCGTAAATGATGGATGTGACAGCTACGGAAGCTTCTTAGTAACTTCTACTATTTGTATGATTCAGAAAGGTATTTCACCAAACGGAGATACGGATAACAATAGCTTTGACTTAACAGGTATGGGTGTTAAAGAATTAAAAATCTTTAACCGCTATGGTATGGAAGTTTATTCTAAGTCAAACTATGTAAACGAGTGGACTGGATTAGACAACAAGGGCAATGAGCTTCCTGACGGAACTTACTTCTATGTTATTCAGAAAAATAACGGAGAGAAAGTGAGTAGCTGGATTTATATCAACAGAAAATACTAATAATCAGATAGGAACCTGCCGATTTGTATATCGGGTCGGCAGGTTTTATATAAAAACTAACTAAGAGATGAAAAAAATACTTTTTACCATATCGTTTGCCTTTTTGGTTATCAGTAATGCAGACGCACAGCAAGACCCACATTATACACAGTATATGTATAATATGAACGTAATGAATCCCGCTTATGCTGGTTCTAAAGAGAACTTAGCAGTAGGTTTATTATACCGAGCACAGTGGGTAGAGTTAGAAGATGCTCCTCGTACAGCTACACTTTCTGTTCACAGTCCTGTGGGCAAGAATGTAGGATTAGGACTATCTGTTGTCAGTGATAAGATTGGTCCTGTAGAAGAGAACAATGCCTATGCTGACTTCTCATATACCTTAAACTTAGGTGGAGAACACCGTTTGGCTTTTGGTATTAAAGCGGGAGCTACTTTTCATAAAGTAGGCTTGTATGATCAAATAGGTAACGGACACGTTCCTGACGCTAACGACCCGGCATTTGCCGAAAACATAGATAATACCTATCTAAACGCTGGAGCTGGATTGTTCTACTATACCCAGAACTACTACTTGGCTTTCTCTGTACCAAATATGCTTAAGTCAAAACACTTAGACATAACTAGAAACGGAAATGACTATCAGTTTGGTAGTGAGACCCAACACTATTTCTTAACAGGTGGATATGTTTTCCAGTTAAGTGAAAACACAAAGTTCAAACCTTCATTTATGCTAAAGTCTGCTTTCAACGTTCCTACATCAGTAGACGTTTCTGCTAACTTTATGTTCTTCGAAAAGTTTGAAGTTGGCGCTAGTTACCGTTTAGAAGATTCATTTGGTGGTATGGTTAACTTTGCTGTTACGCCTACAATTAGAATAGGCTATGCTTATGACCATATTGTTTCAGATTTAAACATCGCTACTCCTGCATCACACGAGTTTATGTTGTTGTTTGACTTGAACTTCCCTAAAAAAGTATCGGTTTCTCCGAGATATTTCTAACCTAAAAAGATATAATTAAGCTATGAAAAAGATATATATAACCTTAGGATTGTTGATTGCTTTTGGGGGATATTCTCAAAACAAACACACCGAGAAAGCTGATAAATTTTATGAGACTTATCAGTATGTTTCTGCTATTAAAGAATACGAATCTCTGGTAGATAATAAAAAAGGTGACAGCTATGTTTATAAACAATTAGCAGATAGTTACTACCATATTTTTAATATGGACAAGGCAGCTCAGAATTATGCCAAGGCAGTAGAAGGAACTGTAGATGCTGAAACCTATTACCACTATGCTCAAACCCTAAAGTCTCAAGAGAAATACGCAGAGGCAAACAAACAAATGGATAAGTTTGCAGCTATGGCTCCGAATGACCAAAGAGCTAAAGCCCATAAAGCGAATCCGAATTACGTCGCCGCACTTTCTTCAAAAGAGAAAATGTATGACGTAACTGAGACTACTCTGGGTAAATCAGGAAGCAGTTCTTTTGGAGCTGTATTAGGAAATGACAACATCATTTACTTCACAAGTAATAGAGGTGGTAAAACTGACAAAAGAGGAACTGGAGAGTCATTTCTAGATGTCTTCCAAGCAGTATACAACCAAGACGGAACACTTTCTGAACCAACAGCTGTTTCAGAGTTGAATTCTAGATATCACGACGGTCCTACAACTATTAGTGCAGACGGAGAAGTTTTGTTCTTTTCTAGAGATGGTCATTCTGAAGGGGTTTACGAAAAGGATAAGAAAGGTAACGTAAAAGTTGCTACTGTAGGTTTATACAGAGCAGACAAAAGAAATGGAAAATGGGCAAATATTAAAGCGCTACCATTTAACAGCACAGACTATAACGTAGGTAATCCTTCACTGAGCAATGACGGCAAAACACTTTATTTTGCTTCTGATATGCCAGGAGGTTTTGGTGATACAGACATCTGGAAAGTTGCTATAAACGCTGACGGAACTTATGGTGAGCCTGTAAATATGGGTGCAAAAGTTAATACCGCAGGCAAAGAGACTTTCCCGTTTATCGCTGCTGACGAGACACTTTACTTCGCTTCAAGCGGAAGACAAGGTTTTGGAGGACTTGACATATTCAAACTTGAGGCAAATGCTTCAGAAGCTGTAAACCTAGGCAAGCCTGTAAACAGTGAAAAAGATGATTTTGCATTCACGTTTAATACTACTAAAGAAGTAGGTTTCTTCTCTTCAAATAGAACAGGTTTTGACAATATTTATTATGCACATCCAGTTTGTGGAAGAGAGGCAATGGTAATTGTTAAAGACGCTAAAACCGGAAAAATTCTTTCAGGTGCTAATGTAGCTATCTTAGATGCTTCTAAAAACAGACTGAAATCAGAAATGACTAATGCACAAGGAAGTACTAAATTCCATACAGAATGTAATATGGAATATAGCCTTCAAGCAAGTATGAAAGACTACGATCCTTCTACCGTTGTATTGGCTACTTCTAAAGGTGGCAAAACAACTACTGAAATATTACTTACACCTGTTGAGGTTATCATCACTGAAACTGAGGTTATCTTGCCTCCAGTATACTTTGAATTTGATAAAAGCAATATCACAGCTGAGGGAGCTCTAGAGCTTAACAAACTTGTTAAGGTTATGAATGAGCATCCAGCGATGATAATTATGGTCAAATCACATACCGATACAAAAGGTAGCGATAAGTATAACCAAAGACTATCAGAGCGTAGAGCACAATCTACAGTTCAATATGTAATCTCACAAGGTATTAGCAAAGACAGAATCTCTGGAAAAGGATTCGGTGAAAGCGAACCAAAAGTAGACTGCGGAGATAACTGTACTGAGGATGATGATGCTCATAACAGAAGATCAGAGTTTATTATTGTGAAGAAATAACTTTCTTGACCTATACATTTTGAAACAGCCTCTATAATTAGAGGCTGTTTTTTTTATGTAAAAAATGTAGTTCGTTTTTTTTTCTTGTTGTTATATTTGATAAATGCTATTTTAAAATCATATAATAGCATATATTTGTTAAAGCATTAAAGTAATTCCAGATGATAGCAAAGATAGGTTTACAGAACATTCTATTTATAGATATTGAGACAGTTCCTGAATCTCAGGATTTCAATAGGCTCACTCCAGAGAAACAAGAGCTGTTTAGCTTAAAGACAAAATACCAACGCAAAGAAGACGATACTGCTGAAAGCTTTTATGATAGAGCGGGTATTTGGGCTGAATTTGGTAAGATAGTGTGTATCTCTGCCGGATACTTTACGCTCAAAAATGACATCAGGAACTTTAGAGTTACCTCGTTCTTCGGAGAAGAGAAAAAGCTGTTGACTGACTTCTCAAATCTTTTAAACAATTATTTTAACGGCGCTGAGCACATCTTGTGTGGGCACAATGCCAAGGAGTTTGACTTTCCGTTTATAGCTAGGCGAATCATCATAAACGGGCTTAAGATACCTGCTAAACTAAACCTCTTCGGAAAGAAACCCTGGGAGATTCCGTATCTCGATACCATGGAGTTATGGAAGTTTGGTGATTATAAACATTATACCTCCTTAAGATTGCTTACAAACATTCTAGACATTCCTTCACCTAAAGACGATATTGATGGCAGTGAGGTGGCTCAGGTTTATTATCTTGAGAATGATATCGATAGAATAGTAACCTATTGTGAGAAAGATGTGATCACCGTAGCACAAGTATTATTGAGATTAAGGGGAGAAGAAATTCTGGATATTTCAGAAATAACTCACGTTTAATTCTTAAGTTTGCAGTATACACTAAACTTATTTTAATTAAGATGAAGAGATTTTTAACACTTTTGGTTGTAGTAGCAACCATTCAATTCGGATTTTCACAAGATGATAGCTTCAAGAAAGACGTTCTTAAATTCATGGAAATGTCAGGAGCAACCTCACCTATAAAATCTGTAGCAGAGCAAATTAAAACCATGGTTCCTGAAGAGCAGCATGAAGAGTTCCAAAAAGACTTTGATGCCACACTTCCTTCATTGTTTTCAAAAATTGCAGATGCCTATATGGAAGAATTTACACACAAAGACATCAAGCAAATATTAGCTTTCTACGAATCAGAAGTAGGTAAGAAGCTTTCTGCCAAACAAGGAATTATGTATGACAAAGCTGAACAAGCTGGTGAGCATTGGGGGCTAGACCTTCAGATGGTCATGATGAAGTACATGCAAGAATAGACTTTTAAGTCCTAAATTGAACCAAAGAAATCCGGTATAATTATATGTGCCGGATTTTTTTAATTTTGATATTATTGTCTACCTTTAATGAAATTAATTTAAAACTGATTAAATAATGAACACAATTTTAATAGTAGTACTAGCAGTAGGATTTATCTTGTTAGCCTCTTCTTTCTTTACAGTGAAGCAACAAACAGCTGCTGTTGTAGAGCGTTTCGGTAGATTTACCGGAATTAGACAATCTGGATTACAGTTAAAAGTTCCCGTAATAGACAGGATTGCAGGTAGAATGAATCTTCGTATCCAACAACTAGACGTGATTATCGAAACAAAGACAAAAGATAACGTGTTTGTAAAGCTTAAGGTATCAGTACAATTCAAAGTGATCCAAGACAGAGTGTATGAGGCATTCTATAAGTTAGAGTACCCACACGATCAGATTACTTCGTATGTGTTTGACGTAGTCAGAGCAGAAGTGCCTAAACTGAAATTAGATGATGTGTTTGAACGCAAAGACGATGTGGCTATTGCTGTCAAAAGAGAGCTTAACGATGCGATGAGTACCTACGGATACGATATTATCAATACCTTGATTACAGATATTGACCCAGATATTCAGGTTAAAAATGCGATGAACCGTATTAACGCTGCCGATAGAGAAAAAACAGCTGCGGAATATGAAGGAGAGGCACAGAGAATTAGAATTGTAGCAAAAGCCAAAGCAGAAGCAGAAAGCAAAAGACTACAAGGACAAGGAATTGCAGATCAAAGACGCGAGATTGCTAGAGGTTTAGTAGAAAGTGTTGACGTACTGAACAAAGTGGGGATTAACTCTCAAGAAGCCTCAGCGCTGATTGTAGTAACCCAACACTACGACACGCTTCAAGCCATTGGTGCAGATACCAATTCAAATCTAATCTTATTACCGAATTCTCCGCAAGCGGGGAGTGATATGCTAAACAATATGGTGGCTTCATTCACTGCTTCTAACCAAATAGGTGAAGCTATGAAAAAATCAGCAGCCCAGAAAGATTCAAAAAAGTCTAGATCTGATAAAAATGAATTTGATTAGTCTGTAATTGATACATTTCATTTCAGAAATATACCTCTAAACATAGAATTAAATAAAAAGAGAAAGGCTGTCTAACTAGTTAGACAGCCTTTCTTTATTAAATAAAAAAGGAATATTATTCTTCAAGTGTACCTTTCCAAGCAAGAATACCACCTTTGAGGTCATAGATTTCTTTGAAGCCCATTTCCTCTAATGCTTTTCCAGCTTTTGCACTTCTCATACCACTTCTACAATAGATATAAACTGGTTTTTCTTTGTCTAAATCTTGTGTCATAAGTTCAAAATCTTCGTTTTGAATATTAAAGTTTTTGGCTCCTTTGAGGTGTCCTTCTGCGAATTCTTCTGCGGTACGCACATCGACAATCTGCACATCTTGGTCTGTAACAACCTGTTCGTATTGATCTGCTGCTAATACTTTATAGTGTGCGGTTTCTTGGCCATTGCAAGCTGTGAATAAAAAACTTACAAATCCTGCTAATAGTAACTTTCTCATATATTTTCTTTTATTAGTCGTTCTAAATCATTTGCTGAAAATACAGCAGACTGCCTCCACCTGATTTCTCCATTTTTAAAGATGATAAGTGTTGGCACACTTTTCACTTGATATTTTGAAGCTGCTTGTGGGTTCTTGTCTACGTCAATCTTTATTATATTGGCAGTATCGCCAATTCTCTCTTTGAGCTCCTCCAGTATCGGTGCTTGCATCTTACAAGGCCCACACCATTCTGCAAAGAAATCTACCAATACGGGTTTGTCTTGATTTATAAGTTCGTCAAAAGTCATTTCAATTGTTTTTATGATTTGTTTTTCAGTGGTTTAATTAGTGAGAATACGAGTCCACCCATAGCAGAGCCATACACACTACTATTTAGCGGATTAGAGGTGATTGCACAGGTGCCTGATAAACAGCCCACATACTTCCAGTACAGATAGCCTGCAAGGGCACCAATTCCTATTCCGACAAAAACCAATACGTGTTTTTTTATAAAGTTCATTTTATTCCATTTTTATTTTCCACATTCCTCTGAGTTCTCCCATTGCATAACCAGTTGCCTGATCATTAGGGTATTTCTTTGATATAGCTTCTAGAGTTTCAGGAGCAATATCAGTCTGTTTGTTGCCGTGACACATCAAGCATGTAGGCATGCCAATAGGGATGGCTTTGTAATAATAAACATCACTGTTTTCAGACAGAACAAGATGTTTGCCGGCATTTATATTAGCCATCAGCCCTTTGATTTCACTCCATGCTTTTTGATCGATTGCATTTACAATTGCATTGTCAGGATTTCTGGTTTTATCCGTAAGACGTTGAATCTTTTTAGAAAACTCTTCTGACACTGCATCTGTTAAGGGAATGGCTTTCTCATTACAGAAATCTAATGCGCCCACTGGTCCGCCCAACTTCATTTGTTCTGCTACGTTTGAGAGTAAGACTTGTTGTGCTTTTGCAGCAATACTATCACCCATAACCAGGTATTCTTGTTTTTGCACTGTGCTCAATTCCGTTTGTTCAGCGGTATTGTCTTTCGCTTTTTGATTGCAACTGATCAGAAATGTTAAGGCAAACAGCACTAATATAAATTTAGTTTTCATAGGCCAATATTTAAGTGTTTATAATCTTTTGTATGTAATATCTGATGAACTAAAGCAGTCCTTAAAAAGGAGTTGTGGTTGATAAAGCGTCATTTCTATCTACTACAAAGATAACGAAAAAGACACAGCAATGCTACACTACATTTTGCGTGCCAGAGAAAGGGGGAGTAAAATTATCTTGTTTAGTAAAGACTATGAACCTGTGGTAATAGTTTAAGGTTTACTGTTTTCTTTGAGCGCGTAAAAAAAAGCTGCCCTACTCAGTGGTTCATATTCTTCTGTTTCACCAAGCATCACCAAGTTGTCATTCTGTGCTTTTCTGAAGCTGTAATGCGCTAAGTTTCCGGTTCTAGTGCACACGGCATGAACTTTGGTTACATACTCAGCCGTAGCCATAAGCGCAGGCATTGGCCCAAAGGGATTGCCTTTGAAATCCATGTCTAATCCAGCTACTATTACGCGTTTACCACTGTTGGCTAGTTCGTTGCAAACAGCGACAATTTCGTCGTCAAAAAACTGTGCTTCATCAATCCCCACCACATCACAATCACTAGCTAAAAGCCGAATGTTTGAAGAAGAGGGTACAGGCGTAGAATGGATTTCATTGGCGTTGTGCGAAACCACTTTTGCCTCATCATACCGCGTGTCAATTGATGGTTTAAAGATCTCTACTTTTTGTTTAGCAAACTGTGCACGCTTTAATCGACGGATGAGTTCTTCGGTTTTTCCGGAAAACATCGATCCACAGATTACTTCAATCCAGCCAAATTGCTCTTTGTGATTAACGGTGTTCTCGAGAAACATTTTTATATTTTTTAATCGAAAAGACTAATACTTTTCATTACTTTGTATCGCAAACAAATATATTAAAAACTAAAGTCTTTACTCCAAAATAATCACCAACAATTATGAAAAATCGTTTAGAAGCGGAATTAGTCAGCATTGCTCACCGAATTTTGAAGTTGAAAAATAAATCAGAGACCATTCAACTACAACAAGAAAGTCTTAATTTATATCAGAAGCTTTCAGTACTAAGATTTATAGAAGAGAATTATGACGATGTATCAGTTGTTATTCCATCAGATATCCAAGACAGAATAGAGCAGCCTACAAGAGTTGAAAGTACTGATGCTGCACCTGAAGTGATCAAGGAGAAAGAAGAAGAGGTTTTAGAAGAGAAAACGATTTCAAAACAGGAGACTATTGCTTCTGAACTAGAAGATGTTGAGGTATCTGAAGTTGTACAAGAAGAAAAAATAGCTGAAGATACACCTCTCGATAAAAAGCAAGTTATAGACTTTGAGTTTGATGCAAACTTTAAAGAGTTTGAGTCTCAACTCTCTAATGCTAAGCCTGTTCCAGCACCTTCAATCTTTGATCAGCTTCCTGAAGAAAGTTCAGCTGTTGCTGAGAGCAAGGAGACTTTAGAAGCCATAACTAGAGAAACGGAATCGCTTTTTGAGCCTAAAAAAGTTTCGATTAACGATGCTGTTAGAAAGAATTTCAACATCGGGTTAAATGATAAAGTAGCTTTTGAATTTCACCTTTTTGGAGGAAAAAGTCAAGATTTTAATAGAGTGCTCTCACAACTACAAACTTTTGAGAGTTTCTCTGAAGCCAATGACTTTATACAAAACGTTGTCAAACCAGATTATAATAACTGGCTTTCTAAAGACGAATACGAAAACCGCTTTCTAGAAGTTATCGAAAATAAATTCCTGTAATGTCTAAACTTTATATCGTTCCTACTCCGATTGGGAATCTTGAAGATATGACCCTTAGAGCTATCCGAGTGCTTAAGGAAGTTGATATTATCTTGGCCGAAGATACCCGAAACAGCGGTAAACTCTTGAAGCACTTTGAGATTCTAACACCGATGCACTCGCATCATATGCACAATGAGCATAAAACCACTGAGGGAATTGTCAAAAGATTACAAGCGGGTGAAAGCATCGCCTTGATTTCTGATGCAGGTACGCCTGCGATTTCTGACCCTGGATTTCTATTGACGCGTGCGTGTATTGAGAATAAAATTGAAGTAGAGTGTTTGCCTGGTGCCACGGCTTTTATACCCGCATTGGTCAATAGCGGATTGCCGAATGATAGATTTATTTTTGAAGGATTTCTTCCAGAGAAAAAGGGAAGGCAAACCCGTTTTTTACTTCTAGCAGAAGAAGTGCGAACCATGGTTTTTTATGTTTCGCCACATAAACTTCTGAAAACCTTAGAAGAGTTTATCCAATATTTTGGAGAAGAACGCGCTGTATCAGTGTCCAGAGAACTCTCTAAACTCCATGAAGAAACCTTTAGGGGCACTGCCAAAGAAGTTCTTACGCATTTCAGTCAAAAAATAATTAAAGGCGAGATTGTGGTTGTTGTAGCAGGCAAAAAATAATTATAGGATTTTCTTTTCCTCTGCTTCCTTCAAAGCTATTTCTTTTAAATACATCCTGTTAAAAACCTGACAGGTTACCAAATCTCCCATCACGTTTACGGATGTTCTAAACATACCGAGTAACCTATCCACTCCGATAATAAGTGCGATTGCAGTAACAGGTATACCAATTGTTGCCAATACGGATCCTAATACAATAACTCCTGCTCCTGGAGCTGAGGGCGTCCCGATAGAGGCGAGTATAGTAGTGATAATCACAATCATTAACGTAGGGGTGTCGAGTTGTAATCCGTATACTTGTGCTAGAAATATTGTGGCTATCGCTTGAAAAACTGCAGTACCGTCCATGTTTATGGACACTCCAATGGGAATTATAAATCTACTTACAGAGGTGTTTATGCCCATTTTTTCTTCGGCTGTTTTAAGTGTCAGAGGCATTACTGCTGCTGAACTTCCCATAGAGAACCCGAGCAGAAGAACATCTTTAGCACTTGAGAAAAAGTCTTTGATGTTGGTTTTTGCTACAAATAATAGAATCATACAATAGACTACAACCACTATGGCTAAGCCTATCACTACGGTGAGCATAAACATAGAAAGCCCCATAATAGTGCCAATTCCCACTTTAGAAGTTACTTGACACATTAGGCCAAAAACTGCTATAGGTGCGAGTTTCATTGCCCAACGCGTAATTGCCATAGTGATCTCTTGTACAGAATATAATACTTTAAGTAGTGGTACCGCTGTGTTAGCAGGGATATTGGCTAGGGTAACTCCAGTAATAATGGCAAAAATTACAATGCTAAGCATATCTCCAGCTACCATAGCTTGAAGCGGATTGGCAGGAAGCAAGCCTACAATCATTTCAGGAACTTTTCCGAAACTGAGCAGCGTGTTGGTTTCTCTCATTGCATCTGCATTCAGGGCCATCTCAGCAGTCAAAAGGCTAGATGCGTCCATGTAGTTTCCGGGTTGTATAACACTGGCTAGAATCACAGCAAATATCAAGACGGTAGTTGTTGTCATGCCGTAATACAACAGTAATCTTGGTCCTGATTTCTTTAGGTATTCTGTGCTATCACCTCCAGCGATTCCCTGCACAACTGAGCTGAACATTAACGGAATCATAATCATCTGAACTACTCTGATGAATAAGTTGCCGGGAAAGGCAATCCAGTTAATTAGCGTTTCTTGAAAGCGAGGTTCAATCCAAGTTGGTGCTGTTGCAAAATAGGCTCCGAGTAGAATACCGGCAAGCATGGCGATAAGCACTTTGAGCCATAGCTTTCTATGAACGAGTTTATGTAGATAGGTATATAGGTCTTTAACAGGCAATAGCCTATCTGAAGGTTTGTGTTCTTGGAATTCCATAGGATGCTTAATTCACTTTAGGCAAAGATAGCCATAAACTGATGTGAGGCACAACTAATAAAATCTAGATTGTTTCTATTTTATAAAAAAAATCCTGAAAAAAGCTGGGTTGAGCCTTTTTCAGGATTAGAATTTATTGAAGGATTTTACTAAATTATTTCTTGACGATTTTTTTAGTAAGACTTCCTTCGTTTGAGTTGATGTTTACAAAATATACTCCAGCATTAAGCTCAGAGATATTGATTTGAGAATCAACAGAACCATTTACAACGATTTGTTTTACTGTTCTACCGTTAATATCAGTAATAGTAATTGCATTGATTTCAGCATTGATGCTATTTGAGATATTCAATACATCTGTTGCAGGGTTTGGATAAACTGAGAATGATCCAGCAAGAGCGCTATCAACAGAAGCAGAAGCAGTAGTTACTGAAAAATCATCTACCATAAAGAAGTAGTTATCACTAGAAACACACTGAATACCAATTCTAATAGTTTGTCCTTGATAGTCATCTAGGTTAAATGATTTCTCTTCCCAGTTAGGATAAGGAGCAGTAAGACTTGTAGGACCTGAAATTATTGTGAAATCTGCCGTGGCAGCAGGTGTTCCAGCACCTGTATAAATTCCTACCTTATACTTTTCTAGTCCGTATGAACTTGATAAAGATTTTACCCAGAATTTAACTGTGTTCTGGCTGGCACCTAAAGTTATCGCTGGGCTAACGATCCAGTCATTGTTTGGACCATAAGCGTCCTCTCCATCTCCAGGCATAACTGCAGCCCAAGAGCCGACATATTTATCACCTGTTTTAGGGTCAAAGTTTCTTACTTCAGTGCCTGAGGTAGCATTGGTAACACCAGCTGCAGTAGGATTAAACACAATATATGCTTGTGGTTGAAATGCATTTGCCCAAGGTGTGCTGCCCTGTGGCTGTCCTCCAGTATAAGTGGTTGACCCATCTAAATCAATAGTAATCCAATCACCAATGTTTTCAATGATGAAATTATCATATGTTTCAAAACTGTCCTCAAACAATACTGTTTGAGCGTTCATGGTAAATACGCTTCCTACAAGTAGAGAAGCTAATAGTAAAGTTTTTTTCATAGCTAAAAAGTTTTTTGAGGGTTAATATCTCAACGAATATAACGATAAAAAATAATATCCGTGCTTTTTAATGTTAAAAAACACGGATAGTTTATTTCTTATTTCTGGCCTGCTTCTTTTTCTGCTTGCTGAACCATAGTTTCGTTGGCAGTAATTGCAAACTCCACACGTCTGTTTTTGTTACGTCCTTCAACAGTTGAATTGTCTGCAATAGGATCAGCTATTCCCATGCCTTTGGTTTGGAAACGAGAGGCGCTAAGTCCTTTGTTTATCAAATAATTTCTTACAGATGTAGCTCTTTGCTCTGATAATTTCTGGTTGTATTCTGCTTTACCAGTGCTATCAGTATAGCCGTAGATTTTGATATCTGTTTCAGCATATTCTTTGAATACAGGAATAAGCTTATCAAGGTTTGCTTGTGCTTGAGCTGTAAGTGTAGATTTGTTTGTATCAAAACGCACAGCATTTTCACCCAAGACTAATTGAATACCTTCACCTTGACGCACAACATCAGCTCCAGGCAAAGCCTCTTCAATTTTCTGAGCTTGTTTGTCCATTTTATTTCCGATAACTCCACCAGCTACTCCACCTACAACCCCACCAATAATGGCTCCGGCTGCAGTGTTTCCGCCTTTTCCTAGGTTGTTACCCAAGATACCTCCTAATACAGCTCCGGCTGTTGCCCCAATGGCCACACCTTTCTGTTCGTTATTTGCATTTTTTACGCTATCACAACCTGTAAACAAAGCTGATAGTCCTATGGCAACTGCCATTACGTGAATTTTAATCTTTTTCATACGATAATTGTTTTAGTGTTTATTTATTTTTTATTGTTTGTTAAATTGGTAAATAACTTCTGTATTTTTCCCTCCTACATTGATGTTGTCAACGAGTTGAAAAGAATTTTCTGATTGATTTCTTACTTTTAGGAAGTAGCCTTGGGTTACTTTCTTAGCCTTATCTCCCTCCGTAATTTTTAATGTAAAATCGCCTGAACTAGTAATGGTCCAGTTGATAGGGCTACTAAAATATGGGCATCCTGACTTTGATATAGTCATAGTTCCGCTATTGTTGTTCGGGATAAACTTCCATTGACTACTTTCGAAGCACTTTGAATCAGCGATATTAAAAGAATTTACTTTTATAACATCTGATCCAGGATAGCTAACATTAGTAATCACCCAGTCTCCTTTGATTTCTCTCTGAGATTTAGCGTCTAGTGTTGGCTTACAAGAAGCGAGCATCAAGATCGATGCAAATAATAGCAATGTTTTTTTCATGGTTATGTGTATTATTGGTTTGTCTATTAAAAAAATGTTAACACAAATTTGATGCCGATTATAGAAATTGTTATAAATCTATACTTCCTTTAAATACAAAATCTGCCCTCCCAGCTAAATTTATGTTGTTGTATTTCTCGCTTTTGTCAAAACTGACTTTTAAATCACCACCCAAGACTTTGATTGAAACTTCATCAGCTGTGGTTTTGCCGGTATGGTGCATAGCTATTGCCACAGCTGTTGCGCCTGTTCCGCACGAGAGGGTTTCATCTTCCACACCTCTTTCATACGTTCTTATAGCAAAGGTGTTTTCAGCGCGTTGTGCAACGAAATTTATGTTGCTTCCTTCTTTGGTATATAATTTACTGTATCTGATTTTGGCGCCTTCTTTTTTTACATCGATACTTTCTAAATCCTCAACTAATATAATATGATGTGGAGAGCCGGTGTTCAAAAAAATATAATTATCGCCAACTTTTATTTTATCAACCTCACTCATGCGCAGTGATATACTTTCTCCTTGTATAGATGCGGTGTGTTGTCCGTCAGTAGCCATAAAAGTGGTGTGGTCTTTTATAATTCCGAGTTTTTTAGCAAATGCAACAATACATCGCCCTCCATTTCCACACATTGACCCAATTTTCCCGTCAGCGTTATAGTACAGCATCTTGAAGTCAGTAGTAGTATCATTTTCTAAAAGAATCAGTCCGTCAGCACCAATTCCAAAACGTCTATCACAGAGTTGGGCAATCGTATTTGTATCTTTTATAAAAGTGTTCTGACGGTTGTCAATCATCACAAAATCATTGCCTGTGCCTTGGTATTTATAGAACTCTATCATTGATAAAATGTGTTTTCAGCTGTAAATCAATTTAATAATTAAACAGGTGTTTATTGTACTCCTAATTACAAAGATAGTTGTTTTTCACCAAATTTTTAAGTTAATTTTTTGAGCTCGGCATAGTATTTGTCCATGTATTAGTGAGAATAAAATTTATTAACTAAAAACAATATATTATGTTAGACAATATAGGAGAAAAAAGTGCCACTTTACTTGTGGGTGCAGCAATAGGAGCAGCCCTTGGAGTTTTATTTGCACCAAATAAAGGTTCAAAAACTAGAAAAAAATTAAAAAGAGGTATTGAAGACACGAGTGAGAAGTTACAGAACACCTTTGATTGTTTTATTAGAGACATTGAAGGCAAAGCAAAATCAGGTGAATTTGACTTAGTTGCATCAATGGATGAGTTCTTTGAAGCAGCAGATGTGAAGAAAGATGAAATAATAGATGCTTTAGAGAAAAAGCTAGAAGACCTCAGAGCTGCTAAATTAACTAACTAATCTAACGCTTTTGTCTATGTTTGAGAAATTAAAATATAATGTTCAGCAGACGCAAGGTATTGTAAAAGATCTTGTAGAGGGCAATATGGCCTATTATAAACTTTGGGTTTTCAAGGTTATCGCAAGGTCAGTGTCTTCTTTGTTTGAGTTACTGCTAATTGGTATATTGTTAGTAATGGTATTAGTTTTTTTATCTATTGCCGCAGCACTTTCAATAGGTTATGCCCTAGAGAATTATGCTTTAGGTTTCTTAATCATAGGTGGAGTATATTTACTGTTGACCTTGATAGTTTTTGCTATCAGAAGCAAAATTGAGAAACCAATCGTCAAAGCACTTTCAGAGATTTTATATAACGATGAAGACTAAATTATGAAACATATAAAATACACTTCTATAAAACAGATCGATACAGAATTGAAGTCACTGAAAATCAGTAATGGCATTCAGTATCAGAAATTGATGGAGACTGGTGGTGAAGTAAAAGATTCATTTCAATTAACAGCCATAGTGCCAGAGATTGCTCGAGAAGCCTTAGGTATCTTGTCAAAAGGAGCAAAGGGATTTGCTTTGCAATTTATCCTAAAAAAAATATTCAGAAGATAGAGTTTCCATTCAAATGAGTAGAGAAAGTATGCATTATTGCATTATTTTCTCTACTTTTATGTTATGCTACTAATTCTATTGTTATGAAGATTATCCGTATACTTTCTCTTTGGGTTGTTCTGCCTATATCGGCAGTAGTTATATTGATGTATTTATTTGATGTAGATTATATTTTAAAAGCCGTTAGGGTAACTTATTTAAATGGTTACAAAACGGCTTTTTTAGATGATTATAAATACTTTGACAATAGAACTATTGACAAGGGAATAGCTCAGCCTTGGAATATCTCAAAAGAGTACAACACGGTTCCCGCTACTGAAAATCTTAAGGCTACACATCAAGAACTCAAAACAACAGCCTTTTTGATTATCAAAAATGATAGTATTTGGCATGAAAGTTATTTTGATGGCTACGGAAAAGATTCTCACACCAATTCTTTTTCGATGGCAAAGAGCTATGTAGCTGCCGCCTTAGGGATTGCTCTCCAACAAGGTAAAATAAAAAGTCTAGACCAAGCCGTCACTGATTTCTTTCCTGAATTTTCAGGAGAATTAGCTAATGAGATGACCGTGAGTGATTTGGCTTCGATGTCTTCGGGTCTAAATTGGGATGAGAAATATTACAGTCCGTTTTCTATTGTAACTAGGGCTTATTTTGATGATGACCTTACTAAGGTGATGTTAGGACTTAAAGTCACTGAACAGCCCGGGCGTGAATTCAAATACTCTAGTGGAGACACTCAATTACTTGCTTTAGTGCTTAAAAAAGCGACAGGAGAAAATCTCTCAGATTATATTTCTAAACATTTCTGGAAACCTTTAGGTTGCGAAAATGAAGCTTTTTGGCAAGTTGATAATCCAGAGGGAATCGAGAAGGCCTATTGTTGTATTGCTAGTAATGCACGTGATTTCGCAAAACTAGGCAAGCTTTATAAACAAAAAGGAAATTGGAACGGGCAACAAATACTGGATACTACTTTTGTTGATTTATCTATAAAACCAAGGTTTGAAGGCGCCCCTTACGGTTACGGGTTTTGGCTTTCAAATTATCTAGATAAAGTGATTTTCTATATGCGCGGACACCTTGGGCAGTTTGTAATCGCAATTCCTGAAGATGATATAATTATCGTTAGATTAGGGCATCTCAAAGGGTTACAGACCGATGAAGATCCGCATAGCAATGATTTCTATGTCTATATAGACGAGGCATATAAGATGTTAAGTCAAGCTAATGCCAATTTGTAAAATCACCATGCACTTAACCTATAAAAAAAGTCCTAAACAACCCATTGGTTATTTAGGACTTTTCTTTAATGCTATACTATTTGCTTAGCAGAAATCGTTGTATGCGCTTTTTAGATTCTCAGCGATGATCTCAGCAGGGCGACCCTCGATGTGGTGACGCTCTAACATATGTACTAATTCACCATTTTTAAAAAGTGCAATACTTGGTGAAGACGGAGGAAAAGGGAACATATGTTCTCTTGCTGTATCTACAGCATCTTTATCTACTCCAGCAAACACGGTTACTAAATGATTTGGTTTTTTACTTCCGTCAAGACTCATTGAGGCACCTGGTCTGGCGTTGCGAGCTGCACAACCACATACTGAGTTAATTACCATTAGTGTGGTTCCTTCTTTTTTTAGAGCCTCTTGTACATCTTGGGCTGTATATAAGTCTTCAAAGCCTACAGAAGTAAGCTCCGTACGCATTGGTTTTACTAATTCTTCTGGATACATATTGATATATTTTTAAAGTCAAACAAAGATATTAAAAATTTAAGACATAATAGTCCTTAATAAATGTTAAGGCTTTTTAAGAGGGCTTATTTACCATTCATTTACTTTGTTTGCATCTAGTTTTATGAAGATAAAGATGAGCACTGTATAAGCCCAGAGTCCTGACCCACCGTATGAGAATAACGGTAACGGAATACCGATGGTCGGGAAAATACCCAACACCATTCCGATGTTTGCAAAGAAGTGAATAAATAAAATACTCACCACACCATAACCATAAACCCTACTGAATTTGGAGCGCTGCTTTTCGGCTAGGTGTAAAATTCTCAGCATTAAGAAAACATATAGAGCTATCAAAGTAGTAGCACCTAAAAACCCCCATTCTTCTGCTATAGTCGTAAAGATATAGTCAGTGTGTTGTTCTGGCACAAAACTTCCTTTGGTTTGTGTACCTTCTAAAAATCCTTTTCCTGAAAGTCCTCCAGATCCGATGGCTATTTTTGATTGGTTTAGGTTATATCCCGCACCTCTTAAATCTACTTCTTTTCCCAACACAATATTAATTCGGTCTCTGTGGTGAGACTGTAAAACATTTTCAAAAATATAGTTTGACGAAAAGACAAATACAGAAATCCCCACAAAAACCACTAAACTCGCTATGATATTCCGATGTGCTTTTCGGGTTCTAAAATATAAGAAAGCAGTAATCAAGAAAATACTCAAGATAATAATCCAGACTTCAACTACGAGCGCCAATACAAAAAGCACCAATACGATGGCACCCACTAATAAGTAGATAAACGGTAAGCCCTCTCTGTAAAGAGCGAATACCAAGAACATAAACACCAAGGCACTACCAGGATCATTAGGCAAGATAAGAAGCATTGGTATTCCGATGACAGAAAGCGCTTTAATTTGAGTTGTAAAATCGTCGAGATTTATATTTGAAGCTTCTGAGAATTTAGCTAAGGCCAATGCAGTGGCTACTTTTGCAAATTCTGAAGGTTGCAAACTAAACGAGCCTATGCCATACCAGTTGGTTTGTCCTTTTACGGTTTTGCCAAAGACATAAAGTCCTGCTAAGGAGAGCAGTGCAATAAAGTAGAAAACTCCCGCATATTTTTCGTAGAATTTAGCATCTAAAGCCAGTAAAAATCCGATTACAAAAAAGCTTGAGAGGATGAAAATAAGTTGTTTTCCGTATTCGGATGAAAAGTCAAAAAATGAAGCACCTTCAACCGGAACAGAAGCTGAGTAAATATTGATCCAACCCAAAAAAACCAATGCCAAGTATAGCAATATGGTGACCCAATCTATATTTCCGAATGTGGATTGATTCTTCATAGCTTAATACCAACTTTCATTTATGCGGAAAGGCTTGCCAGAATTTACTTTGTCGTATTCGCGTTGTAGCCCTTTTTCATACATTGTTTTTTCGAGGTCTTTTCTGGTGATTTCTCTATTCAAGTATTTCTCAATCATCAGCGAGGCGATTGGTCCAGCAAAACGAGCGCCCCAATAACCGTTCTCGACAAAAACTGCAATCACAATTTTAGGGTCCTCCATCGGAGCAAATGCCAAAAAGATAGAGTGATCTGTAAGCTGGGTTCGCACGCCGTTAATTTTAGTAAAATTTTCTGCCGTTCCTGTTTTTCCACAAATATTTATTCCGGGAATTTGAAGTCTGCTTGCCGTTCCTGAGGTATAAACCGCATGAAGTCCTTCAATGACAGGTTCAAAATATTTAGGATGAACTGTAGTCTGGTGTCGCGTCACAAATTTTTTATCTATTTTCTCTCCTTCGATTTCTTTTATAATATGTGGCGTGAAATAATGTCCTCTATTGGCAACCGCACACATCATGGTGGCGAGTTGAATTGGTGTGGTGGCGATTTCTCCTTGTCCGATGGCGTTTGAGATGGTGGTGGTGCCACCCCATCTTCCTCTAGGATACCATTTGTCGTAGTAATCACCGTCAGGAATTCTTCCTTTTCTACCGGTCGGCAAGTCATAACCCAGGTATTCACCTAAACCGAAACTTTTCACGTGATTACTCCAGACATCCATACCTTCTTTTCCAGTTTTATATTTGTCAATGGTCTTGCGATATACATTGGCAAAATAAGTGTTACACGAGCTTCTGATTGCATCGTGTAGAGCAAAGTTTCCCGAATCGTGGCATTTCATCCTGCGTCCTCCACCATAAGTAAATCCGTGATTACAAGTAAATGTCGACTTCTGGTCAACCACCTCTTCTTGCAAACCTACTAATGCAGTGACGATTTTGAAGGTAGAGCCAGGCACATATTCCGCCAATAATCCTCTGTCAAAAAGAGGTTTTGCCAGTGTGTCTCTGAGTAGTTTAGTGTAGTTTTTTGAGCGTTCTCTTCCTACTAAGCTAGAGGGGTCATAACTAGGAGCAGAAACCAATGCCAATATTTCACCTGTGTTAGGGTCTAGCGCTACGATTCCACCTCTTTTATTGACCATAAGTGATTCTCCGTATTCCTGAAGAATCATATCTATAGTAAGGGTGATATCTTTTCCTCTGATGGCTAATGTGTCATAAATACCGTCTTTATAAGGACCTAACTCACGGTTGAGTTTGTCTCTTTGAACGCGTTTAATTCCCTTAGTTCCTCTAAGTACGTCTTCATAAGCGAGTTCCACAGCATTCTTGCCTTTGAGATCTCCGCTTCTATAGTAGTTATTATTGTCTAGGTCAACTTGATTTACTTGTGCAATATCTCCGAATACATTGGCAGCAGACGTAGTTTGGTATTCTCTGAGGTATCTCTTTTGGATATAAAACCCATTAAAGCGGCGAATCTGTTCTTGAAAGGTAGCAAATTCTCTTTTGTTGAGCTGTGTCAATAAGGGCGAAGGCAGCCAAGGACTGTATTTTATAGCTTTCTCGAGTTGAGTATCAAAATACTCGCGAGTGATATTAAGGGCTTCACAAAAAGCTAAGGTGTCTAAACCCCTAACTTCTCTTGGTACTACCATGATATCATAAGATGGCTGGTTAGCAACCATCAGCTTGCCATTTCGGTCATAGATATAACCCCTTTCAGGGAATTCATATTTTATTTTTACGGCATTATTTTCTGCTTGAAGCTTGTATTTTTCATCTACAATCTGAAGTTGAAAAAGACGGGCGACAAGAATCAGAGAAGCACATATGATAAGTAAAGGCAGAAGTCCTTTTTTCATTTCTTTGAAACTTTGAACAAGTTTATGATAAGAATGCTAAAGATAGTAGTAAAGATGCCTGAAAACAAGACTTTTAACATGGCAGTTCCGAGTAAGTCAAACCTAAAAGCTTCTAATGAAAACAGCACTATATGGTGAATTAAAACAGAAAGGCCTACGAATGTAATCTGTTGGTTTAAGGCAACATTGCCTATTTTAATGGTTTGATATTCATAGCTTAACCCAAAAGAAACTTTGAATATTTTATGTCTTGAGTAAGCCAGTATAACACTTGCGGCAGCGTGAATTCCCCCAGAGTTACAGAATATATCGATGATAAGCCCGAGCAGAAAACTCCAAATAAGAAAACCGTATTTATTTGGGTTTACAGGATATAAGAGTATAAAAAGTATATAGGGATACGGATTTATATAACCATATAGCTCTATGTTGTTAAACACAATAATCTGCATAAGTAGCAACAGAAAGAAGCGAATACTATTTAAGAAAAAATTGCTATTCATTGTTTTCTACACTTTTTTCTAGTTGTTCTATTTCCTCATTATTGCGATTTCCGATTACATACACGTGGTTGAGTGTGGTCATATTGCTAAATAATTTTACGTCAAGCGTAAAGCTATTGGTTTCAGTATCTAAATATACTTTTTCGATAATCCCCACAGGAATGTTCTCCGGGAAAGCCTTAGAGCTAAATCCAGTCACAACGGTATCTCCTTTGGTTACAGATGCAATTCTAGGGATATCTGTCAGTTGCACTAGTCCGGTTGTTTTTCCGTTCCAAGACAAAGTGCCAAAGTGATTGTTCTTTTTAATTTTTGCGACGGTCTGAAAGTCAGTATTTAATAAACTCAATACTACGGCATATTTATCGCTTGTTTGTTCGATAATTCCTACAATTCCCTTGTCGCTTATTACGCCCATGTCCCTTCTGACGCCTTGTTTGAAACCGCCTTTGAGTGTAATGAAATTTTTCTGTTTTCTGTACGAGTTTTTGATGACCTTTGCGCCAATGACTTGTATGTCAGTGCCTGACAACTTAGTCAACTCTAGTTGTGAGCTATCAGCAGCTTCTTGGCTGTTAAAGAAAAGTTCTTTGAGTAAGAGGTTCTCTTGGAAGAGTTTTTGGTTTTCTTCTCTGAGCGAAAAGTATTCGCCTACAGCAGCTGTATTAGAATACACATATCCTGAGACTTGGTTTGACGAGCTTATAAATTTACTTTTATGAAAAGAATTATGGCTTATAGTAAGCCATAATGAGATGCCAATAAGCAATAAGAATAGCAATCGAAGTCCGTTTCTTACAATAAAACCGATTATCTGTTGCATTTAGAAATTGTTCTTATAGATTATTTTATAAGTATACTCTTGTATTTAGCGATGTTCTTCAGGGCAGTTCCCGTTCCTCTAACTACCGCTCTAAGAGGGTCTTCAGCAATATAAACCGGCAGGTCTGTCTTTTGTGAAATTCGTTTGTCAAGCCCTCTAAGCATAGATCCTCCTCCGGCTAAATAAATACCCATATTATAGATATCTGCAGCTAGCTCAGGTGGTGTCTGAGAAAGGGTTTCTAGAATAGCGTCTTCAATTCTTTGGATTGATTTGTCTAATGCTTTTGCAATCTCACGATAAGAGATATCGACTTGTTTTGGTTTACCAGTAAGTAAGTCACGCCCTTGCACTGACATTTCATCCGGAGGTGATTCTAAGTCATCGGTAGCGGCACCTACTTCAATTTTGATTCTCTCTGCGGTGGCATCCCCAACATACAAGTTGTGTTGCATACGCATATAATAAATGATGTCGTTTGTAAATACATCTCCAGCAATTTTAACTGATTTGTCACATACAATTCCACCAAGTGCAATCACGGCAATTTCTGTAGTACCTCCACCTATGTCTACAATCATGTTTCCTTTAGGCTCCATGATGTCAAGACCGATTCCGATAGCTGCTGCCATAGGTTCGTGGATTAAATAAACTTCTTTTCCGTTTACGCGTTCACAAGATTCTTTAACGGCGCGCATCTCAACTTCAGTAATTCCTGAAGGGATACAAACGACCATTCTAAGTGAGGGGGTATATATTTTTTTCTTTAAAGCAGGAATGCTTTTTATGAACAGCGAAATCATTTTTTCTGATGCATCAAAGTCTGCAATAACACCGTCTTTTAAAGGACGAATGGTCTTGATGTTTTCGTGGGTTTTTCCTTGCATCAAGCTGGCTTCTTTCCCTACTGCAATTATCTTGCCTGATACTCTATCTCGTGCAACGATTGAAGGGCTGTCAACAACCACTTTATCATTGTGTACTATTAATGTATTTGCTGTACCAAGGTCGATAGCAATGTCCTCGGTCATAAAATCAAAAAATCCCATAAACTATTTAAGGGTTAAAAGGTTAAGCTTATTCCTATAACTCACAAAGGTAAGCAAAAAAGAGACTTTATATAAGTAAATAAAAGCATATTTTTTTAGATGTCTTTTTAGCTGTAATTCAAGCTACTAAAAACACAAAAATAGGTTTCTTGGCTTACTTTGGGTTTGGGTATTTTTAGAACGTTTTTTGTGGGGTTTTATTTCAATAAAAACAGAATTTCTTTTTGTGATGTAGTGATTTTAGTCTTTAGAAAGTTCTTTCCAGGCTTGGTATACCAAATCGCTCTCGTATCCCTTTCTAAGGAGCATATCACAAAATTTCTTTTTCTTCTTTATCTTGTTTCGCTCAGTTATAGCACTCCAGGTTTTCTCTGATAGTTCTGCAAAAGTTGAGAAGTATGATTCGTCAGAGATTTCTTCTAAAGCCTTCTTGATGTTATAGCTGGATATATTTCGGAATTTCAGCTCGTTGACGATTCTGACTTTTCCGTATTTTTTAATGCGGTGTTTTCCTCTGGCATAACTTCTTGCAAAACGCTCTTCATTCAAGAAATTATCAGTAATAAGCTGAACAATGATTTGGTCAATCTCATCTTTTGAGGCTCTTAACTCATATAATTTTTGGGTAACTTCTTGGTGACAGCGCTCTTGATAAGCACAATATTGCTCTGCTTTTTGTTTGAGTTCTGAGAAAGAAAAACTTTGATTATTCATACGACAAAAGTAATCTAAAATTCATAAATTTGTAGCTAACCACAAAAAACCAATGCTGCAATGATTATCACCCTCACTTCTGACTTCGGACTCAAAGATCATTATGTGGGCGCTTTGAAAGGGATGATATACTCAAGGCTTTCAGGGGTGAATATTGTAGATGTATCACACCAAATCTCGCCTTTTGCACTTCAGGAAGCAGCTTTTTTAGTCAATGCAACCTATCGTCACTTCCCTCAAAAAACCATTCATCTCATTCTAGTTGACGCTGAAATTAGCCTAACTAAAAAACCAGTTATAGTGGTGTGGGACAATCATTATTTTATATCTGCAGATAGCGGTGTCTTGTCTTTGTTAACTGCAAATAAACAACCCGAAGCTATTATTTTGTTGCCATTTCAAGAAGGTGAAAACGCCACTGAATTATTCGTAAATGCGGCGAGTGAAATTGCAAACGGCAAGTCAGTTTACGAAATGGGTGAGCCGCTTGACTCGCTTAAAGAGCACCAAGCACAACGGGCGATAGTTTCAACAGATGACAAGCAGATTGTTGGGCGGATAATCTATATCGATAATTACGGAAATGCAGTGAGTAATATCTCTAAAGATTTATTTGAAAGAACTAGAAACGGAAGAGAGTATGAAATTATATTCAGGAGTTATTCAATACCAAAAATATACAACAAGTACATTGAATTTGGAGAAGAAGCAACAGCAGAAATAGGAGATAAGCTTGCTATTTTTAACTCTTCAGGGTTTTTAGAAATTGGTATCTATAAAGGAAGTAATAGAAGTGGTGGCACTGCTTCAAGCTTGCTCGGTATCGAATACGAAAGTACTATTGCTGTGCGATTTAAGTAGATTTTTAAATCACCTCGGCCACCACAAAAGTACTTCCGCCAACATAGATTAAATCTTGCTTTGATGCATTTGCTTTGGCTTTTTCAAACGCCTCACTTACAGAATTATAGGTCAGACCAATAAGGTTATAAGCCATTGCTTTTTGGCTTAATAACTCAGCGTCCATTCCTCTTAACACCTTTGGTTTACAGAAATAATACATTGCTTTTTCAGGAAATAAGGGCAAGATAGAATCCAGATCTTTATCACTTACTGCACCTAAAACAATATGCAATGTGTCAAATTTTTCTTTTAAGAGTTGCTCCAAAACAATTTCTAATCCGTGTTTGTTATGAGCGGTATCACAAATAATTTTTGGGCTTTCTTGTAGGATTTGCCATCTTCCGAGGAGTCCTGTGTTGTGCACCACATTCAAAAAACCCTTAGCTATATGCTCTTCTGAGATTTTGAATTGACCTTGGTGTTGAAGAATTCTGATGGTTTGTAGGGCAGTTTTTTTATTTTTTTCTTGGTATGCGCCCAACAAATCTGACTCAGGAGTCTGAGCAATTAAATCGGAGGCAAAATAAATTTCTGATTTTGTCGCTGCTGCTTTGCGCTCGAATAGTTCACGTGTTTCTTGGGTATATTCACCAATGACAACGGGAATGTTAGGCTTTATTATCCCCGCTTTTTCTAAGGCGATTTCGCCCAGCGTATTGCCTAAGAACTGCGTGTGGTCTAAGCCTATGTTAGTGATAACTGAAACAAGCGGCGTGATGATATTGGTCGAATCTAATCGGCCTCCCATACCTGTTTCTATCACAGCGATATCAATCTCTTGTTTTACGAAATAATCAAAAGCCAATCCGACTGTCATCTCAAAAAAACTCAGGTTGTGCTGTTCAAAGAATGATTTGTGTTCTAGTATAAAATCACAGACCTGTTCTTTAGGGATTTCTTGTCCGTTAATTTTAATTCGCTCTCTAAAGTCTTTGAGGTGTGGCGAAGTATAAAGGCCTACTTTATAGCCAGCTTGTTGAAGAATTGAGGCTAACATACTCGAAGTTGAGCCTTTGCCATTGGTTCCCGCTATATGAATCGTTCTGATCTTATTCTCTGGATGATTCAGGTAGTCTGACAAAACTAAGGTATTGTCTAGGTTTTTTCTGAATGCTGTAGCACCTTGTTTCTGATACATCGGAAGTTGGTCAAACATCCAATCCAGAATTTCACCGTAAGTTTTCAATTATTCTCGAAGCTTAAAGTTATACGTAATGGTACCGGTTTGTTTTTCTGGAGCCGTTTCGCTTGGGTCAAATTTAGCTTGCATTGCTGCTTGTTTAGCTATATCCATTAAGCATTTTGCCGTGTTTGTAGTTCCTCTTACACCAGGTTTTGCCTCTGAAACTTTTCCGTTTTTATCAACATATATCTCAACGACTACTGTTCCTTCTTCGTTGCATTTATACTGCGGTGCAGGCATAGCCACTGACTTTCTACCCGCTAATTTATAATTCCCGACGCCTGAGCCAATGCCACCTCCAGAACCACTTCCGTAGCCAGAGCCACTTCCGATTCCTTGTCCTGAGCCTTGACCGCCTCCTGAACCTGTGCCGCTACCGCCACTTCCGTCGCCATCATAACCTTGGCTATTTAAGTTTCCACTAGTTTTTCCTTGATTTCCAGCTTTGTTAGAATTCCCGTCTCCGCCGCCCATAAGATTTTGAAAGGCATCAGTAACATTCTGATCGGGCTTAGGTTTTTCAGGAGTTTTAACCGTCGTAGCAGGTTTAGTCTCGGGCTTTTTGTCAGTTGATTTTTTCTCATCTACTTTTTTGACATCCTTAATAGCAACTGCGTCTTCGTTTTCTGAAGTCAATATTTCTGAAGCTGTGGTTCTGACAACTTCTACAGGAGTTTGTACAGCCACAGGATTTGGAGAATCAAACTGATTGCCCATTCCCTGGTCGTCAAACCCAAAATTCAGCGCAATAGTTCCGCCGCCACCGCCACCTTCAAGCTCTTTTGGCTCAGGAGGAAAAATAGCGATAGACATCACAAAAATCATGATTGCAAACATAATTGTAGTGATAATGGCAGATTTTTTCTGTTCGGGTGTCTTAAAAAACATTGTCTATGTTGAATATTAGGAATAATAACTCAAAAGTATGCAAATATATTGTTACGGGAAACTCTAAAACAAAATATAGTCATTTTGACTATTGACTTTTGTTCCTAAACTAGTGAAATTTACATTGTGTAAAATTAAGATATTATTAACAAGTTAAATTAGGTTATTTCGTTTCTTATTTAAAAATATATATCTTTGAAAAAGAACCAAATAACTACTAAAACAACTATACTATGAAATCAAAAATACTTTACGCTGTTTTGTTCTTTATGAGTACATTTATTTTATTTGCTCAAGAAGAACCTTTTATTTGTGGGACTGTAGAAGATCCTAATCTTCCTTCTCCTACCTATTTTAGCCCTTTAAATAACTCTGCTTATTCAGGCTCTGTTGACCCTGAATATTTAGCAAGTTTTGAACCAGTTACTTTTAATATTTTCTTTTGGGAAATCAATAGATTAAATGAATCCACCAAATGCAGAGTTTTTATCAAAGCTTAAACTTTTCACTTCGATTTCAATAACAATTATAGGACGTACAGGTCTTAAATATTTATAAAACTCGTGTTTTCAGAATTTTAAATAATCAACATAAAATCCTGAAAACACGAGTTTTATAAAAAAACATACAATCTTGTTGTATAGTAAGTTTTTAGTGTTTGAAATGTCTGATTCCTGTAAACACCATTTTCATTTTATGATCATTACAATAATCAATACTCAGCTGGTCTTTGATTGAGCCTCCTGGCTGGATGACCGCTTTGATTCCCACTTTGTCAGCAATTTCTACACAATCAGGGAAAGGGAAAAAGGCATCACTTGCCATCACAGCTCCGTTGAGGTCAAAACCAAAACTCTGTGCTTTTTCAATCGCTTGACGTAGGGCATCCACTCTAGATGTTTGCCCCGTTCCGCTGGCGATAAGCTGTTTGTCTTTTGCCAACACAATAGTATTTGACTTGGTGTTTTTACATAACTTGGAAGCAAACAAAAGATCTTCGATTTCCTCAGCTGTAGGAGCTAAAGTTGTTGCAGTAGTAAGTATTTCTTCTGTATCAGTTAAGTTGTCTTTGTCTTGAACTAAGAATCCGTTGAGGGCTGTGCGTACTTGTGTTTTAGCTAGTTCAACTTCTTTCTGAACCAATATGATTCTGTTTTTCTTTTGTTGAAGAATACTGATGGCTTGCGCATCATAGTCTGGCGCGATGACTACTTCACAGAACAATTGGTTGATCTCTTCAGCTGTTACTTTGTCAATTTTTGCATTGGCAATCAAAACTCCACCAAAAGCAGAGGTAGGATCTGCAGCTAGTGCGTCTAGATAAGCTTGTTTTAATGTGTCACGGGTTGCTAATCCGCAGGCATTGTTGTGTTTTAAGATTGCAAAAGTAGGTTTGTTATTTTTGAATTCACTCATTAGCACAACCGCTGCATCTACATCGAGTAGGTTGTTGTACGAAAGTTCTTTTCCGTGTAAAACATCAAACATAGCGTCAAAATCTCCGAAGAAAAAGCCTTTTTGATGTGGGTTTTCGCCATAGCGCAATTGTTTTCCGTTAGCCACGCTCAGCTTTAAGAATGAGCTGTCTGTGTTGAAATAGTTAAAAATAGCTGTGTCGTAATTTGAAGAGATATGAAAGGCATATCCAGCATAGGCTTTTCTGTCGTCTATATTAGTTTGGCCCATTTTTTCATTCAACAAATCAAGAAAGCCTGCATATTGCTCTACTGATGAGATAATCAAAGTGTCGTTGAAGTTTTTGGCTCCAGCGCGAATCAGAGAAATACCGCCGATATCAATTTTCTCGATAATATCAGCTTCTGAAGCTCCTGAACTCACGGTTTTCTCAAAAGGATATAAGTCGACAATCACTAAATCTATCTGAGGGATATTGTATTCTTGCATCTGTTGTACATCTGATGCGTGGTCTTGTCTGTTTAGGATTCCGCCAAAAACTTTTGGATGCAGTGTTTTTACGCGTCCACCAAGAATCGAAGGATAATCAGTAATGGTCTCTACCGGAATTACAGGGATGTCCAGAGCTTTGATGAAATCTTCTGTTCCGCCTGTTGAATAGAGCGTTACGCCTAATTCATAAAGTTTTTTGACGATGGGTTCTAGCCCTTCTTTTGAGAATACCGATACCAGTGCAGATCGGATTTGCTTGGTTGTGTTCATAGTTGTAGTAGTTGTTGTTTTTAAAGAAGTGGCAAAGGTAATATTTTTGTTGCAGCTTTCTAGTTGAAAAATTAAAGATGTGGTAGATGCCTGATAAATAGCAAACAAACCTCTATTAATCTTTTTTTATTGTCTTTTAAAATGCAACCGATAGTTAGGTTAAACGGATGATTTTCGACTTAAATAGCAAAGGCTAGACTTCCTTGTTTTTGTTAGAATGTTTTTTTGTGCAACAAACCGATAAAGACTATATTTGTAAAAAACTAAAGCCCATGTTTGCTGCATTTGCCTATTCAATTTTTGAACAAAGTATCAAAGATTACCACATTCACGACAGTGTAAACCAACCGATTGCCAACCCGTATCCGAAAGATAAAATCGAGCATTTATTGTACTTGAAAAACTGGATAGATACCGTGCAATGGCATTATGAAGATATTATTAGAGACCCGAACATCGACCCAGTTGCGGCTTTGAAACTCAAGCGCAAAATTGATGCCTCTAACCAAGAACGCACAGATATGGTTGAGTTTATCGATGGTTATTTCTTGAATAAATACAAAGATGTACAGATAAAAGAGGGCGCAAAAATCAACTCTGAAAGTCCTGCGTGGGCTATTGATCGCTTTTCTATTCTAGCCCTAAAGATTTATCATATGAATGTTGAGGCAACGCGTGAAGGTGCGTCTGTTGAGCATAGAGCGAAATCTCAAGAAAAACTCGACGTGTTATTAGAGCAGAAAAAAGATTTGTCTACAGCTATTGACGATTTGATTCAAGATATTTCTAGTGGAGATAAATACATGAAAGTCTACAAACAGATGAAAATGTATAACGATGATGAATTGAATCCTGTTTTATATCAGAATAAAAAATAATTTATCTGATATCTCGAGCTTTGAGCTGTAAGCTGACACTGCCGTTCCACTGGTTTTCTTCTATTGAATAAACCAGATCAAAAGGCTGTCTGTTTTTAACTAGATCAATCTTATTGCCAAGACCAAAGCCGACTATATTTATAGGTGGAGAACCTTTTTGTTTGGCGAACATCTTCAGGTGTTCGTCACTTTTTCCGATGGGTTTTGCATAACCGGTGTCCGTGACTCCTTTTGATATAAATACGGGCGTCATATTCCCTGGGCCGAAGGGTTCAAATTGTTTCAGGATTCGTACGAACTTTGGGTTAATGTCTGAGAAATCAATCTCTGAGTCAATGCTGATTTCAGGTGAAAGTGATTTTTCTGTAATCGACTCTTTGACGACCTTTTCAAATTTCTGTCTAAAACTCTCAAAGTTTTCTTTGGCAACTGTCAGTCCTGCGGCATATTTATGTCCGCCAAATTGTTCTATAAATTCGGAGCATTGCTCAAGGGCTTGATGGATGTCAAATCCACTTACAGAACGAGCAGAAGCAGTCATCTTTCCTTGGCTTTCTGTGAATACGACAGTGGGCTTATAATGGGTTTCGATGAGTCTTGAAGCTACAATCCCGATTACTCCTTTATGCCAATTTTCGCTAAATACAACAGTCGTAAATCGATTTTCTGAACCCAGCTTAGCGATCTGTTCTAAAGCTTGTTTGGTTATTTGTTCGTCGAGTTCTTTTCGTTCACTATTAAAAGATTCTATCTCTAAGGCAAATTTTTGTGCTTCCTCCCAGTTGAACTCAGTGAGCAGTTTTACGGCATAATTTCCGTGGTGAATTCTTCCGGCAGCATTGATTCGGGGAGCAATCATAAAAACCACATCGGTTATGGTAAAGTCTTTTTTCTTGGTGTTTTCGATAAGTGCTTTGATTCCGTTTCTAGGATTGGCATTGATCACCTCTAACCCGAAGCTGGCTAGGATTCTGTTTTCTCCGATTATCGGAACGATATCAGCGCCAATTGCCGTAGCAACTAGGTCTAAGTAAGGCACTAAGTCTTCTACGGATTCTCCTCTTTTATCGGCTAATGCCTGAATGATTTTAAAACCGATGCCACACCCACAAAGTTCTTTGAATGGATACTCACAATCCTTGCGTTTTGGGTCTAATACAGCTACTGCGTTAGGGATTTCATCGCCTGGCAAGTGGTGGTCAGCTATAATAAAGTCAATGTCTTTTGACTGTGCATAGCTTATTTTATCATTGGCTTTTATACCACAATCCAAGGCAATGATAAGGCTGAAGTCATTGTCGTGTGCAAAATCAATTCCCTTAAAAGAAATGCCATAGCCCTCATCATATCTATCTGGAATATAGGTGGCTACATTTGGGTAAAAGGAGTTTAAGAACGAATAGACCAGTGAGACAGCTGTTGTGCCGTCAACGTCATAATCTCCGTAAATCAAAATGTTTTCGTTGTTATCAATTGCTTTCTCGATTCTAGCAATGGCTTTGTCCATATCTTTCATCAGGTACGGATCGTGCAAATCTAGAAGTGAAGGGCGAAAGAAAAGTCGTGCTTTTTCATACGAATCTATGCCTCTTTGCACCAAAACTCTTGCCAATACGCGGTCTATTGAAAGATGCTGCGTGAGCTCAGCAACGCTTTCTTCAGAGAAATTAGAATTGATCGTCCAACGCATATGTAAGTTTTTATTCAAAGATAAAATTTATTAGAATACCGATAAGAAATATGATTTTATTTATAAACAAAAAAAAGACTGAAGGTTTCTTTACCATCAGTCTTCTTATAAATTATATTTTATTTAGTTTAGAAACCGTAATTGATTCCTGCCCCAAATACTTGACGGGTCTGGAAGCCTGAAAAGGCATTGTCATCATAAATTGTATGGAAGATTAGATTGGCAGAAATATATTTATTGATGGTCATCACTATATTTAACTGGTACTCTAAATCTACATTTTGAGGGTCTTTTAGGTAGTCAGAATAAAGTGTTAGGGTGTTCTCAAAAGAAATATTCTCCATCACATTGAATTTATAATAGCCTGAAGCATACATACCAAACTCAAATTTCATTGATTTATTAGCATCAACTCCAAAGTATGAGCCATCAACATATCCAGGTACAGACGTAAAATCTTTATTCACGAAAGTGAATCTCGAAGTTGCAGGCGCTATATTTACTTTGAGGTCATCAGATTTTTTCCATAACATACCGGGTCCTAATGCCAGATAAGCTGGAGACATGAATTGGGTTGTGGCTTCGCCTCTCACTTCAACTCCATCTACTTTTGTGTATTTATAACCCTTGGTGAATTGGGTTTTGAAGTTCAAGAATGCAGAGTAAAACCATTCGCCTGATGCTTTTTTGCCTACAATAGAGTTGAGCTCAAGACGGTCATTTGTCTTCTTTTCAAACTCGGCATTTTTAGTTTGCATAATTCCGTATTCGGCTATGATTTTGTTATCCCAATTCCAATCTTTTTTCTTGTAATTAAAATCATAATTAAGTCCTAGATTACCTGAAAAACTATTTTCTCCTCCTGTAATCCAGTTGTCAAAAGTAGACTGATTTAATAAGAAAGAGATGTTTCCTGCTCTAGTCCAGGTTTTTGTAGAATCTTGTTCTTGTTGTGCTGTGGCGCATAGACCAGTCAGAAGTAAGAGGCTTAAGATGGTTTTTTTCATTGTAGTTTTGTTTTGAATATATAGGGTGTGTGTTTGATACAAACTCAAAAACTCCTTACAAACTTTGAGGGTTTATAAGGAGCTTTACTATAAAAGTATATAGCTTACTTCAAAAATGAATGTGCTGTAGTGTCTTGGACATCTTCGCCGTTTTTCTTGAATACTCGCAATTGTCTTAGCCAATATACCATAGCTATAATACAAATAATCATCAAAATCCAGTTGACAAGATTGGCTGTCCACCAATTTCCTAATTCTGTTTTGGCAAAAGCGTTCATCGGTATAAATAGAACCTCTTCAAATAAGTACTGTATTGATTCAAAAAATGATTTCATCACTGATACATTAATGTTTTACATTTGCAAATATAATATAAAAAACGAATATGATAACAAAGATCTTCAGTAAATCTAGACCTGTGCATTTGGTCATAAGCAACCTGCTTGTTGTGATCAGTTTTGTTTTTGCATTTGTATTCAAAAAAGGATTGCACTCTTTTTCAGAAACCAAGGCAATTTATTTAATACTTCCACTGATTTTATTCTCAATTTTCTTGACTGATTTTATTGCCAAAAGAAACCATATCAACAAGAATGACGACTATGCTATTTTGCTTTACACCTTGTTTTTATTTCTAATTCCGGGTGTGTTTTTAGAGCTTTCAGTTGTGTTGTCTAGTGTTTTTATCTTGCTGGCGCTCAGAAGACTAGTGTCGTTGCAATCTCATGTAGAGGTCAAACAGAAAATATTTGACGCCTCACTTTGGGTAGGGGTAGCCTCAATTTTTGAGTTCTGGTCAATCCTGTTTTTTGCTTTGATTTTTATAGCTGTTATCATTCATGTATCAAATGATTTTAAGAATTGGATCATTCCGTTTTTAGGCTTTTTTGCGGTATTGATTGTGTTCGTATTGTATGCCTTGATCTTTGATTTTGACCTGTTGGACACTATACAAGACCAGATGATAATAGACTTCAACTTTAATTATATCATCGATTTATTCTACGTCATCCCTACAGCAGTACTGCTTTCTTTCTTGTTTATCGCGCTATTTTTTCAAGTTATGGCTGTGTCGAGTTATTTGGCAATCATGCAAAACACTATAAAAATCATCATCGCCATGCTTTTGATAGGCGTGATTGTTTATCTCTTTTCTGCAGAAAAACACGATGGTTTGTGGTTGTATTGTTTTGCTCCGCTGGCAATTATCGGCAGTAATTTCATCTCGGCAATCAAGAAGAATTGGATAAAAGAAGGCGTCGTAACCGTATTGCTATTGCTAGCTGTATATTCGTTCTGGCAATTTTTGATTAGTTAAAAATAAAGAATCTACGCTTTTATTGCGTTGCTACATTGACTGCAATATACTGCTGAGGCTTCGTTGGCATGAGTGCAGTTTGGACATTTTACACGCAATTTTGCAGCTTCTTTTCCGCTTTGTCTAAACATCTCTAACGACACAATACCCGTTGGGACTGCAATAATTGCATAACCCAAAAGCATCATTATTGAAGCAAAAAACTTTCCGAGATTAGTTATAGGCGTGACATCGCCAAAACCCACGGTGGTGATGGTCACTATTGCCCAATAAATACTTTTGGGTATAGAGTTGAGTTGATAGTTTGTCTCACCCTCAAGCATAAACATCAATCCGCCCATAATCACGGCTAGCATTACTACAAAAAACATAAAAACCGAGATCTTATAAATACTCGATACTAGTGAATTGTAAAGTGAATAGGCTTCTCGAGTGAATTTATTGATTCTAAAAATCTTGAATACCCGAATCAGTCGTAGTATTCTGATGATTCTAAAAAAGTGCGCGTGATTGGTAAACGGCATCAATAGTACCGGTAAAATTGCCAGTAGATCTACAATGCCCCATACGCTAAGAATGTATTTAAGTGGTTTTGGTGAGATGTAAATACGAAGTAGGTATTCTGTTACAAATATCACTGACACGATCACCTCTAATACATAAAAAACAACTTTAGCTGTTTCTGAGAGATTGGGCAGACTCTCTATTATTAAGATAAATATCGAGAGTAAGATGAACCACAAAAGATATATATCAAACTTTCTACCTTGTTTAGTAGAGGTGCCAAATATAATCTCGTGTAATTTCTTCTTGAACTGGGCTTTAGACTCTTGTTTTTCTGCCGCTGTTTTTTTTGGTTTAGGCATATATAATCGCTGTTATTCACGCTGTTTTATAGTTAAACAGTCTTGTTTTGCTCTTGCAAAGTTAATAAAACATGGCTTGCTTTAACAATTAGGCTGCGTTTGGCTGTGATTTTTTTAGTTGAAACGCTTATACTATTTCTTTAAATCTGAACTAAAAGAAGAAACAATGTATGTCGACGCAAACTTGTGGTGGAGCTCTATAAGCATATATGTGCTTTTTTTTCGTTTTGGCCCTATGTTTTTCTTGTTGTTGTTTTTTGACTGCTATTGCAGTAAGCTGTGGGGCGATTGTTGCATAAGCCGTTAAGAAAAGCACTTGTCAAAGAGCTTATAAACTGAAATCAGCGTTGCTTTTTGATCAAAAAATTGATTTGTGAAACACTCGCCAAAAAAGATTAGGCTTTTAAATGGGTTTTCTGTACTTTTGTAACACTTTTTAAAACACGATAAATTTCTACATATGAATTTACACGAATACCAAGGAAAAGAAATTTTAGCTTCTCATGGAGTTAAAGTTCAGAGAGGTTATGTGGCAAACAATGCTGAAGAAGCCGTTGCTAAAGCCAAACAACTTACTGCTGAAACCGGAACAGGATGGCACGTAATCAAAGCTCAAGTCCATGCAGGAGGAAGAGGAAAAGGAGGAGGAGTAAAACTAGCTAAGAACCTACAACAAGTAGAAGAAATTGCTGAGCAAATCATCGGGATGCAACTCATCACACCGCAAACACCACCACAAGGAAAGAAAGTTCATAAAATACTTGTAGCTGAGGATGTGTACTATCCAGGAGAAACTGAAACTTCAGAATTCTATGTATCTGTACTTCTAAATAGAGGAACAGGAAGAAATATGATTATGTATTCTACTGAAGGTGGAATGGATATCGAAGAAGTAGCAGAAAGCACACCACACCTTATCTTCACTGAAGAAATTGACCCTGCAGTAGGATTACAAGGATTCCAAGCCAGAAGAATTGCGTTCAACCTAGGGTTATCAGGAAATGCATTCAAAGAAATGGTGAAATTCGTAACATCGCTCTATACAGCGTATGTGCAGTCAGATGCCTCTTTGTTCGAAATCAACCCTGTCTTAAAAACATCAGACAATAAAATATTGGCTGTTGATGCTAAAGTGACCATTGATGACAATGCACTTTACAGACACCCGAAATATGAGGATATGAGAGATATTCTCGAAGAAAATCCAATAGAGGTAGAAGCAAGAGCAGTAGGTCTAAACTATGTTGACCTTGACGGAAACGTAGGTTGTATGGTAAACGGAGCAGGACTTGCAATGGCAACCATGGACTTGATCAAACACGCGGGATACGAACCAGCAAACTTCCTTGACGTAGGAGGAACGGCTGATGCGAAACGCGTTGAAGCAGCTTTCAAAATCATCTTAAAAGACCCGAACGTAAAAGCAATCCTTATCAATATCTTTGGTGGAATTGTACGTTGTGATCGTGTTGCACAAGGAGTTATTGACGCATACAAAAACATGGGAGACGCTATTAAAGTTCCTATCATTGTTCGTCTTCAAGGTACAAACGCAGAGCTTGCCAAAGAAATGATCGATGCATCAGGTCTTGCAGTGCATTCAGCAGTACAGTTTCAAGAAGCAGCTGATAAAGTAAAAGAAGTATTGGGTTAATCCCCTTCAAAATACACTATATAAAAACAGGCTATCCTCTAAAAGGTTAGCCTGTTTTTTTTATGTCCAGCCTGATTTGAGTGGTCGATTTCTATTGGTTGAGTATTAGTAATAAACTCCCAACACTGATAGTCGTCCAGAGTAAAACTGCAAAGAACAGTGGTTTCCAGCTGATGGTTTTTAGGATATTAAGAGAAATGGTAGAACCGATAAAGAAAAGTGTTAGGTTCAGTCCTGATTTAGCGATTTGGGTAATGGTTCCGCTAATATGATCTAAAACTGGGAAATATGTATTGAGCAATATCGCAAGAATAAAATATCCAATAAACCACGGAATTTTCACCTTAGCACCTTTAGTCCTAAACAGCAGCATGGTGAGTAAAGACATCGGTATTATCCAAAGAGCTCTTGATAGCTTTACGGTCGTAGCCACTTTTAGCGCCTCATCACCGAATTTACTTGCTGCTCCTACTACAGAACTGGTATCGTGTATGCCAATAGCACACCAAAGCCCAAATTGCTCCTGAGTCATCATTAACCAATGCCCGATAGCAGGAAAGATAAACAAAGCAACAGAATTGAGTGTAAAGACAATTGCCAGTGCCAATGAAATCTGTTTTGTAGAAGGTTTTATGATTGGGCTTACTGCTGCAATGGCACTTCCTCCGCAGATTGCAGTTCCTATAGAGATTAAATAAGAAAGCGCTTTCTCTATTTTTAGAAATTTCCCTAACAAATAACCAAGAATCATGACGCTTGCAATGCTAATTACCGTAAAAATAAACCCTGTTTTTCCGACATTCATGGCTTCATCTAACTTCAGTCCGAAACCTAAACCAACAATTGAGATTTGCAATAATAGGGTTATGTATTTGTGTAAATGTTTCTCAAATGGATTTCCGATAATAATCGTAAAAGCAATACCCAAAGCAAGTGCAAGCGGCGAAGAAGCCCAAGGCGAAAGACAGAAAAGTAGGAGTATAAAGAATAATACTTTTCTGTAATTGTATCTTCCGAGTGTTTTTTGCATTGAGAACGGTTTCTTTTAAGTAGGGGGCTTAAAATTAAATTATTATTTTATTATAAGGTAGGATTTTTTAATATATTTTTTAGACTAAAAAAAGGCATTGAATAAATGAGAAGATGAGTTTTTTATTTCATATTTTGAATGTGTCTAAGAAGTGCTGGTATTATTTATATTGTCTTTGCTAAAAACAAAAAAGTCTGTACAAAGTTTGTCCGAAGACAACTTTATACAGACTTAAATTTATATGAAATAGATTAATTAAGGCAATATTGCTCCTACTTGTAAGTCACATCTGTGTCCAGGTTGTCCGTGAGGAGGGTTTGGTTTTCCAGAAAAACCAGGAGCTGTTTGTGTGTTTTGCTGTTGAATAATTGGAGCAGTGCTAGGAGCGGCAGGAGCTGGTGGCGCCTGAACCTGAACTTCAGTATTCTCTGTAGCCTGAATAACTTGTTCTGGTTGACTAGCTTCTGGTTGAACAGTTTCAATAGCAGGAGCTTCAGTTTCGAGAGCTTCAGCATTACTTTCTTTACAAGAAAAAAGCAGGAAAGCAACAAAAGCAAGAGATAGGATTTTCTTAGTCATAATATGTATTATTTTAATTAAGTGACTAAGTTATATTATTTTTTGTAATTACACCTATTTAGTTGCAAATTTAACCCTTTGTATGATTTTGGGATATTCAGTTTAGACCTATTCAAAGTGCAAGTGACTAACCTGTATAAGGAAAGAAAGTATTTAATAGGGATTGAACTTAATTGTCACAAGGATCTTGCGGTGCGTTAGACCAAATTTTATATTGCTCACCTAAGGATTCGAGCTGGTTTTTCCATAAACTTGAAGATGCTCTAGATAATATATTGCTTTTGTGTGTATTAGAAGTTAGTACCCAAGAGTTTTGGTCAATCTCTTCTTCTAATTGATTGGCTCCCCAGCCTGAGTAGCCTATAAAGAAACGGATATCTTCTTCAGTGAGATTGCCTTTGTTTAACTGCTCTTTGACCATCTGAAAATCACCTCCCCAATAAATGCCGTCTGCAATCTCTACGCTATGCGGAATAAGTTCAGGTATGATGTGGATATAAAACAAGTTGTCTTCTTCTACTGGGCCTCCTTTATACACAGGAAAGTTCATGTGTAAGTCCTGAAACAAATCACTAAGCCCATATTCGGTAGGTTTATTTAAGATAAAACCGATGCTTCCTTTGGCATTGTGTTCAGCAATAAGAAGTACTGAACGCCCAAATGTAACGTCTTGTAATAATGATGGCTCTGACAAGAGCAATTTTCCTTTTTGAATGATTTTAATAGCCAAAACAATAGTTTTTTTAAATAGAAAAGGTGCTTGTTTACACCAGCACCTTTTAAATCCTTTTTGTAAACAAGTATTAACTGTTTACTGATCCTTCTAATTCAGCACCAGCTTTAAATTTAACTACATTTTTTGCAGCAATTTGGATAGTTTTTCCTGTTTGAGGGTTTCTTCCGTCTCTAGCAGCTCTGTTGGCAACTGAGAAAGATCCGAATCCTACAAGTGATACTCTTCCACCACCTTTTAAGGTTTTGGTTACGTTTTCTGTAACTGACTCTAAAGCTTTTTTAGCAGCTACTTTAGAAATTCCAGCGTCAGCTGCAATAGCATCAATTAGTTCTGATTTGTTCATAATTTTTACTTTTAATGGTTAGGTTAAACAAATATATAAATATAACTTAAACAAAATTAGGTGCTTTTATGAGCTATGCAAGTATTTTTTGAATTTTATTTCGTTTTTGTTGATAAAACAGCTCTTTTTGTTGACAAATAAGACCGTCAACACATAAATACACTGATTCCAATGGGGTTTATACCGCTTTTGCCTGCTCAGAAAAACTGAAGCCATTCAAAAATTCTGACGTCGTCATTCTCTTTTTACCAGGAAATTGCAAGGTCTTGATATGAATATAACCACCTTTTACAGCAATTTTCATCTCTTTTTTTGTCGAAATAAGTTTGCCGATTTCAAGGTTGTGTGTCTCTTCTTCTTTTGTGGCTTCATAGATTTTCACACTCCACTGATTGTTGCCGTCTTCGATAATGGTCCATGCACACGGATAAGGTGATAGACCTCTGATGAGGTTGTGAATTTCTGAAAGTGAATTTCCCCAGTTTATCTTGGTGTTTTCTTTGTCCAGTTTATGTGCTGTTTTCAGTGTCGTTGATTCAGTCTGAATGGTGGTATGTGCCGCTGATTTCTCGATAAGAGAAAGTGTTTTTAAAACGGTTTCCTTACCTAAATCCATCAATCTGTCGTGCAGGCTACCGGCATTTTCGTTTGTGCCAATCTCTATACTGTCGTGAAGTATCATCGCTCCTGTATCTATCTTTTCGTCGATAAAAAAAGTAGTGACTCCTGTCTTCTGCTCTCCGTTGATAATTGCCCAATTGATAGGAGCAGCACCTCTATAGTCTGGCAATAGCGAAGCGTGAAGATTAAAGGTGCCTAACTCTGGCATTTCCCAGACTTGTTTGGGCAACATTCTAAAGGCAACAACTACATGTAAGTTGGCTTGCAGTGAGCGAAGTTCTTCTAAAAAACCTTCGTCTTTCAGGTTAGTGGGCTGTAGGATTTTTAGTGCTCTGTCTGTGGCAAATTGCTTTACTGACGAGAGTGAGACTTTCTGACCTCTACCCGCTGGTCTGTCAGGTGCGGTAACCACACCGACAACTTCGTAGTTATGATCTAAAATCGCTTCAAGGATTCCCGTTGCAAAATCAGGTGTTCCCATAAACACAATCCTTAGTTTTTTCATGCTATACTTAAGTTTAAGGTGACAAGACCTCAAAGGTACAGCCTTATTTAGAAATTAAGAATTTCAGAGGTGCAAAAATAGAATGTAAAACACCTAATAATTCTTACCTTTGCAAACTGATTTATAACCTAATAATATATAGAAACAATGCGTTTACAAGAAATCCTTACTGCCAAAGTCCAGCATGCTGTTCAATCTATTTTCGGTATTGACATCGAAAAAGTAGAATTTCAGGCGACTCGCAGAGATTTTGAAGGAGATATTACAGTCGTAATTTTTCCGTTGCTCAAAGTTGTTAAAGGAAATCCAGTTCAAATCGGAAGTGCAATTGGAGAATATTTAAAAGAAAATAGCCAAGAAGTTGAAGGTTTTAACGTTGTTTCAGGCTTCTTGAACATCTCAATTGCCGATGATTATTATCTAAACTATTTCAATCAGATCAAAGACAACCAAAATTTTGGTTTTGAAAAACAAGGAGAAGCTGCTGTTATGGTTGAGTTTGCTTCGCCAAACACCAACAAACCCCTTCACTTAGGACACGTCAGAAACGTGCTGCTAGGCTATTCAGTAGCTCAGATCTTAGAAGCCTCAGGCAAAAAAGTATATAAAACCCAAGTCATTAACGACCGAGGAATCCATATCTGTAAGTCGATGCTGGCATGGCAGAAATTTGGCAACGGAGAAACTCCAGCCTCAACCGGACTCAAAGGAGATAAGCTCGTAGGGAACTATTATGTGGCATTCGACAAAGAATATAAAACTCAAATTCAGGCGTTAATGGCTCAAAATAGAACCGAGGAGCAAGCCAAAAAAGAAGCGCCAATTATCCTAGAAGCCCAACAAATGCTCTTAGATTGGGAAGCCGGAAAACCTGAGGTGATGGAACTTTGGAAAACCATGAACGCTTGGGTGTATGACGGATTTGAGGTAACGTATAAAAATATAGGAGTTGATTTTGACTGTAATTATTATGAAAGCGACACCTATCTCCTCGGAAAAGACGTGGTTGAAAGCGGTCTTGAAAGCGGTACTTTTTTCAAAAAAGAAGATGGTTCAGTTTGGATTGATTTGACTGAGGATGGTTTGGATGAAAAATTAGTGCTTCGCTCAGACGGAACTTCGGTGTATATGACCCAAGATATCGGAACGGCAATTCAACGTGTGAAAGACTATCCAGACGTAAACGGAATGGTTTATACCGTCGGAAACGAGCAAGATTACCACTTCAAAGTATTGTTCTTAATACTCAAAAAACTAGGCTATTCTTGGGCAGAAAACTTATTCCATTTGTCTTACGGAATGGTTGATTTGCCATCGGGAAAAATGAAATCCAGAGAAGGAACAGTCGTAGATGCTGACGAGCTCATCGCAGATATGGAAACTACAGCCAGAGAAATCTCTGAGGAATTAGGGAAGCTTGACGGCTATTCAGAAGAGGATAAAGATAAATTATACAAAATTATCGGGCTTGGTGCCTTGAAATATTATATCCTTAAAGTAGATCCAAAGAAAAGAATCTTGTTTGACCCGAAAGAATCTGTTGATTTCACAGGTAATACAGGTCCGTTTATCCAATATACCTATGCTAGAATTCAATCGATCATAAGAAAAGCAGACTTTGATTTCTCTTCTGAAATCTCGAACTACGCCATAGCAGATAAAGAAAAAGAAATCATCAAACAATTGGCAATGTTCCCTGAAATCATTCAGAATGCAGCTCATGCCTATAGTCCGGCACTCATTGCAAACTATACCTATGACTTGGTTAGAGAATATAATTCGTTCTATCAAAGTACACCTATTTTGGCTACAGAAGATAGGACAGATAAAGCCTTTAGAGTACAGCTTTCTAAAAAAGTGGGCGATACGATAAAAGCAGCATTCTCGTTATTAGGTATTGATGTACCAGAGCGCATGTAACTAATGGTTATAAGCATAGCGAATATATAAACCAAGTGAAAAAAACATACTTTTTACAGTCATTCTTGATTGTCCTATTAGCGACTGTTTTGTTTTTAGGGCTAAAAGAAATTTTGCCCAAGCGAATTTTTTCTGAGATTTCTAATGCAAACCCAAATATTGTAGTAGATAACTTGATGTTAGAAGCCTTAGCTAAAGAAGAAAAAACAGTCAATGGCGCTGCGGATATTCCCGTAGCAACAGCCTCTGACTCTATATCAAATGCCAGTTTCAGAGCAAATAACCATAAGGGATTAGTGGCTTTTTTCGAGAAATTAGATGCGCTTGAAAAAACCGGAGAAGGAGAAATCCGAATTGCATATTTTGGCGATTCGATGACCGATGGCGATTATATTGTACAAGATTTGAGAAAACTTTTTCAGAATGAATTCGGTGGTAAAGGTGTGGGCTTTGTTTCCATCACGTCTGAATCAGCAACTTCTAGAGGAAGCATCCGACATAATTTCTCTAAAAATTGGCACACACAATCTTATGTGAATGTCAAAAAACCATTGAAACCTTTCGGAATAAATGGACAAGTTTCGTTTGTCAAAGATAGTTTACGCCCAACTTGGGTTGAATATAAAGCGTCAGGATATAGGAACGCTACCGAATTATATGACCCTGTTTTGTATTACGGAAGTTCAAATAATAAGAATGCCTATGTAGAACTTTTTTATAATGGAGATACGCTAAAAGTCACAAAACCGTTATCTACAGATAGGAGATTAAACAAACTGAAACTTTCTGACAGAAACCTCAAAAGCATAAAAATAAACTTCGTGAATGCTGATTCAATTGCTTTCTACGGCATAAATTCGGCTGATAATAGAGGAGTTCACATTGATAATTTCTCGAGTAGAGGAAATTCAGGATTGCCGCTTTCGTTGTTTAACACATCGCTGATGCAGAATTTTGATAAAGAGTTAAGCTACGACCTAATCATCTTGCATTACGGAACAAACGTACTTAATTACGGAAATCTGAACTATAATTGGTACGAACGCGCCATGACTAGAGTGATAAACCAACTCAAAAATTACTTTCAGAACTCCAATTTCGTAGTCATCTCAACTGCTGATAAAGCAACCAAATACGGCACAGAAATGAAAACTGATTCGGCTGTAGTGCCACTTGCCAGAGCGCAATACAACTATGCAAAAGCAACCGAGTCAGGATTTATAAACCTGTATGAACTGATGGGAGGCGAAGGCTCTATGGTGAAATGGGCAGACGAAGAACCTAGCTTGGCCAACAAAGATTATACGCATTTCAACACAAGAGGTTCTCAAAAAGTAGCACAGTTTATTTATGACGAGCTAAAAAGTGAATACGAATTATTCAAGAAAGATAAAAAACAAAGCCAACCTAAAGCAACCACCAAAGATACTGAACAGGATTATGAAGAGCATTAAAATGATTTCTATAGTAATGGTATTTATCTCGAGTTTTAGTTTTGCTCAAACTGATTCGCTGGAGGTAGATTTTGTTGATTCATTGATTTCAGAAGCAGATTTCATCGCTAATGATAGTCTCGCTGATGCGTCTTTAGGCACTCAACTAATCAATGCAGGAGCCTTGACTAGTTTTATAGAAAAACTCTACAAACTTGATGCGCAAAAAGACCGAAAAATAAATATTCTACACATCGGTGATTCGCACATACAGGCTGATTTGATGACGGGCAAGTTGCGTCAAGAGTTTCAATCGAGATTTGGCAATGCAGGACTGGGTTTTGTCTTTCCGCATGCGTTGGCTAAAACCAATGGCAGTGCAAAGCTCAAGTTTTCTTCTAATATAAGTTGGAACAGCCTCAGGATTATATATCCAGACAACGGAAGTCCTGTGGGCTTGAGCGGTATTGCGCTTTTCACAGATAGGAATGATTTTGCGATTGAAATCCACGTCAGAAATGAAGAGGATAGCTTCAATCACCTGAAGATTATCACCCCAAATAATGCTTTTTCGTTTAGCTTGGCCGAGGCAAAGAAGACCATTACCCTGACTTCAAATACGCCAAAAGTCATTAGTCATAAAATAAAAAGTGGCGAAACTCTTTCTGGAATTGCACAACAATACAACACTTCGATTACAAAAATAAAACAAACAAACAACCTCAAGAATAATAACATCAGAGCAGGAGCGATCCTAAAAATCCCAACTGCTGAAATGCAAGCGCAGCAAATAGAGAAAACTGATTTTATTCCGCTAGAAATAGAACCGGTTCTCTCAGCCTATTACTACGAATATCAGAATTTAGATACAACACACAAGATTTATCTGATTCCGAACACTACTCAAAATACCTTTGCCCTGAACGGATTAGTGTTAGAAAACAACCAAAGCGGCGTGCTCTATCACAGCATTGGCGTCAACGGAGCTAAATATTCAGACTATAACAAATACCCACTTTTTTTTGAGCAAATAAACGCCTTAAACCCAGATTTGATTATTATCTCTTTGGGCACAAATGAAGCTTTTGACAAACTCTGTGACCAATGTTTCTTTGATCAGATTCAGCTATTTCTAAGTCAACTTAGAGACAAGAATCCAGAGGCAACTGTGCTTTTGACAACGCCGCCACCCTCACTTTTCAAACGCAAATTGCCGAATGTCTTCTGTGATTTGTATGCCGATGTGATGCTTCAAAATGCCGCAGCATACAACTATGCCGTATGGGATTTACATCAAGCACTCGGAGGTAATAAAGGCATGAACAACCTGATTAAAAACGGATTGATTGCCAAAGACAGAGTGCATTATTCGGCGAGTGGATATCAGAAACAAGGAGTTTTGCTTCTTGAAGCCTTGATGGATATCTATGAGAATTATTTGGTCGAAGCACCCATACTTGCAGAAGACCTAAGACCAAAATAGATTTTTGCTTTCGGATAATAAAATAGTACTTTTGCAAGCAACAACTAACTATTAAAACACATATACCAAAGCAGCTGACATCTGCCAAAGTATGACTCACCACGACACATGACTACTGATAACCGCTACAACCAAAGAGGTGTTTCTGCATCCAAAGAAGATGTGCACAACGCCATCAAAAACATTGATAAAGGGCTTTTCCCAAAAGCATTTTGCAAGATTATCCCAGACTATTTGACTAATGACCCAGACTATTGTTTGATTATGCATGCCGACGGAGCGGGTACAAAATCATCTTTGGCCTATACCTATTGGAAAGAAACAGGCGATTTATCAGTGTGGAAAGGCATTGCTCAGGATGCACTGATTATGAATATCGATGATTTACTTTGTGTAGGTGCAGTAGACAATATCTTGCTTTCTTCAACCATCGGAAGGAATAAAAACCTAATTCCAGCAGAAGTCATTTCAGCGATTATCAACGGAACAGAAGAGCTTATCCAAGAGCTCAAAGGTTTTGGCGTAAGCATCCACTCCACCGGAGGCGAAACAGCTGATGTGGGTGATTTAGTCAGAACTATCATCGTAGACTCTACGGTAACTGCGCGCATGAAACGCAAAGATGTAATTGATAATGCAAACATAAAGGCAGGTGACGTAATTGTCGGGTTGGCTTCTTTTGGTCAAGCTACTTACGAAAAAGAATACAATGGCGGTATGGGAAGCAACGGATTGACCTCAGCCAGACACGATGTCTTTAGCAAATATCTAGCTCAGAAGTATCCTGAGAGTTTTGACAGTAGTGTCCCAGAAGATTTGGTGTATTCAGGCGGTGTGAAACTTACCGATAGAGTTGAGAATTCGCCTATTGATGCCGGAAAATTAGTGTTGTCACCCACTAGAACTTACGCTCCGGTTATCAAACAAATCTTAGAGAAAATCTCTTCAGATAAAATCCACGGAATGATTCATTGTAGTGGAGGAGCACAAACAAAAATCCTTCATTTTATCGATGACAAGCTTCACGTGATAAAAGACAACCTTTTTGCAGTGCCCCCTTTGTTCAAACTTATTCAAGAACAATCTAAGACAGATTGGAGAGAGATGTATCAGGTGTTCAATTGTGGACATCGTATGGAAATCTATACCGATCAAGCGACTGCTGATAAAATCATCAAAATAGCTAATGCGTTTAATATAGAAGCTCAGATTGTCGGACGTGTAGAAGCAGCTGATACTAAAAAGCTCAGTATAAAAAGCGAGTACGGTCTCTTTGAGTACTAATCCTTTTTTTCTATAATATTCAACTCAGGCTATCTCAAAAGATAGCCTGAGTTGTTTCTACTAAGATAGATTTTCTTGTGAAAATAAAACTTCATTTACTGAAAACTCAGCGATTGCAGTTATATGCGGTTATGTGCGGTTTCTATATTTTGCTTTTCAAGTCCATCATTGTGTGTAGAACTCTTTCAATCTCGATTTTATTTTTAGAAATCTCTCGATAGAAAATAATATGTTCGCCACATTTATAACCGAGGACATCTAGTGAAAGAATTTTATAGGATTTTCCCAGTTTTGGATTACTTGCCAAATCCACACAAGAAGCGATTATTAAATTGTAATATTTCTCAGCCTGATTTTCTGACCATTCTTTAACTGTATAATCCCAAATTTCTGTTAGGTCGTTAAGCGCTCTTCTAGTAAATTGGTATTTTGCCATTTATTTTTTTCTCGCTTTTAAACTTTCTAAAAACTTTGTAGGCTCAAAATCTTCAACAATTCCGCTATCAATTCCTTCTTGAATTGCTTTTCGCAAAGAAATAATTTTGTTTTCTTCATCTTCAAGAAGACGAAGACCAGCACGAATAACTTCACTTGCATTATTAAACCTGCCTTGGCTGACAGTACTTTCAATAAAACTTTCAAAATGATTTCCTAAAGATATAGATGTATTACGTCCCATGATTTAATTTTTAGCTAAGTTACCAAAAAATGGTAACTCTCCAAATTCAGTACAAATTTTTCGGAAATCTCACTAATTGAAAAAATCTATTAGTATTTTTTCATAAATAATTCCAACTCTTCTTTTTTTAAAGGTCCTGCCAAACTATTGTCAAACTTATGAATCACCCAAAAATCAAATGTTTTAGATATTTCTAAAATATTTCTCCTATCTTTTAAATTATAAGTTTTATTTGTTTTGTGCTGAATACTATCCAGTATCTTATTTATGGGTTGCTGTTTTAAAACAATAAATTTTCCTTTATCTTCATATTCCACTATATCTCCTTCAATTACTATTAGATTGTTTGTATTCATTAAATGTAGATTTCCATTGCCATCATAATCTATAGTAAAGTTTTCAGTTATCTTTTTAGGATATTCACTTGTTCCACAAGATAAAATTATCGTGCTAACAGCAATATAAATTGAGATTCTTAAAGAAAAAATATGCGTCATAATTTTTTGAAAATATAAAGTTTAAGAATTGTCTATGCTTGAAATAATAATACTAGTTCTGTCATCAATCAATTTACAGTTTTAATATTTACTCCTTAGTATAACTCAAAAGTATGATTTTTTTAGTAAAGCGAGTACGGTCTCTTTGAGTACTAATCCTTTTTTTCTATAATTATACAATTCAGGCTATCTCTCAAAAGATAGTCTGAGTTGTTTACCCAAATTGGTATAGGTTACCTTAATTGAATGAGATTTCAACTGTAGACTTAAAATATTTCTAAATATTTTCTGTGCTATTTTGTAACAAAGCTATTTTCAATACGTCTTATTAGGGTGTCAGAGAAAGTGAAATTAACATTCTTTTGACAGGGTTACACTTTGTAATCTTTTAATATTGTTAGAAAATAAAAGCTATGATAGAAATAAAAGACCTCCATAAGTCATATAAAATGGGAAAAAATTCTCTTCATGTTCTCAAAGGCATTAATTTTAATGTCAAAGAAGGAGAGTTTATTTCTATTATGGGAAGTTCAGGTTCTGGAAAATCTACACTTCTGAATATAATCGGAATCTTAGATGAAGCAGACAAAGGGACATACACGCTGGATGGTCTTCCTATCAAAAACCTCAACGAAACACTTGCGTCACAATACCGAAATAAGTTTCTTGGTTTTGTGTTTCAGTCTTTTAACCTGATTAATTATAAATCAGCACTAGATAATGTTGCACTTCCGTTGTATTATCAAGGATTGCCACGCAAAGAACGCATGGAACGCTCGTTACACTACCTCGAGAAAGTAGGTTTGGCAGATTGGGCAAAACACTTGCCAAGCGAGATGAGTGGAGGACAAAAACAGAGAGTAGCCATCGCTAGAGCATTGGCTTCAGACCCAAAAGTATTACTCGCCGATGAGCCTACCGGAGCATTGGATACCAAGACATCTTACGGAGTGATGGATCTTATCCAACAGATTAATGACGAAGGAAAGACAGTACTTATCGTAACGCACGAACCAGATATCGCAAAAATGACTAAGCGAATCGTGTATTTAAGAGACGGACAAATCACAGACGATTCACCTGTAGAACAAATAAGAGCCTCAGCTTATGTTTAATCTGGAGAGATGGCACGAGATATTTGAAGGATTGGCCAAAAACAAGCTACGCACGTTTTTGACAGGGATTTCTGTGGCTTCGGGTATCTTCATTTTAGTCGTGTTGCTAGGCGCTGGAAACGGAATTCAGAACGGAATCCAAAAACAATTTGAACATGATGCCTCTAACCGCATTTCAGTTTGGCCAGGAACAACCCAAAAAGAACACAACGGGCTCGGTATCGGACGGTTTATACAACTCAGAAATAATGATTATGAATCGCTTATAAAGCTGTTGGGTGACCAAATAGAATATAAATCAGCTATTTATTCGGTTTGGAGTGGTGCGATTGTATATAAAAAAGAAACCGGAAACTATAGAGTAGAAGGCGTACATCCTGATTATCAGTTTATAGAAAACGCCTCTATCGTAAAGGGAAGATACATCAACCAATCAGATATTGAGCATTTTGAGAAACAGGTGGTCATCGGACAAAAAGTGGCCAATGATTTATTCAAAAACGCTGAAGAACCACTCGGAGAATACCTCAATATTTCTGGTGTAATCTATAAAGTAATCGGGGTCTATACAGACCCAGGAGGAGAGCGCGAAGAGAGTAGGGTTTTTATCCCTATCTCAACAGCTCAGAAAACCTATAGTGCAGGTGATAAGATCAGAAGTATTTCTTATACACTAAAGAAAAGTGACAAATTTGACGATGCAGTAGAGCACTCTAGAGGCTTTACGCAGAAGCTAGAGACTTTTCTTAGAGCAAAACACAATATTGCCCCTGATGACGAAGGTGCTTTATACATAAACAACTCGCTTGAAGAGGCCAAAAAAATCTATGCCATTACAGGAGGTGTAAAAATGTTCTTTTGGTTTGTTGGTATCTGTACGATCATTGCCGGGGTTGTGGGAGTAGGTAATATTATGCTAATTATCGTCAAAGAAAGAACGATAGAAATAGGAATTAGAAAAGCCATTGGCGCTTCGCCCTTATCTATTGTTGTGATGATCTTGCACGAAGCCATATTTATTACGGTAGTAGCCGGATTTACAGGCTTGTTATTGGGCTTATTGCTTTGGGAAGTAGTAGGTCCGTTGATAGAAACAGATTTCTTTACGCACCCGGAGGTCGATTTTACGGTGGCCGTTTCGACCCTCGTTTTATTAGTCGTAGCAGGAGCATTGGCAGGATTTATACCTGCATACAAAGCCGCCAGAATTAAACCAATTGACGCACTTAGAGGAGACTAGTTATGTTTAATAGAGATAAATGGAATGAAGTATTAGAAGCCTTGTCTGCAAAACCGCTCAGAACACTGATCACGGCTTTTGGAGTGTTTTGGGGGATATTCATCTTGGTATTATTGCTCTCCGCTAGTCAAGGATTGCAAAACGGCATCAAAAGACAAATGGGTGGGCTCTCTACCAATACTATGTTTATGTGGACCATGCCCGCTTCTAAACCCTATAAAGGTTTGCCTCAGGGAAGAAGGTTTAATTATAAAAATGGCGATGTCGATGCCATCAAAAGAAATGTTGGCGGGTTGTTATACGTATCGCCACGAAACCAATTAGGCGGATTCAGAGGAAGTAACAACGTGATTAGAGGCACAAAAACAGGTGCTTATAACGTCTATGGCGATTATCCTGAATTCATTCAACAACAACCCATGGATATCCTGCAAGGGCGCTTTATCAATTATGGAGATATCGATAACAAACGCAAAATTGCCGTCATTGGCGAGGGCGTTATCAGAGAAATGTATTTGCCTGGAGAAGAAGTACTGGGTTCTTACATAAAGATTCAAGGGGTAAACTTTATGGTTGTTGGCGTATATAAAAGTATTTCGAATATGGGCGGTGATGCTGAAGAAGGACAGAAACAAGTCTTTATTCCGTTTACCACTTTTCAGCAAGCCTTCAATTTTGGCGATATGGTGGGTTGGATGGCCATTACAGCCGAAGATGACAAACCCATTACTGAACTAAAAACACAGGTTTTTGATTTATTAAAACAACGCCATAGCCTTCACCCGGAGGATGAAAGAGCTATCGGACACTTTGATTTATACCAAGAGTTCAAAAAAATCAACGGGCTTTTTGCGATACTCAAAGCGGTATCCTATGTAGTTGGGATATTTATTTTAGGCTCGGGTATCATTGGGATTATCAATATAATGTTGATCGTAGTAAAAGAACGCACCCAAGAAATCGGGATCAGAAGGGCTTTAGGTGCTACGCCTTGGAATATTAGGTCTCAAATCTTGACAGAATCAGTAGTGCTTTCGTTGATTGCTGGAATGGCTGGGATTATTTTTGCAGGATTTATTTTAGGGATTGCCAACATGGCAATCGATAGCTCACCAAATCCTAGTGAAATATTAATTGTCAATCCAAGTGTGAGTTTAGGAGTAGTGCTCATTGCATTGTTGATACTTGTTTTTGCTGGACTTATAGCTGGTTTCATACCGGCGCAAACAGCCATAAAAGTAAAACCGATTGACGCACTTAGAGCAGAATAAATAATAATAAAATAGAGATAAGAACTTTCAAATAACAGGAATATATGAAAAAAGGATGTACAATTTCAGTGTTGGTTTTTTTAGCTTTGGCTTTTGTGGGCGTGCTGTTTTGGTTTTATCAAAAGAACAACCAACCGCCAGTGAAGTACGAAACGGAACATGCAGAAACCAGAACAATTATCAAAAACACAGTTGCTACGGGGAATATTAATCCGAAGGAAGAAGTGCTGATCAAACCCAATATTTCGGGGATTATCGATGAGGTTTATGTAGAAGCAGGTGATTATATCAAATCAGGTGACTTGATTGCAAAAATTAAAGTCGTGCCTAACGTATCGAGCTTAAACTCGGCTAATAACCAAATCCAGTCAGCTAAAATTGACTTAGAAAATCAGAAAAAAGTATTTGATAGACAAAAAGCTTTGTTTGACAAAGGCGTTATTTCTGCCAATGATTTTGACGGTGCACAAACCGCATACAGACAAGCCCAACAGACCTATAACTCTACGGTTCAGAATGCTGAAATCATCAGAACCGGAACCACTAGTGGTTTGTCTAATATCGCACAAACACTAATCCGCTCTACCGTTTCTGGGATGCTGTTAGATGTGCCTGTGAAAAAAGGGAACCAAGTGATTGAATCTAATAACTTCAACGAAGGTACTACCATCGCCAGTCTTGCCGATGTGAGCAATATGATTTTTGAAGGAAAATTAGACGAATCAGAGGTCGGTAAAATCAAACTCGACCTTCCGTTAGAAATTACCGTAGGCGCTATTGAAAATAAAAAGTTTGAGGCCGTACTAGACTATATCGCTCCAAAAGGAGTTAACGAAAATGGTGCAATGCAGTTTCCCATTAAAGGAACGCTGATCAACAGAGATTCGACTTTCATCCGTGCGGGTTTGAGTGCCAATGCATCGATTATCTTAGCCAAAGCAGAAGATGTATTGGCTGTAAAAGAAGGTCTTATTCAATATGATGAGAAAACCAAAAAATCATTTGTTGAGGTAATGGTTGGCGAGCAGAAGTTTGAACGCAGAGATGTAGAACTAGGTGTGAGCGACGGAATTTATGTAGAAATCAAAAGTGGGATTACGAAAGATGACAAAATCAAAATTTGGAATCAAATCAAAAAATAATTTTTAGATGAAAAACACAACATTAATAGCCATAGTAGCCTTGTTTTCTGTAGCTAGTTTGTCAGCTCAGAAGAAATGGACGCTCAACGAGTGCGTGGCTCATGCAATCGAGAATAATGTTTCGATAAAGCAGATTGAGCTGGATAATAAATTGAGTGAAATCGATAAAAAAGATGCTTTTGGAAATTTCTTGCCCAACCTCAACGCAAGTGCTTCGCACTCCTGGAACGTGGGGTTAAATACCAATATCACTACTGGAATCTTAGAGAATCAAACTACGCAGTTTACCTCTATGGGCATTTCTGCTGGGATAGATATCTTCAAGGGATTGCAACACCAAAACAGATACAGAAAAGCCAAATTAGCCATTATCTCTTCACAGTACCAACAGCTGAAAATGGAAGAGGATGTGGCGCTAAATGTGGTGAATGCCTATCTGCAAGTGCTCTTCAACAAAGAGGATATAAAAGTCTTGAAACAACAAATGCACATCGATAGCCTTCAGTTTAATCGTTCGCAAGAACTAGTCGATGCGGGTATGGTGCCAAGTGGTGATTTATTCGAAATCAAAGCAACCCTAGCTACTGACAAACAAAGAATCATACAGAGTGAATATGCACTACTTGTCTCAAAAATGAGCTTGGCACAACTCTTACAATTAGAAGATTTTAAAGAATTTGATATTGTAGAGACAGATTATGACTTTGAGGTGAATGAAATTTTCTTCCAATCACCTGAATCGATTTATAACAAAGCAAAACAAGAGCGAACAGAACTGAAAATAGCTGAGAATAGCGTGAAGCTAGCTGAGAAAGATGTAGACATCTCAAAAGGTGCTTACTTGCCTTCGCTGACTGGTTTTTATGGGCTGAGTTCTCGTGTGTCGTATGCCAAAATTCCTGATGGGATGGGAGGTGAACGCAATGCGCTTCCGTTTTGGGATCAACTCGATTTATACAAAGGGCACAACCTTGGCTTGCAACTCAACATTCCTATCTTCAACGGATTGTCAGCGCGCAATAACGTAGCGCGAAGCAAAATCAACCTAGATAAATCAAAGTTGTATTATGAGCAAGCAAGTTTGGATTTAGAACGCAATATCTATACAGCTTTTGCCGACGCCAATGGTGCTATGGAAACCTATGTAGCCAACGTCGAGCTATTAAAAGCTAGAGAAGAAGCCTATAGATACATTCAAGAAAGATATGAAAACGGAATGGCGACTTCTTTTGACCTTAACCAATCACAAACACTTTTGGTGAATACCAAGTCTGATTTGTTGCGCACTAAATACGATTATCTCTTTAGAACAAAAATCTTAGAATTCTATTTCGGAATTCCGATTATAGATAGAAATTAAATAGTTTCTTATATAGCAATCAGCCAACTGCCATCACCCATAAATTATCTAATAACTTATGGGTGATGGTTTTTTTAGATAGTGCTGAAAGGCTTTTAGAAAAACAGCTGTAGCATTCGGTCAGGTTATAAATAAATTGTTACTTTGTGACTTAAAATTCAGTGATTTATGAGAAAATACACTTTGCCTAAGCCTATTGTCTATATACTCGTTTCATATGTAGTAACGATCTGCTTTTTCTTTTTGTTCAGACTGGCTATTTTGCCATTAAATACAGAGGTTTTCTCAGCTATTTTAGAAGAAGAAACACAGGGGTTTTGGCTTATTTTTAAGGCGTTTGTGATGGGTTTTCGCTTTGATACGGTTATTGCTTGTTATGTATTGGCACCCGTGTTATTGTCGCTGTTAGTAGGGTATTTCTTCAATATTAAGAATGTGCTTTTTTATACGATAGTCCATTATTTTACCGTGACTATCTTCTCGGTTTGTTTTATAATTTCACTGATAGATATTCCGTATTTCAACTTCTTCTTCAATAGGTTTACCGTGCAAGGTCTAGCTTGGATGGATAGCCCGAGTTTTGTGTTTAAGATGATTCTTCAAGAGCCTAGCTATCTACTAGCTTTGTTTGGTTTAGTTTTAATTCTCCTGATTTATTTCTTTGTGATGCGTAAGTTATTCAAGCGTTACTTACTGCCACAAACCCAGAAAATGCCTGTGCAACCCGCTTCAAATATCAAAATAATTACTGGTTTTATTTCTATACTCTTACTCGGTTTTTTATTCTTAGGTATTCGCGGACGCTTAGAGCAAAAATCGCCAATACGCGTCGGAACAGCTTATTTCTCTAACAATCCGCTCATCAACCAAATGGGACTAAATCCTGTTTTCACTTTTATAAAGAGCATAGAAGAAAAAGCTAAACTCGCTAAAACCGAATTAAACCTGATGGATAAAGCCGAAGCTCAAGCATTTGTAGCAGCGGAGTTTGAAAGAATGAGAGCCACTACTATTGGCGAAAGAGAACTGGTTTTTGACCAAAATACCAATGTCGTTTTAGTGATGATGGAATCTTTGGGCACTTGTTTTATCGGAGACTTCGGAGCTGAAAAACTAACGCCTTATTTTGATCAACTCATTGGCGAATCCGTTTCTTATGACAAGGTATATACCGCAGGTATTCACACCTATAATGGTGTTTATTCATCTCTTTTTGGTCAGCCAGCACTGATGGATAAACACACCATGCACTATACGGTTATCCCGGAGGTCAAAGGAGGGTTGCATGCCGTGCTCAAAGAAAAGGGCTATAACACCTATTACTATACCACACACGATGATCAGTTTGATAATATTGGCGGATTCTTGTCAGCTAATGGAGCAGAGAAAATCATATCGGTACAAGATTATGACGCTGCAGAAGTCAAGAGCACTATGGGTGTGCCTGACCACGTGATGTTTAATAGAATAATCGAACAACTCAATGCCAGAAAGAGCGATAAACCCTTTTTTGTGTCAGTGCTCACAGGTAGTTTTCATACGCCTTTTGTATTGCCAACCGATATTCCGCTAAAGACAAAATCAAAAGATTTGAAAGATAAAATGGTTGAATATTCAGATTGGGCTATTGGCAAATTTATCCAAGACGCCAAGAAAGCAGATTGGTTTGACAACACACTATTTGTTTTTGTTGCTGATCACGGTGCTTACAAAGGAGTGAGTCCGTATGAGATTGCGCTGACTTATCACCACACGCCCTATTTGTTTTATGCCCCGGCGAAGCTCACTCCAAAAAGAGTAGATAACATCGGGTTGCAAATTGATACCCCAGCCATGATTTATTCGTATTTAGGTATTGAGAACAAACAGACGTTAGGTATTGATTTTGACATTCATCCCAGAAAATACGCTTTCTTCTCGGCTGATGACAAGTTGGGCGTACTCGATGAAGAGTATTTTTATATCTGGAACAGGAATGGCCAAGAATACCTCTATAAGTATAAGACTAACGACAAAACCAATTATATCAAATCGATGCCTGAGAAAGCAAACGAAATGAAATATTATGGATTTGCGATGCTGATGAATTAAGCTTAGACAATTGGTTTGAGTTTCATTTTCTCGGCTCTTTTGACAATAAAATCATAAGCCTGTTGGTATTCATTTGAGATTTCACCCTCTAGTATAGCTTCTTTGACGGCTTCTTTGAGAATACCGATTTCTTTTGAAGGGCTAAGGCCAAAAATCTTCATAATCTCTTCACCAGAAATAGGTGGTTGAAAGTTTCTCACCCTGTCTTTTTCTTCTACCTCAACAATTTTCTTGCGAACGATTTTGAAATTGTTGTGGTACTTGTCAAACTTCTTTTGGTTTTTAGTAGTGATATCCGCTTCACACAAAACCATCAAATCCTCGATGTCTTGTCCTGCATCAAACACCAATCTCCTGACAGCCGAGTCTGTGATTTCTTCTTGAGCAATGACAATTGGTCTAGAGCTCATCATCACCATCTTGGCTACATATTTCATCTTTTGATTCAGTGGCATATGCAGTCGGGTAAAAATGGTTCTGACCATTTTGCCCCCTAAAAACTCGTGACCGTGAAAGGTCCAGCCTTGTTTCTTGTTGTATCTTCTAGTAGGTGCTTTACCGATATCGTGCAAAAGTGCCGCCCATCTCAGCCATAAATCTCCTGTATTCGGAGCAATGTTATCTAATACTTCTAAGCTGTGATAAAAGTTGTTTTTGTGTGTATGTCCGTCAATTTCTTCAACGCTATTCAGTGCGGTTAATTCAGGTAGAATAATAGCTAACAAGCCTGTTTTATATAACAATAAAAATCCGACAGAAGGTTTTTCTGACAATAGTATCTTGTTGAGTTCATCAACGATGCGCTCTCCTGAGATGATACTGATGCGCTCTTTGTTTTCTGATATAGAAGCCAAAGATTTTTCTTCAATCTCAAAGTGTAACTGTGATGCAAATCTAATGGCTCGCATCATGCGCAGCGGATCATCTGAATAGGTGATATTTGGGTCTAGTGGCGTTTTGATTCGCTTGTTAGCCAAATCTTCTAACCCTTTAAACGGGTCTAGTAAATTGCCGTAATTATTCTTGTTCAATGACAACGCCATTGCGTTAATGGTAAAGTCCCTGCGGTTTTGATCGTCTTGTAGCGTTCCGTTCTCGACAATTGGATTTCTACTGTCAGCGCTATAGGACTCTTTGCGTGCACCTACGAATTCGATATCAATGTCTTTGTATCTGAGCATTGCTGTTCCGTAGTTGCTGAAAACCTGTACTTTCGGTTGGTTGGGCAAGCTTTCAGAAACCTTCTTGGCTAAGGCTATTCCGCTGCCCACCGCCACGATATCAATATCTTTCTTATTTCCTCTCTCCAGAAAGAAATCCCTAACAAAACCACCAATTACATAGGTCTCTAAATTGAGCTCTTGGGCAATGTCAGCAATAATTTGAAAGATTGGGTGTGAAAGGGCTTGTGTGTAGTTTGGTTCCAAGGAATAAATTAGTTTTTTATTTATTTTCTGATGATAGCTACCCTTTGATCTAGAGTTAGTTTTATGATCGTTGAGGGTTTTGCCATTTTTATATTTTGGTGCAAATTTACTACATAATCTACACCTTTTATAATTTCAGGGTCAATTTCAGAAAACGAACTAGGTGTTGCCGCTCCACTAATATTTGCAGAGGTAGAAACTAGTGGTTTTTTCATGCGCTCCATTAGGTTAAAGCAAAAGGGTTCTTTGACAATTCTCACACCAACCGAATCATCTTCAGCAATGATTTCCTTAGCAATATTTCTAGGTTTGTCTAAGATTAGCGTGGTTGGCTTGTCTGATAGATCCCAAATCTGAAAAGCAGTTTCAGGAATTTCGTTGAACACTTGATAGAGCATTTTATCGCCACTAATCAGTATAATCATACTTTTTGATTCGACTCTTTTCTTTAGGTTGTATATCTTTTTTATTGCTTCAGAATTAGTTGCATCACAGCCAATTCCCCAAACAGTATCTGTCGGATAAAGAATGATCCCACCGTTTTGGATGACATCATAGGCGTTTTTTACTTCAGTATGTATATTGGTCATAACTTCTGATTATTCTTTAGTCGTATCCGTTTCTGTATCGATTGGCTTCTTTGTCTTTGCTTTTTTCTGTTCTAAGTTTATTGCTTCTTGTCTTTCATCCATAGCTTGTTCTAGTTCATCTCTCACGGATTTGTCCCAGAGATGAATACCACTCACATAAGCACTCCTAGCGATAAGAAAAGCAGCAACAGGAGAGGTAATAAACAAAAAGAAAATTACTGCCAATACCTTGGTGGTTATCGAAAACTCTGAGAAATGAACGGCAACAGCAGCCAAAATACAACCCACACCAAGTGTAGAGGCCTTTACCGTTACAGATAACCTAGTGTAAAAGTCGGGCATCCTGTAAATACCTAAAGCAGCAATGAGTATAAAAATTGCTCCTAAGGTGGTGAATAGTATTATCAAAAAATCACTCATCTTTATCTCTTTTATCTAAATAATATGCAAAAGCAATCGTGCTCAAGAAGGCAATCAGTGCCAATATCATTGCCGTGTCTAAAAATGTCGGGTCTTTAGAAATAAGACTAAACACACCAATAAGACCTACGCCTGACGAAATAATCAGGTCTAAAGCAATTACGCGATCAGCTACGTTTGGGCCTTTTAAAAACCGAATGACTATTATAAGTAGCGAAAGACAAATAATAGGAATTACGACCCACATCAAATATTTTTCTACGGTCATTAGCGCACGATTTCTATAAGTTTTTTCTCTAAGTCGTTTTTTATTTTGTGTACAAACTTCTCTCTGTCTTTCAAGTAAAGTCCGTGTATGTATAAGATCTTCTTGTCTTCACTTATTTTCAAAACCATGGTGCCCGGTGTCAGTGCGATAAGGTTAGTGAGCATGGTGATTTCAAAATCTGATTTCAGGTTGTGCTCATAAGCGATTACGCCTGGAGTCATATTTAGTTCTGGCGTGATGATTTCTCTTGCCACTTCTATATTCGCCCTAATCATATCCACAAAAAAATGTAAGAAGAAAAATATAATTTTAGGCACTCTATAAAAATAATCCTTCTCTTTGGCCCCGGAAGCTCTGGTAAGCATCCAAAGTATAAAGAATCCCATTACAAAACCAAAAAGAAAATTGGAGTAATTCAGATGTCCGGTTAGGGCAACCCAAACCAATGACAACAACAGGTTAAGTAAGAAGTTTTTAATCATCGTCTAAAGTTGTTATGTAAGACAGCATCGATATAATACGACGGATTCATCAGCTCTTGCGCCGTCTTTTGAGCAATCGCATAGACACTTTCTGCGTTTAAACCAATGTATAAAGATACCAAAGATAAAAAGCAAATAGGCGCTATCAGCGCAAATTTATTCATAGCACTGAGATGTGCAAAGTGATCAATCTCATCGGTTAAGGGCTTCGGAGATTCTTTCCAGAACACCTCTGACCACAGTCTAGCCATCACATAAAGCGTGACGAAACTAGCGATAATATAGCCTCCCAACAAAAACCACTGCTCTGCTTTTATGGCTTCACCAAAGAACTGAATCTTAGGCCAAAACCCTGAAAGAGGCGGAATTCCGATAAGTGAGAATATAGCCACTGCCATCACCAATGAGAGTTTTGGGTAATCTTTATATAATCCACCAAGGCGAGTCATCACTAGGCTTTCTCTGATTTTCTGGATAATTCCTGAAATCATAAATAAGTTACTCTTTACGATCACATCGTGAATCAGATAAAAGATAACCCCTACCATAGCTATTTCAGTATATAGCCCTAATCCACCCATCAAGTAGCCGATGTGGCATACAATCAAAAAGGACAAAAGTCTTTTTATATTTCGTTTGTTGATGGTCCCTAAAGCTCCGGTTATCATAGTCAAAACCGCCACGACTATAAATACTTTTTTGATAAAATCATCGGGCTGAAACACGAGTGTGAACACGCGTATCATAGCATAAATTCCCATTTTAGTCAGTAGTCCTCCAAATATTGCCCCAATTGCAGACGGCGGCGTGTGATAGGATGAAGGCAACCAGAAATAAAGCGGGAAAACAGCTGATTTAATTCCGAACCCAACAAAGAACAGAAGTGCGGTTACAGAAACCAATCCTTTGTTTTGTACCTCGGCAATTTTCAAAGACAAATCAGCCATATTCAGCGTACCTGTGATGCCATAGAGAATGCCGATAGCCGTCAAGAAGATAACTGAAGCAAACATATTCATAGTTACATACTTGATGGCTCCTTCCATCTGCATTTTCTTTCCTCCAAGAGTTAGTAGTACAAAAGATGAAATAATAACCACCTCAAACCATACGTATAAATTAAAGATATCACCGGTTAAGAATGAGCCCAGAAGCCCCATCATCAAAAAGTGAAAAATAAAGAAGTAGCCATATTTTATTCGGCTGATGCTCAAAGCTGAAGTTGAATATACACCCACACTTAGACTGATAAGTGCTGTAAGCAAAACCATAATCGAGCTGAAAGTATCTGATACGAATGTAATTCCGAAAGGCGCTTGCCAACCTCCCGACTGAAGGGTAAGAATACCGTGTTCTTGGGTGGCTAAGAACAATCGAATACAAAAGAGAAAAGCAATGCTGTTGCCAATGATACTAATGATTTTTTGTGCTTGTGTACGCTGCCAAAAAAACAGCAATAACACAGCAGTAATCATATGCGAGAGTATCGGAGCAAGTATAAAGTTGGTTATCATATATCTAAATCCTGAATATTTAATGAGTCCAGATCATCAGATCCCGTTGTTGAATACACTTTTTTGAGCAATATAATAGCAAAAGCACTAAGCCCGAAGCTGATTACAATTGCAGTTAATATCAAGGCTTGAGGCACCGGATCTGCATAAATATCAGTCAGGTGTGTTTGGTCTTCTGCAATAATCGGAGGTTTTCCTTTAGTGAGCTCACCCATCAAAAAGATAAGAATATTGGCTCCGTTGCCTATTAAGACCAATCCTAAAAGCAATTTTACCATACTGCGTCTGAGCATCATAAAAACGCCAGCTGAGTAAAGTATTCCGACCAGTAATACCAACAAAAGTTCCATAATAGCTTATACGTTTTCTTTGATTGTGAATAAAATAGTCAACACCACACCGATAACCACCAGATAAACCCCAATATCAAAAAACAGTGCCGTGCCTACTGATCCAATAACCGTTATAGAATCGTCGAGCCAAAGCCCAGTCATAAAGGCTTTCCCGAAAAACACAGGCAATAAACCGCTGATGATAGAAATAGACAACCCGATTGGGATAAGCGTCTTAGGGCTGAATTTGAAAAGCTTTAATGTTTGTTTTGTGGTATGTGCAAACGAGTGTAAGACGAATGCAATCGAAGCGATAAGCCCGCCTACAAAACCTCCACCCGAGAGGTAATGCCCTCTGAGTAGCACAAATATAGAGAACAACAACAACAGCGGAATCAGGTAGTTAGTAGCTGTCTTTAAGATTACTTTATCTGATTTCGGATAGTATTTATTGGCTTTTGTCTGCTTCTTCATTTTTTGAACTGTATTTTAATAAACTATAAACCCCCAAAGCAGCTATGGCGAGCACTAATGATTCAATCATAGTGTCAATTCCTCTGAAATCGACTAAGATGACATTGACTATATTTTTCCCTTTTGCCAAGGTATAGGCGTTCTCCGCAAAAAATCTGCTGGTTTCTTTTGTAGCTGGAGATACCAATGCCTGTAGCGTAATAATGGTAATCAATAATCCAAAAGCCGCCGATACAATAATATCTCTGATGACAATGGTTTTGTTTTTATAACTCAAAAACGGAGGTAACTTAAAGAGCACCAATACAAATAAAACTACCGTAAGGGTATCAATCGTAAATTGAGTCATCGCCAAATCAGGCGCTCCGTAAAAAACAAAAATCAAACTGATACAATAACCGACAATCCCTAAACTCGCAATGGCAGTTAGTCTTGATTTGGTGAGTATAGTAAAGAAAATAGCCACTACAGTCATGATGAAAATAGTGAGCTCATAAATCCTGAAGTCTGATAAATCACTAGTGTTTACCTCTAACGGAACTGCGGTAAACAACCTGTAGCCTACCAGGATAATGATAAACACAACTATAGTAAGCAAGTAGTTTCTCAAATAGCCATTCTGGAAAAAGCGGGTGTAATAGAAGGCAAATCTCCTTATCTTCTCAACTGAAATTTCAGATAATGCTTCGGGTGAAATGCCGCTAAAGGTATCTTTGATATACTGGTGTTTTGGCTTTCTAGTTTTAATAAGAAACAACAACAACCCGATAACAATAGTGATTCCGCTCAACAATACTACGAGCCCGAAGCCATGCCACAACTCTAAGTGTGTAGTTGCAGCCACATTGCCAACCGCTTCAAAAGCAAACTTCAAGAGTGCTTCGTCTATTAAAAAGGGAGCCAAACCAAAAAGAAGCGTGAGCATACTCAACAGCAACACAGGAATCCATAAAAACGGACTCGGTCTTTTGATTTCGCTAAAGTGTGACGGCAGTTTGCCCAGAAAGGGTTTGATACCCGCCATAAAACCAGAGGCAGCCAAGAATATATTGGTCAAAACAGCAATAGCAGTAATCCAAATTGCCCAACGCGGCAAAGCCAGCGTAGCTTCATAGATCAGATCTTTGCTGATAAACCCAAAAGTAAGCGGAATTCCTGCACTTGACAAAGCAGCAATAAGAGAGGCTGTAAAAACCAAGGGCATTACTTTTCTGAGTCCTGAGAGTTGATAGATATCTCGGCTATGTGTGGCGTGGTCTACAATTCCGGTAACTAAAAACAGCGCTGCTTTATACAAAGCGTGTACCACTATGAATGTCATGGCAGCATATAGCGCGAGCTCAGTGCCTATACCTAAAAGGAATACGATAATTCCCAATGCAGAAATAGTAGAATAAGCTAAGATAGCCTTCATATCTGATCTGATTATACTGTGAAAAGCACCGTAAAACATGGTGACTCCACCAACAACCATCAGCGTATTATGCCACAGAAAACCATCGTTTAATATCGGAGAAAAGCGTGCTAAGATATAAATCCCAGCCTTTACCATCGTGGCAGAATGCAAATAAGCAGATACAGGTGTAGGTGCAGCCATCGCCTTTGGTAGCCAGAAATGAAACGGGAATTGAGCCGATTTTGTAAAAGCTCCACCAAAAATCAAGAATAATAAAACGGGAAATAACCCACTATCTCTGATGATTTTTGAGGAAGTAAGCATTTCGTTGATAGAATAAGTCTCCGACACGCTATGCAATACTATAAAACCTGCAAGGAGTAAGAAGCCACCGAGTCCTGTTATACCCAAAGCAGTAAGCGCACTTTTCTGAGAGACTTCATCTTCGTTATTAAATCCGATGAGGAAAAAAGAACTGATACTGGTGAGTTCCCAAAAAATAAAAAGGCTAATCAGGTTATCAGAAAGTACCAACCCCAACATAGACCCCATAAAAACCGTCAGATAACAATAAAACCGATTGATATACGGGTGATGCTTGAGGTATTCAGCAGCATAGAAAAAAATCAATGTTCCGATTCCGGTGATGAGCAACGAAAACAACAAAGACAACCCATCAAGCTTAAAGTCCATAGTAATGCCTAAAGAAGGAATCCAAGGATGTTCGAAGAGTAACTGTTGCTGCTGATGTATATGAAATGCTTGAACTACAAAATAAGCGAAAAGTGAAAGCGGAATTAGTCCTAAAAATTTGTAGTGTTTAGACTGAGTATAATTGCCAAAAAAAAGTAGTGAAAAAGCTATTAAAAAGATTAAGATAAGGATGGTTAGCATAAGCTTTTCGTTTCTAGTGAGCGTAAAGGTACAAAAAATCAACAAAAATCAATAGTCCCGCACCTACGAAATACTGAAATACAACTTCCAAGAAGACAAAAACTTTATCTAAAAGGCAATTCCTCTAAGAAAACATACTTCTGGTTCTCAAAATCCATAATGCAGTAATAGTGATTGATGCCGTTAGTGATCATCAGATATTCTGCCCTAAGCGCTAAGTTATATCGTGCAATCTGATCAAAGGTTTCTTGGGTGATTTTGATATGTGGCGCTTTGCATTCTACCAATAAAAAAATACTGCCATCAGGATTATAAACCACTATATCATAGCGTTTAACAAGGTCATTTACCTTGATCACCTTCTCGACATTAGTCAGTGAAAGAGGATAGTTTTTTTCTTCTAACAGATACCTAACCACATGTTGTCTGACCCATTCTTCTGGAGTAAGAATGATGAATTTTTTACGAATGGCATCAAAAATAGCCGACTTATTTTCACTATTTTTGAGGCGAAACGAATATTTCGGAAAATTTAATTCTTGCATAGGGCAAAAATAACCTAAAATTCAGAATGAAGGAAGCAGATCAAATTATTAGTGCGATACAGCAAAGAAAATTCAAGCCTATTTATATGCTGATGGGCGAAGAACCATATTATATTGATAAAATATCTGATTGTATCGAGAAAAATGTGCTGACTGAAGACGAAAAAGGATTTAACCAAACTGTTCTGTACGGAAGAGATACCACTATCGAAGAAATTGTTTCGAATGCCAAACGCTATCCGATGATGGCAGATTATCAGGTGGTGATTGTCAAAGAAGCACAAGACCTTGCCAGAACCATTGACCAATTAGAAAGCTATGTTGCCAACCCGCAACCCACAACTATTTTGGTTTTATGTTATAAATATAAGTCGTTAGATAAAAGAAAAAAAATCACCAAACTCTTTGCTGAAAAAGGTGAATTACTAGAAAGCAAAAAACTCTACGACAATCAAGTCGCTCCATGGATTAACCAAACTTTGAGTGGTTCAGGCTATAACATAGAGCCCAAAGCAGCAGCGATGCTGGCTGAATTCTTAGGCACCAACTTGAGCAAAGTGAGCAACGAACTCGACAAACTAAAAATTATTTTGCCACAAGGCACCACTATTACTCCCGCTCATATCGAGAGAAATATCGGTATCAGCAAGGATTATAACGTATTTGAATTAAGAAATGCCTTGGGAGAAAAAAACAAGCTAAAAGCCAATCAGATTGCGCGTTACTTTGCACAAAACCCAAAAGAAAACCCGATTACGCTCATCACAGGACAGGTCTTTGCCTTTTACTCACAACTTCTACAATACCACGGACTTCCTGACAAAAACCCAAAAAACGTAGCTAGTTTGCTCAAAATAAATCCGTATTTTGTCAAAGACTACGAATTAGCAGCAAGAAATTATCCGATGCGAAAAGTCAGTAATATTGTGGCTTCACTGCGCGATATTGACATGAAAAGCAAGGGTGTCGGTGGTTCGTTCCCCACAGAAGAACTGCTCAAAGATATGCTCATCGCTATTTTATAACCCCACAGAAAAGCTTGTGTAACACAAGTGACTGTGAGGGTATAAATATCAAACTAAATTTGCAAAACACACATGGAAATACTAGGCTATATAACAATTTTTTTGGCAGGCATAAGCATCGGACTTATCGGAGCAGGAGGTAGTATTCTATCAGTGCCCATTTTGGTCTACTTGTTTTTTATAAACCCCGTCAAGGCGATGGGCTATTCGCTCTTTATCGTGGGCACAACAAGTCTAGTGGGCGTATATCCAAAATATCAAAACAAAGAAGTATCCTTTAAAATGGCAGCACTCTTCGGGGTGCCTTCTATGATTTCTGTCTTTTTGAGTAGAAAATACTTATTGCCCGCATTGCCAGAAACCATGATAGATTTTGCGGGAATATCGGTTTCAAAAGAGCGTTTCTTGATGTTGTTCTTTGCCGTATTGATGCTGTTTGCAGCGCGCTCAGTTATCAAAAAATCAAAAGCAAGTGGTGTGTCAGATCAGACGCCTGCTCGAATACAACCAATTTTCGTATCTTTACTTGGTTTAGTAGAAGGAGCAGTAACTGGTTTGGTAGGTGCTGGCGGAGGTTTTATCATCATTCCGATATTAGTACTCTACGCAAAGATGCCTATCAAAAAAGCCATCGGTACCTCCTTGTTAATCATTGGGGTAAAATCACTCATCGGTTTCTTAGGAGATATGTCTGCAGCCGATATACACATCAACTGGAACTTCTTGTTCTTTGTAACCCTACTGTCTATTTGCGGTATGTTTGTGGGGAATATTATCTCTAAGAAAGTAGATGGCAGCAAACTCAAACGAGGTTTTGGAGTATTTATCCTGATAATGGGCGTATACATCTTGACCAAAGAGCTTTTTTTCTAGCACAGAAGTAGTATATAAAAATTAGAACATACAAAACAGTAAAATAATACGACATGATTATCGATCAAATTTACACAGGTTGTTTGGCTCAAGGAGCCTATTATATTGAAAGTGAAGGCGAGGCGGTTGTGATTGACCCCCTTCGTGAGGTGCAACCCTATCTTGACAAAGCCCAGAAAAATGGAGCCCAGATCAAATACGTTTTTGAAACTCACTTTCATGCCGATTTTGTAAGCGGACATCTTGACTTATCTAAAAAAACAGGTGCGCCAATTGTCTACGGACCAACGGCAAATCCAGGCTTTGATGCGCATATTGCCAAAGATAATGAGGTGTTTAAGGTGGGTAAAATAACCATCACTGCCATGCACACACCCGGACATACCATGGAGAGTACCTGCTATTTGTTGAAAGATGAAAACGGAAAAAGCAAGGCAATCTTCACAGGTGACACACTTTTTATCGGTGATGTCGGCAGACCTGATTTGGCTCAAAAAGTAAGTGCAGAACTCACCCAAGAAATATTAGCAGCTCATTTATACAATTCGCTTAGAGAAAAAATAATGCCTTTAGCGGATGACATCATCGTTTACCCAGCACACGGTGCAGGTTCAGCTTGCGGAAAAAACATGAGCAAAGAGACTTTTGATACACTTGGCAACCAGAAAAAAACCAATTATGCCCTTCAGGAAATGACCCAAGAGGCTTTTGTCACTGAAGTACTAGACGGATTATTGCCTCCGCCGAGTTATTTTCCAGAAAACGTAATGATGAATATCAAAGGCTACGAAAGCTTTGACGTAGTGATGGACAGAGGACTTCAAGCACTCACACCCGATGCCTTTGAAGAAGTCGCCAATACTACCGGAGCGCTGTTGCTCGACACCAGAAACGCCAGAGATTTTGCTGCAGGCTTTGTGCCCAATGCCATAAACATAGGTATTGACGGAGGTTTTGCCCCTTGGGTAGGTTGTCTGATTCTAGACATCAAACAACCAATTTTGCTTATCGCAGACAAAGCTAGAGAACAAGAAGTCATTACCCGTCTTTCAAGAGTGGGTTATGACAACGTAGTGGGTTATCTTGACGGAGGTTTCGCCGCTTGGGAGCAATCGGGCAAAGAGATAGATCACGTAAAATGCATCTCTGCCAAAGAATTTGAAGAAATCAATAAAGACGCTAGCTGTAAGGTTATAGACATCAGAAAAGAAGGCGAATTCTCAGCAGAGCACTTAGAAAACGCACAGAGCTTGCCTTTGGCGTATATCAACGATTGGATGGATAGCATTGACGACACAGAGCATTTTTATATTCACTGTGCAGGAGGTTACAGGAGTATGATTGCCGCGAGTATCCTAAATTCAAGAGGCATCAGGCAATTTACCGAAATCGGTGATGGCTTCAGCGGTCTTGCAAATACCTGCTTGCCAAAAACAGCTTTTGTTTGTCCGAGTACAACAAAATAACATAAGATATAAGCTAAAAAACACGCTAACGAAGGTTGTTAAAGACCCAGTTTAGCGTGTTTTTGCATTTAAAAATAGAGACTGTATTATTTTGTATCTTTGTATCACTAAAATCTACTACAAAATGCCTACTCCAATAACAGACCTAGACGATATCAAACTACTGGTAAACACTTTCTACGCAAAAGTCCAAAAGGATGATTTGATAGGCCCGATATTCAACGGAATTATTCAAGATAGATGGCAGGAGCACTTGGGCAAGATGTATACTTTTTGGCAGACTGTTTTACTGGATCAGCACACTTATTCTGGGAGACCTTTTCCGCCACACGCGGGTTTGCCTGTGAAAGCCGAGCATTTTCAGCGATGGATGATGCTGTTTACCCAAACGCTCGACGAACTCTTTGAAGGAGAAAAAGCCGCTGAAGCAAAACTAAGAGGCGAAAAAATGGCAACCATGTTCCTCTCAAAAATCCAATACTTCAGAGACATCAACCAAAAACCTTTGATGTAGATAGGAGTTGGTTATAGACAATAGAGTTTAAAGCTGTTTAGAACAATTGTCAAATAGCCTCAAGAGCAGTCATAAAACCACAGAAGCTCCTTATAGGTCAATCTTCTTGTGAATAAGAAAAAACTGAAACTAAATTTACATTTTGTCTGAATTTCTAGTGCTAGAATTATCTGCCAAATGACTTTTGCTTTTTGAGAGAAAGCTAGAATTAGCGAGGTAATTCTTGTCATTGGCATATATATAAAGAAGTGAGCCTTCTTTGATGGTATCGATGATTTCTTGGTTTAATGCTCTTGGGAGTGCAGGACAGCCGTAGCTTCTTCCGTTTCTTCCCGTAGCTTTGATGAAGTCTTCACTGCAGTAATCAGCACCGTGAATCACCACGGCTCTCGCTTTGGCTTGATCGTTAGTTCCTTTCTCTAAGCCATTCAGCACAAGTGAATACCCATTTCTCCCGATATAAGTGTTTTCAGTGGTATAAAAGCCCAACGAACTTTGATAAGAACTGTGAATGTTTGAAAATGAAGTCGCATAATTCTCGCCAGAATTCTTTCCGTGCGAAACGATGCTATGGTATAAAATCTCTTTTGTAGCTAAATTCAGCACCACCATTCTCTTGGCAGTAGACGGAAGGCTGAAGTCAATAATAGTGATAATATCTTCTTTTTTGCTGTCAATGTGCTCAGCTCCTTGCATCGCATACTCAAAAGCTTCAACAGAAATCATTTGTTCCAAACCGAAATCCTCAAACAGCTGTAGATGTACTGATGTATTTGAAGGAGCCGCTGTAGAAACGGGAATTGTAGTTGGTGATGTACGTGGTATTTTAAAAGACGTAAGCAGTAAGCTTATAGATAATATCAGTAATATGCGCATGCGTTTGTGAGGTTTAGTATAAAAATGTAAACGGCAAATATAGTAATTACCTCAAGTTCAAACTGTTAATTTTTATTAATCTATTATAAAAACCAATATTTCATAGGGTTTTACGCGGTCATAAATGAATTTAGCGTGTGACGAAACGTTGCGCACACACATATGCGAGCGCGGTGTAGTGCCCAAACTATAGCTGTATTCAATAATGTTTTGCTGTGGATAATTCACCGGCACCCCATGAATATAGGCCCCATTCGTAAACCGACTCGCATACGGAGCATAACCCCCAATTTCTGTAGTACCATCTTTATGGAAGAACATTTTCTCCTTCTTTTCTTGCATAATAAACATACCTGGCGGTGTTTCGTGTGCATACGGAGGTTGATGCACGCCACTCGTCGCAGGATTCATCGATCGGATGAGCCATTGGTTGTCAGCGCGCTCTAGCGTGGTGATATTCTGATTGGTCACATCTACAACTACGATAAAATTAAAAGCAATACTATCTGAAAGGGTTTTGACATAACGCTTCGGAACATCCCAAGTGCCGTTAAACGAAATTCCTTGAAGCCTAATCATATCAAGCGTATCACTGCTAATAAGCCTGCCAAGCCAACCGTCTCTACCATAAAAAGACGGCAGTTCGGTTTGGTCTGTTTTATACAGTGGTGCAGATTGATAGCGCTCCACACCTAGCGAATCAGATACTCTTGTATAGGCATTTCGCACATAATTCTTAACCGTTGGGCTCTCGCCATTCTTGTTTTTATAGTTCTGTAAGACGATATACTTACCTTTTTGGTTACTAAAATTCTCAACAAAGGCTAATTTTTCTTTTATTTTCTCCCACTGAAAAACCCGAACAGTATCTTTATAGGCATAGCTATCCTCAAGGGTATATTTGTCGTATGCCAATTCTTTTTTCAGATTTATATCTGCGGCGGTAACCACAGGAGTAGCCTTGGCTTGTTCAGCCTGCTCAGAAACTTGATGTTCTTCGGCTGGCGTGGGGATTGCAGGCACTTCTTTGTCCCTACAAGACAGGAGCAAAGCAGAGGCTAGGAGCAAAATGGGGTAAAGAGTTTTCTTCATATAAGCAGCGGTTCGTTACCAAAGATAAGAAATAAAATGTCTAGAAAAACACGGCGCTAATTTTTGCTAAAAACATGCCTATTGTGGTTTTGTGATGCTACACATTAATATATATGACAATAGATTTCTGACCATTGTAAATAAAAAATACTACTTTTGCCCCAAAATTTAATAGTCAATGGCAAAAAATCTTGTAATAGTAGAGTCGCCTGCTAAGGCAAAAACCATAGAGAAGTTTTTAGGTAAGGATTTCAGAGTAGAATCTAGTTTTGGACATATATCTGATTTGCCTTCAAGTGAGTTGGGAGTGGATGTGACCAATGACTTCAAACCTAAGTACATCGTCTCTACGGATAAAAAAGCGATTGTAAAAAAGCTGAAAGATATAGCGTCAAAAGCAGAAATGGTATGGTTAGCCTCGGATGAGGACCGTGAAGGAGAAGCGATCGCATGGCATTTATCAGAAGCTTTAGATTTAGATAAAGCAAAAACCAAACGTATTGTTTTTCATGAGATTACTAAAACAGCAATCGACAAAGCAATATTAAACCCTAGAGATTTAGATTATAACCTAGTCGATGCGCAACAAGCGCGTAGAGTTCTCGATAGATTAGTAGGTTATGAACTCTCACCTGTACTCTGGAAAAAAATTAAAACAGGATTGTCAGCCGGTAGAGTACAATCCGTTTCAGTGCGTCTTATCGTTGAGAGAGAAAAAGAAATTCAGAAGTTTAATTCAGAAGCTACTTTTTCTATCTATGCAGAGTTCGTAACAGAAAAAGGAAAATCATTCAAAGCAAAACTACCTAAGAACTTCGCTACTCAAAAACAAGCAGAAGAATTCTTAAAGAATAATATAGGTGCAAGCTATACGATAGCTGATTTAGAAACCAAGCCAGCAAAGAAATCTCCAGCGCCACCCTTCACTACTTCAACACTACAACAAGAGGCTTCGCGTAAGCTCTACTTTTCTGTAGCACAGACAATGGTTGTAGCTCAACGTCTGTATGAGGCAGGGCTTATCACTTATATGAGAACCGATAGTGTGAATCTCTCTAACGATGCTACTGCAGCTATCCAAGAAGAGATTACAAACTCCTACGGAAAAGAGTTCAGTCACCCAAGAAGTTTTGCCAACAAGAGCAAAGGAGCACAAGAAGCACACGAGGCAATCCGCCCGACGGATATGACTAGACATACCATAACCGGAGACCGAGAGCAAGCGCGTCTGTATGATTTGATCTGGAAAAGAGCTGTTGCTTCACAGATGAGCGATGCCAAACTAGAACGCACAAACGTAAAGATAGTAGCAGATAAACACAAAGAGGTTTTTGCAGCCACTGGAGAGGTATTGTTGTTTGAAGGATTCTTAAAAGTATACTTAGAAGGAAATGACGACGAAGAGCAAGAACAAGAAGGTATCCTGCCGATGTTAAAGGTTGGGGAAACTCTGATTTGCAACTCGATTACCGCTACAGAGCGCTTCTCAAAAGCGCCAGCAAGATATACAGAAGCTGCACTGGTTAAGAAATTAGAAGAATTGGGAATAGGAAGACCATCGACCTATGCGCCAACTATCTCGACGATCATCAGCAGAAATTATGTCGAGAAAGGAAGTTCAGAAGGAAAAGAACAAAAATATGTTCAGTTTATATTAAAAGCTGGTGAGATCAGCTCTCACCAACTCAAAGAAAACGTAGGCTCAGACAAAGGAAGACTTGTCCCTACGGATATCGGAGTTATCGTAAACGATTTCTTAGTAAATCACTTTGAAACGATATTAGATTATAACTTCACCGCTAAGGTTGAGCAAGAATTTGATGAGATTGCCTCAGGAGACAGACAGTGGACAGATGTGATGAAAGAGTTCTATGATCACTTCCATCCAAGGGTTAAAGAAGTGGAGCTAACAGCAGAAAGAGAAAGTGGTGAGCGCATTCTAGGTAAAGATCCTAAGAGTGGTAAGACCCTATTGGTGCGTCTAGCGAAATTTGGTGCCGTTGCACAGATAGGCGAGATTGATGACGAAGAGAAGCGATTTGCGTCGCTTCGACCAGACCAAAACATTAGTAGTATTAGCCTAGAAGAAGCTTTAGACCTATTCTTATTGCCTAAAAAACTAGGGCATTACCAAGACGAAGAGGTTGAGGTTAATATTGGTCGTTTTGGTCCTTATGTGAGGTTTGGCAAAAGCTTTATATCACTTGACAAAGGTGAAGAGCCTATGGATGTGACTTTAGATAGAGCCATTGAGCTTATTGATTTAAAACAAAAAGCAGATGCGCCCATCGGAGAATATGACGGATTGCCAGTTCAAAAAGGCGTAGGTAGATTTGGACCGTTTATAAAATGGAACGGATTGTTTGTCAATGTAAATAAAAAGTATAATTTTGACGACCTTTCTGCCTCAGATATCCAAGAGTTGATTGACGAAAAAGTTCAAAAAGAAAAAGACAAAGTTCTTCATAATTGGGAGAAAGAAGGAATTAGAGTTGAAAAAGCAAGATGGGGACGCTCAGTAATTCTCAAGGGGAAAACCAAAGTAGAATTAGGCAAAGAAATCGATGCAAACCAACTAACACTTGAAGAGGCTAAAGCATATATTGAGAAGAAGACGCCTAAAAAGGCAGCTAAAAAAGTAACTAAAAAGACCAAATAAGCACTTGACCTAAAGACAAAACAATATGCCTTTTGATTTTTTAGACCCCGTAGAACAGGAGATAGTCGAGTTTGTACAGTCGCTTTCGCTTCAGCATATCGGAGCAAAAGTAAGCTTACATACACAAGATTCCAGTCCTGATTTAGATACAACAAAGATTGCTATTCTAGGTGTTTCTGAGAATAGAGGAGCAGAGTTTAAGGAGAAGGACGTTGATTTGATGCTCTTCAGAAAAGAATTCTATAAGCTGTATGCCGGCAATTGGGATTGCAGAATAACTGACTTAGGAAACATCAAAGTAGGAGAGGCACTTAGTGACACTTATTTTGCCTTAAAAGAAGTTGCCTCAGCGCTCCTAAAGAAGAATATCACATTGGTTGTGGTTGGGGGCTCGCAAGACCTCACCTATCCGTTGTATAGGGCGTATGACAACCTAGATAAGATGGTGAATTTAGTTTCGGTTGATTCTAAATTTGATTTTGGCACCTCAAACCTGCCAATGTCAATGGATTCATACCTGACTAAGATAGTGATGGAGCAGCCCAACAACCTGCATAACTATAGTAATTTGGGCTTTCAAACCTATTTTGCCTCTCAGGAGGAAATAGATTTGATGGATAAAATGTTTTTTGAGTCGTATAGATTAGGAGAAATAGCCTCTGATATATCAATTACAGAGCCTGTTTTGAGAGATGCTGACTTAGTAAGTGTAGATTTAACATCAATACAGTCTGCATATACCGGAAATTTTTATAAATTCGTCCCCAACGGATTCACAGGAAAAGAAATATGTGCTGTATCTAGATATGCAGGCATTAGTGATAGAGTGAGTGTTTTCGGGGTGTTCAATCAAGAGGGAGACTTGAGGTCTGAAGCGGTGTTACAAGCGCAGATAGTATGGTATTTTATTGAAGGTTATACACATAGATATCATGAGTATCCGATAAAAGATTTAAACAACCATACCAAGTATATAGTTACCTTTGAAGATGATGAGGATATGGTGTTCTATAAGAGCGAATTTTCTCAGCGTTGGTGGATGCAAATCCCCATTGATTTAGGTGTTAAGAATAAATTAAATAAATTTGCGTTATTACCTTGTAGAGAAAGTGAATACCAAGAAGCCACAAGAGGAAATTACCCCTATAGATGGTGGAAAGAACAAAAAAAGGTACATTCAATACAATAAATAATAGTTTTTTGAGTTTTAGATTTTTTAAGAAAAATCATTTGTGCCTATTACATTCTTTTTTTTATAAAAAAAATTGTTTTTTTAAAAAAATATAGATAGGTTTACGCCCTTAAAATAAGAATATATCAAATACCAGATTTTTATATATGAAAAAGTCAATCTTGTTATTGTCAGTCGTGTCTTTACTAATTTCGTGTAGCAGCGGAGATAGAGGAGAAGTCGTAGGTGTCAAAGGAAAAAAGTGGCGCTCAGAGACGCCTTATGAAATGACACTTGTCCCTGGAGGATCCTATATTATGGGGAAATCAGACGAGGATTTAGCTGGCGTAGGTGATGCAAATTCAAAAACCGTAACTGTTCGTTCGTTTTATATGGATGAGTTTGAGACTTCAAACTCTAAGTACAGAATGTTTGTAGAGTGGGTAAAAGACTCTATCATTAGAACTCGTTTAGGGGTGATGGCAGATGAGCAAGGTCAGGCTCCAGGAAGTGGAGGTATTGGAGAGTTTGCTTTTCAAGACGGAGGTGATGTAGCTAATATGTCTCCTTATGACAAATATATGTATGAGAATTACTACAGTCTTTCTGATGACATGTATGCTGGAAGAAGACTTAACTGGAAAGCCAAGCTTATTCAGGACCCACAAAAATATCCAGATGAGTTTTATGTAGAAGTAATGGACTCTATGTACCTACCTCCTTCAGAGTGGTTCAATGGTCTTAAAACATTAGACGTGTCTAAATTGGTATTCGCATACCAAGAAGAAAATATTGACGGTGCCGCCAAAGATAAAAGCGCAGACTACCGTTCAAAAAGAAGTAAGTACCTGAAAACAGAAAAACTTCCTATCTATCCTGATACAACAGTTTGGATTAGAGACTTTGCCTACTCGTATAACGAACCCATGCACAACGACTATTTCTGGCACGCTGCATATGATGATTATCCAGTAGTAGGTGTTACTTGGAAACAGGCAAAAGCTTTCTGTAACTGGAAGACCATGAAGAAAAACTCTTGGATAAAAACCAAGAAAGGCAGAGACCAAATCAATAAATTCCGTTTGCCTAGTGAGGCTGAATGGGAGTATGCAGGACGTGGAGGATTAAACTCTGCTACTTATCCGTGGGGAGATCTTTATACAATGAATGACAGAGCTTGTCATTTGGCAAACTTCAAACCTAACAGAGGAGATTATGCTGCAGATGGATCGCTTTATACAGTAGAGGTAAGATCATACGAGGCTAACGACTTTGGGCTTTATAACATGTCTGGTAACGTAGCTGAATGGACTGATGCGGCATATGATGCAGCGGCTTATGAGTATGTTTCTACGATGAACCCTAACGTGAACGATGCTAATAACAAACGTAAAGTTGTTAGAGGAGGTTCTTGGAAAGATGTGGCTTACTACTTACAGTTAGGTACTAGAAACTTCGAATTCTCAGATTCAGCGCGTAGCTATATCGGATTCAGAACGGTTCAAGATTACATGGGAACACAAGCAACAAGCACTAAATAAGAATTTTTTAAATTAACCAACCAATTACACAATCATTTACAATTAACTAAAAAACAAATTTAATTATGGCGAAGTCAAGTAAAAAAATTATGAACATGGTATATGGCCTTGGAGCGGCTATTGTAATCTTAGGAGCACTTTTCAAAATTATGCACTGGCCAGCTGCTAACGAGATGCTTATTATAGGACTTGTTACAGAGGCGATGGTATTTACTATTTCAGCATTCGAGAAAGTGGATGCAGAACTTGACTGGACTCTAGTATATCCTGAACTAGGAGGATTTGGAGAGGCAAAAAGAAAAGAAGCTAAAAAAGAAGACGCAGATGCTCAAGGACAATTGTCTAAAAAATTAGACAACTTACTAAAAGAAGCGAAAATTGATGGTGAGCTTATGGCTAGCTTAGGAAGCAGCATCAGAAACTTTGAATCAGCTTCTAAAAGCATTGCTCCTGGAGTTGACGGAATTGCAGCAACTAAAAAATATAGCGAAGAGCTATCTATGGCAGCTGCTCAAATGGAATCATTGAATAGTTTATATAAAGTACAGTTAGAAAGTGCTACTCGTAATGCAGAAGCAAACAAAGAAATTGCTGACAATGCATCTAAACTAAAAGAGCAAATGCAATCGATGACTGCTAACATTGCTTCTTTGAATAATGTTTATGGAGGAATGTTGTCTGCAATGGGCAACAAAGGTTAATTTTCTGAACAGAAAATTAAAATTTAACTAACCTAATTTAAACTACATTACAAAATGGCAGGAGGAAAATTAACCGCAAGACAGAAGATGATTAACCTGATGTATCTAGTGTTTATTGCTATGCAAGCACTTAATATGTCAAAGGAAGTCTTATCAGCTTTTGGTCTTATGAACGAAAGATTGGTTGAGTCTAATGCAACAGCGTCAGATAGAAACCAAAACTTCTTAGGCGGACTTCAAGAGAAAGCTTCAGAAAATAAAACACAATACGGAGAGTTAGCAGATAAAGCAACTAAAATTGATGCTCTAGCTACTGATTTTACCAATTATATTGAGAATATCAAACAAGAATTATTGGCTGACACTAAGGATCCAGAAGATTATGAAGTGATGGACAAAGCTTCAACTCTTGACAATATGTTCTTCGTTGGTGGAGATAAATATTCTGAAAGAGGACAAGAATTTGTCGATAGAATGAATGCATTCAGAACACAGGTAATTGGTATTCTAGGGAATGACTTTAAAGATGTTCAAGAAGATATCACTAAAAAGTTTACTACTGGTGATGACAGCGGAAAAGTGAAAGATAGAGAAGGAACGCTTAGACCTTGGTTAGAATACCACTACAAAGGTTTCCCAATGGTTGCATCACTTACAAAGCTTACGCAAATTCAAGCAGACATCAAGACTGTTGAATCTGAAATCTTAGGTAAAATGCTTCAAGGTAACTTGGCAGCTCAGGTTTCTATGTCAAACTATAAGGCGATTGTAATTCTAGACAAAAACGCTTTCTATCAAGGAGAGCAAGTTACGGGTAGAGTTGTTTTAGGACGTTATGACGAGAAAACTGTACCTACCAATGTTTCTGTAAACGGCGGAACAGCAGAGATTGAAAATGGTCAAGCTGTATTCAAACTATCTGCTGGCTCTACAGGAGAACACGATATCAAAGGTCAGTTTATATTCACTGAAGGTGGAAAAGAAACACCGATTGAAATTGACGGTAAGTATGTAGTCGTTCCTAAACCGAACTCAGCAACTATTTCTGCTGATAAGATGAACTCTATCTACCGTGGTGTTGATAACCCAATGACTATTTCATTTGCTGGAATTTCAGACAATAACGTAACAGCTAATGCTACTGGATTAAGAGCAGCTGGAAGTGGCGGAAAATACACTTGGAGACCAGATGCAATTCAAGGGCAAGAAGCTACGGTTACTGTTTCAGGTAAATTGCCTGACGGAACTTCTGTAAGTGATAAAAAGACATTTATCGTTAGAAATATTCCTGCTCCTGTAGCTCAATTAAGAGGTAGATCAGGAACGCACAGAGGTAACAAAAATGACTTATTAAACTCTACTATTGGTGTAGCTTTCCCTGATTTCGTTTTCGATATCAATGTGAATGTATCTCAATTTGAGGTGTCTGTTCCAGGTAGCCCAAGAGTTATTTGTCAAGGAAACAAACTTAGTGCAGCAGCTGTATCAGCTATCAACAAAGCTAAAGTAGGAGATATCGTTGTGATTGGTAACGTTAAGACCGCAATACCAGGTTCAAACATTATCATCAGAGACTCTTCTCCGTTTACTTGGGAAATACAATAAAAACACTAAAATTACCGTTTGATTTCTTAAACAGAAAAAGATAAAACAAATATTATGAACTGTAAACACGCTTTCTTAACCATATTTTCGTTGCTGGGATTATCTTCAGTAACCTATGGTCAGATAAATATCCTTAACGCTACGACACCACAAGAAATTGGTGTAAAGACAGAGGAACAGAAGTTACTTGAGAATGACAATCCACTACCCTACGGATATGTCAACGAGAGTAGAGATATCTTATTCGGAAAGATGGTATGGGAGATCATTGACTTAGAACAAAGAGTCAATTACCCACTATATTTTCCTATCGAAGATAACTTGGGCGTAGAAAGACGTTCGTTGTTTAATGTTCTGATTACTGCTATCGAAAACGGTGAGATTACTGAGGTGTATGATGATTCATACTTCCGCACCAAGAAAACATTAGAAGAAATTAAATCTTCATTCTATTATAAAGAGTTGAGTCCTTACGGAATTGACACTAGAAACCAGTACTTGAATTCTTCTGAAGAAGAACTTCTTGAAAAAGGAATCTTGAATGAAGAGCACTATGATACTTCTGAGGTAACCAACAGAGATGTTATTCAATATGCTATCAAAGGATATTGGTATTTTGACGCTCGTCAAGGAGAGATGAAATATCGTTTAATCGGTTTATGTCCTAAAGCCATTCCTGCACTTGATAAATTGCGTGATGGTGATAGAGGAGAGCCGGTAGAGTTATTTTGGATTTATTTCCCAGACGCTAGACCAGTACTTCACAAAGCACTTGCGTTTAACGGTAAAAACTCAGCATCTCCTTTCAATTTTGATCACTTGTTAAACTCAAGACGCTTCAACGGTTATATTTACCAAGAAGAGAACGTTTACGGAGACAGAAAGATTGAAGAGTACATGAAAGACAACGCTCAATTGCAGCTTTTAGAGTCTGAAAGAATCAAAGAGAGAATCAGAGACTTCGAGCAAGATATGTGGAGTTACTAGAATTATCTAGAACATAAATATAAACAAGCAGTAGAGGTAGTGATACTTTTACTGCTTGTTTAAATTAATATCACTTGGTAGTTTGAGTCTTTTTGGCGTCAATTTTTGTTTTAATAATTGGCAGGTATAAATAATAATTTGTATCTTTGATAGGCAATATAAAAACAGATTACTCTATACTATAACGAAATACATAAATATTTTTTAGAATTCGGAATCCCAGTGTCTATGGGATTCTTTCTATTTATAAAACCTTTAAATTATGACTAAAGTATCCTATTACACAGCAGAAGGACTTAAAAAGTTAAGAGATGAATTAGAGCATCTTAAAGCTGTAGAGAGACCAAACGCTTCTCAAGCTATTGCAGATGCTAGAGATAAGGGAGACCTATCTGAGAATGCTGAATATGACGCTGCAAAAGAAGCCCAAGGTATGCTAGAGATGAAAATCTCTAAGCTGGAAGAAGTGGTGGCTGGCGCAAGACTTATTGACGAGTCACAACTAGATATGACCAAGGTACTGGTTTTATCAAAAGTGAAAATCAGAAACGTAGCCAATAATATGGAAATCACCTATACACTGGTAGCAGAAAGCGAAGCAGATCTTAAGTCTGGAAAGATTTCTGTAACCTCACCAATCGGAAAAGGACTTTTAGGTAAGTCAGTGGGAGAGTTTGCTGATATTACTGTACCTAATGGTACACTGCAATTTGAAGTACTAGAAATTTCAAGAGACTAAAGTATGAGTTCTATATTCACCAAAATCATCAATCGAGAGCTTTCTGCACATATAGTTGCAGAGAACGAGAATTTTATCGCCTTTTTAGATGTTAATCCCAATGCAAAAGGCCATACGCTTTGTGTGCCAAAGCAAGAGATCAATAAGGTTTTTGATATGGACAAGGAGCATTATTTAGCCCTGATGTCTTTCGCTCACGATGTGGCGCAAGCATTAGAGAAGACGGTTAGCTGTAAGCGAGTGGGTATGGCGGTTGTAGGGCTTGAGGTGCCTCATGTGCACGTTCACCTTATTCCGCTCAATATGATGGATGAAATGACCTTTAAACACAAGGTTTCTATGACTCCTGAAGAGTTTACTGCGTTAGCAACTCAAATACAACAAAATTTTTAATAAATTATCAGCATAGTCAATACGCCTCTTTGGTTAATATGCAGAGAGGTTTTTAAGTTTTCTCAGATATATACTTCAACTTAAGGAAACTTTATTTTAATTCCGCCTATACAAAAGACATAGCTCAAGTATGTATTATGTTTCAGATGTATAGGTTTTTTGTCAATAACTCCACAAAGAATTAGTTTAAGCGAAGAGCTTCTAAAATATCCCGTTTTCAGATTCTCAATTCAAATAAATTTTCGTTCTTTTGTATGATTGTTTTTCACTTATGTCACAATTCGAATCGATACGACCTTTTTATGACAGCGAAGTAAACGAAGCCCTGTCTTCGATTTTACATCATCCGATGATGAAAGCAATGATGAGTTTCACCTTTCCAGATAAAGAACCATCTTTCTGGGAGGATAAGCTCAAAGACACCCATTCTATAAGAGAATTTCAAGCTGGAGTACTCTATCATTCTATCAGAAAGATTGTAGAGAGAAGCTCAGAAGGACTTACTACCTCCGGTTTTGAAAAATTAGACAAAGACACCTCATACCTCTATATCTCTAACCACAGAGATATTATTTTAGACACCTCATTGCTGAATATCTCATTGCTCGAAAACGGGCAAATCATGACTGCTTCTGCTATTGGAGATAATTTGGTACAGAAGAAATTTACCAAAACGCTTTCAAGGCTAAACAGAAATTTCTTGATTCAGCGCAATTTAGGGCCTAGAGAGTTACTGCAAAGTTCAAAATTAGTTTCAGAATATATCAGAACCTTAGTTACAGAAGAAACCCGTTCAGTTTGGATTGCTCAGCGAGAAGGACGTACCAAAGACGGAAATGACACCACCCAGCAAGGTGTGCTGAAAATGCTCGGAATGGCATGTGACGAAGAGGAACTGATGAATTATTTCAAAAAGTTGAGAATAGTTCCTGTTTCTATCTCCTATGAATATGACCCAACTGATGCGCTTAAAATTCCAAGACTAGTGGCTGAAGCAAATCAAGAAATCTACATCAAAGAAAAAAATGAAGATTTCACCAATTTGCTAAGCGGAATCATCGGTCAAAAACGCAGAATGCATGTGCATATTGGTGATGTGCTCAGCACAGAACTCGATTTTATTGGCACTCAGATAGGCGGAACAAACAAACAAATACAGGCATTGGCTCAAACCATAGACGCTTCAATTATGAATGGATACAAGCTTTGGCCAACAAATTATATTGCGCACGATATACTGTATAACTCTCAAGAATATGCCGCTTTTTATACCCCAAAAGAGCGCTCACTCTTTGCAAGACGCTTAGACTTCAAGATAGATGAAGACAATCCGATTGCTTTAGAAGGCTTTTTGGCTATGTATGCCAACCCGGTAATCAATAAAAAGAAATACGATGAGTTTAGCTAAGACCAAAATACTTTTGATTTATACTGGAGGTACTATTGGTATGGTCAAAGACCCCAAGTCAGGAGCTCTCAAGGCTTTTGACTTCAGTAAAATTCAAGAGCGAATCACAGAATTAAAGTTATTAGACTGTGCGATTTCTACCATTTCTTTTGAAAAGCCAATAGATTCATCTGATATGAATATCCAGAGATGGATTCAAATCGTATCGATTATTGAAGAGAATTACGAAAACTACGATGGGTTTGTGTTGCTGCACGGCTCTGACACCATGTCTTATACAGCCTCTGCACTTAGCTTTATGCTAGAGAATCTCTCTAAACCAGTAGTGCTTACAGGCTCTCAACTTCCGATAGGTGATTTGAGGACTGATGCCAAGGAAAATCTGATCACAGCAATCCAAATTGCTTGTCTCAAAGAAAAAGGCGAATCTGTAATTCGCGAAGTATGCCTGTACTTTGAGTATAAGTTATACAGAGGAAACAGAACTACTAAAATCAATGCAGAGCATTTCCAGGCATTTGAGTCGGCTAATTATCCACCGCTTGCAGAATCAGGCGTGCACTTAAGAGTGCGAAAGGATTTGTTATGGGCTAAAACCAATAAAAAACCCATCTTTCATAAAGAGCTAGACAACAACATTGCCATATTAAAGCTCTTTCCCAATATCAATCAATCAGTGCTAGAAGCCATTATCGCTATCAAGGGGCTCAAAGGGCTTGTTTTAGAGACTTACGGAGCAGGAAACACTACTGTTGAGCCATGGTTCACAGATATGCTCAAAAAAGCGATTGACAAGGGCATTCAGATTATAAACGTCACCCAATGTGTGGGTGGAGAAGTGATTATGGGTAAATATGAAAATAGTTCTGAGCTAAAAAGAATAGGACTCATCTCCGGAAAAGACATTACCACTGAAGCAGCGGTGGCAAAACTAATGTATATGTTAGGTCAAAAAGTTGCAGCATCTGCGTTTAAAACTATTTTTGAAACTTCACTTCGAGGTGAGATAACGACTTAAAAAATCAGTATATTTGCCTTCTTTATAAAGAAAGGTGCTCGAGTGGTTGAAGAGGCTACCCTGGAAAGGTAGTACACGGGTAACTGTGTCGAGGGTTCGAATCCCTTCCTTTCTGCTAAGTGTAATACAAATTGAATCAAACCCCTTTAAATCGTATGATTTAAAGGGGTTTTCCTTTTTTACAATATTCAAAATATTCATTCAAACGTGAACCTAAAGGGATAAAATCGGTTACCCTCAAAAATCCGAATTCAGGGTAACCGAATTTTATTTCAGACCAGTGCTTACAAGATATCAATAACCAGTTCAACAACTAGTTTAAAAGCTGTACATCTTGTGAGTTGGTCATATTAAATTTAAATTTAATAATAACTAATAAGGTTGCCACTATGAACACAAAAGTATCAATTCTCTTTTACGCAAAGAGATCAAAAGCTAATGTAAATGGGTTAGTTCCGATTTATACCAGAATTACAGTAAATGGAAAAAGATTAGAGTTAAGTACTGGTAGATTTATAGAAATCTCTAAATGGTCAGTTGTTGCAAATAAAATGAAAGGTTCTTCAGAGGAAGCACGTTCAATAAATAATCATCTTGATTTGCTTAAAATCCAAATTATTGATGCTCAAATGGAGTTAATCCATAAAAAGACACCTGTAACAGCAGAGAGTCTGAAAATGAAAATCTTAGGGGTTGATGAGAGAACAAGAATGCTTATACCGATTTTTGAAGACCATAACAAAAAGATGAAAGAACTGGTTGGAAAGGAGTTTGCTCCTGGAACCTTGGAGAGGTATGTTACTTCATTGAGACACACAAAAGATTTCTTAAGATGGAAATATAAAACTGATGATATTGACATAACCAAAATTGACCATACTTTTATTATGGATTATGAGTTTTGGTTGCGAAGCGTTAAAAATTGTGCAAATAACACAGCTGTTAAATATGTGAAGAATTTCCATAAGGTTATTAATATTTGCCTGGCAAATGGTTGGTTGGATAAAAACCCATTTTTAAACTACAAATCAAAAGTAAAAGAAATAGAGAGGGTGTTTTTGGCGGAGGGTGAAGTTCAGGCTATGCTGAACAAAGAGTTTAAGACAGACAGGCTGAACCTTGTGAAAGATATTTTTCTTTTCAGTTGTTTTACAGGATTGGCATACGTAGATGTAAAGAATTTAACCAAATCACATATCAGTATTGGTATAGATGGTGAAAAATGGATATTCACCCATAGGAAGAAAACAGAAGTAGCTTCTAAAATCCCTGTTTTGCCTGTAGCACAGATGATTATTGACAAATACAAAAATCATCCAGAATGTATTAACAAAGATAAGCTCTTACCTATTCTGACTAATCAGAAAATGAATGCATATCTGAAAGAAATAGCCGATATATGCGAGATTGAAAAAGATTTGACTTTTCACATTGCCCGTCACACGTTTGCGACAACTATAACGCTTACTAATGGAGTTCCGATTGAGAGTGTAAGTAAAATGCTGGGTCACAAAAATCTAAAAACAACACAGCATTATGCAAAAGTTTTAGACAAAAAAATAAGCGATGACATGAAAATTTTAAAAGAAAAATTCTCATTAAATAGTAAGTTTGATCAGGTTCAGGAAAAGAAGAAGGAGGTTGGATAGAGTTGTATTCTTTTTAAAATTTGATTGATTTTATTAGTTGCCAAGAATGTTACTATTTATTATTAGTATAATATAAATATACTTAATAAGGGAAGTTTAAAACTCTTGTTAAGTTCTATAATTACCACATATATAAGTCAATTCCATCTAAAGTAAACTCAACTTCAACCCAAAATCACAGATTTTAACACTAAATGATTGATTTTGAAAGATTTTGGCACGTTTTCGTCATGTGCTTTATGAAATAAACCACTTAATTTTGTTTTATGAAATGTTAATCGTCTTAGAATCAATTCTCTAATGTGGTTTTATAAAACAAAAGACTATGCAACTCCATGCATTTATAAAGAACCTAATCATAACAGTCATCTGTTACCTCTATGTGTTGCTGTTTGTATATGCTGCAGTGAGTAAGTCTCTTGATTTTGAGAACTTTCAGGTACAGCTAGCGCAATCACCACTTTTGAGTGCTTATGCAGGCTGGGTGTCCTGGGGTGTGATTATCATAGAATTGATTATCTCACTTTTACTTATATTTAGAAGCACACGACTAATTGGCCTTTATAGTGCTTATTCATTGATGATAATGTTCATAGTCTATATATTCATAATTCTTTATTACAGTGAGTTTATTCCGTGTTCTTGTGGCGGGATACTTGAAGAACTAAATTGGATTGAACACCTGATATTTAATTTGTTTTTTGTGTTCCTGTCCTTTATTGGTATTCTTCTAATGATTCAAACTGAAAGCAGAGATTTTAAGTTGTCTTTATATATTCAAATTATTATAACCTTCTGTTCAATTATATTAGTCATTGCTCTGTATCTATCTTCAGAAGATGTGGTTAAGCATAAAAACAACTTCATTCGTAGATTTCATCAACACCCATTCATTGAACAGAAAGAATATGATCTTAAAGCAAACTCATATTATTTTGCAGGAACTTCAAACGATAAAATCTATTTGGGTAATTATACAGCTCCTTTGATTCTCACAGAGATAGATACAACTTTCACTGAAAACAAAACGACAAAAATTAAATTAGACAATCAAAATCATTCTTTTTCAAGTATAATGATTAAGGTTAGAGATTCAAGTTATTATATATATGACGGTAGTGTTCCAGTCATCTACAGAGGTAAATTAAATAGTCAAACAGCGCAAACTTTAAGCTATAATGATGTCTATTTCTCACAAATTGAAGTCATAGATTCAAATAGTTTTGCTATTAGAACTCTTAGTAGTTTAAATAACAAATTGATTTTAGCAACCTTAAACACTACTAGAGCAACTAAGGTAAATCTTAGCTTTGATATTATTGAAACTCATCTTGATGATGTCTTTACTTCAGATGGTAAACTAATTCAAGACAATACTACTAACCAATTTATCTACATTTATTATTATAAAAACCAATATATAATTATGGATAAAGAGCTGAATGTTTTAAATAGATTAAACACAATTGATACTATTTCAAAACCGCAAATTAAATCTAAATCAATGAATAATGGTAAACACAAATTAAACGCACCTCCATTACTTGTTAATAAGAATGCAGCTGCTCATAAAAACATTTTATTTAACGAATCTAATCTAATAGGAAAATATGAATCATCAGACTTATGGAAAAACTCAGCTATAGTTGATATCTATAAAACTGATAAACAAAATTATCTGGGAAGCATCTTTGTTCAGAACCGCGGTATAAACAAAATGGCTCAGATGATGTTGACGGATAAATACTTATTTGTTTTATCCGGAAACGAAATTATTCGTTATCGTCTTGCGCAGTCAATCACGAAGAATTTCAAAAAGGGAGAAGCTGAATACCCTTAAAAATAGTAAGCTATAATATTAAATTTTAAAAATCATGAAAACTTTAAAACAGTTAGTATTTCCGATGATTATCTTTATGATCGGAATTAGTTTAGCATTTGCAACAAATGCTAAAAACAGTGAGAATAGTATGCTAGAGACAGGATATCGTTTTGATCCTTCTGCATCTACTATCAAATGTATTGCTACATCGGTTCAATGTGCACCTACGGGCGGACCTATCTGCACTTGGAAAGATGCTAACAATGTATCACACAACTTGATGAAGTATGTCAACAATACTACTTGTGGTACTTTTTTGTATAGAGGATACTAATTTAAAAAATGAAGGATGCTAAAAAGCATCCTTCTTCATTTCTTTATTTATCCAATCACTATCATTAGTGTTTTTTAAAAAGAAATTAAACCAATCTATTATACGAAAAACCAAGTCTTTAGAGGCTTTCTTATTTAATAGAGCATGACCTTCTTCAGGATAAAATAATGCGATTACTTTTTTGTTATTGCGTTTTAAGCCAATGTAAAACTCCATGGTTTGATTCCAATCTATATTTTGATCCTTCATCCCTGTCCATAACAACACAGGAGCATTAACCTTCTCTACCTGATAAATAGGATTGTTATTAAAGTACAATTGCTTATTCTCACTAAATTTTTCTTTCATTTTATACTGCCCCGTTTCATACTGAAAATAAAAAGGACGCAAAAAATTATAATTAAAAGAAAAATATGAGCGGATTATGTCGCTATTACCTATGCCCGACACATAAGCCTTAAACCTATCAGATTGTGTTGCTATGTAATTGGTTTGATAACCTCCATGAGAACTGCCTATTAGTCCAATTTTTTGCATATCGATAGTTGCATTGTTTCCTAGGGCATCTAAGGCATGATTTACACAATCTAAAGCAGCAACCCCAGTTCCAGTTTTACCATAAACTATATCCGGAAAATAAACAAAGAATCCACTTTCTAACAATAGCCTTAAGTTAAACCCAGTACTATCAGGCTGTCCATAATAGGCTAATGGATACAGATTGGATACTGTACTCTGAACTTCATATATATGAACTACCATTGGGTATTTTTTACTTTTATCATAGTCTAAAGGATAATATAATATTCCTTTCAATTCTTCTCCTTCACTATTTTTGTAACGAATAATATCCTTCTTTAAAGTTAGAATCCGTAAATCTGATTTGTTGCTTTTATAAACTATCTTTCGTTCATTTTCTAAAGTTTTAAACACTAACTGAGGAGGTAGATTATAATTTTCTTCAACATATATATAGCTATCTAAAGTTGGATTAAAACTCAGGTCTTCAATATTGTTTTTTGTAAATGGTATAATTGTACTTACTTTATTGTCTTTGAGCAAAACATACGAGGTTTCATATAGTTCTTTGTTTTCCAGTCTAACCAATAAAGAGTTTTTAGCCTCTATAGTTTTAGTAAATAAATTATAATTGCCTATCTCTGTCTGACCATTAATTATTTTGGTAGAATAGCCAGCAAAGCTTTCTAACTGATAGAGTAACTTTTCTTCTAAGCAATACTTCCAAACACCATCTTCACCCTCAAATAGAATATATAGTCCATCAGTACTGAAATACGGTGCCTGAAGTTTTTTGTTTTGAATGCTATATTTTTTAGAAGAAGATACTTCGTATAAATTCCATATTTCATTGATTGAATAAAGTAAATAGTCTTCATTTTTTGACTTATACAAATAGGAGGTTATAGTGTCAACAACCTGACATTCATTTTTTTGGAGTTCGATCAAGCAGAGCTTGATAGCAGGTTTATAATTCACATAATTTTCTAATAAATACGGGTCAAACCCTAAGTATTTATGTTCATCTCCAATATTTATAATTTTAGGGTATTCCTCTGTGGTTAATGTAGTGACTTCTTTATTTTGCGGTTTCCAAACAAAGCTAATTTCTTTAGATTCAGGCATGAATTTTTTTTCAAGTTTATTATCATTGCCATACCATAAATCCACAAATGAATTATGTTCTTGAATTTCATCACATATTAATTTAATAAAATAAGTCTCACCTTGTTTAATGGTTTCCCTAAGTCCATTTTTAAAGTCTAATTTTAGTATATCATTCAGTATATATAAACGTTTATTAACCAAGTTTAAATAAGAAATTTGCTGATAGGGCGTAGGTGATTTATTCTCATAAATCATAATTCCGGTTTCATTTGCATCTACCTCTAAATATTCAATTTCGTTAGATGTTTCATAAAATACTTCAGGATGATTACCACTTAATAACACAATCTCCTGTATGTCCTTTTCTCTATTTCTAATAGCATAAATACCACCATTCTCAGCAATAAAAAACATATTAACTCCTGCTAAAGAAGACACAAGTGTTGCATTTTTATCATAGAGCTGTAACTCCTTCCTTTTAGTATGCAATAAAAATTGAGATTTGTCTTTCAATAGCCTCATTGAAACAATTCCATTATAAATAGTGCTCTTTTGTTTTTTTAACCTAAAAAACTCCACTTGTTCATTTGTTTTTATAAGTAAGTTTTGATTGCCAACAAAAAAATAAGACTCAATATTATTTTTCACTGCAATTGGTTTTTCTGCTAAACGATTATTAAATATCATAATCGTGTCAGCACTCATTTCGTATGACTTTCTAATGACAGACCACTTGCCATCATCACTCATAAGTGGCGTTGCAATACTATAGTTATTAGCTACAATATGTTGCAAATCTTTGTGCTTCTCCTGGGCATAAATTCCTTTACCTATTAAAAATAATAGGCAAAGGAAAATTTTACAAAATATATTCATTACTAGTATCCTTGATTTTGAGGGTTTAAATGTTGATTTAATAACAGCTCTCTTTGGGGTAAAGGCCATAAGTTGTGATGCTCTTGCCAATTAGGTTTTTTTGAGCTTAAGTCACCTAACTTCCCTAATCTTTTTAGATCAAAAAAACGTTTACCAAATTCAGCGAAATATTCTCTTCGTTTTTCACTCAGATATTCTGTAATAAGCTCTTCGTTTGACAATGAAGAGGCCAAAGGTGCTAATCCAGCTCGCTCTCTAATAGCATTCAAATATCCCAATGCTTCAGAAGACTTATTTTGCTTTAATAATGCTTCTGCAATAGTGAAATACACCTCTTCAATTCTATAAACAATTGAATATTCATCTGTATTTGTACCTGAAAGATTCTTGTACTTAGTGGGTCTATACCATGTGTTACTACCAATACTATTAGAGGTTATCCAGTCTTGCATTCTCAAATCATTTGGCGAAAAGCTGTTTATTAAATCCTGTGAGAGTGCATAGGCATGTGGAGCAGAATCAATAAAATAATAAAATGAAGCCTCATGGGTTGAATCACCATAATTCTGAGGTCTTAGTTGCCATAAAATATGTGGACCTGAGTTCTGGAAAACCTGACTTACATCAGATACTAATTGATATAAGTTTGATTGAAGTATACTCTTTCCGAGGATCTCGGCTTCATACCATTTGTTTTGAGACAAATATATTTGCGATAGCAATAGTTCTGCAGCTTTTCGGTTTGGATAAATTCGTTGAGGCTCTCTATAACTATCTTCCATAAGTAAAACCACTTCATGAAGGTCAGACTCAAGTTGATTTAATAATTGCTCCTCACTTAGCTTGTTTAAATCTTTATTATACTCATAATCAGTACTCGTTGTATAAGGAATATCACCATACAGTTGTTGCAAATAATAGTAAAGTAGGCTACGTACAAATAAAGCCTCTGCTTTTATTGGAGCTATTTGTTCAGTAGTTAGACTTATAGAGTTTTCAACACCATATATTATAGAATTACAAAAATAGATCTGTTGGTAGGACAAATTCCATATTCGCTCTATAAGGTTGTTAGTACTATGTTGAGAATTCAGGTATATATCTTGGTACTCATTTGAATCGTTGTAATAGCAATCTAAATCATCGACGTAGCTGCCTAATATCGCACCTGCACCGTAGTTGTTCCCTGCTATTACAGATTGGTCTCGCAATGACGCATAAAGGCCTGACAAGGCTGAATTTGCCGTTTGTACATCTTCAAAGATTTGTGCCCTCACGATTTGATTAGAAGGAGTATCTACTTCTATCATTTCTTCACACGAGGCTAATACTTGAAAGCATAGACAAATTTGAAGGATAAGGATTGTTTGTCTGTTTATATTTCTCATCTTATTTCATTTTAAAAATTAAATTGTACTCCAAAAGAATAGGTTTGCATTGGCGGCAAATAACCACTCATCGCAAACTCAGGATCTAAACCATAATAATTTGTCAGGGTAAGTAAGTTCTGACCTTGAAAATAAATTAGAATATCTTTGAATAAACTAATATCTGTAAATCGATAGCTGAGTTGAATGTTTTTAAGTCTTATATATGAGGCATCTCCTATAGCGGCTGTGCTATTACTGAAATAACCGTGTAGTTCACTTTTCATAGGGTCTAGCCCTGAGGAATAAGGCATATATTGTCCGTTAGGATTACTCGCTGACCAAACGTTAAGAACTTCAATAGGTTGATTGCTCATTGTTCCCGGAGTAGCCATCATATTGTTGAAATTCCATTGACGTTGATTTACAAATTGAAATAAAAAGGTAACGTTCCATTGCTTATAAGTCAACTGGTTTGACCAACCTCCGTAGTACTTAACCCCGATTTCTTCAATTACCTTATTGTCATCGGGAGAGGTTATTTTGCCATCAGCATTATAGTCTGTAAAGACATACAGCCCCGTGTCTGGATCTATTCCTTCATAGTTGTATACTTTTACAATATTGGTTGGCAGGCCTAAGACGTATCTGTTTGAGTAGGTAGAGCCTTCTAAGTCAGGAAATGAAACAAGTTTGTTCTTTGGGAAACTAATATTAAAACCACTATCCCATCTGAAGTGATTTAGGAGGATTGGTGTTGTCTTAATATCTAACTCAAGTCCTCTATTCTCAATTATTGCAGGTAGATTTGATTGTACTGAATTAAAACCCGTTGTGCCAGGTAACGGAATACCTACTAGTTGATTTCCTGACCTGTTATAATAACCAGCAATACTTATGTTTATCCGGTCTTTAATAAAACCTAAATCTAAAGCTACTTCTGTTTTCTCCGTTTTTTCCCAACTAAAGTTCGAGTTATATAGTTGGGATGGTATCATTCCTGAGATATCACCATAACTAGAACCACTTTGAGTATAGGAATCGAGATACTGATAATCACCTATCAAATCGCTACCCGTTATACCATAGCTACCTCTTAACTTACCGAAACTCAACCAATTTTCATCTTTAAGAAAATCTTCATCTGAGAAAATCCAGGCAGCACCTATGGCTCCGAAATAAGCAAATCTTTTGTTCGGACCAAATCTACTTGAACCATCACGACGAGCTGTAAGATTGAGAATATACTTGTCATTATACTGATAGTTGATCCTGCTAAATAAAGAAATATAATTATATTCAGTCTCATCATCTTGAGACATAATTAATGTATTTGCAGCGGTTAGATTAGTAATCAAAGCATTGCTTTGAAACCCGTAACCTTGTAAACCTAAAACTGAAGAAACTGTTTGTTGATAGGTGCTTCCTATCAATACATCAAATTTATGCTGATGGATAGCATATCTATAGTTTAGTTGGGGTTCGATTATATAAGAAAAACGTTGATTGTTTCCTTTAAAAGCCATAGAATTGGCGGCAGTCAATCCGTAAGCAGGATTATACATCGTGCTTGGTCGTAAGGATAATTCTTCAAATGTTGAATAATTGACACCTCCATTTAGTTTTATACTCAAAGAAGATAATAATTTATAATCTAAGTTTAGGTTCGTGTTAAATGATTTGGTGTTATTAGAGTAGGTGCTTACGAATGAAGCAACCGGGTTTGTAAACGTATTATTTTCCCAATTCAGACTGCCATCCTCATTGTATAATGTGGGGGCATTAGGACTTAGCATAAGAGATTGTAATGTTAAATCTTCATTAATGACATTATTGGATTGGGCTGTAAATAAATTAGACATATTAAAGGCGAACTTATTGTCTTTGGAACTATGAGCAACACTTGCTGCTAGATTATTTGATTTATAAGCAAAGTCATCATTAAAAACAGTTGTTTGTTTGTTATGACTTCCACTCACCATAAAACGTGTTGTTTCACCTCCACCACTTATGGATAACTGTGTTGTAGAGTTTATAGCTGTGCGACCTATCAATTCTTTCTGCCAATTTGTATTTCGCTCTGAACTCCAATCTCCGTTAATATCATAAGCATAGAATGGATATTCAGTCACACCATCATTCTCAAACGCTTGACTACGCATATTTAAATATTGCTCAGTATTCATGAGTTTCATGCTACTAGCAACACTACTTAGTCCATAGCTTGTGTTTAGGCTAAAGCTTGTTTTGTCGTTTTTCCCTTTTTTAGTAGTGATCAAAACCACTCCATTTGCTCCTCTTGACCCATAAATAGCCGTAGCATCGGCATCTTTCAACACTTCGATACTTTCTATATCGTTTATATTGATACTACTCAAAGGGTTGATAGAGTTATTGGGTAGTATGGCGCCAGACAATGTAGAGGGTGATTGTGCCATAATCGGGACGCCATCAATTATATATAGAGGATAGTTTCCTTCAGTTCTTAAACTGTTAGCTCCTCTAATTTGAATTTCAAAGCCACCACCTGGCACACCAGTCGTTTGTGTTATATTCACCCCTGGCATTCTTCCTTGCATTGCGGCCAATACGTTTGTTACAGGCTGCCCCTCTATATCCTTGGCAGTAATTCTAGCGATGCTCCCTGTGCGTTCGCGGTCTTTTACGGAATAATAACCTGCGTTGATGACGACTTCATCTATCTGCAAGCTGTCTTGTTCTAGCAGAACATCTATCTGCAAGTTGTCTGAGACTGGTATCTCAAGGCTTTTGTAGCCTACAAAAGAAAATACTAAGACATCAGTCTGATTAGCATTGATAGAATAATGACCATTGAGATCTGAGAGCGTTCCTTTGGTTGTGCCTTTGATGGTGATGCTTACGCCAGGCAAGGCGCCTGAAGCATCACTGATGGTTCCGGTGATGGATTGTTGCTGCACTTGGCTAGCAACAGTTGATAAGGCAAAAGCAGGTAGGCACAACAGCTGTAAGACGATGATACAGCAAAGCCTGCTATTCCTTTTGAAGTATGAATTATTCTTCATATTTTTGGATAGTTAAATTTAAACAATAGTTTGATTGACGCTGGTCCTCTATGTAGTTTGCAGACGAAGTAGAGGGCTTTTTTGTGTTTCAGTCTTACATATTCGTCTAATCCTAAAACCTTTCCTCACCACCTCACCAGAGGTGAGGTAGCAACACTGAATAGGTGTGTTTCAGAGAGGAAATAGTATTGCCATAACTAACTCAGTATATGACAAAGCGGGGGATTAAACTCTATGATGTTTTAGCATAGGCATACAGATTATTGAGTTAACAATCATTTGTGCGAATCCGTAATGAATACTGTAGTCTACTTTGAATTTGAGAAGAGCCTTGCCTTAGTAATGGCCATAAAAAAAGGCGTGGGACTCAACTTACCGACCTGAGGTACTGGCATACCTTGCAACGATAAGAGAGCCCACGCCCGGGACGTGAGCATCTTTGCTTATCATCTCATTGCTGTTAAAAACGCCAGTTTTCTAGGTCGAGACTCAAAGCGAATGCTTCTAATATTTTTCTATTTGAAGAATCGCAAAATTACACTACATATTCATAATGATGAAACAAATATATAAATAATTAAATGTAATCCAAATGGATTACAATAAAAATTTAAATTATATCCAAATTGCGATATGAGCAAGCTTACTGAAGAGGATATCGCACTTAAAATAAACATTGCGAAAAGAATCAAGTTTTTAAGAACCAAAACTGGACTTTCTCAATCTGATTTTGCTAAAAAGTATGATCTGGATAGACAAATTCTTAATAGATGGGAAAGCAATAATAATCAAAGAGGTATTACAATTTATACTATCAATAAATTTTGTAAACTAATAGGTATAACACTTAAAGAATTTTTTGACTTTGAAATAGACATCTCGAATTGAGACAGAACACAACAACAGGACATTACTCCAAAAATAGATATCTAATCATAATTTGTCCAGTCAAAATTCTAAGCAATAGCTTTTAATGTTTTTCTAATAAGAATCGCATAATTACTCTTTATTATGTTAACCGTTACCTCCGATGGCGCAACTGAACAACAGGTTATCGACATAGTGAAACAGGCGGGTTTCAAAATAGAAGCCATCAATTCCTGATATACCGCAAGTTCATTAGAAATTCAATCTTTGATGGGCATAATACTATTATTGTTGTGCCCATCATAACTTTTTCCACAAAAAACAATGCTTTTTACAAATAAAAAGTCTAAGTTTGCATCGAGATGAGGTTTATTATATATAGGGTATATGTCTAAAATACTAAAGATATTCTTAAGTATAAGCATACTGGGATTTTTTCTAATCCCGGTACAAGCTTCGGCATGCTCATCTCATACCACCGAAGTCGTTGAAAAAGATAAGTCTTGCTGTGATGATTCGTCGGAAGGCCATCATAATATACAATCTTGCGAAAAAGATTGCTGTAAAGACAAAGCAGACGGGGATACCGACTGTTCTGGAAATTGTGGACAGAAATCTTGTCACAGTTCTTCTCCTTCGTTTTGGGCTCACGATATTTATGAATCTCAAATCGCATTTGTCTTTTGGGACAAAAAATCATACTCGTTTTATAAACAACCCTATTATTCTTCAGGGTTTCATTCGATCTGGCAACCGCCTAAAATAGCTTAAAAGTTGGCTTGATAGCCAAAATTATGTCTTGTCGAGAGCTGAAGTAGCTTTCGAGAATCCCCTATTTTATTATTTTTTAAAGATCAACAAAATGAAATCAATATCAAAAGTATTGATGGTAATGACTGTATTACTATCAAGTATAAATGGGTTTGCCAAAATCAAACCAACAAATGAAGTGGCTCAAAACGCCTCTCAACTTACAACTATTTTCGACAACTATTTTTCCATCAAAGATGCACTGATAAGCAGCGACGCAGGTACGGCGGCTACAAATGTGAAAAGTATGGCTATAGCTATTAAAGCCGTGGACATGGGTAAGCTTTCAACAGAAGAACATAATGTATGGATGAAAGTAGCGAAAGATTTGGGCGGTAGTGCAGAAGCGATTTCAAAAGCCAAAGATGTTTCAAAACAGAGAGAAGCTTTTAACTTACTTTCCAAAAATATGTATGAACTGGCAAAAGTGTCTAAACAAGCTGTACCAGTATATTACCAACATTGTCCAATGTTCAACAAGGGCAAGGGAGCAAACTGGTTAAGTAAAGAGTCAGCTATCAAAAATCCTTATTATGGTAGTAAGATGCTCACTTGTGGAAGTGTGGCTGAAACCATTAAATAATAATTGCATTATATCACATTTGCTATAGTTGTTTCCATTTCACGCAATCACTGATTGTTTGAAATGGAAACTCTAAAGAGACCATGAAATCGTGGAGCAATCTGTGACGGAAAACGTTTC
>DATJBW010000018.1:0-416327 GCA_035515135.1 Flavobacterium sp.
CACACCAAACCAAATGCACCAACAAAATAAAATAGCAATGAGAACCTATAAAAGAAAAAACACTTGCAAAAACGTTTTTGCAAGTGTTTAATTTAATTATTTTTGTCTAATAATCTGTATCGATTATTTAGGACGGGACATTCAAACCTTTAAATTCTTTAAAGTTTTTCTTAGCCGTTTCATAACCAATATTAAAAATCTCATCCATCTTTGATTTGTTGGTTTCAAAAGTTCCGTAATGTGATAATTGCTTGGGCTCAATCAGCCAATCACAATTGTTGAATTTCTGCAAATGATTGTTGGCAGACAGCAAATCAAATGCCCTAACGGTTACTGCTCTGATTGAATTCAAGTCTTTTGCCTGCACATCATTTATCGGGCTGACATATACGCCTATCATAGTGTCACATTTCCCTAGCAACACATCGGTAGGAAAGTGGTTGAGTATGCCGCCATCACTATATAAGTCTCCGTTTATATTATAAGGAGAAATAACTCCCGGAAATGAACTCGATGCTAGCAGTGCATCGGCTACTAAGGTGTCTTTGTCAAATATCTTCAGTCTTCCTTTGATCAGATCAGTGGCTGTAATATGCAAATCAGTAGTAGCATCGCCTATGGTTGCTTCTTTAAAAAAGCCTTGAAAGTAATTTTTAAACGAATCAGAATCGATAATTCCGGCCTTTCTGATTGTAAAATGCCTCCAGTGAAAGAAATAAATAGCTTTGAAGAAGGCTAAGATTTCTTCTGGTGTTTTGCCAAAAGCATACAAACTCCCCACGATTGCCCCAGCACTTGTGCCAGCAATTTGGGTGGGCTTGATCTGTTGCTCTTCGAGGAATTTCAGCACTCCCGCATGAGCTAATCCCTTGGTGCCACCTCCAGAAAGAACTAGCCCAATTGTGTCTGTTTGGCTCATATAAGTAGGTTTAAAAATATTTATTACAAAAATAAGTTCATTTTTTGGACTATTAAACAAAATATTAGGTCATTTCTTTTATTATTTCATAGATAGTTGTATTTTCGCACACTTGAAAAACAAAATAATAAACGAATAAGAAATGGCAGTTTTATCTAAAATCAGACAACGTTCACTACTTTTAGTAGGTGCAATCGGTGTTGCTTTGTTCGCCTTTGTAATAGGTGGTGCTTTTGAGAGTGGGTTCTTCGGAGATTCTGGAAGATACGTAGGCTCAATTAACGGAAAAGATGTTTCTACTGAAGAATTCAGATTTAAGGTTGCCAACCAAGAGCAACAAAATCCTGGGTCTTCTCAATTGATGATCTCAAACAACATTTGGGGACAGGAAATTAAAAGTGCTTTGTATGAAGAGCAATTCAAGAAATTGGGTCTTATCTCAGGAAAAGCGCAAATTGAAGGTGTGCTTGAGCAAAGCGGAAACGAGATGTTCTTGGACGAAGCAGGTAAGTTTAGTGCTGCTAAATTCAACCAATACGTAGAAGACATCAAACTTCAAGCACCTACACAATGGAGGCTTTGGTTAGACGATTACGAAAAACAACTCGAAGGATTTGCAAATGAGCAAGCCTATAATACGCTTGTGAAAGCAGGTATCAATACCACTGGTTTTGACGGAAAAGTAGCTTATCAGAGAGAGTCTAACAAGGTTAGCTTTGACTACGTAGCGGTTTCGTATTCTTCTATAAACGATGACGAGGTGAAGGTAACTGATGCTGAAATCGTTGACTATATGTCAAAAAGAAAAAATCAATACAGAGGAGATGATTCTCGTGATTTTGAATACATACTCATTGAGAGCAGTGCTTCTGAAGATGACTTGAAAGAGATCGAAGAAGGTGTCGCTTCAATTTTAGAGCCAAGAACGGTTTATAACGAATCTACTAAATCCAACGAATCTATCCAAGGATTTGCAACTGTAGAGAACGTAGAAGAATTTGTAAATACCAATTCAGATGTGCCTTTTTCTGAGAAATATATTTTCGCCAAAGATTTGCCTTCAATGTCAGATACGAGCATAGGTGCAGTGACACCTATATATAAAGAGAAAGATTTTGTTAAGGTTTCTAGAATCCTTGACCATAAAGTTATTGCTGACTCTGTAAAATCAAGCCACATTCTGATTCCGTTTACTGGATCAATGGCGGCTAATGAAATGACTTTTACTACTAAAGAAGAGGCTAAAAGACAAGCAGATAGCATTTTGGTTTTAGTAAAAAACAACGAGGCTAAATTTAAAGAAGTTGCTGACCAAATCAATACTGACGGTTCTAAAGGAAACGGTGGAGAAATAGGATGGGTACAGTATTCTCAAATTACTTATGAAGGATTTGACAAAGACTTTGCTGAGTTTATGTTCTTCAGACCCAAAGGTACTGTTGATGTAGTAGAAACTAAATTTGGTTATCACATCATCAAAATTGATGATAACGGAAGCAAATCAGATGCGTATAAGTTAGCTACGATTGCACGTCAGATTGAACCCTCAAACAAAACCAATGACGACGTTTATGCTGCATCTCAAAAAATTGAAATCGAAGCACAAAACAGATCATTACAAGAAATTGCAGACGAGCAAAAATTGACGCTTATCGCTATCAACGGGATTACTGCAGTGGATGAGAATATCCAAGGACTAGACGCACAAAGAGCCATGGTAACTTGGGCTTTTGCTAAAGACACTAAAAAAGGTTCTATCAAGCGTTTTGATATTTCGAGAGGTCACGTAATTGCCAAACTAAAAAACATCAACGAAAGTGGTCTTCAATCTGCTGATAAAATGAGAGCTAGCCTTGAGCCGCTTATCAAAAATCAGAAGAAAGCAGCTATCATTGCTGACAAAATAAAAGGAACTACATTAGAAGAAATTGCTGCGGCTCACCAAGAAACGCTGAGAAATGCAAATGGCATTTCACTTGCTGACCCTATGATTCAAGGATTAGGGGTAGAGCCTAAGGTGGTGGGTAGAGCTTTTGGTATCGAAGAGGGTAAAATCTCTGAGCCTATCGAAGGAAAAACAGCGGTGTATGTGATCAAAAAACAAGCAGTTGTCAATGGTCCAGAATTGCCGAACTATGCTACCTATTCAAACCGAATGAAAGCACAAAACCAAAATACTGCTCAAGGAAGAATTTTCCTTTCACTTAGAAACAAAGCAGATATTAAAGACAATAGAATCAATCTAGGCTTTTAAGCTAATCCCAGATTTTTATACCTTATAATAAAACAGTTTCAGAGCCTATCTGAAACTGTTTTTATTTTCTATCTACACCAATTATAATAGCAACTTTTGATTCGAGTCTTTAAAAGCCTATTTTTGCAAAAACTTTATCTATAGTGAATTATCTTTCAGTTGAAAATATCGCCAAGTCTTATGGCGAAAGAGTCTTGTATGACGACTTGTCTTTCGGAATCAACCAAGGACAGAAAATAGCTTTTATCGCTAAAAACGGAACTGGGAAAACCTCGCTCCTAAAAATCATGACCGGTGAAGACACGCCTGATTCTGGACAAATTGTGATGCGCAAAGAGATCAAAATGGCCTTCTTGTCTCAAGACCCTAAATTTGATGATGAGCTTACGGTTGAAGAAAGTATTTTTGCCTCTGATAACTTGATATTAAAAGTGATCGAACAATATGAAAAAGCTCTCGAAAACCCTGACGATTCAGAAGCTTATCAAAAGGCTTTTGACCAAATGGATATTCACGATGCTTGGGATTTTGAAACGCAATACAAACAAATTCTGTCTAAACTTAAATTAGATGACCTGCACCTTAAGGTAAAAGGAATGTCAGGAGGGCAAAAGAAACGTCTAGCACTTGCGGTTATTCTGCTCAACAAGCCCGATTTGTTGATTCTCGATGAGCCTACAAACCACCTGGACTTAGAGATGATTGAATGGTTAGAGAGCTATTTTGCAAAAGAACCCATTACGCTCTTTATGGTGACACACGACAGGTATTTCTTAGAGCGCGTGTGTAACGAAATCATAGAATTAGAAAACGGAAAACTCTATCAATACAAAGGAAACTATTCATACTATCTCGATAAAAAAGAAGAGCGCGTACAAGCGGAGAATGCTTCGATAGACAAGGCAAAAAACCTTTTCAGCAAAGAGCTGGAGTGGATGCGTCGTCAGCCTAAGGCACGTACGACAAAGTCAAAATCACGTCAAGATGATTTTTATGTAATTCAAGAAAAAGCCAACTCAAGACGCAAAGAGCACCAAGTAGAGTTAGAGATCAATATGGAGCGCATGGGTAGCAAGATTATTGAGCTGCACAAGGTTTCTAAGAAATATGGAGACAAAGTAATCTTAGATGGCTTTGACTATAACTTTAACCGAGGTGAGCGCATTGGGATTATTGGCAAAAACGGAACGGGAAAATCTACGTTCTTGAATATACTCACTCAAACCATGGCACCTGATTCAGGTAAGGTCATAGTGGGTGAGACAATCAAAATTGGTTATTATACCCAAAGTGGTATCAACCCAAAACCAGAGCAACGAGTTATCGATATCATCAAAGAATTTGGCGAGTATATTCCGCTTTCTAAAGGCAGAATAATCTCTGCAGCGCAGTTGTTAGAGCGTTTTTTATTCGACAGAAAAAAGCAATATGACTTTGTTGAAAAACTCAGTGGAGGGGAGTTAAAACGTCTGTATTTATGTACGGTGCTGATCCAAAACCCCAACTTCTTGATTCTTGATGAGCCTACAAACGATTTGGATATCGTTACGCTTAACGTCTTAGAGAACTTCTTGTTAGATTATCCGGGATGCTTGCTTGTGGTTTCTCACGACAGGTATTTTATGGATAAGATTGTAGACCACCTTTTTGTCTTTAGGGGCGAAGGAGAGGTAGAAGATTTTCCGGGTAATTACTCAGATTTCAGAAGCTATGAAGATTCTACTGAACCTATAAGAGAAGAAAAAACAGACGGAGCAAACAAAGCCAACTGGAAAGAGCAGCAAGCCAAGAAAGGTCTTACCTTTAATGAGCAGAAAGAATTTCAACGCATCGAACGCGACATCAAGGATTTAGAATTTGATAAAAAACAAATCGAAGATGAGTTTACCGATGGCAAAGTAGCCGATGCAGATATAGAGAAGAAAGCGGCCAAACTTCAGAGAATCATCAAAACACTTGAAGAAAAAGAAGAGCGCTGGTTTGAACTCTCAAGTATTGCTGGGGAATAGATTTCGCTTTTTTTTTAAGATGAGCTATAAAATCAACCTATGATTTTTCAGATAAAAACCTATTTACAGTTTTTGAGAAAATCGTCAAATCAGCACGGCGTTCATTCTCCGTTTGTCTATGACTTGGTTACTCAATGCTTTTATGACCGACAAAAACATTCGGCATACAAGAAGTTAAAGAACTATAGAGAATCACTGCTAAAGAACACTCACTCCATCTCAGTTACTGATTTTGGTGCGGGTTCTAAGGTTTTTAAATCCAATCAGCGCCAAGTGAACGCCATCGCCAAAAACGCGGGAATTAGCCCTAAAAGAGCGGCATTGCTCTATAGGATTACCCACTACTTTAAGCCCACTACTATGCTTGAAATAGGCACTTCATTGGGCTTGGCTACCTCGGCTTTGCATTTAGGCAATCCTGAAGCTACCTTGATGACTTTAGAGGGTTGTCCGAATACCTTGGCTGTTGCCAAAGAGCACTTTCAACAAAATGGATTTGCCCTAGAAAACATTTCTTTTATCAATACTGAGTTTGCTGCGTCACTTCAAAACCCCACCATAACAACTCAAAAATTTGGTTTAATCTACTTTGACGGCAACCATTCAAAGCAGGCCACCTTAAACTATTTTAATCTCTTGTTGCCTACAATCACTAACGACACGGTCTGGATTTTTGATGATATTTATTGGAATCAAGGCATGGCTGAGGCATGGCAGGAAATTAAAAGAGATAAAAATGTCACTATTAGCATTGATACCTATCAGTGGGGATTGGTGTTTTTCAGGAAAGAACAACAAAAAGAACATTTTACCATACGCGTTTAGCTGTTGTTGTACTTTGATTTTTATACAAATATGCTTAAATTCGCATCTCAAAACTAAAGAAATACATTCTTTAAAATTACTTTAAACAACATACATCTCAATAGACTCATGAAACACATCCCACTAAAACACGTACACGAAGCTCTTGGAGCAAAAATGGTTGATTTTGCAGGATTTTATATGCCAGTGCAATACGAAGGAATTAATGTCGAACATCAAGCCGTAAGAAACGGAGTGGGTGTTTTTGATGTTTCTCATATGGGAGAATTTCTAGTTTCTGGAGATAAAGCACTCGCCTTACTTCAGAAAATAACCTCAAATGATGCTTCAACCATTGAGATAGGCAAAGCACAATATACGTGTTTCCCGAATGAACAAGGCGGAATTGTTGATGATTTGATTATTTATAGAATGAAACAAGACCAGTATTTATTGGTCGTAAACGCTTCAAATATCGATAAAGATTGGGCTTGGATTGCCAAACACAACGATATAGGCGCTGAGGTAAGAAATCTCTCTGATGACTATGCGCTATTGGCCATTCAAGGACCAAAATCTATTGAGGCAATGCAAGTCCTGACTTCAGTAAATTTGTCTGAAATTCCGTACTACAGCTTTAAAGTAGCTGATTTTGCAGGTGTTGACAACGTGATTATTTCGGCTACAGGTTATACAGGATCTGGAGGTTTTGAGATATACTGCAAAAATGATGAAGTAGAGCAAATCTGGAACAAGGTTTTTGAAGCGGGTGCCGCATACGGAATCAAACCTGTGGGCCTTGCAGCGCGCGATACGTTGCGTTTAGAGATGGGCTTTTGCTTGTACGGAAATGACATCGATGATACGACTTCACCACTTGAGGCAGGTTTGGGGTGGATTACTAAGTTCACTAAAGAATTTACCAATTCAGAGCAACTGAAAAAACAAAAAGAAGCCGGAATTGAAAATAAACTGATCGGTTTTGAGCTAATCGAAAAGGGAATCCCGAGAAAGGATTACGAAATTGTCGATGCTGACGGAAATACTATCGGAAGAGTAACCTCAGGAACCATGGCGCCTTCGTTAGGCAAGGGGATTGGCCTTGGTTATGTAAAGCTCGCACACAGCAAAATCGATACTGAGATTTATATTAAAATTAGAAATAATAGCGTAAAAGCGAAGATTGTAAAGACACCTTTTTATAAAAAATAATTCAATTATTTTTTCAGAAATCTTTACTTTTGAACCCTGAAATTAATCGGTTATACAGATCGACGATTAAACGAATAAATACCTACAGAAATGGGAAGAGCCTTTGAATTTAGAAAAGCAAGAAAAATGAAACGTTGGTCAGCGATGGCCAAAACATTTACTAGAATCGGTAAGGACATTGTGATGGCAATCAAAGAGGGCGGTCCAAATCCTGAAACCAACTCTAGATTAAGAGCTGTGATGCAAAACGCAAAAGCAGCTAATATGCCTAAAGACAACGTAGACAGAGCTATCAAAAGAGCTACTGACAAAGATACGGCAAACTACAAAGAGGTTTTGTTTGAAGGTTATGCACCACACGGCATTGCCGTTTTGATCGAGACTGCTACTGATAATAACAACAGAACTGTGGCTAATATCAGAAGTTATTTCAACAAATGTAACGGTACGCTTGGCACACAAGGTTCAGTTGATTTTATGTTTGACCACACCTGTAACTTCAGGATTGCCAATACAGGTCAGGATATTGAAGAGCTAGAACTCGAGATGATTGATTTTGGGGTAGAAGAGATTTTTGCCGATGAAGACGGCGTGATGATGTATGCGCCTTTTGAGAGCTTCGGGGCTATTCAAAAAGAATTGGAGCGTCAAGAAGTAGAGATATTGTCTTCTGGCTTTGATAGGATTCCGCAACAGACCAAAGCTTTGACACCAGAAGAAGTGATAGATGTAGAGAAGTTATTAGAGCGAATAGAAGAAGATGACGATGTTCAGAATGTCTTTCATACCATGGAAGAGTCAGCATAAAAGTTATTTTTAATCACATACGATATATAAAAAAGGGAGGTCTAAAAAGATGAGTCTCCCTTTTTTGTTTGTATCTTTTTGTAAATCAGTAGGCAACTCTGCTACATCATTTAAGAGATTAGCTTAATTTTGTCGGTTTAAAATAAGTTTGAACAAGACTTATGAACAGCTATTTTGATTGTGAGATTTAGTTTCGCACAAGTGTTTAAATAGAAAATCTGCTTGTCAATCGCACAAAAATAAACTACTTTTGCAAGGTTTTAAAAAACAACAACAACACAACAAACATAATCAATGAATCCGGTAAAATACATTTTTGTAACAGGTGGAGTAACCTCGTCTTTGGGTAAGGGAATTATAGCTGCGTCGCTGGCTAAACTCCTTCAAGCCCGCGGATACAGAGCTACCATCCAGAAATTTGATCCGTATATAAACGTAGATCCAGGAACACTGAACCCCTATGAACACGGAGAGTGTTATGTCACTGATGACGGAGCAGAAACGGATTTAGACTTAGGACACTACGAACGCTTCTTAAACGTACCTACTTCTCAGGCGAATAACGTCACGACCGGAAGGGTATACCTCTCAGTTATTGAGAAAGAGAGAAAAGGAGAGTTTTTAGGCAAAACCGTTCAGGTTGTGCCGCATATCACCAACGAAATTAAATCAAGAATGAAATTGCTTGGAGAAACGGGTGATTTTGATATTGTCATTACTGAAATTGGCGGAACTGTGGGTGATATTGAATCGCTGCCACATATCGAAGCTGTGCGTCAGTTGTTGTGGGAATTGGGCGATGGCAATGCCATTACCATTCACCTTACGCTTGTGCCTTATCTAGCTGCTGCCAAAGAATTGAAGACCAAACCCACACAGCACTCGGTGAAAACCTTGATGGAAAGCGGTATCAAAGCAGATATCTTGGTTTGTAGAACAGAACATGAGCTGTCAGATGATATCCGTGAAAAGTTAGCGCTTTTTTGTAATGTTAAAAAAGAAGCAGTGATACAGTCAATCGATGCGTCAACCATTTATGACGTGCCGAATTTGATGTTAGAAGAAGGGCTAGATGTAGTAACCTTAAGAAAACTAAACCTGCCTAAAAAACACAAACCAGATTTGACCATCTGGAACGAGTTTTTGAAGCGTTATAAAAAGCCAAAACATACAGTAAACGTTGGGTTGGTAGGCAAGTATGTCGAGCTTCAAGATTCATACAAATCAATTTTAGAATCTTTTGTACACGCAGGTGCCTCAAATTATACCAAAGTAAATATCATCAGTATTCAGTCAGAATATCTAGACAGCAAAAACGCAGCTGAAAAATTAGCTGGGCTTGACGGTATACTCGTTGCGCCAGGCTTTGGTTCTAGGGGAATTGAAGGCAAAATTGAAGCTATAAAGTATGTCAGAGAAAACAATATTCCGTTTTTCGGAATTTGTTTGGGGATGCAAATGGCAGTTATTGAATATGCTCGAAATGTATTGGGATTAGCTGGTGCTAATTCGGTTGAAATAGACCCGAAGACCAAGTATCCGGTCATTCATATCATGGAAGATCAAAAAGAGGTGACCCACAAAGGCGGAACTATGCGCCTCGGTGCTTGGGATTGTAAGCTACAACCAAACACATTGGCTCACTCAATTTACGGAAAAGACATGATCTCTGAACGACACAGACATCGTTATGAGCTAAATAACAAATACCTCAAAGATCTAGAAAAAGCAGGGCTTATTGCCTCTGGGCAAAACCCGAAGACAGGTCTTGTAGAAATTGTTGAGATCGAGAAGCATCCGTTTTTTATAGCTGCTCAGTTTCATCCAGAATATAAGAGTACGGTGATCAATCCGCACCCGTTGTTTATAGCTTTTGTAAAAGCAACTGTTGACAATAAAAAATAATCACATGCCAGAAACGGATTGTATACGAAACACACAACTCTAGACAACCCGAAAACTAAAAAAAAAATAGAATAAAATAAAAGAATGGAACAAAAGAAATTTGACCCAAAAACGATATTTGCCTTTGTGCTTATTTTTGGAATCCTTTTATGGATAATGTATCAAAATCAGCCTACACCTGAGCAAATTGCCGATTCAAAAGCCCAACAAGAATTAGTTGAAAAACAAGAAGAGCACAAAGCTATAGCGGCTGAGCAAGAGGTCGTTAGCCTTGGTGAGATTAGCGCTAATGATTCGCTAAAAATGGCACAACTGCAAGGGGCGCTAGGTGGTTTTGCATATTCAGGCACACTAACTGAAGAGACGACTAGCTTAGAAAACGAAGTTTTGAAGTTAGAGATTTCTACTAAAGGAGGGTACATTACCAAAGCAGAGGTTAAGAATTTTGAGCAGTTTCGCAAAGGTTCTGGTAGTATTGTTAGCCTAATTCAGGAAAACAACGCCTTGTTCAACATTCGCCTTAGAACCCAAGAGAACAAAGTCTTGGATACTAAAGATATGTTGTTTGAGCCTGTACTGACTAAAGAAGGTGACAACCAAGTGCTCACACTTAGACTTAAATCTGATGATAACAAGTATTTAGAATACCGTTATGTGTTGAAACCGAATGATTATATGATGGATTTCTCTATCAAAACGCAAGGTTTAAATTCGGTGCTAGACACTTCAGAGCCGTTACAGCTTTCTTGGAACTTAGAGGCTTTTAGAAATGAGAAATCAGTTTCATACGAAAACCGTTATACAAAGTTGTTGTATGAGTACGAAAAAGGCAAAGACAATGACCTTGGGATGGGTAAATCTGAAGAGAAAACGGTCAAAGACGTCACTTATATCGCTTATAAACAACACTTCTTTACGTCTATCTTATTGACTGATACGCCGTTTAAGACTGTAGATTTCGCTTCAAAGAATTTAGTTCAAAACGAAGAGACAGATACCTTAAGAACCAAAGCTTTCACCTCTGTTATTCCGCTTGAGTTTAAAGGGGGAGAGGTAAACTATACTATGAATTGGTACTACGGTCCTTCAGATTATAAAATCTTAAAAGAATACGATAAAAATCTTGATAGAATTATTCCGTTAGGTTGGGGAATTTTTGGTTGGATCAACAGGTTCTTATTTATCCCAGTCTTCGGATTCTTTGCTAGTTTTATTCCGTCATACGGATTGGTAATTATCTTGTTTACGATTTTAGTGCGTGTGGCAATTTCGCCAATTACCTATAAATCATATTTGTCTCAGGCAAAGATGAAAGCGCTTCGTCCAGACATCAACGAACTCAATGAGAAGTACAAGAAAGACGCGATGAAAAAGCAACAGGAGACCATGGCTTTGTATTCTAAAGCTGGGGTGAATCCGATGGCGGGGTGTATTCCTGCCTTGATGCAGATCCCGATTTTCTATGCTTTGTTCCAATTTTTCCCGTCGGCAATTGAGCTGCGACAAAAAGGATTCTTATGGGCAGATGACTTATCGGCCTATGATGCGGTGATTCAGCTTCCGTTCTATATTCCGCTGTACGGAAATCACATCAGTTTATTCCCAATATTGGCTGGTATCGCTATTTTCTTCTATATGAAGATGACTACAGGTGATCAACAAATGGCACAACCCCAACAAGAAGGCATGCCTGATATGGGCAAAATCATGAAAGTGATGATTTATATCTCGCCGTTTATGATGATTATATTCTTTAATATGTATGCCTCAGGATTATCGCTCTACTACTTTATCTCTAACTTGATTACCATCGGTATTATGATAGTGATTAAAAAGTATATCATCGATAACGAGAAGATTCACGCTGCTATTCAAGTGAATAAACAACAACCGAAGAAAGAGAGCAAGTTTCAGGTGAAGATGCGTCAAGCTATGGAGCAAGCGCAAGAACAAAAACGCCAGAAGAACGACAAGAAATAATTGGTATTGGTTATAAATAAAATGCCCTAAAATAGAATTTATTTTAGGGCATTTTTGTTTTTTGATATTTGTGAAATGAAAGAATTCTTAATTTAAAATAATATCAAATACGCCAATTTTAGTATGTGCTACGTGAAGTGACTTGGAATAATTGAGCAAAAAATTAAGCGTTTCTTTGCTGGGTTGAAAATCAGCAGTGATGCTTTTTCCTTTAGAGTAGATTTTGGTCATATAGATCTGATTAAAAGTTATACAGACTTATAACGACAGATTCGTTTATATATTGTTAGACGGTCAACACTAAGTTGCTCTTGTCTATAATCTTACGAAGGTTAATCAGCGCATACCTCATTCTACCCAAGGCTGTATTGATACTTACGTTTGTGAGCTCAGAGATTTCTTTGAACGAAAGGTCTTGATAAATACGCATCATCAGTACTTCTTTTTGGTCATCAGGGAGTTCTTCAATAATTTTCTTTAAGTCATTTTCAATCTGTAAACTGATGATTTGGCTCTCTATATTAGGGTCGTTGTCCCTCATTATTGAAAACACTGAGAACTCATCTGTATCGCGTTGCATAGGCATTCTTTTGATGCTTCTGAAGTAGTCTACACACAAGTTGTGTGCAATGCGCATCACCCAAGGCAAGAATTTACCCTCCTCGTTATAGGTTTTTGTTTTTAAGGTATGAATTACCTTAATAAAGGTGTCCTGAAAGATGTCGTTAGCCACATCTCGGTCAGCAACCTTAGAGTAAATAAAACCAAAAATTTTTGATTGATGTCTTTCGATGAGTTTGGCAAGAGCCTGCTCATCTCCACTGATGTACCTTTGTACTAAAATAGCATCTGTAATAATGGTATTTGGTGCCATAGAAATATCTTTTAGATTTTCAAATAATTGTAATACTGCAACTGTCTAAAAGTATTTTTATGCGATAGGCAATAGTGTTTTTGTAGATTAAACTTAGTTCAAAGTTATACAAAAAATGATAATAAAAAAATAAGTGTAAAGTTTTAACAAAAAAACTTTACACTTATCTGTAGGTCTGCCGTTATGATTGGTTGTGGGTAGGCGTTATGCTAGGTCTGCAAGGTACCTCTCGGCGTCTAGCGCGGCCATACAGCCGGTTCCTGCTGCAGTTACGGCTTGTCTATACTGACTGTCTTGAACATCACCTGATGCGAATACACCCGGAAGGTTAGTTTGTGTCGTACCTGGTTTTGTGATCAAATAACCCGTGTCGTCCATCTCTAGTTGTCCTTTAAATATATCGGTATTGGGTTTGTGCCCGATGGCTATAAAGAGTCCGGTAACCGGGATGTCTCTTTTTTCTTGGGTTTTATTGTTGATGACTCTAATGCCTTCAACTACTTGTTTTCCTAGTACTTCATCAACTTCTGAGTTGTATAGCATCTCGATATTAGCCGTGTTGTTTACCCTGTGTTGCATGGCTTTTGAAGCGCGCATTTCGTCACGTCTAACCAGCATCGTTACTTTTGAACATATCTTAGCCAGATAGGTTGCTTCTTCAGCAGCTGTGTCTCCAGCGCCTACGATGGCTACTTCTTGTCCTTTATAGAAAAATCCGTCACAGACTGCACAAGCAGAGACTCCACCGCCTTTTAGGCGCTCTTCACTCGGAAGGCCTAAATACTTAGCCGTAGCTCCTGTAGCGATGATGACTGTTTTAGCTTCGATTTTCTTAGTGTCGTCAACCGTAACTATATGAGTACCGCCCACTTCTTTGCTGAACTCGACAGCTGTAGCCATTCCGATTCTCACTTCAGTGCCAAAACGCTCTGCTTGTTGTTGTAATTGAGACATCATAGTAGGTCCGTCAATTCCATCGGGATAACCCGGAAAGTTATCGACCTCTGTAGTTGTCGTAAGTTGTCCTCCTGGTTCCATTCCCGTATACATAACAGGCTTCATATCAGCTCTTGCTGCATAAATTGCTGCCGTATATCCTGCAGGACCTGATCCAATAATAAGACAATCTAATTTTTCTATACCCTCTGACATAATTGCTTTGTTTAAAATTTTAAAAGCACAAATTTACGACTTAATTAGAAAAATAGCTATTTTTTGATTTATCTTAACCCGCACAAAATAGTTCCAAGTCTAAATATGTCTAAAATTCTTCTGTATTTTATTATATCTTTGTCAGTCTGTACTGCCAGAAATGGTTATATTTAGGCAGTTAGACAAAACATTTTTGACTTAAAACCCTTTAGAGAAAACTATGGAAAAAAAAGAAGACAAGACCATTGCAATCATAAGCTACTTCACCATCTTCGGAAGCATCATTGCCCTTATTATGAATAGCGAAAAGAAATATCCCTTTGCATCCTTTCACAACAGACAGGCCTTAGGGCTTAACCTCTTGTTCTTTGCGATGGGCTACCCGATTGGTTATTTTGATAGTTGGCTGGTCACCTCAGCTTTTTATGTAGCTTTTATTGTGCTTTGGCTGTTTGGTTTTACGGCAGCATTGCAGTATGAAGCCAAGATTGTACCTATTGTAGGCAATTTTTTTCAAAGAATTTTTAAGAGTATATAATACTATAAATACCTATGAAGTTATCCTTAGATTATCTCATCAGAGCTCCCAAACATATAAAAGACAAGAATCCGTTGTTGTTGCTTTTGCATGGCTACGGCAGTAATAAAGAAGATTTGTTTTCGTTCAAAGACGAACTGCCAGACGAATATTATATCATTTCACTCGAAGCACCGCATGCAATGCCGCCTTATGGCAATGCATGGTATGCCATCAATTTTGATGCGGATATGAATAAGTTCTCTGACAATAATCAAGCTATTGCCTCTAGAGATTTGATCGTAAAAGTAATTGATGAGATCCTAGAAAGCTATCCGATTGATCAAAATGATATCGCGCTAATTGGCTTTTCTCAAGGTAGTATTTTGAGTTATGCCGTTGCTTTATCCTACCCAGAAAAGTTGCGTAGGGTAGTGGCGCTTAGCGGTTATTTGAGTGAAGATATCATCAAAGAAAATTATAAAAACAATGACTTTTCTAAGCTTGATTTCTTTGTTTCTCATGGCTTTTCTGACCAAGTAATTCCGGTGGAGTGGGCCAGAAAGACACCTGGGTTTCTAGATGCTTTAGGCATTAAAAATGTCTATCACGAGTACCCAATTGGGCATGGGGTAGCGCCAAAAAATTTCTTTGATTTTAGAAGTTGGCTAATGAATAAGTAGTTTAAGTGACTAACCTCAAGTATCTGATTTAAAATACAATAAACATCTCATATAGAAAAAAGCTATACCTTAAATTCTACTGAAATACCGAAATATAAGTATGACAAAATCTCTAATAATCACTTCTATTGCACTGTTTTTTATAGGATGCAGTTCAGGAGTTCAAGGACAGAAAGCCACTTCAGAAACTGACGATAAAAACCCGTTAGCTAGGTATAGCAATACCATTACGCAAGAGGATCTCAAAACCCATCTCTTTGTAATTGCTTCTGATGAAATGCAAGGTCGAGATACGGGAAGTGAAGGACAGAAAAAAGCAGGTAGATACCTCATCGAACAATATCAGAAAATGGGAATTTCATTCCCACCCACTGCCGATGGTTTTTATCAACCTATTCCTTCAAAAGCTATGAAGATGGCTTGGAGTCCTACGCTGCCTGATTCAGAAAATATTTGGGCTTTTATAGAAGGCGGCCAGAAGAAAGACGAAGTACTTATCTTGTCTGCACACTATGATCACATAGGTATGAAGAACGGTGAAATTTATAACGGAGCCGATGACAATGCCTCTGGAACTACCGCACTTTTAGAAATTGCACAAGCATTCATAGAAGCCAAAAAAGCAGGATATACGCCCTTGCGCTCCATTCTTTTTTTGCATGTTACCGCTGAAGAATACGGTTTGCACGGATCTAGATATTATACTGACCATCCTATTTTCAGTATTGAAAACACAGTGGCCAATATCAATATCGATATGATTGGCAGACGTGGTTTTGGCAAAGAGACCAATGACAACTATGTATATGTCATCGGTTCTGATAGGATGAGCAGTGATTTGCACAAGTTGTCTGTAGAGGCTAATAAGTCTATCGGTTTAGAGCTTGACTATACGTATAATGACCTGAATGACCCCAATCGTTTCTATTACCGCTCTGATCATTATAACTTTGCTAAAAACGGAATTCCAGCTATTTTTTACTTTGATGGCGTGCACCAAGATTATCATCAACCTAGCGATACGCCTGATAAAATTGATTTTCCGTTATTTGCAAAACGCACAAAACTCGCTTTTGCAACCGCTTGGAAGTTAGCCAATACAGAAAATAGACCTGTTATTGACAAAGACGGCAAGTAACACGAATGCGCAGAATCTATAAATTCAATCTATAAAAAGCTATATAACTCAAAATACAATGGATATTAACTTTAATACAAACGAAGATCACAATAAACTATTGGTATCTGATTTACGACATAAATTTGCACGCGTGAGTAAAGGTGGAGGAGAGAAACGCATGGAGAAGTTGCATGCCGAAGGCAAGATGACGGCTCGTGAGCGCATTGACTACCTATTTGATAAAGATACAGAACGTATCGAGATTGGCGCTTTTGTAGGCGATGGTATGTATGAAGAGCACGGTGGCTGTCCTAGTGGCGGTGTCGTAGTGAAGATTGGTTATGTATCAGGCAAACAAGTAATTGCCGTAGCAAATGACGCTACTGTAAAAGCAGGCGCGTGGTTTCCGATTACAGCAAAGAAAAACCTCAGAGCACAAGAGATTTCAATTGAGAATAGACTTCCGATAATCTATCTAGTAGACAGTGCTGGGGTGTATTTGCCACTCCAAGACGAGATTTTCCCGGATAAAGAACACTTCGGTCGCATCTTCAGAAACAACGCTATTATGAGCAGTATGGGAATCACCCAAATTGCCGCTGTCATGGGCAGTTGTGTGGCAGGTGGTGCATACTTACCCATTATGAGCGACGAAGCTATCATAGTCGATAAGACAGGTAGTATTTTCTTAGCTGGAAGCTATTTGGTCAAAGCTGCCATCGGAGAGACAATTGACAACGAAATCCTTGGTGGCGCAACCACACATACAGAAGTTTCAGGCGTGACTGATTACAAAGCCAAAGATGACAAAGATGCACTTGATCGCATAAGAAGTGTGGTGGGCAAGATTGGGGATTTTGACAAGGCAGGCTACAACAGAGTAGCTGCTCAGAAGCCCGCTTTAGATGAAAAGGAAATCTATGGCATACTTCCAAAATCGAGAGCTGAGCAGTATGATATGTATGAAATCATCAAGAGAATGGTTGACAACTCAGAGTATGACGAGTACAAACCGGGTTACGGACAAACCATCATCACGGCGTATGCTAGAATTGACGGTTGGGCCGTAGGGATAATTGCCAACCAAAGAAAAGTTGTAAAGACCACCGCTGCCAAAACCAAACCAAGCGAAATGCAGTTTGGTGGGGTTATCTATTCAGATAGTGCAGATAAAGCAACGCGATTTATAGCCAATTGTAACCAGAAGAAAATTCCGTTGGTGTTTTTGCAAGACGTAACCGGATTTATGGTGGGTTCAAAATCTGAACACGGCGGTATTATCAAAGATGGTGCTAAGATGGTCAACGCTGTTTCTAATTCGGTTGTGCCAAAATTTACTGTGATAATCGGCAATTCATACGGTGCGGGCAATTATGCCATGTGCGGAAAAGCCTATGACCCAAGACTTATTTTTGCTTGGCCTAGTGCAGAACTTGCCGTGATGGGAGGTTCGCAAGCTGCCAAAGTATTGCTTCAGATAGAAGCCTCTTCGCTTAAGAAAAAAGGAGAGACCATTACTCCAGAGAAAGAAGCGGAGTTGTTTGATAAGATAAAAGCGAGATATGACGCTCAGGTTTCGCCCTATTATGCCGCAGCTCGACTATGGACGGATGCCATTGTTGACCCCTTAGACACCAGAAAATGGATATCGATGGGGATTGAAGCCGCTAACCATGCGCCTATCGAAAAGCAGTTTAACCTAGGAGTGATTCAAGTCTAATTACAATTGGCTTGGTTCTTGTTTAAAAAGGCTCCATAACCATTTAAGAAATACTATCATGAAAAAAATTATCTTCATCTTTATGTATGCAACCGGAATGCTGTTTCTAAATGGTTGTACGGGTCCTGAAGGGCCAAGAGGTCCGCAAGGAAATCCAGGCACAAGTATTATAAGCGAAGTTTTTGAGATTACAGGTTCGTTCTCTTCGAATAACGATTATTCGATTGGCGTGACGCTCAATCCAGCGATATATAGCTCTGATGTAGTTTTAGTCTATGAATTATCAGGTTCTCACTACGGAAATGACGTGTGGACTCCGTTGCCAATAGTGTATTATTTTGGTTCTGGTGACTTGCGCTATTTCTTTGATTTTTCAAGATATGACATTCAGATTTATTTAGATACCAACTTATATCCTGCAAATTTACCTGACCATTTTAGAATCAATAAGACCTTTAGAGTGGTTATTGTGCCGGGTTATTTCTCAACCTTAGGGGTTGATATGAATGACCTTGATGCCGTTATGCAGAAGTTGGCATTGACTGATGACTCGTTTATTAGTTTGTAATACACTAAAAAAACCAAAACTTAAACCCATCCCCCAGAAGCCGATGCGAAAGTATATACTATTCACCGTTTTTTTGATCTCTTTTTGGGGATGGGCTCAACCTTTTGAAACTCCTACGTCAATTGAGCTGGGTATCAAACCAAAGCCCGATGACAACCAGATGGATATCAAACCTCTTATCCAAGAAAAAGCACCCACTTTATCAGATTTTGACTCTAATAAATTGCCCGAACCGAGTTTTTTAAAAGCGGAGGGCAAGAGTGTTTTTGACAAACCCGAATTCAGTGTCCCAAACCACGGTATTGCAGAGAAAATCAACAAGAGCTTCCAGACAGAGGGCAGAGAGAACCTCGAAGAGTTTAAGCGCAACCAATATTTTGGCGATTTCAAAACCATATCAAAATACATAAAATTAGTCTATCGCGATCACCTTGCTTTTGATGGCGATAGGGTTCAGATTATTGTCAATGACAAAGTAGTTCTCAGCAACGTCTTGCTAGAACCCTCTTATAAAAGTCTGCAAATAGAACTTGTTATCGGATTTAATAAAGTTGAAATCATAGCTTTAAACCAGGGAACTTCAGGGCCTAACACTGCAGAGTTTCAGGTGTATGACGATCAAGGAGAATTGATCAGCAGTAACCAATGGGAACTCGCAACAGGCTTTAAAGGGAGTATTATTCTGATCAAAGAAAACTGACCAACTGAGATAGTTTGCTTGTAGGCTTCGGTTATTGCTAGTTTTAATTTTATATTTGTAAAAATATAATTCTCTAGTCATGGATGTAATAGGCATACTGCTGATTTTTGCAGCTTTATTTGTAGGTGTTATTATCGGTAAAAAACTTTTTAGAGCTTCTGCTGATTCAGAGAAGATGGTTTTTGAAGAGAAAATCAATAACTTGGCTCGTGAAATTGACAACCACAAACAACAGCTTGCCCAACAAGCCCAACAAGCCGAGAAGCAATTTGACCAACTCAACACAGACAAAGATAAACTCATAGGCGAGAAACAATCACTGATGATTGATCTTTCTCGCAAAGAAACTGAGTTTGAAAACATTCAACAGAAAATTGCTGAGCAAAAAGAAGAAGTAGAACAACTTCAGGCAAAATTCACCAAAGAATTTGAAAACTTAGCCAATAAAATCCTAGAAGAGAAATCAACTAAATTTACTGAGCAGAACAAAGAGAATATCAAGAATATTCTGAATCCGCTACAAGAGAAAATTCTGTTATTCGAAAAGAAAGTCGAAGACTCTCAAAAAGAAAATATCGGAATTCACGCCTCGCTCAAAGAACAGCTGTTGCAGCTGCAAAGCCAAAACCTCAAGATTACCCAAGAAGCAGAAAACCTGACCAAAGCGCTAAAAGGAGATTCAAAAATTCAAGGAAACTGGGGAGAGCTAGTGCTAGAGCGCGTACTTGAGAAATCAGGATTAGAGAAAGACCGCGAGTATTTTGTGCAACAAAGCTTCACTAACGAAGAAGGCAAGCGCGTGATGCCTGACGTGGTGATTCACTTGCCCGACAACAACAAGATGGTTATTGACTCTAAGGTCTCGCTTACGGCGTATGAGCGCTATGTGAATGAAGACGATGCAGATTTAAGAAACAACCACCTCAAAGAACATGTCAATTCTATCAAAAGACATATCGATCAACTCTCAGACAAGAAATACCAGGATATTTATAAGATTGAGAGTCCTGATTTTATCTTGCTGTTTATCCCGATAGAACCTGCTTTTGCATTGGCACTAAACCACGACAACTCACTGTATACCAAGGCGTTTGAGCGAAATATAGTGATTGTAACTCCAGCGACTTTATTGGCTACGCTCCGCACTATTGACAGTATGTGGACCAATCAAAAACAACAGGAAAACGCCTATGAAATTGCCCGATTAGCCGGTTCGCTCTATGATAAGTTTGAGGGTTTTGTAGCTGATTTGATCAAAATTGGCAAGAAGATGGATGAAGCCAAGACAGAGTATTCAGGCGCTATGAATAAATTGGTTGACGGTAGAGGAAACGTGATTATAACTATCGAAAAACTCAAAAAAATGGGCGCCAAAACAACTAAAACCCTACCAGAAAACTTGCTGAATAGGGCAGAAGAAGCCGAGCAAATCGCAAATGAATAGCAGATTGAAAAAAATGTATAATATCTAGTGTTAAACCAGTGTATATGAAAAACGTATCAAAATTAGTCCTAGTGTTTTTCCTGATCGGAAATATAAGTTATCTACTAGCCCAAGAAGAAGTTGTGCCTAACAATCAAGAGGTATTTGATGATTTCATGTATAGAAGATCAAATGCTTTTCGTTCGGCTTCTGGGGTTCCAGGACCTGAATATTGGCAAAACTCGGCTGACTATAGCATTGAGGTGACCTTAGATGATACCACTAATATAGTCAAAGGGAAAGTGAAACTTACCTATACCAATAATTCGCCTGAAGCACTCCCGTTTATCTGGATGTATCTAGAACAAAACCTATATACTGAACAAAGTCGTGGCAATTTGACCTCTCAAGGTGGGCGTTTCAAAACAGATTTGGATGGTGGTGTAAAGATCTCAAACCTTGTGGCTGAAAGCCAAAAATCATCGTCTTCAGACTATTATATAACAGACACGCGAATGAAAGTGACCTTTGCCGAGCCGATTCCTGCCAAGGGCGGAAAAGCTACGGTCTCTATGAACTTCGAATTCAAAACACCTCAGTACGGAGTGGATAGAATGGGTAGATTAGACACTCAAAACGGGACTATTTATGCCATCGCACAATGGTATCCGAGGGTAGCGGTCTTTGACGATGTCTCAGGATGGAATACCTTGCCTTACCTTGGTGCGGGTGAGTTTTATTGTGAATACGGAAGTTTTGATTATAAAATCACGGTGCCTTATGACCATATCGTTGTGGCTTCAGGCGAGTTGAAAAATCCGAAAGAAGTACTTACGAAAACGCAGATAGATCGGCTAAAAGAAGCTTCAAAAAGCGATATAACAGTCATGATTCTTCCGCTCAATGAAGTGGGCAATACCGCTATTACACGTCCGAAACAAAGCGGAACATTGACTTGGCACTATAAAATGGACACTACGCGTGATGTGGCTTTTGCCAGCTCAGCTGCTTTTATTTGGGATGCCGCTAAAATAAATCTGCCGAGCGGAAAAACAAGTACCGCCATGTCTGTTTACCCAAAAGAGAGCAATGGCGATCAGGCATGGTCGCGCTCGACAGAATATACCAAAGCTTCTATCGAGTTTTATTCTGATTGGCTATATGAATATCCGTATCCTGTAGCCGTAAATGTGGCTTCTAACGTAGGTGGAATGGAATATCCAGGGGTATCGTTTTGTAGTTATAAATCTCAAAGAGGTAGTCTTTGGAATGTAACTGATCACGAATTCGGGCACAACTGGTTTCCGATGATTGTGGGTTCAAACGAACGCAAACACGTATGGATGGACGAGGGCTTTAATACGTTTATCAACCATTACAGCACGCTAAATTTTAATAAGGGTGAATATGGTTCAGATACCGCTGATGGCAAAAGCAAAGTGGGCTGGATGACCTGGAAAAACAGAGAGGCACCAAGCACTTTTCCGGATATTGCAAAAGGATATAATTTGGCATATTCTGCCTATTATAAACCGGCAACTGGAATGATTTTGCTCAGGGAATACATCACAAACCCAGTGCTGTTTGATCAAGCCTTTAAAGGTTACATCAAAGCTTGGGCATTTAAACATCCGCAACCGACAGATTTCTTTAACTATATGGAAAATGCTTTGGGTGAAAATCTAAATTGGTTCTGGAAGAGTTGGTTCTATTCTAACGGCAATATAGATTTGGCTATTGACAGCGTTCAGAAAAAAGAGGAGGGAGTGCAGGTTACGTTTTTGAACAAATGTGAAATTCCGATGCCTATTGTCTTTGAAGTAACCTACAGTGATGGCACTAAGGAGTTGAGAAAATTGCCTGTTGAGATTTGGCAACGCAGTTCACAACTGGTTCATATGCTCAACGGAGCAAAAGAAATAGTGAAGATTCAGATTGATCCTCAAGGCTTTTTACCTGATGTCAATCTAAAAGATAATCTTTGGGTAAAACAATAAAACGCCAAACAAAAATGCTTTTGAATGAATATTTCGTTTTTGTAGTTAGTTCTGTTTGTGGTTTATACAATTGGTTGTATTAAAAAAAGATTTTTCATCCAAAATAGTTTAAATAAAAAGCTTATTTTTGGATTATATTTGAGTTAAGTGCTTATAAGTTTATGAATAATCTAAAGCGTTTGTCGGTTGTGTTTATGAGTCTGCTTTCCGGACAAGTTTTCTATGCCCAGTATACAGACATCATAAATTCAAATAGACCAAGCGAGTCGTTTTCTGCTTTCTCAGTAGGAGAGTCGATCTTTCAGTTAGAGGGTGGTGCATCTTATGTCAACGAAAAGATGAAGAAAATCGACGCAAAGGCGAAAGGTGTTTTTATAGATTTAGATGTGAGATACGGTTTGCTTTTTGAAGAATTAGAATTTATCTCAGAGCTGCAATACAGAAAAGAAACCTATCAAATTCCGTATGAGGTTTATGACAAAAGGAGTTTTATGAGTAAGACCTCTTTTGGTTTTAAGTATTTGGTTTATGATCCGTATAAAAATTATGTAGAAAAACCCAACATCTATAGTTGGAAAGCCAATCATAGTTTTAAGTGGAGACAATTCATTCCCGCAGTTGCGGTATATGCTGGAGTAAATTTGAATTTTTCTGATAATCCGTATATACCCTCAGACCGATTTGAAGCAAGTCCAAAGTTGATGCTTATTCTTCAAAACCAGTTTAATGGAGGTTGGGTCTTTATCACCAATATCGCCTTAAATAATATCTCCTCTGACTACAGTACTATAGAAGGAATATTGACTGCTACCAAAGCCATTAACAGAAAGTGGAGTGGTTTTGGAGAGATACAAGGCATTAAAGGAGATTATTATAACGATATTTTTCTCAGAACAGGTGCTGCATATCTACTTGATGACAACCTTCAACTCGATGTTTCTATCGGCAAAAACTTTAATACTTCTCGAGATATAATTTACGGAGGTGTAGGAGCCTCTTGGAGATTCACTTTTAACTACCGAGATTTGTTTTTTTATAGAGTACTAGATGAAGGAAGCGCTGGACCAGCTGGGATGATACCAGAAGAAGAAATAGATCCAAATGCAATAGTTGAGGATACAGAAGCCGTAGCAGGAGAAGAAGTTCCTGCAGAAGGCATTTCGACAGAAACAAATCTAGAAGCTCCGGCTAGTATACCAGACACACAAGATACAGACATACCCACTGACGACAATACACCAACAGAATAGATATTTGATGATGATAACTATAAGACAAGTTAATAGACGTAGCGATTTACTTCGTTTCATAAAATTCCCCTTTAAGATATATAGAGATAATCCGTATTGGGTACCTCCTATAATTAAAGAGGAGCTGCGTAGTTTTTCTAAGAACAATCCTATTTTTGAGAATGTAGAGGCTCGTTTTTATTTGGCCTATAAAAATGATGAAATTGTAGGTCGTATTGCTGCAATCATTAACAAAACTGAAGTTAAAGAACAACAGAAACCAAAAGTGCGCTTCGGATGGTTTGATGTGATTGATGACATTGAGGTTTCAAGAGCTTTGATGGATAAAGTAATTGATTTTGGTAAGTCACATCAATTAGAATATATTGAAGGTCCCGTTGGTTTTACTAATATGGACAAAGCCGGAATGCTCACTGAAGGTTTTGAAGAGGTGGCTACTATGATTGGTATGTATAACCACGATTATTATCCGCAGCACCTGAAAGTGCTAGGTTTTGAAAAAGCAGCCGAATGGTTAGAATATAAATTTCAGACTAAAAACACTAATATTGACAATGCAGTTAGGCTATCAAACCTGATCGAAAAGCGTTTTAATATATCGTCTCTAAACTTCAAGACTACAAAAGAAGTATTGCCGTATGCAGATCAGATGTTTGAGTTGTTGAACCTCACTTATAAAGACCTACAGAGCTTTGTGCCTATAGAGAAGTTTCAGGTAGAACATTATAAGAAAAAATACTTGCCTCTTGTAAACCCTGAGTTTATATCGTGCGTAGTTGATAATGCCACCAAGAAACTCATCGCTTTTGCCATAACCATTCCGTCGTTGTCTAATGCCTTTCAAAAAGCAAAAGGAAGACTTTTCCCGATTGGCTTTTTGCATCTAATTAAAGCTTTGAAAAACAGCAAGAACGTAGAGTTCTATCTCATTGGTGTGCATCCTGATTTTCAAAACAAAGGGGTAACCTCACTTATATTTAGAGAATTGCAACAGACCTACTTGAAATATAAAATCAATTGGATCGAAACCAATCCTATCTTAGAAGAAAATCTAAAAACGCAATTGCTCTGGAAAGACTTTAGCCCTGAGATTCATAAAAGGAGAAAGACATTTAGAATGGATTTGTAAGCTTAGTTCATAATTCCAGAAATTCTAATTTACTGCCGCATCCTAGTTTTTTAAATTCATATATTTGTCTTTTACTTAAATAGAGTTATGACAAAGAGAAGTTTTGTTGTTATTTGCCTTGTGCTACTTGCTTTTGGATGTGCAAAAAGAGGATATATTACTGGCGGAGAAATAGATATTTTGCCTCCGGTAGTACTTAAAACCAGCCCTAAGAATTTTAGCACTCATTTTAATTCTAAAGAAATTGTGATTGATTTTGATGAATACGTCAAGCTCAAAGACGTGCACAAAAGACTCATTGTTTCTCCTCCACTGAAATACGCTCCTGAAATCACTCCGTATACGGCAGCTAAACAAATCAAAATTCGCTTTAGAGATACTTTGCTCCCGAATACTACCTACAGCCTTAATTTTGGTGAAAGTATTGAAGATAACAACGAAGGCAATAAATTAAAAGCTTATCGCTATGTGTTTTCGACAGGAAGTTATATCGATTCACTTAGCGTGCAGGGATTCGTAAAAGATGCTTTAGACAAAGAGACAGAACCTTATATTTCAGTAATGCTATATGAGGTGAATCAGCAGTATGGAGATTCGGTTATTTATAAACAAAACCCGAGGTATATCACCAATACTTTAGACAGCCTGACTAGTTTTACACTAGAGAATATAAAACAAGGTAAATATCTTTTGGTTGCGCTGAAAGACCACAACAGCAATAATAAATATGACCCAAAACAAGACAAAGTTGGTTTTCATACTGAGTTAATCAATGTGCCCACAGATGAGAATTACAAGTTGGAGGTTTTTAAAGAACAGCCTGAATACAAAGCCTTAAGAGCCTTTGAGGCAACAAAGAATAGAATTGTTATCGGTTATGAAGGAAATCCTGAGGATGTTCAGATTCGCTTAAATAATGGAGCGAATACGCTTGCACATCTTATGACTAAAATGCCCGAGAGAGATTCACTAAATATATGGTTCAAACCTCTTGTGGCTGATTCTATAGTAGTAAGTGTAGCTGACAAAAACACACAGAAATCATTTGTAATCAAACAAAAAGAGCAAAAATCAGATTCGCTTTCGATCCTGTTGAAGTCTTCAAAAAGACTGGATTTTACAAATCCAATCGTATACAATACCTCAACACCACTGATCAAGTTTGACAACTCTAGAATTAAGTTGTTAGACAAAGATTCGTTAGAAGTAGCCTTCACAACTAAATATGAGCTTTTAAAACAAAACTTTGAAATCTCATTTGACAAAGAAGAAAACCAAAAGTATAAGCTGTTGTTGTTGCCTGAGGCAATGACTGATTTTTATGGCGTCTCAAACGATACGATAAAATCAGATTTTTCTACAACTCAGCATGCTGATTACGGAAACCTGAGGGTAGTTTTGAAAAATGCGAAAGATCACCCAATAATTATCCAGTTGACCGATGATAAAGGTAAAGTGCTGGCCGAACAGTTTATACAAGATACCCATGTTGTAGATTTTCAGTTTCTTAATCCCTCATTGTATAACTTGAGAATTATCTATGACACCAATAACAATAAAGTCTGGGATTCAGGAAATTATCTAAAGAAAATTCAACCTGAAAAAGTAATCTACTTTCCTGAAAAAATTGATATTCGAGCCAATTGGGATGTTGAGCAAAGTTTTATACTCAAAGATTAATTTGCTGTCATAAAAACTGTGCATAAATTACTGTACCACCTGTTAAAGCAGGTGGTTTTTTTATAAATCGCCGTTAAAACGGTCACTGATTTTAGCTGCATAAGTCTAAAATTATTGGTTGAAGTAAATTATTATTTTAAAAAATCTCAAAAGCAGGTAGTAATTACTGTTAATTAGTTCCTGAAAATTTGATATTGAAAAGCGATTTAATATTTTTGTTAATTATTTCTTAATTTACGCTATATGTTGCTAACCAAAAGTAGGATTCTTCTATATACTTGTGTTGTATTTTGTCTTCATTTGTCAATAGTAAACGCCAATCCAAAGATAGACAGCTTATCGACACTATTAGCAAAAACAAAGGATTCAGAGCGCAGGGCACAGCTCTATATGGAGCTTTCGATGGAGTATGAAATCGATGACCTAGACAAGGCGTTAGAATATGCCATCAAGGCCGTAGCAGAAGCGCGTAAGAACAAGGATATGATGGAATTGGCTGAGGTGTATAACAACCTTGCCAACGTATATGAGTATCGCAGTAGTCCAGATTCTTCTTTTATCTATCACAAACAAGCGCTTGATATACGTCTGAAAAATGGCAACAAGATTAAAATTGGAGATTCCTATAACAACATCGCTATCTATTATGACAAGATTGGCAATTTTCCCACTTCGCTAAACAATTATTTTAAGGCTCTTAAATATTATGAAGCTGAAAATCATATTGAGAAAATGGCTATGGTTTTCTCAAATATCGGAATTGTGTATAAAGCACAAGAAGAATATGAGAAAGCTTTGAGCTATTACCAAAAGGCAAATGAAATATACTTCAAGATAGAGAGTGATTTTGGTATGGCGGTAAGCCAAGGGAATATCGGAGCGGTATCACTTATGTTGGGCAAGTTTGACCAAGCCATTAAATATTCTGAAAACTCAAAAAAATTATACCAGAAAATTGAATATGACAGGTTAGTCGTATACCCTATTAATACTATTGCCACGGCTTATGACAGCCTGAGGCAATACCCAAAAGCAAATGAACTCTATAAAGAAACCATAGGTTTATATAAGAAATACGGCAATCTCTTTGAAGTGTCAAACACGCTTAGTGCCTATGCACAATGTTTGCTCAAACAACATAGAACTCCTGAAGCCATTAGCTTGCTCAAAGAAGCGCTCGATTTTGCTCAAACCTCAAAAGCTCATTTTTTAGAGATTGATATCAGAAAAAACTTAGCCAAGGCTTATGCTAAATCGGGCAATTATCAACTTGCCTACAGCCAAATGGAAGTGCACGATGTGATTAGAGATTCTCTTTTTAAACAAGAGAAAACCAAGGCTGTTTTTGAGCTGGAGAAACAATACCAAACCGAGCGAAAAGAAAGAGAAATCTTAGAGCAAAGGACGGTAATTGCAGAAAAAAATCTAAAACTCGAACACAAAAACTCTCAAGTCTTATTGGTTATTTTCTTGCTTGTCGTGTCAATTATGATAGGATATGCATTGTTTTATAGACAGAAACAAAGATCGAGACGCATCGAGAGAGAGAGTCATCTGAAGGACGCTTATCAAAAGATAGAAACCCAGAACCAACTACAGAAACAAAAGCTAATCATCTCGCGAGATTTGCATGATAATATTGGCTCACAGCTCACCTTTATTATTTCGTCTTTAGAGAATATTAAATACTATCTCAAAGAAGCAAATCCGGAGATCAATCATAGAATTGACGGCATTGCAAAGTTTGCTAGACAGACAATTCTAGAACTCAGAAATACCATTTGGGCCATGAACAAAGGCGAGATAAACTTTGAAGATATTCAAGCTAGATTGAGTGATTTTATAAATACTGCCATGTTCTCAGTAAGGGGGATTGACTTTGACCTAGATGTAGAACAAAATATAGAAGACGATAACTGTAAGTTTTCTTCGTTAGAGGGAATCAATGTCTGCCGTGTGATTCAAGAGGCGGTAAACAACTCGATAAAGCATTCTGGTGCAGATAAGATTAAGGTGGTCATCAAAAGATCAGCTGATAAAAAACACAAGTTTAATGTGATAATTACTGACAACGGAAAAGGATTTACTATTACTGAAGAAAATACCGGAAACGGAATTGTCAATATGAGAAAAAGGGTAGAGGAGATAAGAGGAGAAATTTTCTTTGATTCTGATGATAACGGAAGTAGCATCAAAGTCATTATATAAGATTTCTCAGAATATGATTTTAATTAAAACACAGACAATACTATGCAGTCAATTATAAAAGTAGCCATCGTTGATGACAATGTTTTTTTGCAAAAAGCAGTGTCAGAAAAACTTTCTTTTTTTAAGAATATAAGTCTTAAGTTTTGTGTCAACAACGGCAAAGAACTTCTAGCAAAATTAGAGCAAAACTCAAATATCAATCTTATTTTGATGGATGTAGAAATGCCTATTATGAATGGGATAGAGGCTACTGAAAAAGTAAAGCAGCGGTATCCGCATATCAAAATTATCATGTTGACGGTTTTTGACAACGATGAAAATATTTTTAAAACCATCAAAGTAGGCGCCGATGGGTATTTGCTAAAAGAAGTAAACCCTGAAGACCTGTATCAAGGCATCTTAGAGACGATGAGCGGAGGTGCTGCTATGACGTCATCAATTGCTATGAAGGCGCTAAGACTACTCAGAAACCCTATTGACGTGACTGATCAGCACCAGAAAGAAGACATAAAGCTAACCCCTAGAGAAACTGAAGTTTTAGAACAACTCAGCAAAGGATTGAATTACATACATATTGCCAATAATCTCATCATCTCGCCGAGTACAGTCAGAAAACACATTGAGAATATTTATGTAAAACTACAAGTTCACAATAAAATCGAAGCTATTCAAAAAGCTAGAGACAATAATTTAATCTAAGTTTTGTCTTTGATTTTATCCATAAAAAAAGGCTTAAGATTGCTCTTAAGCCTTTTTTTTGTGACGTCGGCAGGATTCAAACCTGCAACCTTCTGAGCCGTAATCAGATGCGCTATTCAGTTGCGCCACGACGCCTTATTTTCAGGGTGCAAATATAGAAAACATAAATCGGTTTTGCAATAGAAAAAGCAAAAATTATCTAATTGCTATAACTGAAATTTCTACATTTACATTTCTAGGTAGTGCTGACACCTGAACAGTCTCTCTTGCCGGTGCGTTTCCTTCAGCAAAATAAGTTCCGTAAACGCCATTTATCTTAGAGAAGTCATTCATATCAGTAATAAATATGCTTGACTTTATCACGTTGTCAAAAGTCATGTCTGCAGCAGCTAAAACCGCTTGTAGGTTTTGCATCACTTGCTGGGTCTGGTCTTCGATAGAGTTCATCATCAGCTCACCTGTGGCTGGATTGATAGGCACTTGACCAGAAACATATAACATATTTCCGGCTAAAACGGCTTGACTATAAGGGCCAATCGGCGTAGGAGCTTTGTCTGTAAAAATTATCTTTTTCATTTTTTTTGTATTTTAATTAGTATTCCCATCTTCTGAGTTTGTTCAGTTCTTCTTGTGCTTCTATATCTTCTAGCGGAATTACTTTTAAGAAAGAGGGGTGTTGCTCAATGGCATATTCTACTTTTTCTATGATTTGTTCGATGCTTTCATTCTCATAATCTATCTCTAAAGGCTTTTTGATGACCATAGATTGCAATATTCCCTTTTTCTTAGTGCGAAGTCCTTTTTTGTCAAAAGAACGTCTAAAACCGTCTATGACAATAGGTACGACGATGGGTTTATAGTTTTTGATGATGTGCGCGGTTCCTTTGCGGATGGGTTTAAATGATTTTGTAGTGCCTTGCGGAAAAGTAATCAGCCAGCCGTCATTCAATGCAATTTGGATGTTCTTGGTATCGTCAGGATTGATTTCTTTTTTCTCGGTTATATCTTCGCCTTTAGCCCTCCAGGTTCTATCTACACTTACTGATCCGGCATAAATCAAAATCCTGGGTAAAAGTCCTGATTTCATGGTTTCTTTAGCAGCTATAAAATAGATGTTGAGCTTGAGTTTCCAGAGATACCCAATATTTTTTATACTGTCATTTCTGCCGTTCAGACTCGCGTTAAAAACGTGAAACATAGCCGCTACATCGGCAAAATAAGTTTGGTGATTAGATACGAAAAGCACCCCGTTTTCCGGAAGACTTCGTATGATTTCTGAGCCTTCAATTTGGAGTTGGTTGAAGCCCTTATAACGCCTGTAGCTCAATAGCCCAGCTATGCGTATAAGCCATTTTTTCAGAAAGAGTATATGTCCGAAAGGATTTCGTTTAAACAGACCCATATAATTATTTGCTGAGATAATAAGTCAATACAAACCTACTAAAAAAAAGAAATAATGACTAAAGAAAAGATAGTAAAAGCTACTTTAATAAGCTATAAATAAACTTCGGATGGCCTCTTTCTCCGTTTTCTAATACACCTTGAGTCATTCTGAGTTTGTAATAGTTGTGGTCAGGGTCTTTTAAAACATAAAAAACATCAGTCCTGACAATAAATTGAGACACCGGAACCCCTTGAGACCCGTTAGTAGCCGTTTCTCGCCACGAAGCGCCAATAGCGGTTTGTGTCAGCTCAAATTTAGAGGAGTTGAGGTCTGCTAAACCAAAGTTAGTAAAGGTATAGTCTTGGGTCAATACTTCATAGGCCAACGCGCCACCTCTGCTATTGTTGAGTATAAAATCAGAGAAAAAATACGGCAGCGTAGTTTCAATTACATTGGTGAAAGAAGAAAATGAGATATCCCATTTGGTTTTTTCTGGTTCTACAAGAACCGTTGAATTGGTAGTAAAACTAAAAAAACTAAAGTTATAAAGAGCCTCTTTAGAGATGATTGTTTCTTGATATGTGGTGTCTTGAAGGTTGGCATACTGCAGTTTGTAGTTAGCTTGGTCCCTTAAGATTCTAATTTTTCTCCAACCTCTATGCGCTCCGCCATCAGTGCCTACAGAGCCAATATACGGAGGTGTGCTGGCTGGGTTACTTCCTAAGTTGATCAGGTAGACAAAGTTTTCAGCATCATGCTCAGAAACCTCAGCAATCACAGTCTTAGTCAAATCGCCGTCGGGAAAATCTATTTGATTCACATTACCTGCACCTTGTCCGATAATCATATTGGTATCAGGCAGAACTATAGCTGAAAGATCAGTTGTAAGTAAATCTTTAGCAGACATTTTTATAGTGCTGTTGAGAATCACTCTAAAATCATTGCCGGAATAAAACCCTAAATCCCATGAAGTACGCTCGATAGCGGTCATTTCTCCGGTGCTTAAATCTACAAAAACGTGATAAGGTTGATTGGGTCCGCCAACTTCAGGAGTCATTGAACCGCCTAACAGAACCGCTTGGTTAAAGTTGAGTATCGTAGAGGTGTTCCCGGCTATTTGGTAATTATTAGAAGTAGAGACAATTGAAAAAGCCACATTCTTTACCTCTTCAGTCGGGCTGATAAGACTGTTCAGCGCAAACGAAATACTGCTAGCCCCTTCTGGAAAACCGATTTCTAAAATTGAAGAGATAGTCTCTGGAAAAGTTGTGTAGTCTTGTGCATAAGCTACATTGGTCTCTGTAACGGCAAGACTTAAAAATCCAGAACTAGTCGTGGGTTTAGAAAACAGAATCTCAACGGTAGTCACTTGGTTAGTGATGTTTATTGAAGGCAAAGCAAAACTGATATACTCAGTGTTTTGTACGTTATTGCTGTCTTCACTACATCCGATAAGCGCAAGAAAGAAAGAACACAATAAAAACAAACTCTTTTTCATAGTCGTCAAAGTCTTAGAAATTAAGGTTATAGGTGAGTTTTAGAAAATAAGAACGACCATAACCCAGCATCATGGCGTTAGAAGCAGCTCCGTGAATTGCCCCGCCTATTCCTGTAGAGGCAGAACTTTTGATTTCTGTTACATCGAGTAGGTTTCTCACCCCAGCCATCATCTCAAATCTTCCGTCATAAAATGTTTTTTTGACAGAAGCGTCTAGCCAATTATAAGATTCTATTTCAGCCAAAACAAAGTCAGAAGGCTTGTCTATATCGTTTACAAATTGCCTGGTTTTTCCGTTGTGTTTATAGTATAATGAGAACTGAGTGTTGTATTTTGACAGGTTATAACTCACTGATGTATTCAAGTTAAAGGTATATAGAAAATCATCATTTGACGAAGTCCCTAGTGCTCCCGTACCGATTTCTTGTGAAATCCCGATAAGGGCAAAGCCTGCAGAAAAGTTCCAGTCGCTATAGCTGATTCTGTTGTCAGTTGAGATGTTCCACATCATATAATCATCGATGTTGATGTATTTGTATTGCAAGATGGGATTGGCTTTTACCAGCACCATACTGATTTTGTCATCGACTTTCATAAAACCAGCCGTAAGGCTATTATATAGCACAGCACCTGAATTAAAATAAGTGTTTTTCTTGATATTGGTCTCTACATAACTGCTCTGTTCTGGAATCAAATCTTCATTTCCTTGGATGTTGTGATTAGAATCTACGAAGTAAGTATAGAGTTCAGTAAAGTTTGGCGTGCGGTATGATTTTCCTCCAGACAAGCGCGCCTCTATGTCATAATCTATCAAGCATCGCGTGGCCAATGAGTAAGAGAATTGGTCTTTGAACATCGACTGAAAAGAATACCTAAAGCCAGGACGAAAAGAGAATCTCTCGGTGATATTTAGTTCTGAGAGATAAAAGACATCATAATTCTCAATGTGTTTGCGAATGTCTTTTGCTTCTTGGGTATTGTTTCTAAACATTCCTGCTGAGCCATCGGCAAAGCTATTCTCATTGGCAAATTCATAGCCAAACTGAAAGTCATACCATTTGTTCTTGATGAAGTTATTGACCGTTCCTGTCGAATACAGCACTTCGTTAGAATGAAATAACTTCTGCTCGTTATTGCGCTCTTGATCCTCTAGTATGTGATAGTTGAATTGCTCTTCGTCTCTAGTTTGCTTTTGGTGCGATGCCGAGATGTTGAAGATCAAATCATAGATTGTTTTTCCGTAGTAATTGATATGGTGAAAAAAGCGCTGCGTAGGGAAGCGCTTGTCGTTGGAGTAATGGGTCAAGGGAAAAGGATAGTTATCAACAGGCACTACAACCGGATTATAGAAATCTACATTTTCTTTAAAATAGTCAAACTTATAAAACACGCGGTATTCTCCTTTTTGATAACCTATAGTTGCATTGGTGGTGAGTTGCTCTTTAGGCAGCCATTTTAGACCTCTAGTGCCATCATTTTCAGTATAAAACTTTCCGTTTTGCTCGCCATAAAAACCTCTAAAATCATTGCGGTTCACCCCTACAGAAACATACCAGTTGTCAGAGATGTTGTGTGAAGCCTTTAGGTTCTGAATATGTCTCCCGCGGTTGAAAAGCGCATATTCACTCCCCGCAGATTCTTCTTGCACGCTAGCAGAGATTTCCCAACTGTATTTTGAATTCTTTTTGGTGATGATATTGAGTATCCCGCTCACTGCATTGGCACCGTGTGTCACGCCCATAGCGCCTTCAATGATCTCGATGCGCTCTACGTTGTCAAGGTTGATTTGCGACAAATCTACTTCTTTGCCCAATCCGGTGTCTGTAACTAGTGGAATGTTGTCTACAAGTATTTTGAAGTATTGACTGTCAAGCCCAAAAAGTGAAACAGATGATTTTCCGGTTTGCCCGTTTGGGGTCACCGTGATGTTGAGGTATTGGTTGAGTACGTCGCCCAAGTTATTGGCGGCCAAACTCTGGATGTCTTTTTTAGAGATCACCCTTACGTTGTGAACGGCTTTTTTGACGGATTGAGGTTCAAACTGCCCTGTAATTACTACAGTTTCGATATTCTGATGTTTCTGAAGGGTATCTTTTTGAGTTTCTTGTGCGTATGTGGCAAGAGAGAATATTCCAGAAATAAGTATAGCCAACTTATTGATTTTCATTTACAGGCTTATTTAGACCGAATTTAGATTGCAAAGGTAAAGTAACTATCCGTACTATACAAATTATTCTAACTCAGTATGCTGTATTTAAAACCAACCTAAAAAGCATTGAAATAGGCTTGAACGCTCAGGAGACTAGCCTTTTAGTCACTGTGGTTTTCTGTGTAAAAGACACATGTGCTTTTTTAGGTTTAAAACAGAAATAAATCCTTTTATTTATGCGAGAAATGGTTCTAATTCACCATTTTTTTAACGTTGAGTCATAGGTGAAATTATCGGCGTTTATTCCAGAGTCTAGGTCAATTTCAACTATAGTTTTAAATAAAAATCTTTGACTAATTGGGTAAATTCTGGAGAGTATTGATGTCTGTCTGATTCGATGATTAAAGTCTGGGTGACGATTTCAGTTTTTTGTGCAGAAAAAGCCAATAAACTGCGTTTTACTTTGGCCGAAGCATTGCCTTTGACCTGTGTAATTTTAAAAGGGAAGAGCGCTGATTTTTCTGCCAATGCAATAAAGTGTTCCTGCTCTTCAAACGGAATAATTACTGCAAATACCCCTATTTCTGAAAGCAATATTTTGGCGCTAACCACAAGTTCTTCAAAGGGCAAGCCGTCATAAAAACGCGCGGTTTCTCTAGCTTTGTCTTCTATTTGTTGGTTTGACTTAAAAAACGGAGGATTGCAAAGTATAAGGTCATAGCGGTCTTCAATCTCTGCTGCAAAAGTTTCTAGACTGGCGTGATAACAAAACAACCGGTCGTTCCAGGGTGATTCTTCAAAGTTTTCTACGGCTTGCTCATAAGCCCTGTCTTCAATTTCTAATCCATCAATTTGCTCTGCAAAACAGCGTTGTGCCAGCATCAGTGCAATCAGCCCTGTGCCTGTGCCGATGTCTAAAACGCTATACGGACGATGGTCAATAGGAGCCCAGCTGCCCAGAAGAACACCGTCAGTGCCTACTTTCATAGCTGTTTGGTCTTGTTTTACAGTAAATTCTTTGAAGCGGAACATTGCTTATTCTAGATACAAATCAATCAGACCTGCAGGTGTATTGAAGATAAAAGTTTTGTTTTTTCGGTCCACTTTCTGGATGAAGTGGTCGTTCACCGGAATAAGGATTTCTTTGCCATCAGTAGTGGTGATGATAAACAGTGCTTGTATTTTAGAATCGTTGATAGAAGTAATGGTACCGATAGTGCCATGGTTGACATCCTCAGCAGTAAAGCCTATCACCTCGTGATAATAAAACTGATTTCCCTCAAGCTTAGGTAGCATGGACATGGGCAAGTGCACGCCACATCCCATGATTTTGTCAGCCTCCTCTTCAGAGTTGATATCCTCAAATTTCACTCTAAGAAAGTGATTTCTGTGGATAGAAGCGTTGACAATAAAAAAAGGAACCAAGTCTTTGCCGTGTTCGACAAAGACTGATTCCAAATTTTGGTAGAGTTCAGGCTGGTCTGTATCTAAAAAGATAAGTACTTCGCCCTTAAAACTAAACTTTTTAGCGATTTTGCCTAGATAGAAAGTTTCTTCTTTACGCATCATCTGCTAAATTAAAATTAAGCTTGAGTTTCTTCTGTTCCTTCTGTAGCTTCAGGAGTGTCCTGAGCTTCTGAAGCAGCAACTTCTGCAGCTTCGTCTATTGCAGCTTGGTTAGCAGCTTCTGCTTCTTGAGCAGCAGCTTTACCGGCAGCAATACGTTTTTCGTTGGTTTCTTTTTCAGCAGCAAGAGCTTGAGCTTTAGCATCAGCTTTTACTTTGGTAAGTCCACCTTTTTTAGCTTCAACTTTAGAAGATTTGTCTTCTAACCACTGTGCTAATTTAGCATCAGCTTGGTCTTGTGTTAAAGCACCTTTACGAACACCTCCATCTAAGTGGTGTTTTAGTAAAACTCCTTTGTAAGAAAGGATAGCTTTGGCAGTGTCTGTTGGTTGAGCACCATTGTGTAACCATTTTACAGCATCTTCCATGCTCACTTCGACAGTTGCAGGATTGGTGTTAGGATCATAAGAACCGATTTTCTCTAAGAACTTACCATCTCTTTTGGCTCTTGAATCAGCAGCCACAATCCAGTAAAAAGGTTTGTTCTTTTTACCGCGTCTTTGTAATCTAATTTTTACAGGCATAATCTATTTGATTAAATTTTGAGGTACCCGACCTCTGTTAATTAAGTCTGCAAATATAAAACTTTTATTTAATTATCCAGAACTATGTCTTGATATTTTTATCCTGCAAACTGCTTAACTAGCAGTGTGTTGCATTTTTAGTTTTGCTTTAAGCCAATCTTTATCTGGTTTAAGGTGTTTTTAAGGTCGTTAAAAGCATATTTGCACGACTTAAAAAAACCAAGCCTGAATGAAATCAATGCTATTGCCTTTATTCTCTATTGTCTTTGTTGCGCCACTCATAGCGCAAGATACTTTGAGAATTTCTAGAGACCAAGCAGAAACCATTTTTTTGCAAAACAATTTACTGCTCATCTCAGAACAACTACAGATAGAACAACTAAAAGCAGAGGTCATCCAAGCCAAGCTCTGGCCAAACCCTAGTTTTTCTATCAACGAAGTCAACCTCTGGGCAACTGATAAACAAACAGCAGGACAAGAAGTATCGCCTCCTTTTTGGGGAAACTTTGGCAGAAACCAGCAAGTGGGATTTGAAATCGAACAACTTATCCAAACCTCAGGAAAAAGAAAAAAACGAATTGCCCTAGAACAACTCGAGGTCTATAAAGCAGAACAGTATTTTGAAGAGCTCTTAAGAGGACTCAAACTAGAGCTCCGCAACCAGCTTACCGCACTGCAATATACGCAGTATGCCATTGGAGTACACAAAGATTTGGCAGCATCGATTTCAAAACTCACCAGCGCTTATAAAAACCAAGTAGAACAAAGCAATATCTCTAAGAGCCAGTATATACGACTCAAGGCTCAAGAGCTCGAAATCAATAAAGAAATTTTAGCGCTCAACACCGCTTCTCGGGAAATTCAAACAGCACTCAAGCTCTTGTTGCGCGCTGACCCCAGGCTTACACTGAGCATTACCAATGACGGCTTCATAAGAGATGCCAGTCGTTATACGTCAGTTTTTATCGATGAAGTGCTTGAAACTGCCAAACAAAATAGACCTGACTATAAGATGGCATTGCTAGAAGAAGAATACAGCAATAAAATATTGGCCTATGAAAAGGCACAGCGCACACCCGATATGACCTTTGGAGTGAATTATGACCGAAACGGAAATACTATGCTCGACTTTGTGGGCTTCGGACTCTCGTTTGATTTGCCATTTTTTAATCGGAATAAGGGGAATATCAAAAAGGCAGAAATTGGCATTGCACAGGCAAAAGTCATGACTAACCAAAAAGTGCTCAGCATTGAAAACGAGATTCTCTCAGCCTTTGCTTCACTACAACAAGCACAGCAGTTTATAAGTGCTATCGAGACAGATTATGAAAGTGATTTAGATAAACTCCTAGAGCGTTATACCCAAAACTTTAGCACAAAAAACGTCAGTATGCTGGAGTATCTAGATTTCTTAGATGCTTATCTAGAAAACAAAAAAATCATACTCGAAGCCCAAAAAGAGCTCAACCAGAAAACTGAAGAATTTATTTATACCCTCGCAAAAGACCTGTACAACTAGCTAATGATCACTATGAAAAATTATATTATACCTATCCTGATCGCTTTTTTGCTTATCGGATGTAAGAAGAAAGAAGCCTATACTAGCCACCAAAAGGAGCGTTTTTGTTTGGATGCAGACTTCAAAGATAAAATAGAAATCATTCAAGTAACCTCTGAAAGGGTAGTTGAAGGCATTCACTTAACGGGAACCGTAGAGGCAAATCCAGATAGAGTGGTTCATTTCGTGAGTCTTGTAAATGGCCTCGTTTCAAAAACTAATTTCTCTTTGGGCGAGAGCGTCTCTAAAGGACAGGTTTTGGCAGAAATGCAAAGTACAGAACTCTCAGCCCTTCAGGCAGAATCGGGGAGTTTAGAGGCTCAAATAGAAGTTGCTAAAGCAGCCCTAGTTGCCAAACAGCAGTTGTTTGACGATAAGATATCTTCTAACAAAGAATTGCTCGAGTCCAAGAATCACCTGCGTATGCTCGAGGTAGAAAAACAAAAAGTGCAGCATAACCTCAGCCTTTTTAGTGCGAGCAACAGCCGAGATGTATTTCTAATCAAAGCGCCTACCTCAGGGATAATCACCGCCAAAAATATCAATTCAGGTTCTACAATTACCGATAATGGCACAGTGCTTTTCTCAATTTCAGATTTGGATGAAGTCTGGACTATGGCAAATATTTATGCCATGGATATCGTTGACATTACTGAAGGAATGGAGGTTGAATTCACTACCATCTCTTATCCGACACAGGTTTTCCGCGGAAGGATTGACGCGATATCACAAGTCTTGGACTATAATGCCAAAGTCTTGAAAGCCCGCATAACTGTTGATAACAAAGACCACAAACTCAAACCCGGCATGATGGCCGATATATTGGCACTCAAAAAATTAGACCATAAGACAATTGCCATACCCACACCATGCATTGTGTTTTCAAACAACAAAAATTATGTTTTGGTCTATACCGATGATTGTAATATACAAGCGCGTGAGGTAGTAATCTTGACTAAAAACAACGGAACGACTTTCATCGAAAGCGGTTTGTCAGAAAACGAAAAAATCATTGCTAAAAACCAACTCCTCATCTTTGAAGCTTTATAAAAAATGCAAAAATTCATACAAAACATAGTTGCTTTTTCGCTCAAAAACTCGATAGTTATCTTCTTTTTAACAGGCGTATTAGTAGTTGCTGGACTTATAAGCCTAAAGCATACCCCTATCGAGGCCTTCCCGGATGTGACCAATACCAGAGCCAGAATTATCACCCAGTGGTCAGGCAGAAGTGCTGAAGAGATTGAGAAATTTGTAACGCTGCCCATTATGAAACAGATGAACACCATCCCTAAAAAGACAGATGTTCGTTCGATTTCACTTTTCGGACTCTCAGTGGTTACGGTTATTTTTGATGATGATGTGAATGATTTTTATGCCCAGCAATACGCCGCAAATAGACTACAAGGCGTGAAACTACCAGAAGGTGCCGATGCAGAAATCGAACCGCCATACGGAGCCACAGGAGAAATTTTCAGGTATGTCATCAGAAGCGAAAGGCCAATCAAAGAGCTCACCGCTATTCAGGATTGGGTGATTGAAAGAGAATTAGTAGCAGTGCCCGGCGTTGCTGATATCGTGAGTTTTGGGGGTGAAGAGAAAATCTATGAAATCAAGATCAATCCTACTGAATTAGCCAATTATAACCTCTCGCCCTTAGATGTTTATGAGGCAGTCTCAAAGAGCAATATCAACGTGGGTGGAGATGTCATCGAGAGAGGCGCTCAGGCTTATGTAGTCAGAGGTGTGGGGTTGTTAGAGAAGATAGAAGACATAGAAAATATTTTAATTGAAGTAAGAGGTACGACTCCTATTTTAGTCAAACACGTAGCAAGTGTAGAAATAGCTGCAAAACCTAGATTGGGTCAAGTAGGACTGCAAGATGAAGACGATTTGATTCAGGGAATTGTGGTGATGCTCAGAGGAGAAAACCCCGGTGATGTGATTCCGAGGCTGAAAGAGAAAATAGAAGAACTCAACACTAGCATTCTGCCCAAAGACATAAAAATAGAGGCATTTATTGACAGAACCGAGCTCGTAGAAGCCACCGTAAACACCGTTGCCATAAATATCGCCGAGGGGATTTTTCTGGTTTCGCTGATCGTATTTATTTTTCTATTTAACTGGCGCACTACCTTAATTGTGGCTTCTGTGATCCCGCTTTCTTTTTTGTTTGCCATTATCATGCTTAGGATTCAAGGTCTACCAGCTAACCTTATCTCGATGGGCGCCATAGATTTTGGTTTGCTATTAGAAGGCACTTTAGTTATTGTCGAAACCGTTTTTGTAGCGATGGAGCGCAAAGCGCGTCGGGTGGGGATGCCTGTTTTTAATAAGATGTCAAAGTCAGGACTCATCAAGAAAAGTGCGGGGAGTGTGGCGGGTTATATCGTCTTTGCACAGCTGATTCTGATAGTAGCGCTTATCCCTATTTTTTCTTTCCAGAAAGTAGAGGGTAAGATGTTCTCACCACTTGCCTTTACCCTTGGTTATGCGTTGTTGGGTTCGTTAATTCTAAGTATTACGCTAGTTCCAGTTTTGTGCAAAGTATTGCTGCGCAAAAATATCCAAGAACGAGAGAATTTTATCTCGAGATTCTTCAAACAAAATTTATACAAACTATTTCAGTGGAGCGCAAGGCACAAAAAAACCGTAGTCATTGGTTTTGTAGTGCTCATAGGGCTTTGTGGAATTCAGTTTATGAATTACGGAACCGAGTTTATCCCGAAACTCAACGAAGGTGCGCTGTATGTGAGGGCGACTTTGCCCAATAGCGTGAACATTCAAGAATCTACGCGCTTGGCCAAAGAGATGAAAAATAAGATAAGAGAGTTTGACGAAGTGAGTTTTGTGCTGAACCAAGTGGGCAGGCCCAATGACGGAACTGACCCTACAGGATTCTTTAACATTGAATTTCACATCCAGCTCCACCCTGAGAAACAGTGGAAGAGCAAGTTGTCAAAAGACGAATTGATAGAAGAAATCAGAACTGATTTGCAAAGCTATCCCGGAATTGTCTTTGGGTTTAGCCAGCCCATCCAAGACAACGTAGAGGAATATGTAGCTGGAGTAAAGAGCTCGCTTGTAGTAAAAATCTTTGGCAATGATTTGTTTAAACTCGAAGAATATGCTGACCAAGTGGCGGATGCTATCAAAGATGTCGACGGAATTGAAGATTTGAACGTCTACCGCAACATCGGGCTTCCAGAGCTTAGGATTCAGCTGCACGATCACAAAATGGCGCGCTATGGCGTAGACACCTCTAATGCTCAGGCTGTAGTTGAAATGGCGATAGGAGGTAGTGCTGCCACCACCTTTTATGAAGACGAGCGCATGTTTGATGTCAGAGTGCGGTTTGCAAAAGAATACAGAGATGACGAAGAGAAAATAGCCGATATACTCATCCCAACTGAATCAGGACAGAAAATTCCGTTAAGAGAGATTGCCACCATCAGCTATATCACCGGACCGACGTTTATTTATAGAGACGGAAGTAGCCGTTATATTGCAGTGGGCTTTAGTGTTGAAGGTAGAGATTTAGGCAGTACCATTGCTGAGGCAAAAGCAAAAGTAGCAGAAAACCTAAAAATACCTGCCGCCAATAAGGTGGTTTGGGCAGGAGAATTTGAGAGTAAGGAAAGGGCTACAGCACAACTAGCACTCATCGTACCCGCTGTTTTATTGCTGATCTTATTCTTGTTGTACTTTAATTTTGGTTCTGTAAAAGACACGCTGATTGCAGCGAGCACCATCCCGTTTGCATTTATAGGCGGGTTTATTTCGCTGTGGCTCACCGGAACTGTCTTTGGCATTTCAGCGGGTATCGGTTTTATTATTCTCTTTGGTGTCAACACCATCAACAGTATTATTCTGATTGCAGTGATGAAGGAGAATATGCGAAAAATGAATCTAACAAAAGCCATTTCTGAAGGCGTATACGACAGAATTAGACCTATTGTGATGATTGCGCTGATGGGTTCTTTGGGGCTCTTGCCAGCTGCACTCTCAACAGGTATGGGCTCAGAGATTCAAAAACCACTAGCCATTATGATTGTCGGCGGATTGTTGATCTGTTTGTTGCTCGCGGTCACTGTGTTGCCACAAGTATTTTATTATGCCTATCGCAAGAAAAAATGATTTTTTTTTTAGGCTAAATCGTTTAAATTGAATAATTTATAATTTATGTCATTGTTAAAAACTACGACAATTAGATAGAATTCATTTGAAATAGACAACAAACGCACTATATTTACGACCCTTTAGGTCAAAAATAACACAAGAGTTTATTTTTGACTCAGTAGCCTTGGCTAAATAAAGCTTTAGAAATAAATTGTGATGAGGAGTATTGTGGTCTTAGTGCTTGTGTTATGCGGATATGTTGGCCTAGCTCAATTCTCATTTTCCGTCACACCAACAGACGAAACCTGTACGGGTAATGCTACCTTGACTTTTAATTTGTCTAACCAAAACCCGAATGCGAGCTATACTTTTGCCATCTATAAACTGCCCAATACAGCCACAACTTATTTAGTTACTACTTCATTATTTGTAGAGTATTTAGCCAACGGAACTTATAGAGTTGACGCCATCGAAAACCTTAATGGCACAACCACTATCGTTACTAAAGAAGTGGTAATTGCTGATTTGGTTGAACCTTTGACGTTTATCATCAACGAAATCCCCACTGATTGTAGCGGTATAACCATTGAGGTGGTCACCCTAACAGGACAAGCAGTTTCGTATGAGATCTTTAGCGGACCCACGACTTATGCACCGCAGGAATCAAATGTATTTACAGGACTTTTAACGAATCAAACTTACCAAATCAGGATTTATGATGCCTGTGGCGAGGGCTATACCAGAACCCATACCATAGAGTTGCAAACCTCTTTTGCTTTTGATTATGTCGAGAGTCTCTCAAGCTTAATCAGTTGTGATACCTATAAAGCGGGTTTCATAATTTATTCTGTTGCTGAGCATCAGAATGTAGAAGTGACTTATACCATTACTTTGCCAGATACTTCAGTGGTAGTGGTGACTGATTACCTCACTATTCCAGCGGGAACTTCAACTGCCTATGTCGAAATTCCGTTTTTTCCAGAAGAAGAGGTTTCAGTTCAGATATCTGTTTTAAATTGTCTGATTGTCAACCAAATATTGGTTACCCCAACTATTGGTTTTAATGAAGGTAGAGATGAATGTGGTGAGGTCTATTTTGCTTTTACTATTCTTAACCATGTCGCACCATATATCCTTGATTTCACTGCTTTTCCCGATGGATTTGAGCCGTTAGATTACAACGCAAATCACCCGACGCATACAGATGATTATATCCTGTATGGCATGCAAGACAACCCGATGCCTTTTGGCGAGTACAGTATTGTCCTTACTGATAGTTGTGGCAATTCATATGATTATCTCTTTGAATCTATCTATAAAGAAGAGGAGCCTATTTTGGGTTATGGCAACAACGGTTGTGGACAGTTTTCGGGATATTTCGTCATAAAATTCCAAACCGATAGGGTAGTGGTATCCGCTGAAATTATTGATGGTCCAGCCTCTTTGGGTCCTTATCCGATAGATGTTACTGAGTTTATTAACGAAGACGGACAGCTCAGAGTAATTGATTTTCCTGAAGGAGATTATACTATTTCATTTACAGATTCTTGTGGTTTTGAATATGAAGAAGAGGTTTCGATTCCTGAGAATTCCCTTCATGACTTTAATTTCACCACACATTTGTCTTGTAATGACCTAGAAGGTACCCTTCGGCTTTCTACGCCAAACGGAGGTGTGATGGTTTCGGCTATTATCATTGACGCTCCTGATGCTTTTCCGTATGACTTGCCTTATGATGCTTCAGCGGAGATCAGCAGTTCAGGCGAATTGTTTTTTGCCAGTTTGCCAATGGGTTATTATACCATAGCAGCGGTTGATTCTTGTGATTATTCGCTCACAGAAACCTATTTCGTCAGAGGAGATGTCTTTAACGATTATCCGTTTATAGTGGTAAATAAAAGCTGTAATATTTTTGATTTAGATATCGATGATACTTCGCCAGGATATAGTGTCAATACCCAATATTGGTTGCAATACTTTAACGAAACCACCCAAACTTGGGGGCATCCCTATACTGGTGTTGCATACGAATCAGGTGACTTTCCTACCGATATAAATTCGCTTATACTTATCCTCTCTCCGGGTTATGAATTGCTCAATATCGGTGTTTTTGGCAAGTTTAGAATTGTGAAGACCTACCGAACTATAATCGGTATTGCGCCGTATAGAACAGAAAATTGCGTCAAAGAAAACTACTATAGATTTGAGTATTATCGAGATTTGAGCATTTTAAACGCGTATAGAATCAGTTGTGAAGACCAAACTCAATCTGTTGTGATTCAGGCACAAGGTGTGCCGCCACTCAGCTATTATATCACTACTAAAAACGGGCAATCTTTTGAGGTAGATAACCAGCACGACAATGTGTTTACGGGCTTAGAGCCTGGGGTATATAACTTTCAGGTAAGAGATAATTGTGGCAATATCAGAAACAGAGAATTCAATTTAGATGAAATTGAACTCATGGTCATCAGCGGGAAAGTTGAGGATATCATCGAGTGTTCAGCTCCTGAATTTCCTGAACGCGAATTCTATTTGCCTAACAAAAACCAAGAACTGATTGCCTCAACCTTGTCAGAGGAGTTTTTTATGATGAGTTATCACCTGAGTTATCAAAACGCTGCGGAGGCTACTCAGCCGCTACCAGATAACTATACGCTACAGTCGGGGAGTAGTGTTCGCATCTATGTCAGGATAGAAAATGAATTGGTTCCAGGCTGTTTCTCTATTGCTTATTTTGACTTGGCTTTGATTCAAACCCCTGATATCTCTGTAATTGCTACTGATTATTTGCTGTGCGAAGGTCAGCGAGTTACCTTGACGGTAGATGCTATTTATGATACTTATTTGTGGCAAGACGGATCGACGGGCAATTCTTTAGAAGTAACCGAGGCAGGAGTCTATAGCCTTGTGTTGAGTAATACATACGGAGGTGTGTCGTGTTCGGCTGAAGTGCTTTTTGAAGTGGTGCTTTCTCCGATCCCGGTTATTGAGCGGATTGACTATCAAGATTGGACCTATACAGATAATTCGATTACAGTCATCACTTCAGTACCCGGTGACTTCTTGTATTCTCTGGACGGAATTGTGTACCAGCAAAGCAATACTTTTGAACAGCTCACGCCGGGTATTTATGGCATTTACGTCAAAGACAAAAACGGATGTGGCAAAGCTGAGTCAGAGGCGTTGCTGCTCAATTACCCAAGGTTTTTCACGCCTAATACCGATGGCTTTAATGATTATTGGCGCATCAAATTCGGGATTTTTGAGGCAGAGATGCGCGTGAGTATTTTTGATCGCTACGGAAAATTACTTTTTGTATTTATGGGCGATGAGCCAGGTTGGGACGGCACTTTCCACAACAAAAGATTGCCCGCTACTGACTACTGGTTTACGGTTGAACGCAAAAATGGTGTAATCAGGAGAGGGCACTTTAGTATGCTGCGCTAATCTAACGCGGGTTATTATAGCAAGGCGCCAATCTCTTGTTGAATTTCATTTCCTTTGTCGGCGTTATACCACTTTTGTAGGCTTATTTTCAGCGCTGCCATATCTGCTCCGCTATTTTTTTGAGTGACAAACATTTCTTGGCATTTAGCAGGTCTTGGTCCCCAAACCGCCAAATCATTGTTGTCGTGGTCTTGGATGACAAGAATCGGAATTGCTTTGCCGCCATTGGTCAAATACTTGTCAATGCGTTTGGGCTCCGTATCGCGCAGCTCATAAGAAACACTGATCAGCTCGTTTTCTCTTGCCATCATCTCTATAAACGGAACGATATGAGAGGCATCGCCACACCAGGGTTCTGTGATGACAATCCAGTGCTGTGCAGAGGAAATCGCTTTGATTTTTGTCGTGATTGCTTGGTCTAACTTTCCAGTTTTTAGCCAACGCTTGAGTCTCGACCAATTGAGTTTGGTATATTCAAAATACTCCGGGTCTTGGTATAGCTCAGGAAGAGTTTCAGCGTTGCTCTCTATTATATTTTCAAAATATTGAAGGTAATCTGTGAATTGCATAAATCTGATTTTAGTTGTTATGAATTACACAAAGGTCGCCAAAATTTGTGGTTGTAGAAGTCTATTTAAGTAAATTTTAGGCAGCTTTCAAAGGTCAGTTATTACCTACCAAAAAGCATCCGAAAACACTCTACGCATAGTCTTGATAAACTTCACGCGTAGAGTTGACCAACTTCACGCATAGAGTTGACTAACTTCACGCATAGAGTTGACCAACTTCACGCGTGCAAATTGTTAAAGCAAAGGCATAGGCTGTAAGCCTAGTAAACAAAGGGGGTTTGAAAGCTTATTTTCTTTGTAGTTACTCCAGATTTTATAACAGATAACAATTGATTTTCATTGGATACTTAGCTCGCCATAATCCAAAAAAAACTACCCCAAAGCCGTAAAGCTCAAGGGTAGTTGTTTAAGTTATAAGTGCCTGTATTTTATAAACGCTCTGGAATCAGTTCTGATTCTTCTGGTTCGTAGAGGTAGCGTTCTTTGCTGTCATCCATTTCGTCCATCCACTCTGTGTGGTGTTCAGCAGCCATAGTTCCGGTTACGACACTCTGATACGTTTTATCTCTATAGGTCAAGATGCAGTCTTCTTTGTCTTTCAGCCACTCTTTAAACATTAGTGCAACTTTGTCTACGTTGAAGTGTGGGTAGTCAGATAGCGCCAATAAGTCTTTTATATAAGCTGATTGAAAGTCCACATCGTCAAAGCCCGTTTTAAGTTTTGCGTTTTCTGCCAACCAATAATCGATGTCTTTTCTTCGCTCTTCTTTTGACGGAAGTTGCAGCATGTCCATCATATAATCACGGGCTACCCAAGCTTGCGCATCAAACATATTAAAGGTGTAGTATTGGTCTTGCATCCCTAAATAAATCAGCTGTGGCAGCGGGTTATAGAAAATCCCTTTGTATAGGTTATCTGGATATAAGTTGTTCTTGGTCTTTAAACGAAGTTCATCTGGCAAGAAAGGAAATTTATGTTGGTATCCCGTACACATAATCACGGCATCAAACTTCTCAGTCGTACCGTCTTTAAAGTGCGCCGTGTCATCCTCAAAGTGTGTCACTAAAGGCACTTCTTTCATTCCCTCTGGCCAATCCACACCAATCGGGTTGCTTCTGTAGCTAAGCGTGACTGAATTGGCACCGTGTTTATAACATTGTACTCCGATGTCTTCTGCTGAATAACTACTTCCGATGAGCAATAAGTTGCGGTCTTTGAATTGGTCAGCACCCCTAAAGTCATGCGCGTGCATAACAGTGCCCGGAAAGTTTTCAATTCCTTCAAAATAAGGCATATTAGGCGTTGAGAAGTGTCCAGAGGCAACGATTAAATAATCAAACTCCTCTGCATAGGTTTTGTTTAGTTTCAAATCATCGAGCTCTAATTTGAACTTTTGAGTTTGTTCATCAAAACTCACCCAACGCGCCGTGGTGTTAAAGCGGATATACTCTCTGGCATTGCTCTTTTTAATTCTACCTTGGATATAATCAAAGAGCACTGGCCTTGGCGGATAAGACGAAATTGGTTTTTTGAAGTGGTCATCAAAAGAATAGTCAGAGAATTCTAGACATTCTTTCGGGCCGTTTGACCAAAGGTATTTGTACATACTTCCGTGAATGGGCTCGCCGTATTTCCCCACACCTGTTCGCCAAGAATAGTTCCACATACCACCCCAATTATTCTGTTTCTCAAAACACACAATCTCAGGTACTTCCTGACCTTGTGCTTGTAATGCCTCAAAAGCTCTGATTTGTGCCAGACCACTAGGTCCAGCCCCAATTATACCAATACGTTTGTTCTTCATTGAATCGTTCTTCATGTGTAATAGATTAAAATATTGAAAAGAAAAACTGACTTTAAACTAAAGTAAGTTCTTTATAAAATAGTAGTCGCTTGTGGAAAAAAACTGCAAGGAGCAGAAAGAAGAGGTTTTACGCTCTAAACTGGGAATATGTTGATGAAAAATCAATGCTATGACTTCCCAGAAAGAATTTTCTAAAAAAGCAATATTGCAAATTTAATGAATTTTTCTCAGATTTCCCAATCATATTCAATAAGAAGTGTTTTCAAAGCTCTCAAAACAGCCTGTCTTGATGCGAATTATATAAAGTAGGAGCTAGGCTATGAAGTGAATTTGGTACTTCTATTGTCATCGTTTTTCTGATTTGCTTTTTCAAGTGCATTGGCTTCTTCTAACTCTTGTGCCTCTTCAATTTCTCTAGCTTTAGAGAGTGCACTTGCCACAAGCCCTGCCGGAATAGTTACGATTCCGACTCCGACCATCAGCATAAAAAAAGTGAATATCTTTCCGCCAACGGTAATCGGGAAGACGTCTCCATAACCTACGGTTGTGAGGGTTACCACAGCCCACCAACCACTGTGGATGATTGAGGTGAAGATTTCTGGCTGTGCTTCGTTTTCAAAAAAGTAGATTCCTGCAGAGGCCAAAAAGATAAAAATACCGGTTACGATAAGGAATAAGAATATTTCCTCTTTTACGATTTTAGCCGCGATATGAAACCTGTTGAGCGCCTTGTTATACCTGATGAGTTTGAGTGCTCTAAACACTCTAAAAATCCTGAACGCCCGAAGTGCTCTAAAGTCATAAGCTGTTCTGAGGTAAAACGGAAAAATAGCTAAGAAATCAATGATGCCGTAAAAGCTAAAAATATATTTGAGCGGATTTTTAGAGATATAAATGCGCAACAAATACTCAGCGGTGAATATCATCACACATACAAATTCAAAGCTGCTGAGCAGCTGAATGGTTTCGGGAGAGTTTTCGGAAAGGTCTCAATAGTAAAGGCTATCAGTGATAGAAGAATGAGAACCTGAATAAAATAATCAAATATTTTGCCTTGAGTGGTGGTATTGTCTTCGACAATATTTCGTAATTTCTCTTTCATTTATCGCGCTTTTTGGTGAGATATGACAAGTAGGATATACGTAACCTAATTGACTATTTCCAGTAGTTGTAAGCCTCAAAAGTATTGTTATTTGATAAAACTCACAAGGATTATTGGAAGAAAGAAGAAAGAGGAATGAAATGCAGGCTGCATTTTTTAATTAGAAAATCAATGGAATTAAAAGTAGTATCAACAGTAGACAAATAAAAAATCCCTTTGAGAATTTTTTCTCAAAGGGATTGGTATGCTTTTAAGTAGGCTATTATTCTTTGCTTTCTACCTTAGCCCACGTATCGCGAAGACCTACGGTTTTATTGATCACCAAGTTATCTGCTGTGGTATCTTTGTCTGTTGTGAAATAGCCCAAGCGTTGAAACTGGAAGGTGTCACCTGCCTTAGCTGTTTTGAGACTCGGCTCTAAATATCCCTTTAGGGTTTTCAGCGAATCAGGGTTGATGTATTCTTTGAAATCCACCTCTTTATTTCCGTCTGGGTTTTCGTGAGAGAACAAACGGTCATACATTCTTATCTCTGCCTCAAGGGCATGTGCGATAGAAACCCAATGGATGGTTCCTTTTACCTTGCGTTTGCTGGCCTCGGTATTGCTTCCTGAACGAGAGTCCTTGTCATAAGTCACATGAATTTCGGTTATATTTCCGTCAGCATCTTTGACTACGCTTTCTCCTTTGATGATATAGGCGTTTTTCAGGCGCACTTCACCGCCTAAACGCAATCTGAAGAACTTCTTGTCTGCATCTTCTTTGAAGTCTTCTCTCTCGATGTACAGCTCTTTTGAGAAAGGTACTTTTCTGAAAGTCATCACTTCTTCTTCCGGATTGTTTTCTGCGTCAAGCCATTCTTCTGTTTCGGTATAATTAGTAATGACCAATTTCACAGGATTCAGCACAGCCATGACTCTCGGAGCGGTTTTGTTCAGACTTTCTCTGACATAAAACTCCAACAGCGATACGTCAATTAAGTTATCTCTTTTTGCAATTCCGATAGCATTGGCAAAATTGCGGATAGCCATCGGCGTATAACCTCTGCGTCGCATACCAGAAATGGTACTCATACGCGGGTCATCCCAGCTATCAACGTGCCCATCCTGAACCAGTTGTAGCAGTTTTCTCTTGCTCACAACGGTGTGTGATAAGTTTCGTCTGGCAAATTCTCTTTGCTTCGGACGTATTTGTGTTGGGTCATAGACTTGGTCTAAGAACCAATCGTATAATTCTCTGTGGGGTAAAAACTCTAAAGTACAGAGCGAGTGGGTGATTTGTTCGATATAATCACTCTCGCCGTGTGTCCAGTCATACATCGGATAAATACACCAGTCGTTGCCTGTTCTATGGTGCGAACGGTGCAAGATTCTGTACATAATTGGGTCACGCATCAACATATTGGTTGATTTCATATCGATTTTTGCGCGCACTACGTGTGTACCTTCTTTGAAATCACCGTTTTTCATCTGGGCAAACAAGGCTAAGTTCTCTTGAACTGAGCGGTTTCTGTAAGGGCTGTCAACACCAGGTTCAGTAGGCGTTCCTTTTTGGTACGCCATTTCCTCTGAAGTTTGACTATCGACATAAGCCTTGTCGTTTTTGATCATTTCAACAGTCCAATCATAAAGTTGCTGAAAGTAGTCAGAGGCATAGCGCTCTTCTGACCACTCATAGCCCAGCCATTCTACGTCTGCCTTGATGGCATCAACGAATTCTTGTTCTTCTTTGGCTGGATTGGTATCGTCAAAACGCAGGTTTACAGGAGCTTTATAATCTAGTCCTAAACCGAAGTTAAGGCAGATAGAGCTCGCATGGCCAATGTGCAAATAGCCATTTGGCTCAGGAGGAAAACGAAAGCGAAGTTTAGACCTGTCTAGGCCGTTTTTTAAATCTTCTTCTATAATTTGTTCGATGAAATTCAACGATTTTTCTTTCTCTGACATATGCTTAAAATTCTGTGGTGCAAATTTATGGTTTTAAACTGTAGATTTCGAATTTTGAAGTTCTAATATCTATTGACATCGGTTCACAAAAAAAGACCAAAAATGGCCTTTTAATGAATTTGATTTATTTTTTGAGTGCTTCGTTATGGAGCTTCATCAATATCTGTATCGCCATTGTCTGGTTCTGGTAGGGCAGTCTGAAACTTAAGCCCGTAAAAGTGACCCTGCTGCAAAAACACATTGCTTTGACCAAAAGGATTGCTTTGGGTAAGTTTAGCATTGAATTTAAATACTCCAGAGATAGTTCCTGGCTCTTTGCTAGCTAGTGGGTTATCGGCTTCATAGATGGTAATCTCACCTAAGTTGTCCTGCATATTAGGGTTAGTGATTCCGTCAAGGGTAGAATACTCTAGTATCATTCCGTCAGATTTATAGCTATAGTTGGCAACTGTATTGGTGTTAACGCCAAATAGGTACGTTCCTGGTTCTGCTGAGGCTACTTTTATTTGTAATTCTTCAAAGCGGTATTCGCCTTCTAGAGAAATGGTTCCGTCTGGATTTTGGATAGCTCTAGGGGCTAAGGCTCTAAAGAGTTTCTCGCCATTCATTGCCTGCAAAGAAGGGTCGTTAAACTTGACGTCTTCTGCACAAGAAGCAAAAGCAAAAGCTACAACTAAAAGTAAAAATATTCTTTTCATCCTGTTTCAGTATAAAATTTTAATCCAACAAAAATACATTTTAAAACCTAAACAACAATCTTTAGCCTAAAAAATAATGTTAAAATTGGTTTATTGCACTGCTTTGCTCAATTGCTGTCAGAATGAATCTTATTTATAACCAATGGGTTTAGTCTTAAATAGCGTATATAGGCTTTCACAAAAGATATTGCGAAAATTATATGAATAGAAATTCACTTCACAATTTTTCAAAAATTCAAATTAAAATTGTAATTTTGCCACTTTAAAATAGCACATTTACTAATAAATATGGCACGATTTGAATTAAAACTTCCGAAAATGGGAGAAAGTGTTGCTGAGGCAACCATCACTAATTGGCTTAAAGAAGTAGGAGATACGATTGAAGCAGACGAAATGGTGTTAGAGATAGCAACAGATAAAGTCGATAGCGAAGTTCCGTCTGAGGTTTCTGGAGTATTGGTCGAGAAGTTATTTGAGAAAGATGATTTAGTTCAAGTTGGGCAAACCATCGCAATTATAGAAACTGAAGGAGAAGGTGCTGTAGCGACTCCAGCCAAACAAGAGCAGCCTGCTGCTGTGGCTCAAGTAGCTAAAACGGTTGAAGTAGCCAAAGAAACCACTGAGGTAAACTTTGCAGATTCAGATAAATTCTTCTCTCCACTAGTGAAAAACATTGCCAAAGAAGAAGGCATTTCAGTGGCTGAATTAGAAGCAATCAAAGGAACCGGAAAAGAAGCGAGAGTAACTAAAACCGATATCCTAGAATATATCAAAACCAGAGGTGCACAACCTGCGGCTGTGAAATCAGCTCCCGCTGCTACTCCAGTTGCAAAAGCACCAGAAGCCCCGAAAGCTGCTCCGGTATCAGTAAATGGTCAGGACGAAATTATCGAAATGGATCGTATGCGTAAATTGATTGCGCACCATATGGTGAAGTCGATTCAAACATCAGCACACGTTCAGTCATTTGTTGAGGTAGATGTTACTGATGTGGTAAAATGGAGAAACAAAGTTAAAGACGCATTTGAGAAAAGAGAAGGTGAGAAGCTAACCTTTACGCCTATTTTTATGGAGGCAGTAGCCAAAGCACTAAAGGATTTCCCGCTAATGAACATCTCTGTCGATGGTGATTATATCATCAAACGCAAAAATATAAACCTAGGAATGGCAGCTGCTCTACCGAGCGGAAACCTTATTGTTCCGGTGATCAAGAATGCAGACCAATTGAACTTGGTGGGTATGGCAAAAGCTGTAAATGACCTTGCTACTAGAGCCAGAACAGGAAAGCTTGTGCCAGACGATACCCAAGGCGGAACCTATACAGTAACTAACGTGGGGACCTTTGGCAGTGTATTTGGAACACCAATTATCAGTCAGCCACAAGTAGGTATTTTAGCCCTTGGGGTAATCAGAAAAGTTCCAGCGGTTATCGAAACTCCAGAAGGAGATTTCATCGGTATCCGTCAAAAGATGTTCTTGTCACACAGTTATGACCACAGAGTGGTAGATGGATCACTAGGCGGACAATTCGTAAAGAGAATTGCTGAATACCTAGAGTCTTGGGATATTAACAGAGACTACTAATAGCTATATATAGCTGCTATATAAAAAACGAGAGCTCATACAGCTCTCGTTTTTTTATGTGATAAAGTTACCTAAGGCTCTGCGGCAGCTGGATGGTCTAAACCACTACCCACAAAAAAACCGCCTCAAATGAAGCGGTTGCATTAATAAAGTAAGTAAAGTTGTTATTCCCAACCGCCGCCTAAGGCTCTGTATAGCTTGATAATGGCGTCAAATTGTTTGAATCTGTTATCGACCAAACTCAGTTCTGAGTTTAGGGCATTGTCTTTAGAGGTCAATACCTCAAGATAATTTGCCATTCCGTAAGTCAATAGTTCTTCTGAATATTCAGAAGCAATTTTCAGGGCATCTACTTGTTGTTGTCTGATAGCAAATTTAGTAGTTTCATTTTCGTAATTAGCCAAGGCATCTGACACTTCTTTTCCAGCTGTTTTAAGTGCTTTTTCAAAATAGATCAAAGCTTTTTCTTGATTTGCCTTGGCAATCTCGTGTTGTGATTTGATCTGTCTTTGGTTAAAAATAGGCTGTGTGATACCGCCAATGATATTTGAAAAAACCGAATTAGAATTGATTAAGTCATTCAATTCAAAACTCTGAAATCCGCCTGATGCAGTAAGGGTTAAAGAAGGGTAGAAGTTGCTTCTAGAAACATTCACCAACTCAAATGCACTTACTAAACCGTATTCGGCTGCCATCACATCGGGTCTTTTGCTCAATAACAGGGCAGGAATACCTAGACTAATTTCAGGATTTAACTCTTGCGATTCAAAAGTACTTCTATTGATTGTCTGTGCATGGTCACCCAAAAGAATACTCATTGCATTTTCTAGTACGATGATGTTGTACTTTATATCTTCAATAATAAGTAGTGTAGCATACTTCTGAGCTTCGGTTTGCTTGACTGCTACTTCTGTGACTTGTCCGGCATCTTTTAGGGCTCTGATGGTCTCTACACTTTCATCTCTGTTCGTAATGCTTTGTTCAGCAATTACCAGCTGTGCATCTAATGCCAACAACTGATAATAGAGTGAGGCGATTCCTGTAATTACCTGTGTTTTGACTGCTTGATTAGCTGCAATACTCTGAAGGTATTGTGCATTGGCAGCGCGTTTGTTGCTTCTGATTTTTCCCCAAATATCTGCTTCCCACGAAAGGTTGCCGCTGAGTTGGTATTGGTCAACACTAGTGTTAGACATCCCCGGATACTGACTGTTTTTAGAGAGTTCTTGATGCGTCCAACTTCCGTTTGCGCTCAAAGTAGGGAAGTAGCCTGCTTTTCGTTGTTTCAAGCTAGCCTCAGTAGCAGCTATGTTTTGCATAGCTGTTCTGATGTCAAAGTTGTTTTGAAGTCCTTTGTCAATATATCCTTGTAACAGCGGGTCTTTGAACAACTCCTTCCATGACATATCAGCCATTGAGCTGCTGTCTTTGGCTACTACTTCAGTTCTGTAAAGGTCTTCTGTCTTTAGGTTTGGTTTTTCATAATTCTTGGCAACAAAACAAGATTGTAACACCAATGCACTACTAAAAACGAGTATATATTTTGTGATTTTCATTATCTTAAGAGTTATTTTGCTGTGAATCATCAAATTTAATAGGTTTTACTTTCTCCTGAAGCCATTGGAAAATAACATACAACACAGGAATATTAAACACTCCGATGATGGTTCCGATGAGCAATCCAAAAACAGCACCCGTAGCGATAGAACGGTTACCTACATAACCCACACCAGTTGCTAGTACCAATGGCATCAACCCTAAGATAAACGCAAATGAGGTCATTAAAATAGGACGCAAACGCGCTTTAGCTCCACTGATAGCTGATTCAGTAATTGACATTCCCTGTCTTCTGCCTTGAATGGCAAACTCGACAATCAGAATGGCATTCTTGGCCAATAGTCCGACCAGCATCACCAGTGCAATCTGGAAATAAATGTTGTTTTCTAGTCCAGCTAATTTCTGTGCCCAGAAGGCACCCATGATTCCGCCTGGCAAAGATAAAATAACCGATAAAGGCAATAAATAACTTTCGTATTGCGCAGACAAGAAGAAGTAAATAAATACTAAACACAAGATGAAAATAAGAACAGTTTGTGAACTTGCGTTGACTTCCTCTCTAGATAATCCTGTAAAGTCAATTCCGTAGCTGGTTGATAAATTCTGTTGACTCACTTCTTGAACAGCTTTCAGCGCGTCACCAGTACTGTATCCAGCATTACTTGCACCTGAGATATTGGCAGAAGTAAACAGGTTAAACCTATTCACTGACTGAGGGCCATAGACTCTTTTTAGACTTACGAACTGCGTGATAGGGGTCATCTCACCAGAAGTAGTTCTGACAAAAATCTTGTTCAAATCACTTTGTTGTGCACGATCTTCAGGCTGGGCTTGAATCATGACTCTGTATTGTTTTCCGTAGCGCGTAAAGTCAGCCGCATAAATTCCGCCGATATAGCCTTGAAGGGCAGAGAAAATATTACTTACAGAAACACCTGATTGTTTTGCTCTAGCAACATTTAATTCGATTTCATATTGAGCATATGACGTGTTAAACGAAGTTTGCGCATACATAATCTCAGGTCGTTTCATCAGTTCATTCAAATACTGATTGGTCACATCATTAAATTCGTTTAGACTTCCTCCAGATTTATCCAATAGTTTTAATTCAAATCCTGAAGAGAATCCGTATCCCGGAATACTCGGTGGCGAGAAGAAAATTGATTTTGACTCTGGCATTTGAGCAGCAATACCAAATAACCTTCCGATTACCGCATCGATAGAAGAACCCTTGTCTTTTCTTTGGTCAAAAGATTTTAGACGAAGCATTCCCATCCCGTAGTTTGAACCTTGTCCGTTGATAAAACTAAATCCAGAGACCATAGTAATTCCTTCAATTTCCGGAATTTGCATAGCCATTTCTCTAAACCTACTCTGGAACTCTACAACTCTATCGTTACTGGCTCCTTGTGGCAGTTCAAAGTTTGCCATCACAAATCCTTTGTCTTCACTCGGTACAAAACCTGTAGGCATAGTTTGGCTTGCAAAATAAATAAGCACTCCACAAGCTCCAAGAATAACAAAAGTCACCCATTTGTGTTTGAGTAAAAAGCCAAAGCTCTTGGCATAACGATTAGTCATGGCGTCAAAACTCCTGTTGAAGGCATCAAAGAATCTCTTTACAAAACCTTTCTTTTTGCCGTTTTCTTCCTCCTCTTCAGGAACTTTAAGAAGAAGTGCACACAAAGCAGGGCTCAGCGTAAGTGCGTTAATAGCTGAAATTCCGATAGCCACAATAAGGGTAATACCAAACTGTTTGTAGAAAACTCCGGTAGGGCCTGAGATAAAAGTTACGGGAATAAATACCGCACCCATCACTAAAGTAATTGAGATAATGGCACCTGAGATCTCGTGCATCGTATTTATAGCAGCCACTTTTGCTTTCTGTTTGGTCTTTTCCATCTTGGCATGGACTGCCTCGACGACGACAATGGCATCATCGACCACAATTCCGATGGCCAATACGAGTGCAAAAAGCGTAAGCATATTGATCGTAAACCCGAAGAGACTCAAGAAGAAGAAGGTACCTATAATAGAGACCGGCACTGCAATAAGCGGAATAAGTGTAGATCTAAAGTCTTGTAAGAAAATAAATACCACAAAGAAAACTAAGATAAAGGCTTCGACCAATGTGGTGATTACCTTTGATATTGACGCCTCTAAGAATTGATTGGTATCAAACATTACGATAAAATCAACTCCTTCTGGCAGCGCTTTTCTAATTGACTCTAACTCAATTTTAATCTCCTTGATAATTTGCTGCGCATTTGATCCTGGTGTTTGATATACCGCCATAGCTGCAGCGGCTTGTCCGTTGTAACGCGAAGCACCACTATAGGATTGCGCACCCATTTCTATGGTAGCTACATCTTTTAAGTAAAGAATTTGCCCGTTGTCTAATGACTTTATGACGATATCTTCGTATTGTTCTTGTGTGCGGAACTTTCCGCTATATCTAATGGTATACTGAAAAGCTTCACCGTTGTTTTCCCCTAATTGACCTGCAGCCGCTTCTAAGCTCTGTTCGTTGATAGCCGCAGAAACATCAGAGGGAACAAGTTTATAGCTAGCCATTTTTGCGGGGTCTAACCATACGCGCATAGAATACGTACGGCTACCAAAAGCACTTGCATCACCCACTCCGTTGACCCTTTTGAGCTCCGGAACCACATTGATATTCAGATAGTTTTGGATATAAGTTTGGTCATACCTGTCATCGGTTGCAAAAAACGAAATAAACATCAAAGCTGAAGTCTGTTGTTTTTGCGTCACTACGCCAGAACGAGTCACCTCAGCAGGCAACAGAGGCGTAGCTCTTGATACTCGGTTTTGTACGTTAACCGCTGCGATATCAGGGTCAATTCCTTGTTTAAAGATCACGTTGATCGATACGTTACCAGAGTTTGAGGCAGTTGAGGTAATATAATCCATCCCCTCCACTCCGTTGACTTGTTCTTCTATCGGGATAATCACACTCTCAAGTACGGTCTGTGCGTTGGCTCCAGGATAGTTTGCACTGATCTGAACCGTTGGCGGTGCAATTTCAGGATATTCTGTAATGGGCAGCGTAGCAATTCCCAGTACTCCTATAATGACTATAATAATTGAAATAACGGTCGAAAGAACCGGTCTTTCTATAAAATTCTTTAGCATAATCTAATTGATTTATCTTATAGTTTTAATAGAATTTACTAGCGTATCAAAGTTCACTGGTTTAGGAACGATAGGTGAGTTGTTGCGCAATTTTACGATTCCCTCTACCACTACTTGATCACCTGGTTTGACTCCAGAAGAAATAATTGCCATTCTATCGATTCTATCTTTGATTGTAATAATCGTAGCATAAGCCGTATCATTTCTTACGGTGTATACATAGTCAATTCCCTGTTGTTCATAGGTTGCAACCTCTGGAACCACAATTACATCAGCGTAGTTTTTAGGTATGCGAATGGTTCCGCTATTTCCGTTGGCAAGCAGTCCTGAAGTATTTTTGAATTTAGCTCTAAAGCTAACAGTTCCTGTGGCTTTGTCAATTTGCCCCGTAATAGTTTCAATTTTTCCTTTTTCTGGGAATAACTCTCCGTTGGCCATTCTGAGTTCGACCTCAGGTGCATTTTTTATTTTTTCTTGTCTATTTTCTCCTTTAGTATTAGTCAAGAAATTCATATAATCTCTTTCGCTTAGAGTGAAAAATACATAGACATCTTCTGTCGTAGATACTGTAGTAAGTGGTCTAGGATCACTTGGGCTCACTAGAGCACCTTCTCTGTAGTGGATAGACCCTACATAACCGTTTATTGAACTTCTGATGTTGGCATAATCAATGGCTGCTGCGACACTGCTATAAGCGCTTTTGGCTTGTGCAAGTCGAGCTTTGGCTGTTTCTAACTGTACTGAACTAATAATATTTTTCTCCACTAGTGGCACTAGTCTGTCTACTTCTACCTGAGCAGCATTTACGTTTGCCTTTGCACCTTGAGCATCTTGGCTCATAGATTGTGTTTCGAGCGTAAATAAGACTTGTCCTTTATGTACTTTCTGGCCTTCATCAACTAATACTTTAGTCACATAACCAGAAACTTTTGCTCTGATATCACTGTTGTTAGTACCCTCTACATTGGCTGGATATTCATCATACCCGATCAACGTCTTGGTCATCACTTCTGTAACCGAAAAAGGCATAGCAGAAGGGGCTTGTTGTTGATTTTTATTCTCGTTATTACACGATAGGAGTACTAAAGAGGCTAATAATCCACTACAGATAGTTATTTTGCTCATATTCTTAAAAATATATTAGTTATTGATTTTTTGGTTTTCTTGTTCGATATTCTTTAGGTCTTCTAAAATCTTTTGAGTGAGTAGTTCCATCTCATCAAGGTGATCTTTATAGGCTTGAATGTTATATAACGAGCAATTGTTGCCTGATAAGGAGGCTTCTTTGCTTTTGTGTTCAATCAGCTTGTCCAGCAACTTCTTTTCGAATTCCATGTTTTTTAGCAATCGCACAAAGCGCTCACTAAACGGAAAAGCTCTAAAATATTTTTTTCGATCGCCTACAATAGTAGAAAAATAGATGTTGTCTGATTTTAGAAGCAGGTTTAGATTGGTAGAAATACTGCTTTTGCTGGCATGAAGTTTTTCTACCAAGTAGTCAAAAGTCAATCCTTTATCTTTGCCGTCAATAATAATTGATGCCCAAATTCTACCTGCCAATGGCGGAATAGTATGTTGGTTTTGCAGATGAATAGCCATCATCTTAATCAATTCTTGTTTTTCTAAATCAGTGTTCAATGTTCAGATTTGTTTTCAGAGAACTGCAAAAATAAGTTTAGTTCGGTGATTACCGAACCAATTGGGCATAAATTTCTGTTAAATTAAAATCATCGCTATAAAATCATCCTCAGAGAGAATAGGTATCTTGAGATCTTCTGCTTTTTTGAGTTTTGATGGTCCCATATTGGCGCCAGCAATCACAAAGTCTGTTTTTGACGAAATAGAACTGCCCACTTTTCCGCCGTTGTCTTCGATGGTTTTTTTGAGTTCATCTCTAGAGAATTTCTCAAATACACCAGATACCACTAGTGTTTTTCCCTCTAGTAAGGTACTGACTTGTGTATTTTGACATTCTGTTAATTCCAATTGGATTCCGTACGATTTTAACCTCTCGATAATAATCCTATTTTGTTGATTGGCAAAGAAATCAATGACACTCTGCGCAATTTTCTCTCCAATTTCGTCTACTAAAACCAGTTCTTCAAAACTAGCTAGTGCTAATTGATCTATATTCTTATAGTGTTTGGCTAATTTTTTGGCAATGGTTTCGCCCACAAACCGGATTCCTAGTGCATACAAAACTCTTTCAAAAGTGATTTCTTTTGATTTTTGAATGCCGTTCAAAAGATTATCAGTTGATTTGTCAGCCATGCGCTCTAGGTTGATGATTTGTTCTTTTTTGAGTTCATACAAATCGGCATAATTCTGCAACAGTCCGGCGTGGTAGAGCAGTGCTACAGTTTCTCCGCCTAGACCTTCTATATCCATAGCTTTTCTGCTGATGAAATGCTGAATTCTACCGATAATCTGCGGTGCACACCCATAAAAGTTAGGGCAATAATGCTGCACTTCGCCTTCTTTTCTCTCAAGTGGCGTATGGCACTCCGGACAGTTTTCGATGAAGTAAACAGGTTCAGACACGGCAGCTCTTTGAACCAGGTCAACTCCTACAATTTTAGGTATAATTTCGCCTCCTTTTTCGATAAAAACCACATCGTCAATACGGATGTCTAGTTTTTCGATCTGGTCAGCGTTGTGAAGCGATGCGCGCCTTACGACTGTACCACCCAATTGCACAGGCTCTAAATTGGCAACTGGAGTTATGGCGCCTGTTCTGCCTACTTGATAAGAAATGGAATTAAATTTTGTGGAGGCTTGTTCTGCTTTAAACTTATAGGCCACGGCCCATCTCGGTGCTTTTGCAGTATAACCCAATTCTTCTTGATGTCTGAAGTCGTTGACTTTTACTACGATTCCGTCTGTTTCATAGGGGAGTTGGAGTCTGTGTACATCCCAATGGTCAATAAAAGCAAAAACCTCTTGCATGTTTCTGGCCAATATGGATTGGGCAGGAACTTTAAAACCTAAATCTCTGGCTTTTTGAAGACTTTCAAATTGTGTAGTCACGCCAAAATTACCCATAAGGTTATACAAAAGACATTCCAGCGGACGCTTGGCAACCTCTGCACTGTCTTGTAGTTTTAAGCTTCCAGAAGCCGTGTTTCTAGGGTTTGCAAAAGGAGTTTCGCCAATCTCGATGAGTTCTTGGTTCATTTTCTCAAAACCGTCAAACGGAAGGATTATTTCGCCTCTGATTTCAAACTCACGATTATAGTCTTGTTTTAGTCTAAGCGGTACAGATTTGATGGTTTTGATATTGCTCGTCACCTCATCACCCTGAAAACCGTCTCCTCTAGTAACAGCCCTTTTGAGCTTGGCATTCTCGTACACAATGCTAATAGAGGCACCGTCATATTTGAGTTCACAGGTATATTCAACACAGTCGTCTTCAATGACTTTCTTGACGCGCTCTTCCCATTCTATCAGCTCTTCTTTTGAATAGGTATTGTCAAGCGAATACATTCTGGAGATGTGCGCAACGGTATTAAAATTCTTAGTTATGGCACCACCCACGCGCTGGGTAGGGGAGTTCTCATCAAAAAACTGAGGGTTTTTATTCTCTAAATCCTGTAGTTCTTTGAGCTTATTGTCAAATTCAAAATCAGAAATTATGGGGTGATCAACTACATAATAATTATAATTATGAAGTTCTAATTCCTGTCTTAACTGCTCTATGCGCTGCTGGGTTTCCATTATATCTGTTTAGAATCACAAATATAATGTTTTGTGGTGATATCTAAATCTTAAAAACACTTATATAGACATCGAAAAAAGCCTTGCCTCAGGTGTTTTTCTCTTCAGACGCAAGTCAAAAGCCATACATATATTTCTGATAAAGGGTCTGCCGACTTCTGTAATCTGAATACTGTTTTCACTTAGAATCACTAAGTTGTCTTTTTCCATTTCTTTTAAACTCGCTACAGTTTGGTTTATTTCCGGAAAATAGGCAGCCTTGTTATGCCATGAAGTCTCAAAGCTACACATCAAATTCAAGATGTGCTGTCTGATAATCAGGTCTTCATCGGTCAATACATGGCCTTTGATAATGGGTAGTTTGTCCTGTTCTAGAGCCTTGTAATAATCTTCGATTTTCTTTTCATTCTGCGCAAAACTATACCATGTATCTCCGATAGAGGATACGCCCAAACCAATCATCAGATGGGTTTTTGAAGAAGTATAACCCATAAAATTGCGGTGCATCGAAAGGTTTTTATACGAGGTATACAACGAATCTGTCTTCAGCGCAAAATGGTCCATACCTATTTCGAAATATCCTTTTTCAATCAAAAGTTGTTTTCCCTTTTCATACATCTCTCTTTTTTGTTGGTCTTTTGGCACGTCTTCATCTTTGAAACCGCGTTGTCCGTTGCCCTTGATCCAAGGCACGTGGGCATAGCTATAAAAGGCAAGTCGGTCTGGTTTGAGTAGAATAGTTTTTTCAATGGTATCAAAAATATCATTCAAAGTCTGAAACGGAAGACCAAAAATCAAATCGTGACTCACCGAGGTATAGCCAATTTCTCTAGACCACAGGGTCACTTGTTGTACGTTTTCAAAAGGTTGAATGCGGTGAATGGCTTTCTGTACCGTAGGCGAGTAGTCCTGTACCCCAAAACTCACACGGCGAAAACCCAAGTCATAAAAGGTCTGAAGATGATCTTTAGTGGTATTGTTAGGGTGTCCTTCAAAGCTAAATTCGCAGTTATCGGCAAGTGCAGCTTTTTCAAAGATTCCGTTGAGCAGTTTTTTTAAATTTTCAGTAGAGAAGAAGGTAGGTGTACCGCCTCCGAGGTGAATTTCTTTGATAATTGGCTTTTCAGGAAATTCATGGCAGTACAAATTCCACTCTTTTAAAATGGCATTGATATAAGGTGATTCTACTTCGTGGTTTTTTGTAATTCTCTTGTTACAACCACAAAAAGTACAGAGGCTTTCACAAAAAGGCAAATGCAGATAAAGGCTGATGCCTTCAGTTGCGTTGCTTTCTATAAAAGATTTTTTGAGACTTTCTAACCATTTTTCATATACAAAGAGTTCTTCTTCCCAATACGGAACGGTGGGGTAGCTGGTATAACGCGGACAAGGGATGTTATATTTATTGATGAGTGCTGTGTTCATTGTGTTTTGTGGTTTTCTGCTACAAATATACAAAGCTAGATTTAATAGCTCTATGATATTTCTCATCAGTTGTAAGAATTGAAAAAGCCAAAACAATAGTTTTGGCTAAGTTTACAGCTGTAAGTTTTACATCTCAAGTCATTGTGAAATAAATTGATTTAGAATCAATTATAAAGTCATAAAAAAACTATCGTTATGCCTATAACGATTCGACGATATTTAGCTAAAAACAACTGATGTAAAACAAAAAGAAGATACTGATTATTTCACTTTTGTTTTAAGCGAATACAAGCCTCCGGCAAATACTAAGGCTGCCAAGCCCAAGTAAATAACGCCTTGGGTTTGTCCAGATTCGTTAGACGCATCTATTTTTATGCCCAAAAGATTGACTTCTTTGGTGCTGTCTGAAAGTTTGTTGATGCCTACATAGCCAATTCCTAGACTGATTATAATAAGTAGTACACCAATAATTTTAGAAATATTCATAAGTAAGTAGTTTTGGTTAGACTTATTTGTATGAGACAATTATAATTCTCACCTACGAATATAACCAAAATTATCTTATTTCTACTTTATTGCCCAAATAATTATGAATTTCGTCTAAATTCACTCATAACAATAGCGGCTGCGGTGGCTACATTCAGGCTTTCAGTGTCATTTCCGAAACGAGGTATAGTTATTTTATCTGTAATCAGCTTTTCTATCTCTGTTGAAATGCCGTTGGCTTCGTTGCCCATTACAATAATTCCGCGTTGGGGTAGATTTGTTTTATATATAGAACTTTCTTCCATAAAGGTGCCAAAAACAGGAACCTTAGCAGTAGAAATGAAATCTTCTAAATTCAGATACGTGATGTTCACCCGAGTTATTGAACCCATTGTGGCTTGAAGTACCTTTGGGTTATGGGCGTCAACACAGTCTTCTGAACAAACTAATTCGCTGATGCCAAACCAATCACACAACCGGATGATAGTGCCCAAATTGCCTGGATCTCTGATTTTATCTAAAGCGACAATTAAATTTTGTTGATCAATTTCTTGGGCTTCTGCAAAGCGGAAAACAGCCAGTGAATTATTCGGGTTGGTCAGTGCTGACATCTTCTTGAGGTCAGCTTCTGAGATTAAAACCCTAGATTTTATGTCTTTGAAAATATCTTCAGTGACGTATAATTCTTCCAAAATAAAATCAGAATCTAGTAGTTCTCTGATTACTTTTTGACCTTCAACAAAAAACTGCCCGTATTGTTTGCGATATTTTTTTTGCTGTAAGTGTAATATTCGTTTTATTTGATTTTTTGTAACCATTTAAATAACGTAATTTTGGAATGTTTTAATTCTAAAGTTTGAAAAATCTTTTTACAAAAATACTATTTTTAATCGGATTAGGGGTGTTTTTTCATTCTTGTAACGTGGTGAAAAAAGTTCCTGACAATAAGCATCTACTCACAAAAAACACAATTGTCCTCAATGGTAAAGTAACCAAAAAAAGTGAGGTTGAAGAGCAGATCTACCAGACGCCTAATAAGAAACTCTTAGGTGTGCCTATCTATTTGTTGTTGTATAATCTAGCTAAAGAAAACCCAGATTCTTTATATAATGCGTGGTTGCACAGAAAACCAAACCGCTACAGCAATCTATCGGCAGTATTATCAGAAAAACAAGTGGAGCGCTTGGGACAATCATTTATAGTCTCAGGCTATAGCAAATTCTTAAAAAACATTGGTGAACCCCCGACCATTATTGATTTAGGGAAAAGTAAACACTCAACTGAGCGACTTAAAAATTACTTCTTTAATCACGGATATTTTAATACCACCACCTCTTATAAAGTAGATACTCTAGAGAATAAAAAAGCACAGATTACTTATACTGTAGAGACCGAGGAAGCTTATATTATTGATTCGCTCAAAATAAATATATCTACAAGAGCTTTAGATAGCTTGTATAACCTCACTAAGAATCAATCGCTAATCAAGACTAACCAACAATATAATGTAGCTGATTTAAATGCAGAGAGAAATCGGTTGACTACTTATTTCAGAAATAGAGGTGCCTATCACTTTCAACAGAGTTATATCAACTTTGAAGTGGATACTGTAAACACGAAGCACAAAGCCAATATAAAACTGATTATCTCAGAACAAAATGTAAGAAAAGGCGATTCGCTGTATACCAAGCCCTTCAATATTTATACGATTAGCGAGGTGAATATCTTTACTAATAACCCGTATGACAAGAAGACCTCGCAGATGATTGACAGCGTGTCTTATAACGGTATAAACATCTATAGTTCTGGTAATTTGAGGTTTAGGCCCAAAGCCATTACAGACCCAATATTCTTGAGTATAGGGCGTCCGTATTCTGATTTTAGAGACCAATTGACCCGTCGTTATTTAAATAATCTAGAGATTTTTAATTACCCAACTATTCATTATGTAGAAGATGAATCAGACCCATCGGGCAATTCGCTTATCGCTAATATACAGTTGAGCTCAAAGAAAAAGTTTAACTTAAATCCTTCTTTAGACTTTACGCATTCAAATATTCAAATATTTGGTATTGAAGGAAACACTGCATTTTCAGTCAGGAACGTCTTTAGGGGCGCAGAGGTTTTGCAATTGGGCTTCAGGAGTAACTTTGGTTCATCACAAGATTTGGCAAACCCCAACAATACTTTTTTTAATATCATTGAATACGGATCTGATATAAAACTGAGCGTTCCTAGAATTCTTTTCCCGATAAAAACTGAGAAGATTATTTCTAGACAGATGATTCCGAGTACTATGGCGAGTTTTGGATTTTTCAAACAACAGAACATCGGTTTAGACAAAGAGAACTTTACGGGAGCGGTGAGTTACAGCTGGACACCTAGCTATCGCGGAGGAAGTGATTTTTCTAGAACCAACATGAAGTTTGATTTATTGAACGTGCAATACATCAGAAACATCAATGCCTCCAATTACTTTAACGTCTATTCCTCTTCGTATAGTAGGCTAAATAGTCTTGCCAAAGAATACGGCACTGACCCGAGTTATCTAGATGAAAACGGAAACCTATCGCGCCCAGAAGGAACAGCAGGTTTTATCAACGATGTATTTGAAGGACAAAGCCCCATTGTCATTGACTCAGACGATTATAAAATTGTCAGAAGTATCGAAGAAAGACGCAAAAGACTTACAGAAAACAACCTGATTCTCGCCTCAAATCTGACCTATCAGAAATCAACGCAAGCCAATTTATACGACAATTCATTTTATGCATTTAAAGTAAAGGTAGAATCTGCAGGCGCATTTCTTTCGCTGATGTCAAATATTGCAAATAGAGAAAAAAACGAAAGAGACAGATATGATATCTTGAAAATTGATTATTCACAATATGGCAAAGTAGAAGGGGAGTTTGTAAAACACTTTGACTTGGGTGGCTATCAGGTGTTAGCCAGTCGTGTATTTGCCGGAATTGCTATTCCTTATGGCAATTCATCCAACATTCCGTTTTCTAGAAGTTATTTTGCAGGAGGTTCTAACGACAACAGAGGTTGGCAATCCTATAGCTTAGGTCCTGGAAGTAGCGGTAGTCTAAACGACTATAACGAGGCAAACATGAAACTTGCGGCGAGTGTAGAATACCGTTTTAAGTTAGTAGGAAAACTAAATTCCGCCTTTTTTGTAGATGCCGGAAATATCTGGAATGTCTTAGATGACGTGACTGACAAAGGTTCTGTCTTTGATAGCTTCAGCTCGTTAAAAGATATAGCAGTGGGGTCTGGGATTGGGTTTAGGTATGATTTAGGCTTTGTGATCTTCAGGCTAGACCTAGGGTTTAAGACCTATAATCCGGGTAATAACCAAGACAACCGTTGGTTTAGGAACTATAAATTCAGCGAATCCGTATTGAATATCGGTATCAACTATCCGTTCTAGATAAGCTCATTCACTTTTATATTTCGCTACTAAAACTTATGCATCACAAAAATAGCAGGTCTGTTTTGTAAATCTATTTTGGTTTTTTTCCAATCTGACACCCGTTTGGTCTTGATGTATTCTGTGTCTAGGGTGATATCAGCCGCTATACACAAATAAGTATCGCTTTGAAGTACTTGAAGGATGTCTACTAGAAGTTTGTTATTTCTGTAAGGGGTTTCTATAAAAATCTGTGATTGGTTTTTATCAAAAGAGAGTCTTTCAAAGTTTTTAAGTGCACTTTTCTTTTCGGTTTTATCAATGGGTAAATAGCCATTAAAAGCAAAGCTTTGTCCGTTGAATCCTGAGCCCATCATCGCCATCAGTATAGAAGATGGCCCCACCATCGGGATGACTTGAATGCCTTTTTGATGGGCAAGTTTTACAATCACAGCTCCTGGATCAGCAATGCCTGGGCAACCTGCCTCTGACATCACACCTACATTTTCTCCGTTTAGACAAGGCGCAAGCATGCTGTTGTATTCCGCGCTTTCTGTGCGTTTGTTAAGCAGGCTAATCTTTAGTGAGGGTTGGGCTTTGTGGGGAACAATTTGTTTGATGTGTTTTCTGGCCGTTTTCTCATTCTCCACAATAAAATAATCTAACATTTCGATGGTTTTAGCCACTGATTCAGGCAAAACATCGGTGTGATTGCTGTGGTCTCCCATCATTACGGGAATCAAATATAATTTTCCTAAAGTCGCTTTTTCCAATTTTTGTATGTATTAGAATTCTTTATGTATGGCCAAAAATTCATCGCCAATCAGCGTTTGTAACACACTTGTGCTTCCGTTGGCATAAAACGCAGCTTTGCTTTTTCGGCTAGTGTGGCAAAGCAGGTTATCGTGTTCTAAGATATTCTTGGTCTGTATGGCAACTGCTTTTCCAGAGTCAATGATTCGGATATTTTTAGGCAGAATTTTTTCAATCTGCGGAATCAAATACGGATAATGAGTGCATCCCAAAACCAAATAATCAATATCTTCATCTATCATCGGTTGTAGGTATAGTTGTAATAAACGAGTCATTTCTGGCGAGTGCATTTCGCCATTTTCGATGAGTTGCACTAAGTTATGACCTATTTGCTCGATGAATTGTACATCGACAAAAGTAGCGGTTGATTTAGAAAAAAGCGCACTGTTTATGGTTCCTTGTGTTGCTAGCACGCCCACTTTATGTGTTTTAGAATTAAGCGCAGCGGGTTTGATTGCGGGTTCAATTCCGATGAAATTCACCTCGTATTTTGCTCTGAGTTCTTTGATGGCATTTGTCGTAGCCGTATTGCAGGCCACTACAATTATTTTGGCATTTCGCTCTAATAGAAATTCAGTATTTTTATAAGAGAGCGCGATGATTTCGTCTTTTGATTTATATCCATAAGGGGCATTTTTGTTGTCAGCCAAATAAAGTGTGTCCTCAAAAGGCAGCAAACTGTGAATTTGCTTCCATATTGAAGTGCCGCCTACGCCTGAATCAAATATGCCTATGGGGGAATTCACTTTTTTGTTGTTTTGAATTTTAAATTATAAATTTTGAATTGATTCTCAATCTACTTTCTTTCTTCTTTCAGCATCGCGGTCTATACTCTTTGTTCTCAATAACCTTGTTTTCTTACCCATCGGTGGTATTTAGCACTATTTATATTGTGCTGCGCGAGGTTTTTTGCAAATTCGTGATAACCGAAGCGATCTACACTTGCACAAAAATACAAATAATCATGTTTTTCGTAATTCAAAACAGCATCAATTGCCGATATATCTGGCATGGCAATAGGCCCCGGAGGAAGTCCTTGAATTTTATAGGTATTGTACGGAGAATCTACCAATAGATGGTGTTGCATCACGCGTTTGATCACTTGTCTAAAGTCATTGTCATTTTTCTTTATGCCATATATCACCGTCGGATCAGCTTGAAGTGGCATTCCGTTTTTTAGTCGGTTTAAGTAGACTCCTGCTACCCGGGGTCTTTCATCTGTTTTGACCGTTTCTTTGTGTACGATTGAAGCCAAGGTGCTCACTTGTTGTGGCGTCAAGCCCAGTGCAGCTGCTTTGGCTTTTCTGTCTTCATTCCAGAAGCGCCTGTATTCTTTTGCCAATTTATTCCCAAACTGTGTAGCTGTCGTATTCCAATAAAACTCATAGGTATTTGGAATAAACATAGACAAAATAGTTTCTGGGGTGAATTCGTTTTTCTCTAAAAAGCTTGGGTCAGTAAGGCTTTGAAGTAGCGTTAAACTATCAGGCTCTATTTGTTGTGCAATTCTGCCTGCAAAATCCTCAATGGTCTCTTGGTTGTTGAAGGTCAGCTTTACAGGGATGTTTTGACGTAATGCAGCTATAATCTCATAACTGTTCATGCCTTTTTTGATAGCAAATCTGCCAGGGCGAATATTTTGTATATAACCGGTCTTGTCAGCTGTAAGCTCAAAAGCTTTTAGATCTGAGAGATAAGGCGACATTATTTCTTCTACTTTTTTGAAGTGGGCATCTGTTGGGATATGGACATAAACCTCTTGGTTTTCAATAGTAGTATTGGCAGAAAATATTTTGGTATAGATGCTATAGCCATAATAGCTAGCGACCAATACGATGAGTACTAAGGATAAAGAAATAATAGTTTTTAGTTTCATTTTCTTTTCTGAAAAGTATTATTTTGGGTTGATAAGCTGATAGAGTAATTCGTCTTTGTAGTTCTGACCATCAAAGATCCAATCTTTTTTGTTGCCGATTTCTTTGAATCCAAACTTCTGAAAAAGCATGAGGCTGTTTGTGTTCTCAGAAAGGATATCACAATGGAGTTGGTGTAGGTCCAATACCTCAAACGAGTAGTCAATCAGTAGCTCTAAAGCTTCTGAAGCATAACCTAGGCCTCTGTTTTGACTATCTGAGATAACGATGCCAATACCTGCTCTTTTGTTTTTCGGGTCAAAATCAAACAGATCAATAAGCCCGATGGGTGAGTGGTTTAGATGGGTACAAATCACCAAGCGCAATTCGCGAAGCCCATAAATATCTGCAGATAAACTTCGCTCTATGTATTGTTTTAAGACAAATTGACTATAAGGCGTTTGCGTGCTGCTCAATTCCCAAATAGACATATTGTTTTCTACTTCATATAGATAATCAAGGTCTTCGGGTTCTAAGGCGCGAAGAAAGATAGAAGTTCCTTTTAAATTCATTTTTTAAGTGCCTAAATCTGATTGTGATAGTGCTAAAGACTTGCATTGGCAATCACTTCAGGATCGTGTTTGTGCTTGAATAGAATTGCAAATAAAATAGCAATCACTAAGGCATAAGCGGCAAAGCTAAGCCAAATCGTGTGCCAATCTTTCATAAATATACTATGATCAAACATGCCGTTTGAGAGTATATTTACATCATTTTCACCGATGAAATCTAGCATTCTGCTGTTGTCAGTTTCGGTTTGTAAGAAGCCCGCTAATTCTGAGGTAGTGTTGAATGATTTAGTAAAAAATTTATCAATAGCCCATCCTGAGACTACGCTGCCAAAAACAGCTCCAAAACCATTGGTCATCATCATAAAAACACCTTGAGCTGACGAGCGTATCTTTGCTGTAGTATTGGTTTCAACAAACAACGACCCCGATATGTTAAAAAAGTCAAATGCCATTCCGTAAACCACACATGAAAGTAAAATCATCCATAGCCCTGTGGTAGGATCTCCGTAGGCGAATAATCCGAAGCGCAATACCCAAGCTATCATACTAAAAAGCATAACTTTTTTGATTCCGAATTTTCTTAAAAACAGCGGAATAGCCAAAATAAACAAGGTTTCTGATACTTGAGATACAGACATAATTATGGTCGAGTATTCTACTACAAAAGAATCTGCATATTTAGGGAAGTGTTTGAACTCGTCTAAAAACACATCGCCATAGGCATTGGTGAGTTGTAAAGCACCTCCTAAAAACATCGAGAATATAAAGAACAACGCCATTTTATAATTGGCAAAAAGCTTGAACGCATCAAGTCCTAAGACCTCTGATAAAGAAGCTTTTTCTTTAATGAGGTTTTGTGGCGGACATTTAGGAAGTGTAAATGCATATACGCCCAATGCAATTGCCACTATTCCAGCAATATAGAATTGATTTTCAGAAGCCTTACTACCCGTTAGATTTGTAATCCACATAGCGGCTATAAAACCTACGGTTCCCCATACTCTGATCGGAGGGAAGTTTTTGATGATGTCAAATCCGTTGTTTTTTAATACGCCATAAGAGACTGAGTTTGAGAGCGAGATGGTGGGCATATAAAAACACATTGCCAAAAACATCACACCTATAAACATATTGGGCTGATCGACAGAAGTCAAAAAGAATAGCGTGAGTCCGTAGAGTATATGTAAAATTCCGTACAGCTTTTCAGCGTTTACCCATCTATCGGCTATAATTCCCGTAAGGGTAGGCATAAATATAGAGGCGAAACCCATAGTGGCAAACACCAGACCGAAGTTAGTTCCGTCCCAGCCCTTAGTGCCGAACCAGAAGTTAGCAATCGTGATAAGCCAAGCTCCCCATACAAAAAACTGTAGGAAGCTCATTATTGTCAAACGGGATTTTAAACTCATAGTTAGTTTTTTAGTAGAGTAGCACTTTTAGTGTTTAGACTAATATTGCTCATTTTCGTTAGGGAAATCAACAGCTTTTACGTCAGCTACATATTGACCGATGGCTTTGGTCATTTGGTCGTGAAGATCGAGGTAGCGTCTTAAAAACCTTGGGTTGAACTCGTTATTCATCCCTAACATATCGTGGATAACTAATACTTGACCGTCAACACCACTTCCAGCACCGATGCCGATGACAGGAATCGAAATGCTTTGAGCTACGCGTTGAGCCAAATGTGCCGGTATTTTTTCTAAGACTAGCGCAAAACATCCGATGCGTTCTAATAGCTTGGCATCTTCGATGAGTTTCTCAGCCTCTTCGTCTTCTTTTGCTCGTACGGTATAGGTGCCGAACTTGTAAATCGATTGAGGTGTAAGGCCTAAGTGACCCATTACTGGAATTCCTGCGTTTAGGATTTTTTTGGTACTTTCTTTGATTTCGCTTCCGCCCTCTAGTTTCACGGCATGAGCACCGCTCTCTTTCATAATTCTAATGGCAGAACGAAGTGCTTCTTTTGAATCTGATTGATAACTACCAAAAGGCAAATCAACCACCACCAAACAGCGGTCAATAGCTCTGACCACACTCGAGGCGTGATAAATCATCTGGTCAAGTGTGATGGGTAGGGTAGTTTCGTGCCCAGCCATGACGTTACTTGCAGAGTCTCCCACTAGAATAACATCTACTCCAGATTCATCTACAATTTTTGCCATAGTAAAGTCATAGGCAGTAAGCATGGATATTTTTTCACCGTTTTGTTTCATTTCAAACAAAGAGCGGGTGGTAATACGTTTGTAATCTTTTTTTGCAACAGACATTTTAATAGTGTTTTGTTTAACCTAACAAATATATAAAAAGACTTTAAAAACCAGTTGTTTTTTTGGGAATTTTGCCTTGTAGTGGGTAGTAAAACAGGACTTTTAACTATAATCACATTTTCTGAATGTATTGTGCGGAACTAAAACTCAAACTAAGAAGTTGATATAGAGCTAAAGCCAAATAATTAGTCAGAAAAACAGCCCAAAAAAACAAACCTCATAGTTTTGGTAGATTATGAGGTTTGTAGTCTAAACTATTATTTTTTCTTGAGTTGTACGGTGAAGTGCCTTAAGATTTGGCTTTCCCAAACGATTTCGTAACCTGAATTGATGCTGTCACGTCTGTCATAGATGTTTTTTAGGGCTACAGCAATATAATCCATGTGTTTGAAAGTGTAGGTTTTTCTCGGAATTGCCAATCGCAATAATTCGAGTCTCGGGAAGCGGTCTAATCTAGTTTCAGGATCGCGATCAGCCAGTAAGGTGCCAATTTCTACACCTCTGATCCCCGCTTCTTTATAGAGTTCTATCCCTAGGGTTTGTGCGGGATACTGCTCACGAGGCACGTGAGGCAAAAAGTTGAGCGCATCGATAAACACCGCATGTCCTCCGATAGGTTTTTGAACTGGAATGCCAAACTCGATGAGTTTATTGCCTAAATACTCCACTTGGTTGATTCGGCCTTTGAGATAAGCATACTCGGTAGATTCCATCAGGCCTTGTGCCAAGGCACCTAAATCTCTTCCTGCCAATCCTCCGTAAGTCAAGTAACCTTCATAGATAATCCCAAAGTTTCCGCAATCTCTATAGATCGCTTGGTCTCTCATCGCCAGCAATCCGCCGATGTTCACGAGTCCGTCTTTTTTGGCTGACATCGTAAATCCTTCACCGTATGAAAAAGTTTCTTTGACGATCTCTTTGATTGATTTGTCGGCATAACCCGCTTCTCTTTCTTTGACGAAATAGGCGTTTTCAGCAAATCTTGCTGCGTCAAAATAAACTGGGATGCCATACGAGTCTGAAAGTGCTTTGACCGCTTTGATGTTCTGCATCGATACGGGTTGTCCGCCAGAAGTGTTACAGGTAATGGTAATCAAACAAAAGGGGATGTTTTTTTTCGGATGTGTTTTATAGACTTCTTCGAGTTTGTGGAGATCTATATTTCCTTTGAACGGATGTAAGTTGTTGATATCAAAAGCCTCATCGATAGTACAGTCAATGGCGTGTGCTTTTCTGATTTCGATATGGCCTTTGGTGGTGTCAAAATGTGAGTTTCCCGGCACTACATTTCCCTCTTTGACCAAAACGCTAAACAGCACATTTTCGGCTGCACGCCCTTGGTGAGTAGGCAAGACATAAGGAAAGCCCAAGACTTCTTCAACGACAGTTTTCAGTTTGTGAAAAGACCTAGATCCTGCATAACTCTCATCGCCAACCATCATCTCAGCCCATTGTTTGTCAGACATAGCGCCTGTGCCACTATCGGTGAGTAGGTCAATAAATACTTTGTTACTCGATAAACTAAATAAGTTGTATTGAGATTCTTCGATCCATTGTTCGCGCTCTTGGCGCGTGGATGCCTGAATATCTTCAGTCATTTTTATTTTATAGGGTTCTACCCATGGTAATTCCATAATTTATTTTTTTAGTGGCCTAAAAGTAAGAAAAAAATACGGACTACGGGTAATCTATCGAGTTAAAACAAGACTTATCGCTTTAGTTTGTCTTTAAAGTTTTTGCGAAATTTCTGGAGTTTTGGGTTGATAACCGCTTCACAATACGGCTGGTTTGGGTTTTGTTTGTAATAATTCAGGTGATAGTCTTCTGCTTTATAAAACTTGGGTGCCTTAGAGATTTTAGTGACGATTGGGGCATCAAAAACTCGTTCAGTTTGTAGTGCGGCTATAAACTTTTCTGCTTTTAGTTTTTGGCTTTCTGAGGTATAAAAAATCTCACTTCTGTATTGCGTACCCACATCTGCTCCTTGACGGTTTAGCGTAGTAGGGTTGTGGGTGGCAAAAAATATGTCTAAAAGTTCTTCATACGAAATAAGTTTTGGATCAAAATCAACTTCGATCACTTCTGCATGTCCGGTTGTGCCTTGGCATACTTGTTCATAAGTTGGGTTTTCTTTATGTCCGCCCATATAGCCAGGGATAACCATCAATACGCCCAAAAGTTCAGTGAATATAGTTTCTGTACACCAGAAACATCCTCCTGCAAAAAAAGCTTTTTCCATGTTTTCGTTTTTTTAAAGTGTTTTCTTTCTAGAGGCCAATGACCAAATAACTGAGCTTAGCAATAACCCACCGATGATGAGTAGCGATACTGTCGATTCAAAATGATAGAAAGGCATGATTATCATTTTTATTCCGATAAAAGACAAAATAACCGCCAATCCGTAGTGGAGTTTTGAGAACATATCCATCGAGTTTGCCAATAAGAAATACAGTGAACGCAGTCCTAGAATTGCAAAAATATTTGAGGTATAAAGTATAAACGGATCGTCAGGAGCAATGGCAAAAATTGCTGGTATACTATCTACGGCAAAGACTAAATCAGTGATTTCGATTACTGCCAAGGCCACAAAAAGGGGAGTGGCATATTTGACTCCTTGTCTTAGGGTAAAGAATTTATCACCGTCAAACTCGTTAGTGACTTTAAAGAATTTATAGACCAATCGCACACCGATATTCTTGCTCAAGTCTTTTTCTTCACCACCCTCATCAGATGATCCCCACGATTTAATTCCGGCGAGAATCAGGAAAAAACCAAACAAGAATAAGACTACGTTGAGTTCTCTACTGAGTCCTGTTTCAGGGTCAATGCCCAAGAACGGGAGGGTTATGTAAGTGTTTTTGATCAGTTCTACTCCGGCGAAAATAAAGATAGCTCTAAAGACAAGTGCGCCTAAAATACCCCAAAACAGAATTTTGTGTTGGTATTCTTTAGGTATTTTGAAGAACCTAAAAACTAAAATAAACACAAATAAATTATCGACAGAGAGTGCTTTTTCTATCCAATAGGCAGCTTGAAATTTTGAGAAGTTATCGGTTATGCCTTGGGGTTTATCCAAAACAAAATAAATCACTCCACTAAAAACCATCGCTAGCGTTATCCATACGATAGACCATGAGAGCGCTTCTTTGTTTGAAACCACGTGGGCATTTTTGTTAAATACACCAAGGTCAAGTAATAGCATAATAATTACTGCAATACCAAATCCGATAAGCAGCATAGGGTGATTTATTAAATGGTCTTCCATATATAATATAAAAAATAGTTTAGTTTCTGGCTAGCCAGACTTCAGGGTTTAGGGTGGTTATGTTTTGTATTAATGTAAATTTCATTGTCGTAGCACCGTTGGCATAGGTATGTATCTTGCCTATTTTTTGTTTGAAGTTGACCTTATCACCTTTTTTGACATAGATTTTATCAAGGTTTCCGTAGATGGTTACGTAGTCTCCGTGTTGCACCCACACATGCATATTCACTGGGGTGATGACCATAATCTGGGTGACTTCTCCCTCAAAAATTGCCCTTGCCTCAGCACCTACAGGAGTGGAGAAAATAAGTCCGGTATTGTTTACGGTCAAGTGTTTTTCTATGGGGTGTGGTTGATTGCCGTACCTAGAGCTGATGAGTCCTTTCTCAATTGGCCAAGGCAGTTTGCCTTTATTTGCCATAAAGTTATTGGCTACTAATTTGGCTTCTGGAGACAAGTCATACTTGGTCGTAGAGATGGTTTTGGTATCTATTTTTTTACCCTCAGCCAAGGCTTTTTTTCTGTTTGCCTCAGCAATTGCCTCGCGTTTGAGTTTCTCGATTTGCTTGTCAATACTAGCTGATTCTTGTTGTTTTATCTTGATGTCAGCAAGGTATTTTCTCTTGTTTTTATTGATAATAATAATCAACTGGTCTTGAACTTTCTTTTCTTGTTCGAGGTTTGCCAGTTCTTTTTCAGTCTCTTTGATGAGTTTTTCTTTCTCGGTTTTTTGTTTCTGAAGTCCTTTGTTTTTCTCGGCTAAGACTTCTGATTTTTTCTGTACCTCTATGCCTTGCTCTTTTCTGAAGTCAGCATATTGTTTCATATATTGAATGCGCTTGTAGGCTTGTAGAAAATTATCTGAAGACAAGATAAACATGGCCCTGCTTTGTTGCGAACGCGATTCATAAGACTTCACAATCATCTTGGCATAATCTGCTTTGAGCGAATCGAGCTCTTTAGAGAGTTGGTTTATGTTTCGCTCGTTGACTTTGATTTCTTTGCTCAAAAGGGCTTCTTGTTCTCTGGTGTTTTTGACAAGATTTTCAGTAAGGTTGATTTTTGTGTTTTGTTCTTGCAGGCGTTCTAAGATTGATTTCTCTTTGGTTTGCTCAGTTTGCAGCAATTCTTTGAAGACGGCAATTTGTTTTTGAATCTGAGCTTTTTGTGCTTCTAATTGTTTTTGCTTCTCGGTTTGAGAAAAAGCAAAAGCAGAAATAATTAAAAATATATAGAGTATAAAACGTCTTGACATCCTAAAAAGTTTTGACAAAGTTAATTAATTTCTACTTCTTTATACCCATCTGGGATTTGATACGGAAAAGAAATTTCTGTATCGAAGTCTATCGACTTATAATTGACTTTAAATTCGTTTTGCTTGTCGTTGCTAATCGCGTTGATATTGATAGAATAGGGCAGGATAGTGTTGTTTTGAGCTCTAAAATCAGCATATTCTACTGAACCACTTCGTTTGTGCTGTTTTTGTTCGATGATTTGTTTGACGAGTCTAAAGTTGATAGGGTCAAAATAGTAAGCACTGTTTAGGTCGATTTTCTTAGAAGATAATTTATAAAGGTTGTTCTCGATTTCTGAAAACAGCTTTTCTCTACTCAAATCACCTAAAGTTCTGCCTAAGAGTAAATTTTGAACTTGTTTGAAATCGAGTTCGATTCCCAAGAAATTGCTCAAGAGTGCATAACTCCCGTGGTAATAATCGCCTTCAAGTTTATTGTAATAGCTGATGTATTCTGGCGTAGCACAAGCCTTGATGATGGTTCCGCCAATCGGAATCCGGATGCTCACCAAGATCATTTCGTCTTTTTTGATTCGGATATCTAATGAAGGGCTGATAAAACCGTGTTTTGTACTTCCTTTGATATGCAGTGTTTTGAAATCAAGAGCTGCTTGTTTTGAATAACTGTTGACAATTTCTTTGGCTGAAGCATCGGCTATAGCTATTGTGTTTGATGCGACCTGTTTTGACTTACAAGATAATAGACTTAAAAAAAGTATCAGTACAACAATAGTTTTTTTCATTATTTAGAGACTGTTTTCGTCAGTGATTCGATTTTTTTTAGGTAATTATTTTTTGCTTTCTCGTCTCCTAATCCTTGGTATGCCTGTACTAATTGGATATAGAAATTAATCTCTAGCGGCTTGTCGTCAATCAGATAATCTATAGCTTCAAGTAAGGTGTTTTTCGCTTTTTTATAGTCTTTTAACTGATTCTGAGCCAATCCGTTGTAGTAATACAATTCCGGTTGCATCGGGAAAACCTCGATATACTGTGGCGCTTTGACAGAGATAACGTCAAAATTGCCCATTTCAGTATACGAGCGCAACAAAAGTAATAGGGTTTCTAAATCATTTGGGTGTATGCTCAAGCTGTTTTCAAAGTGCTCAGCTGCTTCTTTCCAGCTTTGTTTGTTGAAGAAAAACTTACCCACTTCTCTAGATACATCTATGGTTGTATCGTTTTTAAAATAACTAATCGCCTTTTGCAATTGGTTGTTGTATTCCGGATTTTTGCTGACGAAAATCAAAAATTCATTCAGTATTCTGTGTTTGATTTTAGCATCGATATTTGTGCTTTCGAGCACTACTTCCATAGCGCTAATTGCTTTTTGCGTTTGGTTGTCCTCTAAGTAATATTTGAACAAACTCACCTGTGCCCATTCAGAACTCGGAATGTTTTTAGCCAACAACTTGGCCACCTCAAAGGCTTTGTCTTCTTGGTTTTGTTCTGAATATTGATAAATAAGTGAGATATAGGCCTGTTCGTTTTTAGGATTTTTCTTTATCTCTGCCTCTAGACTGCTGATATCAGAAAGCCCTAGTTTGTCTTTTAGAATTTGCAGTTTATACAAATCTCTTTCTTTGCTGTTTGAGGTTTGTTGCTCGAGTTCTTCGATAAGTGCCAAAGCTTTGTCAAACTGATGGGTATACATATACAGCGATACCAAGTCATCCTGAAACTCTAACTTGCGTTTATCATTAAAGCCGATGAGCTTCTGCACTACTTTGATTGACTCTGGATAATTTTTAGTTTGGTAATACACATCATATAAGCTCAAATAAAAATACTTGTTAGTAGCTTCTTGGTCAATGGCTTTTAAGATATAGGTTTCTGCCTCAACATACTTTTTCTGGAAGAGATAGTTTCTGCCAATTTCGTGATACAACACGGCTTCTTTGGGCTTTAGAACTAAGGCTTGTTGAAGATTGTCGATGGCACGGTCATAATTCTCGATTCCTTTTTGTTTTAAGGATTCATAAAACAATGCCGTATATTTATCCTCTACAAGTGCAATGCTATCTGGCTCAACTTGTTTGGGTTGAGCAAAAAGTGTTGCAGTCGATAGGCAAATAAGTAGCATTGCTTTTTTCATTGTGCTATGTATAGATGTATGCGGTAGTACTAAAGGCATTTAAACACTTATAGTAGACAGACACGCGATTCAATGATTATACCAGTTCTGAATAATCACCGATGCTCACTGAGGTGAAATTGCCGTCATACTTCGCAAAATTACCGATCATGGCATTGTCTAGTTTTGCATTTTTGATGATAGAATTGGTTTGAATCAAACTGTTTTTGATTTCACTATTCTCAATAATCGTTCCGTTGCCAACCGATACGTTGGGTCCGATGGTGGCGTTTTTCAGCACGACATTCTCGCCAATAAAGCATGGTTCAATCACGGTTGAATTTTGATTTGTAAAGCTAGCTGAAGTGAGGTTTTCGCCATCTTCTCTCAAAAAGCCCAACATTCTTGAATTGGTCTCAACCGTAACGTTTTTATTGCCACAATCCATCCATTCTTCAACTTTTCCGGGTACGAAACGCAAGCCTTTTTGTTTCATATTCTCTAGTGCATCGGTCAATTGGTATTCGCCTGACTTGATGATATCATGGTCGAGTAAATACTGCAATTCACTGCGCAGGACTTCGCCACTTTTAAAATAATAAATACCGATAATTGCCAAATCAGAAATAAATTCTTTGGGTTTTTCGACAAAGTCAGTAATCTCATTATTGTCGTTGAGCTGTACCACGCCAAAAGCACTAGGGTCATCTACTTGCTTGACCCAAACTACGCTATCAGCTTTGGTGTCTAGCGCGAAGTCTGCTCTGAAAAGCGTATCGGCATAAGCCACTACTATAGGTCCTGACATAGATTCCTTAGCACACATAATGGCGTGACCTGTACCCAAAGCTTCATTCTGATAATAGATTGTGCCTTTAGAACCCAATTTCTCTGCAATGGCGATTAAGTCTTTCTCCACTTGCGCTCCGAAGCTCTCGTGGATGATGAATGCAATTTCGTCAATTTTCTGATTGATTACACCTGCGATGTCTTCAACTAATCTGTGTACGATAGGTTTGCCAGCAATAGGTATGAGTGGTTTTGGGATAGTCAAAGTATGTGGACGCAATCGTGAACCACGACCCGCCATAGGAACTATTATTTTCATGGGGTTTAAGGTTTTTTAAATTAGTGTTTCAAATATACTTTAACAACCAATCAAAACCAAAGAAGAAACGCGGAAATTATATTTCTAATAAAAGAATAAGCAAAGAACGCTTTGTTTATGCATTACTGATCACACATTCAAAATTCATCATTTATCACAATAAAAAATGAGCGGTACAAAAAAAGCCGATTCAGTTGTGAATCGGCTTTTTGAGAAGTATATTTTAAGAAGCTTATTTAGCTACTTTTCTGCTGAATTCTTTACCATCAGCGGTAGTGATTTTAACAATCATTACCCCATTTGAGTTAAGGTTAGCAATACTGTGCGTAGTGCCTTCTGCAGCGCTTTGGTAAATTACTCTACCTAGCATATCATACACAACAACCTCTTTTAAGTCAAATGACTGTGTTTGGATGTTGAAGTTTTTGTCTTGTGTATACACTACCCAAGTGCTGTTAAGCTCAGGTGTAGTAACACTCAATGCAGCTCTGTATACAATTTCAAAACGGTTAAGGAATTCTCCTTGTGCACTTACAAAAGTATAGTCAGCATTTTTAAGATTGTGTTGCGTTTGGGTCAAGTTGTCTTTTAAGAAGATATCTTGATTCTCAGCAAATATTCCGTCAATGTCAGCGATAGATACCGTAAAGGTACCCGCCTGGTTTGCTTTAAGTCCTAATCTAACTACATCATAGTCATCAAATGGCATACTGCGTCCTTGAATGGTGAACTTAGATTCGTGGTTATCGATAATGCTATAAAGAGCAGAACCACTCCATCCAAACATCTTAGAATCTACACCTAAGTCATATCCATTTGTAGCGCCATTCATATAACCTACAAGGATTTGGTTTAGCGGTCCGTTTGTACCAGAGAAATTCAACCATATACGGTGTTTGTCTGTCGTAGCAGCTCTAAAGAACACACCGCTATTAGATGTTCTCATGGCATTATCAAAAGTAACTGAACTGAGTATATTGTCTGTTTCAACAACAAAACCTTGTCCTACTTCGATAACATCTGTTGGTATTTTTGATCCGCCAAAAGCAGCAACACCACCAGCAAGAGAGAAGGTAGCCCAGTTGTTAGCCACATAGTCTTGTGCTTGATTATCCCATGCGTTGATATTTGTCCAGTAGTATAGTGTAGCTGTTCCAGGGTTTGCTGCCCAGAATTGAGCTGTACTCATATTTGATGGATATGGGTTTCCTAAGTCTTGGTAAACTCCTACAGGAGCAAAGTTTACAGTAACGTCACCGTTGTTAGCCACGCCGTTAAACTCTCCGCCATAGATATAAGGCGTAGTTACGAAATCATTTGGAGCTCTAAACATATATCCGTTTCCAGCTTCAAAGTTTCCTGTAGCTTGTACCCAAGTGTCAGTAGTGGTTTGATATGAATAAATACGGTAATCTAAAGTTAGTGGAGAGAAAGCTTGAAGACCTTGACCTGATACTGGTGATGACCATAGCATATAGTCTAGGTGCTTGATAAGCGAACTGTTTTTCTTAACCTTGATAGTTCCAGCATTTTCACCCGTAAAATTAGGCGTTTGAATAAGATTCCCACCGTCTTCAACTACTACAGAAAGATCACTAAAAACAACGCCATCAACAGTTAAGGTAGTGCCGTCAGCAATAATGGTTTCTATTCCAGAGGCTGCTATAACATCTGCAGCATCAATATTCCCTGAAAGCGTATAGTTTGCATCAAAGAGTGCTACTTTTGTGTTGTCAGGCACACCATTTGACCATGCTATACCATTCCAGGTTGTCGATGGTACTAATTTATATAACTGTAATTCTTGTTGTCCTGCGTTTGCATAAGCTGCAAATCGAGGTGAACCTGAGTTGTAAGACAATTGTCTCTCAGCAACAGCTAGGTTATTTACTGTAAATTTGTCATCTGCAAAAGTAAATGTCCATCTGTTAGAATTTGCAGGTGTATTTTCGATAGAGGCGCTATTACCACTTGACCAACCTACATATTTTTCGATTACTTCATTATAGATTGTTTTTCCAGCTCCGTTTGTTTCAATCTTCCAAACATTAGTTGTTTCAGGATCTCTCATAAACCCATAAGCTGAGACAGCACTAGCACTCATAAAGTATCCCGTAGTAGCACTTCCGGATCTTGTGGTAGTCATTAAAAACTCACTAGTCTCATTAGTGATAACATAATAACCATCAGTAAGGTCAGCAGTTGAGGTAACTCTTTTGAAAATTCCTTGTCCTAAATATATATCAGGAGTCTCAGAAACCGTTAAAGTAATGGTCTCAATATAATCTTCCCAGTTAGTATCTCCATCACTCATTGCCCAGATGGTAGTGGTACCAATTCCAGTAATGGTAATTGTATTTCCTGATACAGTAGCTACCGAAGTGTCGTCGCTGTCATAATCTACCGTAAGCCCAGCATTGGTAGTTGTAGGGAAGGTAAAAGACACATCAGAAATATATTTGTTTTGATCTTCAAAGCCTACTAATGTTTGCGTTCCTTTGGCAATTTCAAATAAAAATACCGCCTCAGCACTTGTTCCAGATAGGTTGGTGGCTTTGATTCCAGTTAAATAGTCTCCAGCTACAGTAGGTGTACCTGTAATAAGCCCTGTTGCAGTGTCTAGTGATAATCCTGCTGGCAATGCTTCACTGCTAATAAAATAAGTGTCAGGCTCATAGGTCGCCACTACTTGATATTCAAAAGCAACGCCAACAGTTCCTGTTACTTCTGCCTCAGTAATCACTGGCAATGAAGGTAGAGGAGTTACTTCTCCCATTAGCAACACATAAACTTCATTTGTGTCGTCACCGAATATTGTAATAATGTCTCCATAAGTATCTCCAACAGCTTTTCCTGCTTTTAGTCGAACAAAAACTTCAACAGCAGTACCGTCATAACCTTCGATAAATAAGTCAGAGTCATAACCTGATGTAGCATTAAGGCTGATTTCAAAATCAGAATTGATACCATCATCTAAGCCCATTATTAAATCGCCAGTACCGTCTAAGTTCATGCCGCTAAGCATAAAGCTCTGCGCATCAGAAGGACCGTTAGTAAAGATATAATCTAAACCTGTGATTTCTTCTGTTGAGATAGAAAGGGTTGGGTCTTGAGTAACAGATTCATAAACTACAGTATAGCTCTCAATATATAAACTGTTTTCAGTTACAGCTATAGTTATAACCACATTTTCTCCTGTTGCTATATCATAAAGTGTAGGTGTTTTATTCACATCTACATACGAAGTACTCCAGGCGCCATACCAAGCTGCAGTATTAAATTTTGCGGTTGGGGATATAGATGCAATAGTTGTGCCCCCAGCAGTGACAGATAGAGTTCCTTCACCTTTTGAGGCGTTTGACTTCATACTTAGAACAAGACTAGTAATTCTATGTCCTTCATATCCACTAAGTGTTAATGTTGCAGAATTACCACTAGTTAATTGCTTAGCAGTATTATAGGTTTGAGTATATCCTGCAGTTGAACCTACTGGTACTATCCCAGCAGTAGAAACTGCGGAGGTTGAAGTTACAGTATAAGTAACGCTTTCCGTCTGCCCCCAGCTGCTTGTCCCCAGCAATAGGGTTAACATCAGTAAAGATGTTTTGAAAAAATGTTTTAAGTAAAATGTTTTCATAGTTAAAAAGATTTTAAAATATATTTGACAAAGGTAAGCCTTTAACTTTAAATTAGGTTAAAATGTTAATAAGTATAGGTTATATTTGGGTTAAGTATTTTGTGAATAGATAGCCAAAGTCAAGCTATTCTTTAGCTCAAGCGCTCTTTTTTGTGCTGATTATCGCCATAAAAAAACTTATATTTGTGACTTCGATCTATAAAATAAGACCCAATGACTTTTCAAGACCAAATAAAACAAGGTATTCCATCGGTATTACCTGCACCAAAACCATATGATGTAAACATCAACCACGCGCCCAAGCGCAAAGAAATACTATCGGCAGAGGAGAAGAAATTAGCTCTTAGAAATGCACTGCGTTATTTCGAACCTACATTCCACCAAGAACTCGCTAAAGAATTCCTCGATGAGCTAGAAACCTACGGGCGTATTTATATGTATCGCTTTAGACCTGATTATACAATGTATGCTCGTCCGATATCAGAATATCCCGGCAATAGTGATCAGGCAAAAGCCATTATGCTGATGATTCAGAACAACCTGGATTATGCTGTGGCACAACACCCACACGAGCTGATCACATACGGCGGCAACGGAGCTGTTTTTCAAAACTGGGCACAATACTTATTGACTATGCAGTATTTGTCAGAAATGACCGATGAGCAAACCTTGACTATGTATTCTGGACACCCGATGGGTCTTTTCCCCTCACACAAAGATGCCCCTAGGGTAGTAGTGACCAATGGTATGATGATCCCGAATTATTCTCAGCCCGATGATTGGGAGAAGTTCAACGCACTAGGCGTATCGCAATACGGGCAGATGACCGCAGGGAGTTATATGTATATTGGCCCGCAGGGAATCGTTCACGGCACAACTATTACGGTACTCAACGGCGGTAGAAAAATCTCTAAGCACGGCGAAGGCATAGCGGGCAAATTATTTGTCACCTCAGGCCTCGGAGGTATGAGTGGTGCGCAACCCAAAGCTGGAAATATAGCTGGCTGCATTACGGTCTGTGCCGAGGTGAATCCAAAGGCAGCACACACCCGTCACTCGCAAGGTTGGGTGGATGAGATTATTGAAGATCTAAACGCACTCACGCAAAGAGTGCGCAAAGCAAAGGAAAACAAAGAAGTGGTCTCGATTGCTTATCTAGGGAATATTGTAGAGGTGTGGGAGCATTTTGCCAAAGAGAATCTCTATATCGATTTGGGTTCTGACCAAACATCACTGCACAATCCGTGGGCGGGAGGTTATTACCCCGTAGGCTTGTCATTTGAGCAAGCCAACGAAATGATGGCCAATGATCCAGAACTCTTCAAACAAAAAGTACACGAAAGTCTAAAAAGACAAGTGAATGCTATCAACGAGCACACCAGCAGAGGCACTTATTTCTTTGATTACGGCAATGCCTTCTTGTTAGAAGCCTCTAGAGCAGGTGCGGATATTATGGCTGAAAACGGCATCGACTTTAGGTACCCATCTTATGTACAGGATATTATGGGTCCTATGTGTTTTGACTTTGGTTTCGGACCCTTTAGATGGGTATGTGCCTCTGGCAAACCAGAAGACCTACAAAAAACCGATGCTATTGCCTGTGCTGTGTTAGAGGAAATGATGCAAAACTCACCTGAGGAAATCAAACAACAAATGGCCGATAACATCCAATGGATCAAAGGCGCACAAGAAAATAAATTAGTCGTAGGCTCTCAAGCCAGGATCTTATATGCCGATGCCGAAGGGCGTATCAAAATTGCAGAAGCCTTTAATCAGGCTATTGCCAAAGACGAAATAGGCCCTGTGGTCTTAGGTCGTGACCACCACGACGTGTCGGGCACTGATTCGCCTTTTAGAGAAACCTCAAATATCTATGACGGTTCTAAATTCACCGCAGATATGGCGATTCACAATGTCATTGGCGATAGCTTCAGAGGTGCCACCTGGGTGTCTATTCACAACGGTGGTGGCGTAGGTTGGGGAGAGGTCATCAACGGCGGTTTTGGGATGCTGCTCGACGGAACCAAAGAAGCCTCTAGACGTTTGGAGTCAATGCTTTTCTGGGATGTGAACAACGGAATTTCTCGCAGAAGCTGGGCTAGAAACGAAGGCGCTGTCTTTGCCATCAAACGCGCCATGGCTGCACAACCACTGCTGAAAGTGACCTTGCCCAATATGGTGGATGATGCACTACTTGACTAATACAAACATAGTTTGACCTAGCTCTAAAAATCTATTTCTTAAGACCTAGTTCAAACCAAAATACTAACAGCTATGAAAATTATAATCTCTCCGGCCAAATCATTGGATTTCAAAACAGCTTTACCCACTTCTAAATTTACAGAGAGTTCGTTTTTAGCACAGTCTAAGAAAATCAATGCACTGTTGAAGGAGCAATCGCCAAAGCAGTTGTCAGATTTGATGTCGATTTCTGAAAAATTAGCGAACCTCAACTATACGCGCAACCAAGATTGGCAATTGCCATTTACGCCTGAAAATGCACGGCCTGCGGTTTATGCCTTTAACGGAGATGTGTATGCGGGTTTAGATGCCTATTCTATTCCAGCTGCCAAAATAGATGTGCTTCAAGATAAACTCAGGATTCTCTCAGGCTTATACGGTCTACTCAAACCTTTGGACTTGATTCAGCCTTACCGACTAGAAATGGGTACTAAATTCCCCGTTGGCTCGTCTAAAAACCTCTATGATTTTTGGCGCAAGAGTCTTACCGAGGCCCTAAACAAAGAGATGTCGAGCGAAGGTATTCTGGTGAACCTAGCCAGTAAAGAATACGCTGATGCGATTGACTTCAAAGCCATTAAGGCTACTATAGTCGTACCTGAATTCAAGGATTACAAAGACGGGAAACTCAAAATCATCAGTTTTTATGCCAAGAAAGCCAGAGGACAGATGGTACGTTATATTATTGATAACAATTGCGAAAGCATAGAAGACCTCAAAGGATTTGATTATGACAAGTACAGATTAGACCAGAATTTATCTAAGGGAAACTCGCTAGTTTTTACCCGCTAAATAGCAGCATCACTTTATAACCTTATCACACCACAAACAATTTGAACTTCTTAGCCCATATTTATCTTTCAGGAACTGACGATTTGATAAAAATCGGCAATTTTATGGCGGATAGTATTAAAGGCAGGGACTATGAGAAATATACAGGCGAACTCAAAACTGGTATATTATTGCACCGTTTTATCGATTCGTATACAGACTCACATCCGGTCTTTAAGCAAAGTACCAAAAGACTACATCAGAATTATGGGCACTATTCAGGTGTAATTGTAGATATGTATTACGATCATTTCTTGTGTAAAAACTGGGCAGCCTATGCCGATGTAGCGCTGTGTGATTATGTGGCGAATTTCTATGATTCGCTACACCAACATCACGACCTGTTAACCGATAAAATCAAGTATTTATTGCCCTATATGGAAAAAGGGAATTGGCTCTATAACTATCAATTTCTCGATGCCTTTGAAGTTATACTCACCCAAATGGATTCACGCACCAAATACAAATCAAAGATGCGCTTTGCGGTGGCAGACCTCAACGCATACTATGCCGAATTTGAAGCGGAATTCACTCTTTTTTTTGAGGATATTCGCAGAGCAGTAAAAGTAAAACTAGCCGAATTAAGCTTATAAAGCTTTAAGAAATCACCCCAGAGCCGATAAGCTCATCTTCTATATACCAAGCTACAAATTGTCCTTCAGTAATAGCAGATTGGGCTTGTTCAAACTTGACATACATGCCTTTGTCAAACCTGTATAAAGTGGCCTTTTGAAGCGGTTGACGGTAGCGGATTCTAGCCATTACCTCTAGTTGTTCACCTGGTTGTAATGCCATGTCTTCTCTGATAAAATGCACTTCTGCGTCTTGCACAAACAATGCTTTTCTGAAAAGTCCTTGGTGGTGACTGCCTTCTCCGGTATAAATACTATTGGTCGCCATATCTGTAGCAATCACAAAGAGAGGCTCTTTTGTTCCGCCTACTTGCAATCCTTTGCGTTGTCCGATGGTGAAATAGTGAGCGCCTTGATGCGTACCTACCTTTTTGCCATCTGCAGGAGCGTAGGTTGTAGGGGTAGAGAGATGTGCCAATTCCTCTTCTAGGTTATCAAATGAGGTTTGGTTGTTTTTATAGAGGTCTGAGTCGTTGCTTATTTGGTATATAACGCCTTCTTTGGGTTTTAATTTTTGTTGTAAGAATTCCGGAAGTCTTACTTTTCCGATGAAACACAGTCCTTGAGAGTCTTTTTTCTCAGCGGTTATTAGGTCTAGTTCGGATGCGATGGCTCTGACTTCAGCCTTGTTGAGTTCGCCAATAGGGAATAAGGCTTTTGCGAGTTGCTCTTGCGAGAGTTGGCACAAAAAATAAGATTGGTCTTTGTTGGTATCTTTTCCTGCCAGTAATCGATAGATTTTTTCTCCGTTTACAGCTGTTTCTTCTTTCCTGCAATAATGGCCTGTGGCTACAAAATCAGCACCAAGGCTTAACGCAATTTTCATAAATGCATCAAACTTGATTTCTCTGTTGCAAAGCACATCGGGATTTGGAGTTCTGCCGCGCTCATATTCGTTAAACATATAATCAACGATACGCTCTTTGTATTGCTCGCTCAGATCGATGGTCTGAAAGGGGATGCCTAGCTTTTCGGCTACCAATAACGCGTCATTGCTGTCTTCTAACCACGGGCATTCATCTGATACGGTTACCGTATCATCATGCCAGTTTTTCATAAACAAGCCAATAACCTCATAGCCCTGCTCTTGCAAGAGATAGGCTGCCACACTCGAATCAACGCCTCCGGATAGACCGACTACAACTTTTTGTTTCATAGTGCAAAGATATTGCTTTTGTCTGTATTTTGAATTGTACTGCAATGCTTTATGTTTTATTGAAAGTAGATTTGTGTAATTATTATGAAATACTAAGCTAGAAGTCCTAAAGAAATCTTAAAAACAGACAAGCTAATCTAAAATCGGAAAAAACGCGCTAAATTTATCAATCCTAAAAACAAAATTATGAAGATAGCTATTGTATGCTACCCGACCTTCGGAGGAAGTGGAGTGGTAGCTACCGAGCTGGGTTTAAAGCTAGCACAAAAAGGAAATGAAGTACACTTTATCACGTATAAGCAACCCGTTCGCCTTGAGCTGCTCAACCCCAATATATATTACCACGAAGTAAACGTACAAGAGTATCCTCTGTTTCATTACCAGCCCTATGAATTAGCGCTTTCGAGCAAAATTGTAGATATGGTGAACTTGTATAAAATCGAGTTGTTGCACGTGCACTACGCCATTCCGCATGCCTATGCCGGATATATGGCCAAGAAAATGCTCGAAGACCAAGGCATTAGGATTCCGATGGTCACCACATTGCACGGAACAGATATCACCCTAGTGGGTAAACACCCCAACTATAAAACAGCGGTGAGCTTCAGTATCAACAAATCAGATGTAGTCACCTCTGTTTCTGAAAGCCTGAAAAAAGAAACCTATGCTACTTTTAATATCAAGAAAGACATCCAAGTGGTGCCCAACTTTATAGATTTCACTGATGAGGTGTACAAGATAGACCACAAATGTGAACGCCATTTATTGGCTACAGAGAACGAAAAAATAATTACGCACGTCAGTAACTTCAGAAGGGTCAAAAGAATCTCAGATGTTATCGATGTGTTTTATAAAGTACAAAAGGAAATTCCGTCAAAACTCTTGCTTGTAGGCGACGGACCAGAGAAAGAAAAAGCAGAAGAACAATGCGAGCGATTGGGTATTGCCAATAAAGTGATTTTCTTTGGGAATACGCACGAGGTCAACCGAATTTTATGTAGTTCTGATTTATTCTTATTGCCTTCAGAGACAGAGAGCTTTGGGTTAGCCGCACTTGAGGCAATGGCACTTGAGGTTCCGGTGATTTCGAGTAATTCAGGCGGACTTCCGGAGGTCAATATAGACGGCGTTTCAGGATATCTATCTGACGTGGGTGATACCGACGAAATGGCAGCAAATGCGATTAAGATTTTATCTGATGAAAAGGTATTGCACCAATTCAAAGTCAACGCCAAGAAAACGGCCTATAAATTTGATGTGGTAAATATCTTGCCCCTGTACGAAAAAATATACAAAGAAGCTTTAGCACAAAACGCAACTCAATAATTATGAAAAAATTAGTAACCTTATTTTCTGTACTGATACTATTCTCGTGTAGTTCGTCAAAATCCTCAAAAGCAGTCACTTATGTGGCATTGATGGATTCGAGTCACAACGGCAAACAAAGAGAATCCTATGAAGTGATTGACAACCATATTGACCTGAGTAAAACCTATGCAATCATCAAAGACGAACTCGTTCCGAATATTGATTTTGCCAAGGCGAGAATTGTGGTGTTGTTTATGGGACAAAAAAATACCGGAGGTTATGCCATCGGGATTGAAGAGGTCAGAGAGAAAGCCAACAAAGTAATCGTAAAAATTAAAAAAACCTATCCAGATGGTATGGCGACGATGGTGATTACCGAGCCCTTTTTTATAGCAAAAATCAATACGACAAAAAAGATTGAATTTGAAGAGTAAAATCGTAGTGCTTTCAGGAGCGGGAATAAGTGCAGAGAGTGGCATCAAAACCTTCAGAGACGCCGATGGTCTGTGGGAAAATCACCGCATTGAAGATGTGGCGACCCCAGCGGCTTGGCACAAGGATCCTGGCTTGGTTTTAGAATTCTATAACCAGCGCAGAAATCAATTGCTGGGCGTACAGCCCAATGCAGCTCATTTTGGCTTGAAAGCATTAGAAAAAGATTTTGACGTGCATATCATTACGCAGAATGTAGATGATTTGCACGAAAGAGCCGGTTCTACAAAAGTGCTTCACTTACACGGAAGTTTGCTCTCTAAATGTAGTAGTAGTGATAAATCATATAGCACAGCTGTCTCAGAAAACATGAACTTAGCTGACATAGCTCCTGATGGCAGTATTTACAGACCAGACATCGTTTGGTTTGGCGAAGACGTACCGCTTTTTGAAGATGCCATCGCTATTGCCGCCTCGGCAGATATCTTTTTGATTGTAGGAACCTCGATGCAAGTATATCCTGCTGCTAATCTAATTTCGTATATCAGAGAAAACACTCCTGTGTATGTGATTGACAAAAATATTCCCGAATTATATGGCAAGAACTTTACGGCTATTCAGGCTACTGCAAGTCAAGGCGTGAGGGAATTTGCAGAAATGCTAAAAAATATTTAAATAGAAGTAGCAAAAGTCTGATTTCTGATTGTTGAGCTTCATTCAAAAAAGACTTACATTTGCAGTCCAAATCAAAATAATGCGAAACGTTTTATTTCTTTTTATATTACTACTCCCTACGCTTATCTATTCGCAACGAGGCGTGTTGACCTCTAGATCAAATATAGGTTCTACGGGTGTGAATGACTCTTTGAATAAATCGAATTTCGGCACGGGGGCTACTTCTAATGTCACACCTGAGGCTCCCATTGATTTGTATAAAATCATCTCGATTAAAAACGACTCAATTATAGCCGATACCACGCTCAGCATTCGCAAAGAATATCGCGTAAACTACCTCAGAAAAGACCTGTTCGGACGTTTGGCTTTGCCCAACGAAGGTCAAGCTTATAACTTGTTGGATTTTGGTTTGACCGATTTCAGTCCAAATCCTGAAATGGGATTCAAAGCCAAACATTTTGCCTACGAGGAAGTAGCCGATATCAACTATTATCACGTGCCTACTCCGATGACTGACTTGCTTTATAGATCAGCAGTGGAACAAGGACAACTCTTAGATGCCTTTATTACGGTAAACACCTCTGAACGCTTAAACCTCTCTATTTCTTATAAGGGATTGCGCTCAGTCGGCAAGTACATAAACGCCCTGTCAAGCAACGGAAACTTCCGCTTGACAACCAGCTATAGATCTGAGGGCAATCGCTATGTGGGTAGGTATCACTTGACTGCTCAGGACTTTGAGAATGGCGAAAACGGAGGTATTGTCAACATTGATGATTTTGAAAGTGGCAAAGCGCCTTTTACAGAACGGGCGAGGCTTGAGGTGTTTTATAAAGACGCAACATCTTACTTAGAAGGACGAAGACTTTTTACCGATCAGATTTTTAGAGTAAACAAAGAAAAAGCACAGAATAACCTCTCTATTGCGCATAGATTTTATTACGAGAACAAAGCATATTCTTTTTCTCAAAAAACGCCAAATGATAGACTAGGACAGCGTTATGTATCGAGTAATATCTATGATAAAACCAATTATAACCAACTCTATAACCGCATCGGAGCCTCTTATGAGAATGAAAGCCTAGGTGATTTTATGTTTTTTGTGGATGATCACAGGTATAATTATTTTTATAACCGAGCGACCTTAAGCCAAGGGAATATCATTATTCCGAATAAATTAAACGAAACAATCAACTCCGTTGGGGGGCAGTATACCTACTACAAAAACAATTGGAAAGGCGTATTTCTGTACTCGCGTTCGATAGGCAATCAGGATTTGTCTAACCTTGATTTGTATGCGAGGTATAAGTTTGATAAAGACAATACAGTAGAGTTTAAAGCTCAGAATATCAATAAATTGCCCAATGCCATGTATAACTTGTATCAAAGTGATTATGTGGGTTATAACTGGTCAAACAACTTTAGCAACCAGAAGATTAACAACATAGAGGTTCAGGCAAACTTGAAGTGGTTTGAGGCATCGGCTCAGTTTTCGAATATGAGAGATTACTTGTATTTCTCTAATTCGGCTACAATGGCTGACCAATTGATCACTACGCCAAAGCAATATGACAAGTCTATAAACTATATGGGCATAAAAATTGCAAAAGAGTTTCGCTTAGGTAAATTTGCGCTTGACAATACGATACTTTATCAAGGCGTTTCACAAAGTGATGATATTCTGAATGTGCCTCAAATTGTGACCAGGCATTCGTTTTATTATTCTGATTATGTGTTCAGAAAAGCGATGTTTATCCAGACGGGCTTTACCGTGAATTACTTTACGGAATATTATGCGGATAATTACAACGGGGTCATCGGTGAGTTTTATGTACAAGACCAAAAGAAAATTGGCAATTTTCCGACGATTGATTTCTTTATCAACGCCAAAGTATCGACAGCACAGATTTTCTTAAAAGCAGAACATTTCAATTCGAGCTTCACGGGTTATAACTTTTATTCAACACCCAACCAGCCTTACAGAGATTTTATTATCCGATTTGGCATCTCGTGGAAGTTCTTCTCATAAACAAAAGATTTAAAAACTATAGCATTCACTTCAATAAATAAAACCGATATTATGAAAACTAACTTATTATTATTATCAGCCGTAGCCGCATTTACCCTAGTATCGTGCAAAAATAAAAACCAAAACACTGAAGGAGTTACTACAACTGAAACTGTTGAGGTAATTGACGGACATACTTCAGAAAACGCACTGGATTGGGCGGGCGTGTATGAAGGTACTTTGCCTTGTGCAGATTGTGAAGGTATTGAAACGACCATCATTCTTAACCAAGACAAGAGTTTTACTATAACCGAAGAATACCTCAAAGAACCCAATCTAGTGATAGAAAGCAAAGGAACCTTTAGTTGGGACAAAGCAGGGCAGGTGGTCATTCTTGAAGCAGAAGACGACTTAAAGAGAAACTACAAAGTAGTTGAACATGCCATCATACACCTGGATAGCAACGCTAAAGAAATTAAAGGTGAACTAGCTGAGCATTACAGATTGGCTAAGAAATAATCAGCCTAAGGCTTGTTTAATTAGATAAATTAACTTATATTATTAGATAGCGCAACTCATTTTTCATCCAGATAGTTTTTTAGTGATACTGCTGAAAAATGGTGCGTCTTAAGACAAAAAGCATTAAATTTGCAACTTAATTTTTTATAGATGATAAAGATAACATTACCAGATGGTTCAGTAAAGGAGTATCCGAAGGGAATTACGCCTATGGAAGTGGCTAAAAGCATTAGTGAAGGACTTGCACGAAATGTGCTTTCAGCTTTGTTTAATGGTTCAACAGTAGAATCAGAGACACCACTTATGACCGATGGTACGCTTGTACTTTATACCTGGAATGACAAAGAGGGCAAAAAAGCTTTTTGGCACTCAAGTTCTCATATACTAGCCCAAGCGCTGCAGGATTTGTATCCTGGCATCAAGCTTACGATAGGTCCAGCTATTGAAAACGGATTCTATTATGACGTAGATTTTGGTGAGCACAAAGTTTCTGACAGTGACTTCAAGAAAATTGAAGACAGAATGCTTGCTATTGCACGTGAGAAACACAGCTTTAGTATGCGTTCAACTTCTAAGCAAGAGGCCTTAGACTTTTATGCCAAAGACAACAACCCATATAAGGTTGAGCTGATCGAAAACCTTGAAGACGGAACCATCACTTTTTGTGACCACGATAATTTTACAGATTTATGTAGAGGAGGACACCTCCCGAATACTGGATTTATAAAAGCCATAAAAATTCTTAGCGTTGCCGGAGCTTATTGGAGAGGTGACGAGAAGAACAAACAACTCACGCGCGTATACGGAATCTCTTTCCCGAAACAGAAAGACTTGACCGAATACTTAGAGATGCTTGAAGAGGCCAAAAAACGCGACCACAGAAAACTGGGCAAAGAGCTAGAGCTTTTCCATTTCTCTCAACGCGTAGGTCAAGGATTGCCGTTGTGGTTGCCAAAAGGCGCTGCACTTAGAGATAGGCTAGAGCAATTTCTTAAAAAAGCACAGAAAAAAGCGGGTTATGAACAAGTAATCACGCCGCACATCGGGCACAAAGAACTCTATATCACCTCGGGTCACTATGCCAAATACGGCGCAGATAGCTTTCAGCCAATTCATACGCCACACGAAGGTGAGGAGTTTTTGCTCAAACCCATGAACTGTCCGCACCACTGTGAGATTTATAAAGCAAAACCATGGTCCTATAAAGACTTGCCAAAGCGCTATGCAGAATTTGGTACGGTCTATCGCTATGAACAATCAGGTGAGCTACACGGGCTTACTCGCGTGCGAGGATTTACGCAAGACGATGCGCACATCTTCTGTATGCCTGAGCAATTAGACGAAGAGTTTAAAAAAGTAATTGACTTGGTGTTGTATGTATTCAGCTCGTTGGGCTTTGAAAACTTTACGGCGCAAGTATCGGTTAGAGATTTAGACAATCCAGACAAGTACATCGGTTCAGTAGAGAACTGGGAGAAGGCAGAAAGTGCCATTATCTCAGCCGTAAAAGACAAAGGTTTAGACTATGTGATAGAAACAGGTGAAGCGGCATTCTACGGACCAAAGCTTGACTTTATGGTGAAGGATGCCTTAGGTAGACAATGGCAGCTAGGAACCATTCAGGTAGATTATAACTTGCCTGAGCGTTTTGACTTGACTTATATCGGGTCAGATGATAAACACCACAGACCGGTGATGATTCACAGAGCACCTTTTGGTTCTATGGAGCGCTTTGTAGCGATTTTACTCGAACATACGGCAGGGAATTTTCCGCTTTGGCTGATGCCACAGCAGGCTATTATCTTGTCTTTGAGTGAGAAATATGAAATTTATGCGAAAAAAGTTTTAAATTCGCTGGAAAATCACGAAATTCGCACCCTTATTGACAACCGAAATGAGACTATTGGTAAAAAGATTCGTGAAGCAGAGCTGCAAAAGATTCCGTTTTTACTGATAGTAGGAGAGGAAGAAGAGCGCACAGGCACGGTTTCGCTGCGTATTCAGGGTCAAGCAGGAAAAGGAAATACACAGATTACGGTAGAAGATTTTGCGAAGATTGTAGAAGAAGAAGTAGCAAAAACACTCAAAGCCTTTCAAGGATAATATAAATAATTGCGTTTTTTTAAATAAAAACTGTGATTAAAACAAAATATAAGTTTAACCTAAATTTTTAGAGCCATAGCAATAAGAAGTAATAACAGAGGATACAATCGAAGAGTAGAGAAAAAAGATCCTCACAGAATTAATGAACACATCGTACGTACACCAGAGGTAAGACTCGTGGGTGAAAACGTTGAGATGGGAGTGCACAAAATCAATGATGCTTTGAGAAGAGCTGAAGAATTAGAACTGGATTTGGTAGAGATTTCTCCAAATGCAGAACCTCCTGTCTGCAAAATAATGGACTACAAAAAGTTTCTTTACGAACAAAAGAAACGCGAGAAGGAACTCAAAGCAAAATCTAGCCAGATAACGGTCAAAGAAATTCGTTTTGGTCCTCAGACTGATGAACACGATTATGAGTTCAAGAAAAAGAATGCCGAGAAGTTCCTGAAAGACGGATCAAAACTAAAGGCGTTTGTATTCTTTAAAGGACGTTCGATCATCTATAAAGACCAAGGACAAATCTTGTTGCTGCGATTGGCACAAGACCTTGAAGAGTTCGGAAAAGTAGAGGCAATGCCTGTCTTAGAAGGAAAGCGTATGACGATGTACATCGCTCCTAAAAAGAAAACTAAATAAGATAAGATTAAGTAATATTTATAAAACCTAGGAAAAATGCCTAAAATGAAAACTAAATCGGGAGCTAAGAAACGTTTCAAGCTTACCGGTACAGGAAAAATCAAAAGAAAGCACGCTTACAAAAGTCACATTTTGACTAAAAAATCTAAAAAGCGTAAACTAGCGTTAACGCACACTGGCCTTGTTCACAAAGCTGATGAGAGAAACGTTAAAGAGATGTTGAGACTTATCTAAGTTTAGCTTGGGTGAGCTGAGTTTATAACTAAGCGCAGCGAGCCACAGACCAAACTAAATACCTCAATTGTTGGTTAAAAACAATTTAATAACCCTGTAACAGGTACCTAAGATTTCTTGTAACACTAGAAGCACCTCTTACAAAAACACAAAAAATTATGCCAAGATCAGTAAATTCAGTTGCTAAAAGAGCACGCAGAAAAAAAGTATTAAAACAAGCAAAAGGTTACTTCGGAAGACGTAAAAACGTTTGGACAGTTGCTAAAAACGCAGTAGAAAAAGCAATGCTTTATTCTTACCGCGATAGAAAGCAGAAAAAGAGAAATTTCAGAGCTTTATGGATTACCCGTATCAATGCTGGAGCTAGACTTCACGGAATGTCTTACTCACAGTTTATGGGGAAAGTAAAAGCAAACGGAATTGAACTTAACCGTAAAGTTCTAGCTGACTTAGCTATGAACCACCCGGAAGCTTTCACTACAATTGTAAACAAAGTAAAATAAACGTCTAACAAAAGTTTTGCTTAATCTTATAGAAGAAGCCGTCTTGATCTAAACATCGAGATGGCTTTTTTCATTTTACAGCAGTTTTTTTTAGTTATTTCCACTTGATGTTGCAACCCATACTCGGTTTTTGTTCTGGGTTAATCAATCTATTGTAGAGCAGTCCATCAATGGCGTTGCGCAAATCACTAGCACTCGTAGAGATGCCGTTGTTGGGTCTAGAGTCATCCATCTGACCTCTATAGACCAATCTGTCATTGGTGTCAAACAAATAGAAGTCAGGCGTGCAGGCGGCGTCATATGCTCTTGCTACTTCTTGGGTTTTATCGTATAGATAGGGGAAGTCCATATTCCATCTAAAAGCAAATTCAGTCATCTTCTCTGGTCCATCTTGCGGATATTTCTCAGCATCGTTGCTGCTGATGGCAATAACCGAAATTCCCTGTACCCTATAATCATTGTTTACCCTGACAATTTCTTCAATTAGGTGCAATACAAAAGGGCAGTGGTTGCACATAAAAATCACTAGCGTACCTTTATTGCCTTTCAACTCAGCATACGAAGAAAAATAGTTAGAATTGGTGTCTTCTAAATAAAAATCAGGTGCCTTGGTCTGTAGCGGAAGCATAGTAGAAGGAGTATTTGCCATTTTTTAGAGATTTTAGGGGTGAAGGGATTACTACAAAGATAAATAATTAGGTTGAGGATACGGCAGGAAATCCATAAACTCAAATATCTATATGGATGTAATAAAATCAATGGTAAATTGATGAAAACATTTTGTTTATAAGCAGCATATCAAATATCTTTACAAGAATTAAGTATTCTTTTCACCACCAGAATCTATCTTCTGAACAAATCATAGTGTAGTCATGCTGCTGCGTATTGAATAAAGATTCCCGAAAATAAAATACAATGGAAAAGCAAAACGGAATAAAAATATTTGAGGACCAAAAAGTAAGAACTACTTGGGATACTGAACAGGAAAAATGGTATTTCTCAATTATTGATGTTGTAGCTGTTTTGACTGAAAGTCCAAGACCTAGAAAATATTGGAACGCTTTAAAAACCAAACTAAATGCCGAGGGAAGTGAGTTGTCCCAAAAAATGGGACAACTGAAAATGAAATCTGCTGATGGCAAGTTTTATAAAACGGATGTTGCAGATACAGAACAGCTTTTCAGACTCATTCAATCTATTCCATCACCTAAAGCAGAGCCTTTTAAATTGTGGTTAGCACAAGTAGCCAGCGAACGATTAGATGAAATGCAAGATCCTGAGCTGAGTATTGATAGGGCTTTAGAACAGTATTTAAAACTTGGTTACAGCGAAAGTTGGATAAACCAACGACTGAAAAGCATAGAAATACGCAAAGAGCTAACTGATGAATGGAAAAACAGAGGATTAAAGGAAGGGCAACAGTTTGCAACATTAACTGATATAATAACCAAGGCTTGGGCTAACAAAACAACTAAAGAATACAAAGTATTCAAAGGACTAAAAAAGGAAAATCTACGAGATAATATGACGAATACTGAACTCATATTGAACATGCTTGCTGAGGCTTCTACCAAAGATATTTCGGTTGCAGTAGAACCAAAAGACTTTAATGAAAGTAAGAAAGTAGCTCAACAGGGTGGTAATGTAGCTAAAGTAGCTCTCAAAGAATTGGAATCTAAAACAGGAAAAAAAGTAGTAAGTGAACTCAATGCTAATAAAGTTTTGGGTATAGAAAAAACAAAAGATTAAAAGGACGATTTTTTCCTACTATATAATAACTAAAATAAATTAAGCCTAAAATTCACCACCAGAATCTATCTTCTGATAAACTCATAATAACTGTATGATTAGTATCAAAAAATATGCTGCCATTGACATCGGATCGAATGCTATGCGTCTGCTTATCACAAATATAGTCGAACAAGAGGGCAAACCTGCACAATTCACCAAAAGTTCACTGGTGCGCGTACCTGTCCGGCTAGGTCAGGATGCTTTTACGGTGGGTAAAATAGCAGATGATACTATCCAAAGAATGACTGAAGCCATAAAAGCCTATGCACTACTGATGAAAGTACACAAGGTGGAGAAGTATATGGCCTGTGCCACTTCAGCCATGCGAGAAGCCATCAACGGAAAAGAAGTGGTGGCACATATCAAAAAAGAAACAGGAGTCAAAATTCACATTATTAACGGTAGAGAAGAAGCTAAAATAGTAGCCTCTACTGACTTGCACCACTTTATAAAAACAGATCAAACCTATCTCTATGTAGATGTGGGTGGAGGAAGTACAGAAATTTCACTGTTCTCAAATGGCGAGATGATTACCTCAAAATCATTCAGGGCAGGAACCGTTCGCTTTTTGAACAACCAAGTAGCCGATGCTGACTGGAACGCCATCGAGCAATGGATAAAAACCACTACGAGCCAGTATGACAACATTATACTCATCGGTTCTGGTGGTAATATCAACAAGCTCTTTAAGATGTCAGGAAAATCACAAGACAAACCCTTGACTTATACGTATATGAAATTGCAGTTCAACAAACTCAGCAACATGAGCTATGAAGAGCGCGTGACTGAATTAGGGCTCAACGCCGATAGGGCAGACGTTATTATTCCGGCTACGCGCATCTATATGAATGCGATGAAGTGGAGCGGTGCAAAACAAATATTCGTACCTAAAATTGGACTTTCTGACGGAATCGTAAAATCACTGTATTACAATATTATCTAGCCTAGAATAGATTCAGAAAGACTTCGTTAGCAATCCTAATATTCTTATATTTGCACTTTTATAAAATCAACGCATTATGCAACTGTCAGAACAAGAAATTATCCGTAGAGAAAAATTAGACAAATTAAGAGAGTTGGGGATTAACCCTTATCCAGCTGAGCTTTATCCTGTGAGTGAGACTTCTAAACAGGTCAAAGAGAATTTTTCTGAAGGACGAAAGGTGTGCTTGGCAGGGCGTATTATGAGTTTTAGAATTCAAGGAAAAGCTTCTTTTGCTGAACTTCAAGACAGCGAGGGGCGCATCCAACTCTATATCAACAGAGACGAACTATGTCCGACAGAAGACAAAACACTATACAACGAAGTATTTAAAAAACTAATTGACCTTGGTGACTTCATCGGTGTTGAAGGAGAATTGTTTTTGACTCAGGTAGGCGAGCAATCTGTCAGAATTACTTCGCTTAAATTGCTTAGCAAATCTTTGCGTCCGTTGCCACTACCGAAAACGGATGTCGACGGAAATACCCACGATGCTTTTGTAGACCCAGAATTGCGCTACAGAATGCGTTATGTAGACTTGGTGGTGAACCCGCACGTAAAAGAAGTTTTTGTCAAAAGAACTAAATTGTTTAATGCGATGCGCAACTACTTTATAGACCACGGTTATCTAGAGGTAGAGACGCCTGTGTTGCAACCCATCCCAGGTGGAGCGGCTGCACGTCCGTTTGAGACGCACCACAACGCATTAGATATGCCATTATACCTTAGAATTGCCAATGAGCTGTATCTCAAGCGCCTTGTTGTAGGTGGTTTTGATGGGGTATATGAATTCTCTAAAAACTTCAGAAACGAAGGTATGGATAGAACTCACAACCCCGAGTTTACGGTAATGGAAATCTATGTGGCTTATAAGGATTACAATTGGATGATGGAATTCACCGAGAATCTTCTGGAGCACTGTGCTATAGCTGTTAACGGTAGCACTACAGCTACTTTTGGCGAGCACACTATTGATTTTAAAGCGCCTTACAAACGCATTACAATGACGGATTCTATCAAAGAATTCACTGGTTTTGACATCACCGGAAAGTCAGAAGAAGAGATCAGAGCAGCAGCCTTAGCGATGGGAATTGCTGTAGATGAGACTATGGGCAAAGGAAAACTGATCGATGAGATTTTTGGGGAGAAATGTGAAGGTAGATATATTCAGCCTACATTTATTACTGATTACCCAAAATCAATGAGTCCGTTAACTAAAGAACACAGAGACAATCCTGAACTTACGGAGCGTTTTGAACTAATGATCTGCGGTAAAGAAGTTGCCAATGCCTATTCAGAGCTCAACGACCCTATTGACCAAAGAGCGCGCTTTGAAGAGCAGCTTAAGTTGTCTGAAAAAGGCGATGATGAGGCGATGTTTATCGATAATGATTTCTTGCGTGCACTAGAATTTGGTATGCCACCAACCTCAGGTTTGGGTATCGGGATGGATAGATTGATGATGTATTTGACCAATAACGCCTCGATTCAAGAAGTCTTGTTCTTCCCACAGATGAAGGCAGAGAAGAAAAGCCCCGAGATGAGTGAAGACGAAAAAGTAATTTACCAACACGTTGAAAAAGAAGGTATGCACCCCCTAAATTTGGTTAAAGAGCAAACAGGATTCAGCGGTAAAAAATGGGATACAACCCTCAAAACCTTGACCTCAAAAGGGATTTTGAAAGTTTCTAAAACAGACGAAGGACTGTTTATTGAAATAAAATAGTATAAAATTCTTACTTATAAAAAAAGCTATCAATTTACACTTTAGTCAAGTGTGCGTTGATGGCTTTTTTGTTAAATATAAGCGGTGCTCTCAGATAGTTCTCAAGCTTGTATAAGTATCGCTTTCCCCCGCTGGCACGAGCCTCTTGCTCGTATTTATTTTTCTAACTCAAATTAGAATGCATTTGTATCTTTGATAAAAATGACCAAGAGGGTTTGTTCTATATCTATTTCTAAAATAGATATAATTGAAAGGGATATGAATAAGAGTCTTCTACTGGCGTTGGACTTAGCTCACAAATCGTTTTGAATGTACTGATGTAACAAAATTCAGCAAATAATATAACTTTTAGAGCCTATTTCTTCTGGTTCATAAACTTCAATCTTTGTATATTTGTGTTTTTAGCTCAGGATATGAACATACATTTTATTGCGATAGGCGGCAGTGCGATGCACAACTTGGCACTTGCGATGCACAACAAAGGATATAAGGTGACCGGTAGTGACGACACTATTTTTGAACCCTCAAAATCACGACTTCAGAACAAAGGACTTTTACCGGCTGAAATGGGTTGGTTTACCGATAAAATCACTGCTGACTTAGATGCAATTATCTTGGGGATGCACGCCAAAGAAGACAACCCTGAACTCTTAAAAGCCAAAGCCTTAGGACTGAAAATATACTCGTACCCTGAGTTTTTGTACGAACAATCAAAAGACAAGACACGTGTGGTGATAGGCGGTTCTCACGGCAAAACTACTATTACTTCGATGGTTTTACACGTGATGAACTACCATAACATCAACGTAGATTATATGGTAGGAGCACAACTAGAGGGCTTTGAAACCATGGTTTATCTGACTAAAGAGAATGATTTTATCGTCTTAGAAGGTGATGAGTATTTATCTTCACCCATTGATAGACGACCGAAGTTTCACCTCTATAAACCCAATATCGCATTGATTTCTGGCATTGCTTGGGATCACATCAATGTTTTCCCGACCTATGAAAATTACCTCGAGCAGTTTGAGATTTTCATCAGCCAAGTGAGTTATGGCGGTATCTTGATTTATAACCAGCAAGATAAAGACCTGAGTACATTAGTAGAAAATAGCACTAACCCCATACGCAAGATTCCGTATGAAACCCCAAAATATTATACCGATAAAGGAGTGACCTATCTAGTAACGCCAGAAGGTGATATGCCTATTGAGGTCTTCGGAGAACACAACCTCTCTAACCTTATGGGTGCCAAGTGGATTTGTCAGAATATGGGTGTAGATGAAGCAGATTTCTATGAAGCAATTGCGTCGTTTAAAGGAGCTTCAAAACGATTAGAAAAAATTGCCGAGAGCAAAGACACCCTGATTTATAAGGATTTTGCACACTCGCCAAGCAAAGTGCAAGCAACAACACAGGCGGTCAAACAGCAGTTTCCTGAACGCAAACTTGTGGCTTGTCTAGAATTACATACTTACAGCAGCCTGAATGCAGAATTTCTCAAAGAATATGCCGCTACTTTAGATAGTGCAGATGAAGCCGTCGTTTTTTATTCGCCTGAAGCGGTCAAAATCAAACGATTAGACGAAGTGACCCAAGAGCAAATAGCCACGGCATTTCATAAAAAAGATTTGGCTATTTATACCGATCCCAAAGCCTTTGAAGACTATTTATACCAACTAGAACTTAAAAATACTGTCGTATTGCTGATGAGCTCGGGCAATTATGGCGGGCTAGATTTAGACCAGTTTATACAACGCCTGTAGGTTTATCTGATTTTTATTGGTGGTGATAAGGTTCGTTTTTTAAGATAGTAAAAGCCCTGTAGATTTGTTCTATTGCAAATAGCCGTACCATTTGGTGTGAAAAAGTCATTTTAGAAAGCGAAACTTTTCCGTTAGCGCGGTCATACACAGCCTCTGAAAAACCATAAGGACCACCGATGACAAAAACTAAAGTTTTGATACCAGAACTCATTTTTTTCTGCAAAAAGTCAGCGAAATCAATGCTTGAATAGTTTTTTCCGTTTTCATCCATGAGTATAATATGGTCAGCGGCAGTGGTTTTTGACAGAATGAGCTCGCCTTCTTTTTCTTTCTGTTGTTTTTCAGCTAGATTTTTGACGTTTTTGATATCAGGAATAATTTCTAAATCAAATTTGATATAAAAAGACAAACGTTTCTGGTAGTGCTCAATCAGGCTCAGCAAGTTTTTGTCATCCGTCTTTCCGATGGCTAGTAGTTTTATATTCATAAAAGCAAAGATAAAAGTTTTTGTTTGTCTGAGAAAGAAGTTAGCTTTGTATAGCTTAAAAATTACGTATGATTCGCGTTTCACTTATAGGTTCGGGCAATGTTGCACATCATTTGATAACTGCGTTTCAGGCAAATCCTTCTGTCGAATTAGTTCAGGTCTATGCAAGGCGAAAAGAAGCGGTAACAGCTACTGTCTCTAAAGACAAGATTATTACTGAGCTCACTGCGCTCAAAGAGGCAGACCTCTATATCATTTCGGTTTCTGATGATGCTATTGCATCAGTTTCAAATCAATTGCCCTTCTCAGATAGATTAGTGGTGCATACTTCAGGTACAAGCCCAATGACTGTAATGTCAGATAAAAATAGGCGAGGTGTTTTTTATCCGTTGCAAACCTTCTCTAAGACCAAAGCGCTTGATTTTAGGCATGTGCCCATGTGTTTAGAGACTGAGAAACCAGAAGATTTATCGCTGCTACAACAGCTGGCAACATTGATTGCTGACAAGGTTTTTGAAATCGATTCGCAGAAGAGAAAAGCACTACATGTGGCGGCGGTGTATGTGAGTAATTTTGTAAATCACCTTTACAGCATAGGAGAGGAGATTTGTATTGAAAACCAGATCCCGTTTGAGGTACTCAAACCTCTAATTAGCGAAGTTGCCGACAAGATCAACTACCTCTCACCGGCGGAAGCCCAAACCGGACCCGCCAAAAGAGCCGACCTAAAAACAATCGATGCACACCTAGCATTTTTGAATGACGATATAGCAAAAAAAGAAATCTACCAGCTTTTGAATCAATCCATTATGAATAAAAATAAAACGATATAAATGAAGAGTTATAAAGAAAAAATGAATGACATCACTACCTTTATTTTTGATGTTGATGGCGTACTTACCGATGGTTCAGTTCACGTAGCTGCAGATGGTGAAATGCTCAGAAATATGAATATCAAAGATGGCTTTGCGATGAAAGCAGCTTTAGAGAGCGGTTATAATGTATGTATTATCTCAGGCGGAAAAAATGAAGGGGTGAGAACCAGACTCCGCAATTTGGGCGTAACAGATATTTATTTGGGCTCTCCTGATAAAGTAGAGACCTTCAAAGAATACATCGATATTTATGGCATCAATGCAGCGCAAGTGCTGTATATGGGCGATGACATTCCAGACTATCACGTGATGAAACTCGTAGGTCTTCCAACTTGTCCTCAGGATGCAGTGTCAGAAATAAAAGCTATCAGCGAGTATATCTCACATATAAATGGAGGGAGAGGAGCAGGTAGAGATGTGATTGAGCAAGTGATGAAAGTACAAGGAAAATGGCATACCCAGTTTGACGGCAGACATGACTAAGCAACACTTTTAAGTTCTAGCTTAAACTAAAAAACCTATCCTGAACATCGATTCAGGATAGGTTTTTTTATGAAAAAAAAGTATAAGTTTTTTACTTCTTATAGTGTTTCTTGTATTGTATGTATGACAGTATCCCTAATACAGCTACAAAGGCAATTGAATAATAGACAAAACTAGGGGTGACTACTTTTTCTCCGCTAGCATACGAGTGCAAGCCTGATAGATAGAAGTTTACGCCAAAATAAGTCATCACAATAGATGCAAAAGCAGACACACTTATAAGGTTATATAACCATAAACCTCTGAGTCCTGGCACTAATCTGATGTGGATTACAAAAGCATAGACCATAATTGATACTAAAGCCCAAGTTTCTTTTGGGTCCCATCCCCAATAGCGTCCCCAGCTTTCGTTTGCCCACTGACCTCCTAAGAAGTTCCCGATAGTAAGCATCACTAGACCTACGGTGAGCGCCATTTCGTTGATATACGTAATCTCTTTTATGTTGAGGTCCATTCGTTTTTTGTTCTTCGAATTGGTGAAAATCATCATAAACAAAGCCACCACACCGAGAATCATCCCAATGGCAAAAGGCCCATAACTCGCCACGATTATCGAAACGTGAATCATCAGCCAATAAGAGTTCAATACGGGTTGTAGGTTTGCAATAGCAGGATCCATCCAGCTCCAGTGTGCAATCATCAAAATCATAGAAGCCACAAAAGCTGTAGAGGCTACGGTAAGCCATGATTTTCTACCGAAAATAAGTCCGAAGAGCATGGTTGCCCAAGCTACATAAATCATCGATTCATAACCGTCACTCCAAGGTGCGTGTCCTGAGATATACCAACGGAAACCAAGTCCTGCGGTGTGCAATACAAACAAGATGCTGATAATGATATAACTTGCTTTTAAGGCAATTTTGATGGGTCTATTCGAATAGAAAATCTCAAAAATACAGAAGATAAACATGAATATACACGCATACAAATACCATGAATACAGGTTTTTGAAAATGTCATATTTGTTATAAGTCACCTCAGCTGCAATGGTTTGGTCAGATGGCATAACTTCACTGCCAAACTTGTGTTGGTAAGCGTTGATGCTCTCTAAAAGTTTGTCAGCCTCTTGATAATCTCCTGATTGAACCGCCCCTTGAAGCGTATGGAAGTACAGCGGAACAATATTGCGCACATACAGTGAGTCACCACCGGTGATGTCAGAATGATTCAGCTCTAAATACGAAATCCATTTGTTGTTGCTATCTCTCGGGATAGGGAAGACCTTTAAGATTCCCCCGCCCAAAGCAGAGCTCAAGATGACTGCTTTTTTATGCGCTTCGATGATGTCTTTCTGAAAGGCATTCTGAATACGAGACATCTGTGCATCCTCTAAAAACGGACTCAGTTTATAGTTGTCATCGGCATCAAAGAAACTGAGCAGCGAAACATATTTTGCATTTTCATCAACGCCCAACAAGTGTCTGATACTGTCATTCCCTCGTTTGAGGTGAATGATCGGAATCTCATTCCATAAGTTAGGGTACTGCAACATCGACAAGAACACTTGATCAGAGTTCATACCTTTATAATGGTCGCTTTTGCTTACTTTTCTGATCACCTCAGACGAGAAGGTATTCACGGGTTTCATACGTCCGCCATCGTCTTGGATGACTAATCGACCGAATTTTTCTGCGTGTTCTTTGTTGATTGACAGTGCACTTATCAGCGAATCTACTTGCTGATCAGTGATGCCTAGATTAATTCTCTTGTGTTTGTGGTCTTGAGCAGCCTCTTGTGCGTGTCCGTGGTCTTGAGAGAAACCTACTAGCCCGATGAGCAACGCGATAGCAGATAGCATTTTGGCTTTTCTGTCTTTTACTTTTTTGAGCATTTTTCTCAAATCACCAAATCTTGAGTTTCTGTCAAAAATCACCAATATCATCGAAATATACAATAAAGTATAACCGACATAGGTAATCCAAGTTCCCCAAAAATCGTGGTTTACAGAAAACATAGTGATATCAGGGTCAAAACGAGCTCTTTGTTGATCGTTAGAATAGTTATACGAAGCTTGGAAGAATCTGAAGCCTCTGTAATCCAGTACGTTATTCATAAAGACTTCATAGTCAAAAGAGTCTTCGCCATCTTCAACTGTGATTTTACTTTTAAAAGAAGAGAAACCACTTTCAGTACCTGGATATTTGTCAGCGATAAAATCATTTAGATGAATTGAGAAGGGCAAATCATAGACTTTGCTACCAAAAAACAGGGTGTATTCTAAGTCTCCTTGTTTAAAAGAAACCGGAATTCCCATCTTGCCTTTAGTGCCCAGCAGCGTTGCCTCTTTTTCTTCACCTCCAGATTTTACGACTACCGTCAATGCTTCGTCACTGCCTTGGTCTTTCCAGTCTCCGTTAGAAACATAATCAATCTTACCTTTTAGGGCAGGGTCTGGAAGTACAAAACTAGTGCCGGCCAATTGATACAGCGCACGTAGATTAAGGGGTTGTAGCGAATCTGCATATACTAATCCCTCTTCTTGAGATGCCATTACAGTAAAGCTTCCGCCAAAAGGAGATTTGATGAAGTACTGACCTTGCTCATCTAAGCTGATGTTGATAGCGCCGTCAGTGGGTTTGTTAAAGGCAAATAATATGTTGTGAATATTTTGAACTTCGTCTTCTTTCAAGAAATGTTCGTGACGCGTGCCGTCACCAGATTCCACCATTTTTAGATAGAATGTTCCGTTGGGGTCTTCTACAATCTTTTCAGTAGCGCCCATCACGAAGTTCTTGTATTTAACCTCATAAGGCGTGCCGCTAAATTCTCCTTTGATAGAGAAATTGTTGTTAGTAGCCTGAGAGAGCAAGAGCGGTTTTTCGTGCGCCTTGCGTTTCATTTCGCCTTGGTATTCTCCGTCTACCAATACAGAAAGATAGAATTTGTCAGAGAACATCTGGTGTTCACTTTTGCCTTCTTCGATCAGCATCACGCCTTCATAACTGATGTAGCGCGTAGTAAAAGCTCCGATTAAAATAAAGATGAAAGACAAGTGGAGGGCTAAAGTAGAGAGTTTTTCTTTTCTCAGTAAGTTATATCGCTTGATATTACCGATGAAGTTGATGGCAAAAAAGACCATGATTACTTCAAACCACCAAGCGTTATAAATCATTATACGAGCTGTCTCCGTATTATATTTGTCTTCTATAAAAGTTCCGATTCCGAGTGCTGCTGCAAATACGATAAACAATACTGCCATCAAGCGGGTTGAGAACAAAAACGAGAATATTTTCTTATCCATTGTTGTAGTAAAAGAGGATTAATTATACCACACAAAGGTAACTATTTAAAAGTGGTTTTGATTTATTTTGAAAGCTCTAATGACTAATATAGTGTTAAAATTTACCAAATTTTTATGAGAAATAGCCTATTCCTATTTTGTTTCTACTGCGCCTACTCATTGCTGTTGTGATGCTTTCTGCATATTCAGCCTATCAAATTTTTTCTAAGTCTTTTATTAGCATAATTTGATTAAACCAGCAGATCAATACGAAGTAACATAAAAAAAGAGAGGCTGCAAAAAGCAACCTCTCTTAGAGTAGTATAAGTTAAAAAGTACAGTGTATTCTAGAGGTTAAAACCCAAATCAACACCTAATTTCTTTGCAATCAGTTTTGCGATGCGTTCTTGTAGCGATGCAATTTTTATACTTTTGATCACTTCGTTACTAAAGGCATACATCAAGAGTGCTTTGGCTTCTTTTTTAGGAACTCCCCTTTGTTGTAAATAAAACAAAGCTGTTTCGTCAAGCTGACCAATGGTACAGCCGTGCGAACATTTGACATCATCTGCAAAAATCTCTAATTGAGGTTTGGCGTTGATGCTCGATTTATCTCCTAATAAGATGTTGTTGTTTTGCTGAAAAGCATTGGTTTTCTGAGCAATTTTATCCACATAGATCTTTCCGTTGAATACGCCTACTGAGCGCTGGTCAAAAATTCCTTTATAATCTTGGTGACTCTCACAATTGGGTTGCAAGTGATTCACAAGTGTATAGTGGTCTACGTGTTGTTTTCCCTCGATAATCGTAATTCCCTTTAGGGTAGATTCGATATGCTCACCCATTTGGTGGAAGTTCAGATTATTTCTGGTTAGATTCCCCCCAAAAGAGAAGGTATGCACTGACACATTACTTTTCTCTTGTTGCGATACATAGGTATTGTCAATAAGATTTGCTTCTAAGGCGTCATTTTGAATTTTATAATAATCTACGATAGCACTTTTCTCAGCAAATATCTCTGTAACTGCGTTAGTTAGCACCAGTTCAGAATCGATACTCTGGTGGCGCTCAACGATTTGTACTTGTGCATTTTCTCCAACTATGACTAGGTTTCTGGGTTGTAACCAAAGCTTGTCATCATTCTTAGTCGCAAAATAAACTATCTCGATAGGCTTGTCAGCTACTTTGTTCTTTGGGATGTTGATAAAAGCACCTTCACTTGCAAAAGCGGTGTTTAGCGAAGTAAGTGAATCGTCTTTCTGTGCGATTTGGTTGAAGTATTTATCAACAATGGCTCTGTATTTTGGTTTTGTCAACGCCGCTGAAAATAGACAAACGTCAATGCCATCGTGTGTAGTGCTTGACAAAAACGAATTGAATACGCCGTTTACAAACACCAGTTTATAGGTATCGACATCGTCTAAAAAGTATTTTTTTACCTCAGCAATACCTACGTTTGTTTCTGTTTTAGGAAAAACACTAAAATCATTGTTGAGCAGTGAAGTCAGTGAAGTATATTTCCAGGCCTCTTCTTTCTTGGCTGGGAAACCTTTTTCTTCAAAGTTTTTGATTGCTGAGCTTCGTATGTCGTGTATTTCTTCGTCGATCATCGCTTTGTTTTCAAAAGCCATAAACGAAGAGACTAATTTATCTTTTAATTCCATTTTTTTGGTTTCAGGTTTTAGGTTAATTGTATTTTAGGGCTGTTACTTTTTGAGAAAGCAAACCCAAAACAAATTATACTAATTCTTCTTTGATCCAGTCGTAACCTCTTTCTTCTAACTCAAGTGCCAGTTCTTTACCACCTGTTTTTACGATTTTTCCGTCCATTAGTACGTGAACAAAATCAGGAACGATATACTCTAAAATTCGTTGGTAGTGCGTAATGATAATTACAGCTTTGTCTTCAGACTTTAATTTATTCACTCCGTTAGCAACAATTCTCAGTGCATCGATGTCAAGTCCTGAATCTGCCTCATCTAGTATGGCTAGTTTAGGGTCTAGCATCGCCATCTGAAACACTTCGTTTCTCTTTTTCTCTCCACCTGAGAAACCTTCGTTTAATGAGCGAGATAAAAACTTGCGGTCAATCTCTAACATTTCAGATTTTTCTCTGAGTAGTTGTAGCATTTCTTTGGCAGGCATATCTTCTTGACCTCTAGCCTTACGGGTTTCGTTGATGGCTGTTTTGACAAAGTTAGTCACAGAGACTCCAGGAATCTCTACTGGATACTGAAACGACAAGAAAATTCCTTTGTGGGCTCTTTCTTCTGGAGCTAATTCTCCTATTTCTTCTCCTTCAAAAAGGATTTCACCTTTAGTTACTTCGTATTCTTCTTTTCCGGCGATAACAGACGATAGGGTAGATTTCCCTGCTCCGTTGGGTCCCATAATGGCGTGGATTTCTCCAGCATTAACTTGTAAGTTTAGTCCTTTCAAGATTTCTTTATCTTCTACAGAAGCGTGTAGATTATTTATTTTTAGCATTAGTCTAAATTTTTAAGATTTATGACTGAATAAGTTATCTGCCTTTGGGCTATGTTTATTCAGTAAATAATAAAATGATGATTGTTTCTTTTTTAACTCTATGTCAATACTTATCCGACAGATCCTTCGAGTGAAATTTCGAGTAACTTCTGAGCCTCAACGGCAAATTCCATCGGTAGTTTGTTCAGTACCTCTTTAGAGAATCCGTTGACGATAAGCGCGATGGCTTTCTCGGTATCAATTCCCCTTTGGTTGCAATAGAAGACTTGGTCTTCACCAATTTTACTGGTGGTAGCTTCGTGTTCTATAATAGCTGAAGAGTTTTTTGATTCGATATACGGGAAGGTATGCGCTCCACATTCATTCCCCATAAGCAGGGAATCACATTGAGAGAAGTTTCTGGCATTTTCAGCTCTAGGGCCAATGCTTACGAGTCCTCTATAGCTGTTTTGTGAATGTCCGGCTGAGATCCCTTTTGATATAATCGTTGATCTTGTGTTTTTGCCCAAGTGAATCATCTTGGTTCCTGTATCGGCTTGTTGGTGGTTGTTGGTCACCGCAATCGAATAAAATTCACCAATTGAGTTGTCTCCTTTTAAGATACACGACGGATACTTCCAGGTAACTGCAGAACCTGTCTCGACCTGAGTCCAAGAGATTTTTGCGTTTTTCTCACAAATTCCGCGTTTGGTAACAAAGTTAAAAACGCCACCTTTTCCATCTTTACTTCCCGGAAACCAGTTCTGAACGGTAGAGTATTTGATCTCGGCATCGTCAAGAGCAATCAGCTCTACTACTGCCGCGTGCAGTTGATTTTCGTCACGCGAAGGAGCGGTACAACCCTCTAGATACGAAACATAACTGCCTTCATCAGCAATCACCAGTGTTCTTTCAAATTGACCGGTACCACCTTGGTTGATTCTAAAGTAAGTCGATAATTCCATCGGACATTTTACGCCTTTGGGTATATAACAGAAACTTCCGTCTGAGAATACAGCCGAGTTTAGGGCGGCATAGAAGTTGTCTTTTTGAGGTACTACTGTGCCCAAGTGTTTTCTGACCAAATCAGGATATTCTCTGATGGCTTCAGAAATAGGACAAAAGATAATGCCAAGTTTTGAAAGTGTTTTCTTGAATGTAGTGGCTACTGAAACCGAGTCCATAACGATGTCTACCGCTACGTTGCTCAATCTTTTTTGCTCGTCAATCGATATTCCGAGTCTCTTAAAAGTATCTAATAACTCTGGGTCTACTTGGTCTAAGCTATCTAACTTTGGTTTTTGAATCGGGGCAGAGTAGTAAGATATCGCCTGAAAATCAGGTTTTTCGTAGTTTACGTTAGCCCAATCAGGCTCTACCATCTCTTTCCAGATTCTGAAGGATTCTAACCTCCAATCCGTCATCCATTCTGGTTCGTCTTTTTTCTTAGATATCGCACGTACTACATCTTCGCATAATCCGATAGGGAAGGTATCTGACTCTATATCTGTAACAAAACCGTACTCGTACTCTTTAGTTTCGAGTTCTATTTTTAATTCTTCTTCTGTGTATTTTGACATTTTAATTTAAATTATAATGAAAAACTTTCTCCACACCCACATGTTCTCTGGGCATTAGGATTGCTAAATACGAAGCCCTTTCCGTTCAGACCTCCTTCAAATTCCAATACTGTTCCTGCCAGATACAAGAAGCTTTTTTTATCTACGATAATCCTTACGCCATTGTCTTCAAAGATCTTATCTGTATCTGTAGTGTTTTTATCGAAATTCAGAATATATTCTAAACCGGAGCAACCTCCACTTTTGACACCAACCCTTACAAAATCAGTTTTAGGGTCAAAACCCCCATCTTCCATAAGCAAGGCAACATGTTTACTCGCTCGTTCCGATACTTTTATCATAAGTTGTTATTTTTAATTATTCTAAATCAATTGCAAAGATACTATATTAATAAATCAAAAACATAAAATCCTGTTATTTTTCTGAGGCTTACAGCCTTATCTGAAATTAAGTTTTGGAACATTCAGACTTTAATTTCTATATTTGTTAGCTATAATTTGAAAACACTTAACTATATAATGAAAGACTTACTTAAAAAATTCGAAAACAAAGAACCTGAAATCGTTTTTAACTGGAAAGACCAAGAGACAGATGCTGAAGGATGGACAGTCATCAACTCACTAAGAGGTGGTGCCGCTGGTGGTGGAACGCGTATGCGCAAAGGATTAGATATGAACGAGGTGCTATCACTTGCCAAAACCATGGAAGTGAAGTTCTCAGTAGCAGGTCCAGCAATTGGAGGTGCAAAATCAGGAATTAACTTTGACCCGAATGATCCTCGAAAAGAAGAGGTGCTCAAAAGATGGTTTAAAGCAGTAAGCCCGCTGTTAAAGCACTACTACGGAACAGGAGGCGATATGAACGTAGATGAAATTCACCAAGTGATTCCGTTTACTGAAGACTGTGGTATTTGGCACCCGCAAGAAGGAGTTTTTAACGGACACTTCCAGGCGTCAGAAGGAGAGAAAATCAACCGCATCGGACAACTCAGAAATGGAGTGATCAAAGTGATTGAAAGCGACAAATATTCGCCAGATTTAACCAAAAAATATACGGTGTCAGATATGATTACTGGTTTTGGTGTGGCACAAGCCGTGAATCACTTTTACAACATCTACGGCGGATCAGTAGCGGGCAAAAGAGCCATCGTTCAAGGATTCGGAAACGTTGGTGGGGCAGCAGCATTTTTCCTTTCTCAGATGGGAGCAAAAATCGTGGCCATCATCGATAGAGAAGGCGGTGTGATCAACGAAAATGGATACAACCAGCAAGAAATCACTGAACTCTTCAGAAATCGCAAAGGAAACCAACTCGTGGCTGAGAATATGCTTTCAGCAGCAGAACTCGATGCTAAGGTATGGAGTGTAGGTGCAGATATATTTGTTCCGTGCGCAGCTTCAAGACTAGTGACTAAAGAGCAAACTGACAAAATGATTGCCGCAGGATTAGAGGTGATCTCATGTGGTGCTAACGTGCCATTTGCCGATAAAGAGATTTTCTTCGGATCAATTATGGAAGAAGTAGACAGCAAAATCAGCTTGATTCCTGACTTTATTTCTAACTGTGGTATGGCAAGAGTATTTGCTTATTTTATGGAGAAAAGAGTAGAAAACACAGATGAAGCCATCTTTGGAGATGCTTCTGAAACCATCAGAAAAGCAATTCAAGCTACTTATGATTTAGGTTCAGACAAGAAAAACATTTCATCAAGAGCCTTTGAGATTGCACTGAAACAATTGGTGTAAGCCTTTAAGATTCAATTAGTACTAAATAAGCTGTCTGATTTATTTCAGACAGCTTATTTTTTTGAATTTTATTAAGTATACATATTAGCGTCTTATGGTTTTGACACCACTGAAAGCCTCACATAAAAAGTAGTGCCTTTGCCGATTTGGCTCTCAAACCAAATTTGTCCTTTATAACTCTCAATTATATTTTTAATAATTCCCAAACCAAGACCCATACCACTAGATTTGGTGGTAAATTTAGGCTCAAAAATACGCGATTTGTTTTCTTTTGCAATGCCGCTTCCGTTGTCTTTTACGAGTATCAATATATGATTTTCCTGTTTTTCGACGCGCACTTCAACTTTGGGGTTAAGCTGGTGTTCATCTATGGCTTGGATGGCGTTTTTGACCAGGTTTGTGATCACGCGAATGAGTTGCGTTCTATCCATTAAAGTCAATATCTCATCTTCATCTGAGTGGAAGTCGATATAATTCTCATTGAATATCTCTAATGACAATTCGATAGCATCGACCACATTCAGGGTTTCGTTTTGTTGTGCTGGCATCGAGGCAAAATTTGAGAAAGCAGAAGCCACAGAGCTCATGGTGTCAATTTGTTGGATAAGAATTTGAGAATAATCATTGAGTTTTTGATTGATCTCAGGATCATTTGGGTCAAATTTGCGTTGAAAACTCTGAACGGTCAATCGCATTGGGGTTAGTGGGTTTTTGATCTCGTGTGCCACTTGTTTTGCCATTTCTCGCCAAGCTTCTTCTCGTTGGCTTTGTGCGAGTTGTTGGGCGCTTTCCTCGAGTTTATCCACCATCTCGTTATAGGCACTAATCACCAGATTGATTTCTCTACTAGCGTCTTTTACCTTGATCTTTTCGTTCTTTTTATTCAGATTGGTCAGCGTTATTTTGCGCGAAATCTCTTGTAGGGTTTTGGTGATGTAATTGGATAAAATATACGCCAATCCTATAGCGATGAGCAACATCACACCATAGACTTGCATCAGCCGAATCAAGAAACTGCGCAGTTCATCGTCATAAAAACCATCGTCTTCTATATGTGGCAAACAGACAATGCCCAGGGGTTTGAATTTTAAGTCTTTTAGATAGGTGTATGACGACCTAAACTTCTTAGCGTCAATTGTATTGATTTCTATATATCTTTTATCGGTAGATTCTCTGACGGCTTTTAAAACAAAAGGTTCAATAGCGGGGGTGGGCGCATCAACTGCAAATTGTCCTTTTGAAGAGCGCAAAAAATTGCCGTCTAAGTCATAGATAATCAGCTCCAGGTTGTGAATGTTAGACAACTCGTGGATTTTGTCTTTGAATATGGCCGAAAGATTCTCAGCATTAAGCGGATAAGTAGTAGTCTTTAATACGTAATTGATGTGCTGGTGAATGGCTTTTTCTTTTTTTTCAAGGCGCTCTTCGTGGTATTCTTTTGCTTGTTCTCTAAACTGATAGATGGTTAAAAATACAATTAAAGCAGAGGCAATTAGGGTCAAGAAAATCATCGAAAAGAAGATTCTCGTGCGCAGCGAAAGTCGTTTTATTTTGAATAATCTATTCAAATTCAGTGTTTTTATTTGATTGGTATCCGTTGTGCGGATAGGTTGCAATATACTCAAAAAACAAAGATTTTAGAGCTGTTTTTAAGTATTTTATCTGATCCTTAGATCGGCTTTCAGAGTGGGTAATTAAGATAATTTAACAGTCTTTTAGTGTGTAGCTTTTTGAGATTAGATAGCTTTATGATTATCTTTGGTAGATTGTAAATATTTTACTGTTGAACACGTCAATTACTTTTATGAAACGCTGCTTAGCTCTTGCCAGAAATGGATTGGGGGCTACTTATCCAAATCCGATGGTGGGTAGTGTGATTGTGCATCAAGCTAAGATAATAGGCGAGGGATGGCACCAAAAAGCAGGCGCTGCTCATGCAGAGGTCAATGCAATACACAGCGTTAAAGGCGATAAGTCTATTCTCAAAGAAAGTACGTTGTATGTCAATCTAGAACCTTGTTCGCATCACGGCAAAACTCCACCTTGTGCTGATTTGATTATTCAGCACCAGATCAAAAAAGTAGTGATCGGTACGGCTGATCCGTTTGCCGCAGTTGCGGGTAGTGGCATTAGTCGATTAAAGAAGGCTGGAATCGAAGTGGTTGTGGGCGTATTAGAGCAAGAGTGCAATGCGCTCAACAAGCGTTTCTTTAAGTTTCACCAACAAAAAAGACCTTATATTATTCTGAAGTGGGCACAAACCCAAAATGGCATGTTGGCACCTTTGACCAAAGACAAAAATAGACCGGTCTGGATCTCTAACGAATATTCCAGACAATTGGTACACAAATGGCGCACAGAAGAACAAGGCATTTTAGTGGGTACACAAACCGCTTTGCAAGACAATCCAAAACTAGATGCTAGACATTGGGCAGGACAAAATCCAGTTAGAATTATACTGGATAGGACTGGGGTGATACCACCAGATTTCTCTGTCTATGACAAGAGCTGTAAGACTATTTTTATTACAGAAACCCCTTTGTCTTCTGGAGGTGATATGCTCGTTTTTGAGCAGATAGATTTCTCTAAAAACAGAAATAAGCAGATTTTAGATATACTTTATAAACACCAATTACAATCTGTAATTATCGAAGGAGGCAAAGCCGTTTTAGAATCTTTCATTCAAGATAACCTATGGGATGAAGCGCGCGTTTTTAGTAGTGATGCTTTTATTGAACAAGGAATCAAAGCCCCTGGCTTTAATTTTCAGTCTAGCGATGAGACTAGAATCCTCAACGATAGTTTAAAATATTATTATAACCCTCAGCTATAAAAAAAACACAGCGTTTCACACAAAGTAGACGCATAAAATAAATGAATAAGCCTACGCCCAAACCACAGCAAAACATACCCAAAACAATCATAAGAACTGCGCGATTTCTGGAGGCAATCTCTCCGAAGTTAGCCACTAGTTTTGCGGCCAAATTATTTACGACGCCCATCAACCACAGACTGCCTAAACGGGAAGAGGAGATGGAGCACAATGCGGTGCAGAGTTTTGTGAGCATCCCAAAAATACAACAGCGCATTCGGGTTTTTGAATATGGCAAATCTAACAAGAGAGTACTGCTGGTTCACGGATGGTCAGGCAGGGGCACGCAACTCGTGAGCATAGCCAAAGCCTATGTAAAACAAGGCTATATGACCATTAGTTTTGACGCGCCTGGACACGGCAAATCAGACGGAAAAACCAGTCATATGGCTCAGTTTATCGAGAGCATCTTAGAGCTTGAACGCCTATACGGAAAATTTGATATTGTCATTGGGCACTCCCTCGGCGGTATGTCTGTGATGAATAGCATCAAAAGAGGTATGAAACCAGATAAGGCAGTACTGATAGGCAGTGCTGATGTGGTGTTTGATGTATTTAGAGGATTTATAGAGAGCCTTCAGCTCAAGCCTGTGATTGCAGAGATGCTCAGAGCAAAATTTGAAAATAAACTCCAAGATAAACTATCAGAATATGATGTGTATCTAGCGGCAAAAGAAGTGAATATTCCTGTTTTAGTGGTGCACGACAAACAAGATGCCGATGTTCCGGTAGCTTGTGCCGATCATATCTTTAAGTATTTGCCCAACGGAAAAATCTATATCACTGACGGATTGGGGCACCGAAAAATACTTGGAGATAAAACCACCATCAAACATATCATGAACTTCACTGACACTGAGATTTAATAGCAGAATATAGGTTTATACACATAAAGAACACAGCCAATAGATTCGTCTATTGGCTGTGTTCTTTATAGTGGTATTTCTATTTTATTTTCTTGTTTACATTTTTATTCACCCACCAATACAAGGGCGGAAGCAAAATAGGTGCAAAGATCAGCGTACTGGTCAGTCCGCCGATGATTACCGTTGCTAAGGGGCGTTGTACATCAGAACCAATTCCGCTAGAAAGTGCTGCGGGTACAAGCCCTAGAATGGCTAGAATTAAAATTGACAATACGGCTCTGAGTTGTTCTTTAGAGACTTTACTCACAAAGGCCTTGCTTAATTCCTGCCCTTTTGTGGCTCTGTCTAAGGCAGAAACTAACAATACACCCGCCATTACTGAAATCCCAAAAATAGATACAAATCCTACTCCAGCCGATACGTTGAAATAATAGCCCCTGAGCATTAGCCCTATAATTCCTCCTGCTAGCGCAAATAACACACAGCTTATGGTGATTATAGTACTTCTAAAGTTTTTGAACAGCATAAATAAACACACAAAAACCATAACTAAAGTCAGCGGAATGGTCAGTGCCAATTGCTTGCCTGCTCGTTCAAGATTCTCGTATTGTCCTCCATAAACCAGCTGATAACTCTTAGGGATTTGGATGCTTTCATCAATTTTCTGTTGCAGTTCTTTTACAAATCCACCTTGGTCTCTACCGCTGATATTTGTTCTGACCGTGACCATTCGCTTGTTGTCAAAGCGATAAATATTGGTTTGGCCTTCTACAAAGTGAATCTTTGCCAACTGATCCATCGGAATCAAAGCTCCGTTGGCAGAAGGCACTAAAATGTTTTTTATTTCATCGATGTTATTTCTGAATTCTGGCAAATAACGCAGTACAATGTCATAGCGTTTTACGCCATCATACACCACAGAAATATCTTTTCCGCCGATGGCTACTTCAATCAAATTCTGAATGTCAGCTACATTGATTCCGTAACGTGCGGCGTTCTCTCGGTTGATGTCAATGGCCAGTTGGTCTTGAGTGCCCTCTTGCTCGATGTTCACGCCACCACTTCCCTCCATCGATCGCACGATATTGGCAATGCTATCTGCTTTTCTGCGCATCAGGACCAAATCATCACCTACGATAGACACGGCCAAATCAGCGGCACTTCCGTTTACGATTTCCATTACTTGGTCAATGATAGGCTGGCCCGAAGAAAATTCAACACTGGGGAATTCTCTTTCGAGGTCATAAAGCATACGCTCAACCAATTCGTTTTTAGTAATGCTATCTCTCCATAAATGATAATCTTTTAGCCCGATGAGAATCTCGTTTCTATTGGCAGGGAAGGGGTCTGTACCGTCATCATTTCTTCCCGTTTGGGTAATTACATAAGACACTTGCGGATATCCAGCAAGAATCTCTCTCATCTTTGGGGCATACTTAGTGTTTTCTTGAATGGTGATTCCCGCCGGGAAGTTTCCGCGCAAGAAGATAGAACCCTCATCGAGTTCAGGCAAGAATTCCGTTCCTAACTTAGACCCAAAAGAGATCAGTAGCAAGACTATCCCAAAACCGATTACCACAACTTTTTTATAGTTCTGCACCAGTTTTGAAATCAGTTTTTCATAACCGGATTCTATGTATTCTAGAATTCTATTTCTTCGTTGTTTAAAGGGTTTCTCTGTATTTTCAAAATCTTTTTTATACACAAAGGAGATCAATACCGGTATGAAGGTCAACGCGGCAATCATCGAGCCTACTACTGCAAAGGCAAGTGTTAATGCCATGGGCGAAAACAATTTTCCCTCCACGCGTGTCATCAATAAAATAGGCATATAGGCCAAAATAATAATAGTCACTGCAAAGAAAATTTCTTTTCCTACTTCTTGTGCTGAGGCCAAAGTCATTTTGATAATGCCGTTTTTTCTGTCTTGAGGTGAGGCGGTTCTGAATTTCCGCACCAGATGCTCTGTCATAATTACAGCTCCATCTACAATAATTCCAAAATCTATAGCGCCTAAAGAGAGTAGATTCGCAGGAATTCCGGTAAACCTCATGATGATAAAGGCAAACAATAATGAAAACGGAATGGTAATGGCGACAACCATCGCACTGCGCATACTTCCTAAGAAAAAGATAAGTATGATAATCACGATGCTCACCCCTTCAAACAAGGTCATTGCCACCGTGTTGAGCGAATGGTCGATTAAGAAACTCCTGTCATAGAGCGTTCTGATGCTTACGCCTTGCGGCAATTCGTTTTCTTCTAACTCGGCAATTCTCTTTTTTAGATCTACCAGAACATCACTCGGATTTTCAAATTTTCTAAGCAAAACAATTCCCTCAACACCGTTGTTGACATCTATATTCTCGTCAGTGATGGTATAGCCCAACACGCCACTTGGCGGTGGAGGCCCCACTTCTACACTGGCTACATCGCGCACAAAAACTGGAACGCCATGCTCAGATTTCAAAACGATATTCTCAATATCTCTTTCGTCTTTGATAGAACCCAAACCTCGCACGGCAAAACCTTGGCTACCTCTCTCTAAGATATTTCCGCCTGTGTTCTGGTTGTTTACAGTAACGGCTTCTTCGATATCTGCCACACTCAGGTTGTATTTTCTGAGTTTGTCTGGTGAGCTCAAGATATGAAACTGCTTTAGAGGACCTCCAAACGTACCCACATCGGCTACACCGTCAGTTTGAAGTAAATAGGGGATAATTACCCAATCTTGTAAATCTCTAAGCTCAGTAGGCGTAAATGAAGGCGGTGCCTCAACCACATAACGAAAAATTTCGCCCACAGCGGTAGAAAGTGGTGCGAGTTCTATCTCGACGCCGTCTGGCAAATCAACTGTCGAAAGGCGCTCCATCACCTGTTGTCTGGCGAAGTAGTCATCAGTTTCGTCTTTGAAAGTCAGTTGCACTACGCCCAAGCCAAAGATAGTTCTACTGCGTCTGTCTAAGACATTGGGCGTGTTTTGCAGGGCTCTTTCTATGGGTACAGTCACCTGTTGTTCAACCTCTTCAGCGGCTCTACCTTGGTATTGTGCAATCACAATTACGTTAGTATCGGCAATATCTGGATAGGCTTCTATTTTGAGATGTGTAAAACAATAGTAACCGATAGCCATCGTCAGCATACTTATGCTAACTACGAGCCAACGCTTATTAAGAGAAAATGTGAGAATATTCTTAATCACTCCGTATGGGATTAGGGGTTATTATTTGTTTTTAGTAGGCTAAAAGAGCTTAGTAGCCAAATGACAATCCTTTGAGTTGCATCACTCCTTGGGTCACGATATGCTCGTCGTCAACGAGTCCTTCGTACACCACTACTTTATCGCCAATTTGTTGTCCTATCTGCACTTCTCTACGCTCAAAACTATGGTCTTGTTTTATAAAGACATAGTGTTTTCCTTGAACCGTTGTCAAAGCTTCTTTGGGGATGCTGATAAAGTTGCCTTCGCTCAAATGAAAAGTTACATTGGCAAACATGCCGGCTTTGTAAGTGTTAGCAGCATTGTCAATTAAGATTCTGACCTTTATCATTCTTGTGGCATTGTCTACCATATCAGCAATGGCGTCTACTTTTCCGGTTATTTTCTTGTTCGGAAATGCTGTGAATGCTATACTACAGTTGCTATTCTCGACAATCTTCTCTATTAAGTTCTCTGGAATATTACAGATGATATAAGCAGTGCCGGCTTTTGCACTTCGCAATAAGCCTGGGTTGAATCCGTGGGATTGTAGTACAACTTCGTGCTCAATGAGGGCTGTTTTCTCATTGGCTAGATGTGTTTCTTCGATGCTCAGTTCTGTCTGTACATTCAATAGATCCTGACCTGTAGCGGCACCATAAGCAAAGAGATCTTCGGTTCTCTTGAGTTCGATTTGCTTTTGTTTGATATTGGTATTCTGGATTTGGCGTATATTGATTTGGTGTTGAATCAGTTGGGTATAATTGCTCGCCAACTCAGAGTTTTCAAATAAAATGATGTTTTGCGAAGCGCCTACATTAGAAGACAGCACCGTAGCACCCAATACTCCTAAGGCTTGAAACTCAGCATCGATCGCTGCGATGTTTACCTTTTCAGTAGTAAAGAAAGAAAGGCTTTCTGAATCAGCGAATAGGATTTCTTTTCCGTCGTTATTTACAGTGTGCGTGGCTTGGGTTACTTCTCTTTTTTGTTCTTTTTCTTGACAAGAAGCTAAAAGTAAAAATGCTGCGCATAAGTATAGTGTGTGTTTCATTATTGTGCCAATTGATTAATTAAACCTGAGGAAAAAAGTAGTTGAATATGACTCTGACGCAACTCTTGCACCGCTTCATAATAGAGTTGTTGGGTTTCTAACCAACTGCGCTGTGCCTCTAGAAAGTCGATAATAGTTGTGCCCCCTCTGAGGTAAGCATATTTTACGTTGTCTAAAATGATTTGCGATTGTGCTATCACCGCCTCAAAGCTAAGGCTGTTTTGTCTGTTGATTTGGTAGCTTTCATAGGCAGTTCTCACTTCAGTTTCTAGCTGACGCTCAATGGCTGAGAGTTGAAATTCAGCTTGTTTTTTCTCTAGCTGTGACTTTTTTATCTCGCCTTGATTCCGATTTGTAAAGGGCAATTCTACTGCGAATGAGATGCCGAAGTAAGGCACTTGATTCTGTGGGTTATAGATGAGTCCAAATTCAGGTTGTGGGTAAGCCAATGATTTTTGTAGGTTGATGTTGCTTTGAGAAACCTCTACCCACTGCTTAGCCGCTATGATATCAGTTCTATTATTTAAGGCTTGGTTCAACAAATCATCTGGAGCAGTAGGAGGGAAATCGGGCATAAAGCCATCTGCAGGGTCAATGCTTATGTGGTCTTGTACTCCCATCAATAAACCGAGTTCTTTCTTGGTGTTGTTGAGTTCTTGCACGGCTGATTTATATTGTATCTCATATTGTCTAGACAACAGTTCTGTGCGGTAAAGCTCGGTTTGGGTGATGACTTGGTTTTTATAGCGGTGTTGGTTGTTCAGAACTAAGGTGTCCATATTTCCCTTGGCGATGGTCAATACGTCTAGTTGTTTCTGGAGTGTCCATACTTCGAGCCATGATTTTGCCACTTCATAATACAGATGGCGTTGGTTATCGCCATAGGTGCTCTGGGCATACGCCATGCTTTTGTCAGCTACTTCAATTTTGTTTTTGCGTTGGCCTGCAATCTGAAAGGGTTTTGAGACTTGCCACATTGCCTCTCGGTTATAGGGGCTGTGCCAATCTGTATTGGGTTCAAACTCTGATGACTTCATCAGCTGTAAAGTCTCATTGTTTAAGACAAAGTTAGGTCTGATTTTGGCAGAGATAATCTCGGTTTCAGCCAGATTGACGTTTAATTGTTCTGTCTTCAAGAATAGGTTGTGTTCTTGAGCGGTCTGAAGTGCTTGTTGCAAGCTATATTTTTCTTGGGCTTTGACAGGCGAGAAAAGCACACTGGCAACAATCAATGAAAGTATAGGAAAGGCTCTTGTTAGCATAGTTTGTACTGCTTCATAAATTAAGAAGTGCAAACTTCGGCTTATATATGCCAACAGGCAGTTAGAGAGCCCATAGAAAAAAATTAGAATTTCATTAGAAATACATTATAGGTAGGGAAACTCTACTGTGAAAAGGGTTTCTCTTCCGAGTTCAGATGTTACTGAAATACTTCCGTTGTGGAGCCTGATAATTTTATCGGTGAGTGAGAGCCCGATGCCGTTGCCCTCAGCAAAGGTTTTGTTTTTTCCGCGGTAAAAAGCGGTAAAGATATTCTCGAGATCAGCAGGCGGAATACCGATGCCTTTGTCAGAGAATTGGAGTCTTATTTTGTTGTTTTTAAATGAGATAGACACTTTAGAGCGGTTGTCGTAAGAGAACTTACAACCGTTTTCAAAGAGGTTGACAAATGCCGTCTTTAGCAAGTATTCATTGCCGTTAATCAGCACTTCAGAGTCATCGCCAACGTTGTTCTCAAAGAAAATATCAATCTTATAGGCTGTGTTTGCCTGTTGTACCTGTTGTCTTGCATCCAATAACAATTCGTCTATCCTGACTTGCTTAAAACCAATTTCAGAGGTGTCATAACTCGCTTTGGCAAGGTCAAGCAAGCTGTTTGACAACCTGACCAGTTTCTTAGCATCACTCAGTGCGTTTTCAATAGCCATTTTATACTCTTGGATGTCTCGGTCTTTGTTGATTGAGAGTTCTAATTCGGTTATGATTGCCGAGAGCGGTGTGCGCAACTCATGAGAGATATTAGAGACAAAGTGTTTTTGTGCTTCAAAAGAATGCTCTAAACGGTTGAGCATTTCGTTAAAAGTGTTGGCCAATTGTGCGAGTTCATCCTTATTGCCGTTGTTTGAGAGGCGTAAATCGAGATGGGTGACAGAGATTTGTGCCGCTTTTTCTGCCATTTGTTTGACCGGTGCAAAGACTCTTTTTGAGAAATAATATCCAGCGATATAGATAAACAAAATAGAGATGACAAAGACTAATAAGATTGTATTGAATAAGCTATCGAGTTTGTTGTAGCCGTATTGGTCTTGTGCTGTAGCGATAACAGCATAATCAACATCTTCAAAACTATAAATAATGCCGATGACCTGCCAGTCTTCTTGGTAGAATTGTATTTCTCCGTCGCGGTAAATTTCGGCGATCATTTCAGGGGTTTCTTTGACAAAATCAATGTCTGATGCATCGTGATAGAGCAAGGTAAAACCCTTGTTGTATACGGCAACCTCTACTTCGTTGAGCACTTTTCTATTGTTGCGGTAAATGTCTTGTAGGGTCTGGGTAGCTACTTTTGCGTTAAAGAGCAAATTGGCTTTAGTGATAGCTTCTTTTCTGAGTGAAGAGTAGAATTCTCTTTCTCTGTTTTCTGTAGCGGAATAGTAGATTACTGCAGCAAAAGCCAGCAATATGGTGGCAGTGATCAGCGTGAATAATATGGTGAGTCGGGTTCTTATTTGCATTATCCCTCTTTTAGAATAAAGCCCATTCCAGATTTGGTATGTATGAGTTTATTGTCAAATTCTCTGTCTATCTTTTTCCGCAAATAATTGATGTACACATCAATAAAGTTAGTACCTGTATCAAAGTGGGTATCCCATACCTTTTCAGCTATTTCTGTTCTGGATAACACGCGCTCTGGGTGTTGTAGCATATATTGCAAGAGGTTAAACTCCTTTGGGGTAAGGTGAATCTCTATGTTGTTGCGCTTTACTATCTTAGAGTGTAGGTTCATCTCTAAATCAGCATAGCTCAAAAGGTTACCGCGTTGGTTTTGACTTTTGTTATTTCGTTTGAGCAGTGCTCGAATACGCACTAAGAGCTCTCTGATTTCAAAGGGTTTGACCAGATAGTCATCGGCGCCAGCATCAAATCCTTCTACCTTATCATCAGTAGTGCCCAGGGCGGTGAGCATAAGTATAGGAATGTCAGGAAAGCTTTGTCTAATTTCTTTACAGAGGTCAATGCCGTCAATTTTTGGCAGGATAACATCGGTGATAATCAGGTCATACTCATTTTGAAAGACTAGTTTTTTGCCTGAAAGTCCGTCAAAGGCAAGTTCAGTATCGAAACCTTGTTCTTCTAAGCCCCTTTTGATGAGCTCAGCCACGCGTTGGTCGTCTTCTATTATCAATACTCTCATAAATACAAAGTTACGAAATTAGGTGCGTAGACTTCTCCTTTTTCATAAAATCAAATATATACAAAAATTCTGATAACCTAGGAAGTTAGATGTACCATTGCGCTAGTGATTTGGTGCATTTTAGCCGTGAGCGCTTGGCTTGCGCGCAGTAGTGATTATCTGATAAGCGCTCTATTGGCTATACAAACACACTGAACAGTAAGTGTTTTGACTAGTAGGGTAGGTGGGTTAGTTACTGGTACAAGGCAGCTACTTTATAGTTTCATTATTGTAAAGTTGTAGTAAAGTCGTAATAAGGTCGTAATAAAGTCGTGATTAAGTCGTAATTAAGTCGTAATTAAGTTGTTATAAGAGGTGTGTTTTTATGAAGTTATCCCGTTATGAAGTTATCTCGTTATGGGGGTTAACTAGTTATGTTGTTTTTGCTGTTATGAGGGGCATCTCGTTATGTGCATTACGTGAGTTGGCGTGTTTCTGGATGAGCAGGGCGAGGATAGGAATGTATTGAGAAGACTTTGAAAGTACAGCTTCTCGGTACAGAATTACCTTCACTGTCGTTCAGTTAATTTTGCTTCTGCTTTGTCAGCAGACGGGTGAACTGAAGAGCTGACGCGAGACAGGAGGGATGGATGCGGTTTTATGTTAAAGTTTCTTGGTCTTTTTCAGTCATTTAGGCCCTTTTTTGGTCAAATGGCTAGCGAGGTGTTGCATGGTTGAAATTATATGTATAGCTTTATGCTCTATTAACCACTAATTCAATGGATTATGGCAAGAAGTCAAGGTATTGTACGTTTGATAGGCACCATCGATGGGGTCACGTACACAGAAGGCGTTTACGGAAGAATTATTCGCTCAAAATCTTCGTTAGACAAAGCCAAAATGGACAGCAACCCCAAGTATGATATACTGCGGCTCTATCAGCGTGAATTGAGCTTGTTCTCAAAATATGGCTCGTTGCTGCGCTCGGGGATTTCGGCTGAACTCAATCAGGTAAAAGTTGCTATAGGCGCACAGCGCTTGAACAAACTCTTGGTAAAGCTCAAAGACCTGGACAGCACAAACCGCTTGGGAGCCCGCATCGTTAGCGAAGGAATGAAAACACCAAGAGGCAAAGTCATACTCAAAAACTTTGATTTCTATGGCAATACAAAACTCAGTAGCCTGCTCAGCAAAACATTTGAGCTGGATAAGGCTACGGGGACTATTAGCATAGCAGACTTTAACCCCGCTAAGGATGTGTTTGCGCCTAAAAAAGCTAGTCACGTGCAGTTTAAAGCCCTGCTGATTGGGTTAGATGCGGAGACCTCTAAATTCTGTGTGCAGCGAAGTGTTGCCGTCAACCTGGCTTTGGTAGATGCAACCGCTGATCTAGTTCTAGCGCCTATAGACCTGCCTAGGGTGACGACACAAGTCTTTTACGTAGTGCAAGTGCTGTTCTATAAAGAGACCAACGGATTTCAAGATTTGACAGCAAGGCGGTCGGCTACGCTTACGATCTTAGAGGTGGGGTGATAATTGAGGTAGGTTTCTTTGCTCTACTAGTTATGGAAGTACTTTGTTTTGTTGAAGGTGTGAGCGCGAGGCTCGTGCTAGAGTATGAGGTTTTTTTATTCCTTGCATAATATTGGCCATCCATTTTTTATTCGCCAAGCATTTTCTAATGCGGTTCTTCCAGTTTTTGAATTAAGTAAATTTAAAAGAACATCTTGAACAGAATTGTCTAATCCTAAAATTCCAATATCATTTGTTGTGAAATATCTCAAAATCCAGTTTTTGTTGGATAGATTATAATGATTAAGTCCTAGGGCTCCAGTCCGGTGGTTTGATAAACTGAAGTGTTGTCTTACTCTTCTCATAACATTGTTTTCGTGTCCATTATAAACAACTTTTAATCCATTTTCATTTAATCCACTCAACAAAGTAGGTGAAAATGTCTGTAAGTTGTTTCTAGTGGTTATGTCGAAATCACAGCCCTTATTGGGCAATGATATTGGTCGTTCAATATTTGTAATAACTGAGTCAGTAAGAAACCAATATAGACCGGGTGCATTTGGTCTTGGTTGATTCAAATTTGTGAACCAAGTTGCTCTAAACACATCATTCTGCCAATTTTCATTTGTCCCAAAATTAACTTGATTTGAGTGATTAAAGATTCGGTCTGCAATTTCTATAAAAGTCATAACTTAAATATAACCTGTTGATGTTAAACCATAATACCCAACGTGATATCCTTGTTGATTAATGTCATTATTGACTTGATTTGGATTTAATCTGTTTATTAGGTTAGGGTCTGTTTGAAGTTGTAAGTTTATTTCAAAAATCCATTCTCCATTGCAATCGTCAGAGGACAAATACGTGCTATAACCATTTTGAATAACAGCTTTTAAAGTGTTATTTGTTGAGTATAAATAAACTGTTACTTTCATATTGTTTATTTTATGTTTTGGTCTCTTTTAAAGTTGTAGGTAACGTTTGGGTATATGAAAAGTAGCGGCTTAAAATGCACTAATTTTCGGATTATAACTAATTTTATTAATATGCCAAAACTTTCAATTTAGCACCGAACCCGCTATTTTTTATATACCGTGTTATAGCCAGTGCTTTTTCGGGTTTTTATATTCCATAGCTTTCATTTCCGCTTTTTCGGTTAGCTTACCACGCTTTGATGATTTCTGTATGAAATTCGGAACTAGAATCTTTTACAACAGCAATATTATCCACGTTTGCTTGTGATTAAACAAAAACCGAAGAAAATATAAAAAGTAAAATTGTCGGTTTTTTCATTTATTATCATTTTCCAAAAGTTTATAAAGTTCCTCTTTCAGTTTAGGATTAGAAGGTGTAAACGTATAAATTTCAACAACGTCACCCTTTGGATCAATTATTACAGCACAAGGGATATGAGTTATTTTTAAATTTTTTAGAAATTCAGAATCCCACCCATCAGACGCTATTAATTGAATTCCTTTTAAATTTTCATTTTCAACTCTTTCTCTCCATTTGGAATAATTTTTATGGTCATCTATCGAAAGATTTATAAACACTATGTTTTTATTATTGCTAAATTCTTCTGCAATTTGACTAAAGCGCTTTATTTCGTTTTCAGAGGGTTTGCTCCAAGTTGCCCATAGGTTAATATAAACGTAACTCCCTATAAAATCAGTTAATGATGTTGTTCCGCCCTCAAAATTTTCATAGGTAAAACTTGGCACAAGATTTTCATAATTAACTTCGATTTTTGGAGTAATATTATCAGTTGTTTTTTTGTGGATAGTTTTGCTTTTAAAACTTCCATCAGGATTGTACTCTGTTACAATATATTGGTCTTTCTGTTTTTTAATTTTTTTGAGGAAAATATAAATTCCGTCTTTTTTTGTTACTGCAATTTTAGTTGTTTCATTTTTAGAAGTTAGTATATAACTTTCATCAGGTCTGTCACTACTTCCCCAGGCAGTTGTTTTATCGAACTTCTTATTATCGAGATTGGCATATTTATTTAGCTTTACCAAGTCTATTCTTTCAAGTTTTTCCCCGTCTTTTTCATATGGAATGAAGAGTTTACTGCTACAGCTTGTAAAAACTAAAATAAACAATATGTAAATTATTTTTTTCATTTTTTGGGAGCTTCATTAAAAGATTTAACAGCTATATCATATTCGGTCTTTATTTCAGTTAACTTAATTTCCCAAACACTTGGGCTTGGATGTCTTTCAATCAACTTGATTACCGCTTCATAGTCTTCCTCAATTTGTTTTCTCTTCAAATAATCTAAAAGGGTGTCGGATATTGATTCTTCAACAAAATGAAGTTTATAAATACCGTAAGTTGTGCCAGACGGTTGTGTACTCCCATAAAATTTTTCAATTAAAGCGTAAATGGTATTATTTTTTTGAAATATAGAATTTATGCTAATGTATCCGCCAATATCTTCGCCCCAAAAAGTAGTTTCTGAAATATTTTTAATTTCATATATGACATAGTTTTTTCTGTCTTCTGTTGTCATAATAATATTATTTCTAAATGAAAATAACTGACGCTTAGTTGTGGACATTTTATCCCATTCTTTAGTAGTACCATAAGGACTTCTCCTGCTTAAGAATTCTATATCTTCAATTTTTTCAATATAACATTTGTAGGTTTCAAGAACATTTGTTGAAAACACTTCCCAATCTTCATTTAAAGTAGGTTTGTAATTAAGTGCTTTATTTTCATTTACCATTTGTTTTAGCCCGTAAATATGATTTGGAATTTTATAAGTGCCTTTTTTGAATGTAATACTATCTAACTTGACATCAGTATTAGAGAAATTTGGAGTATAAACACGCATAGTATCCTTTTTGAAAACAATATCCAAGTAAAAATCAGGCTTTACCATTCCTCCCATAGGAGTAGGAACCGAAACTATTTGATAGAAATCTGGATGTTTGTATGGATTGCTCGGCTCTTTGAATAAACCGATATTAGGAATAATTTTCCAATTTTTTCCTGATAAATCAACTTGTTTACCGTCTTTATAAACTTTAAATTCCAAAGAACCTCCATAAGCACCAGGTTGTGCAAATCCATTTCCCCATATTAGGAAAATCACAAAAAATATGTATAAAGTATTTCGTTTCATTCTCTGTTGTCGTTCTTTCGGCATTGGCTATAACTAGCATATATCCGCAACAACCTATCACTTTTTATCTATGTAGTTTGAGGATATACAAGCGTTTATTTTCATCAAATATAATGTTAATTTAACATAACGCAACTTTTCTAGAATAAAATAAAAGGCGGGTATACTCGTTTTTGCACACAGATGCCGCAGGTTTTATTGTAGTAGTGGGTTATATGCGTGATGAGGCGTTAAAAGAGTAAAGAGCAGGCTATAACACCCCTGTGGTCCCCTCAAGGGGACAATAAGTAGGGTTTCTTTGCTCTAAGGTTTAGTGAACTACTTTGCTTTATTGAAGGTGTGAGCGTGGAGGTCGTGCTAGCGGAAGAGGTTAAAGTGGCAATTATTTATCACAACCACACGCCGCTAGCTCAATTCATTAAGTCTATAACATGCAAAAAGCCGGTTTGAAGGGATTCAAACCGGCTTTATAGTTATTGGGTTAGGTCTTATTAGTTGAAGTGCACACCAAATTTAGCTGCTTCTTTTTTGGCATCGGGAGCCATTTTGCGAAGGTTGGCTACACGTGTAGTGTTTGAGGGGTGGGTGCTCATGAATTCCATAGGTTCGTTACCGCCTGAGCTGGCTGCCATACGTTGCCAAAAATCAATGGCGCTATCTGGGTTATAGCCTGCAATAGCCATGAGTTTCAGCCCTATTTCGTCTGCTTCGGTTTCGTGAGATCTGCTAAAGGGCAGCATGCCTATGGTTTGAGAGCCAATACCAAAAGCCATCATGGCTATTTGTTGGGTCTCTGCTTTCTTCTCTGACAAGGCAATAGCTAGTCCTGCGCCGAGTCCTTGCTGAATCATTTCAGCACTCATGCGTTGTTGTCCGTGGTTGAGCAGGGCGTGCGCCACCTCGTGACCCATTACCGTGGCTATTCCCGCATCGTTTTGACAAACCGGAAGTATACCTGTATAGAAAACAATTTTGCCTCCTGGCATACACCAAGCGTTGACTGCCTTGTCTTCGACCAAGTTGTACTCCCAGGCATAGCCCTCGAGGTAGGTCTCTTGACCTATTGATTTGAGGTAAGTCTCTGCTGCTTTTTTGATTTTTTCGCCAATACTCACTATTCGCTTGGCATCTTTGGTTCCTTTGACTACTTTGTTCTCTGTCAAGAAGGCGTCATATTGCTGAAAAGCCATCGGAAAAATCTCGTTGTTACCCACAAAAGCCATCGTCTTTTTGCCTGTAAACGGATTGGTAGCACAAGCGAATACAACGAGTAAAAGCATGGCTAAAACAAATTTTGATTGTATATTCATAGCAATAGTATTTAGGTTCTACTTAGTTTTGTTCAAATAGGCTACCACATTTTGGTCAATGCGTTTCTCGATGTCAGTTGTGTCTGACTTGACGAATTTCTCTCCGGTGATTTGCTCATACAGCTCGATATAGCGCTCAGAAACCGAGGTTACATAGGCATCGGTCATCTCCGGGATCTGTTGTCCCTCTTTGCCTTGAAAGCCATTGGCAATCAGCCATTGTCTTACGAATTCTTTTGATAGTTGTTTTTGTATTTCGCCCTTGTCCTGACGCTCTTGGTAGCCCTGGGCATAAAAATACCTCGAAGAGTCTGGTGTATGGATCTCGTCTATCAGCACTATTTTACCGTCTTTGGTCTTGCCAAATTCATATTTGGTATCTACTAATATAAGTCCTCTTTCTTTGGCAATCTGCGTGCCGCGCTCATAAAGGGCGTGGGTGTATTTTTCTAATTGGGCATAGTCTTCTGCTGAGACAATTCCCTTTTTTAAGATGTCTTCTCTTGAGATGTCTTGGTCGTGCTCGCCCGCATCCGCCTTGGTAGAAGGAGTGATGATAGGGGCGGGAAACTTGTCGTTTTCTTTCATCCCCTCAGGCAGGGCAACGCCACACAGCATTCTCTCTCCCTCAGCGTATTCTCTAGCGGCATGACCCGATAGATAACCCCTGATGACCATCTCTACCTTAAACGGCTCACAGAGATGCCCTACGGCTACGTTTGGATCTGGTGTTGCCAGTAGCCAATTGGGTACGATGTCTTGGGTGAGTTCCATAAACTTGGTGGCAATTTGGTTTAAGATTTGTCCTTTATAAGGGATGCCTTTGGGCAAAACCACATCAAAAGCAGAGATTCTGTCTGTGGCAATCATCACCAGTAGTTGGTCGTTGATGTTGTAGACCTCACGCACTTTTCCTCTGTAAACAGATTTTTGATTCGGGAAGTTGAAGTTGGTAGTAGCTAGTGTGTTCATTAGTTTTAGTTGTCTTAGAAGCTGTGGTTAGTGTGTTGGTTACTTGTTGTGCAAATTTAACTCAAAAACTCATACTTCCAATTTTTAAAATAACTATTGTAGCAAGAATTAAACCAATTTATTTAGTGGAAAGTGGAAAATTGAAAGTGGAAAGTGGGATTTGTTCTGCCTATGCGGCAGGTTTGGCTTTGAGAAGGGTTCTCGGTACTACCTATGCGGTAGGTGTGGCATTTGTTATGAAGGTTAAAGGGTTATATTGTTACGGAGCTTTAGGTAGTGATATTAAAAAAGGAGGTTGTCTAAAATGACAACCTCCTTTTTGTGGAAATATAGTGTGTAAGCTGTGCTTAGTTGCTTGCGGCAGCGATAAGGTTTAAGGCAGAACCTGCTTTATACCATTCGATTTGGCTAGCGTTATAGGTGTGGTTGGTCAGGATGATGTCTTTGCTGCCATCTTTGTGCACAAACTCTAGTGTCAGAGGTTTGTTGGGTGCAAATTCTGTAAGGTCTAAGAAGTTGATGGTGTCATCCTCTTGAATTTTGTCATAATCTGCTTCGTTGGCAAAAGTGATTCCAATCATTCCTTGTTTCTTAAGGTTGGTTTCGTGGATACGTGCAAATGATTTTACGAGTACCGCTTTCACACCTAGGTGTCTAGGCTCCATAGCTGCGTGCTCACGAGAAGAACCCTCGCCGTAGTTGTGGTCTCCTACAACAATGGTTGGTACGCCAGCAGCTTTATAGGCGCGCTGTGCTTTAGGTACTTCGTTGTATTCTCCTGTGAGTTGGTTTTTTACCAAGTTTGCTTTTCCGTTGAATGCATTCTCAGCACCGATAAGCATATTGTTTGAGATGTTGTCAAGGTGTCCTCTAAAACGCAACCACGGACCCGCCATAGAGATGTGGTCAGTCGTACATTTACCGAAGGCTTTGATCAGCAATTTGGCTCCTGTGATATTCTTACCATCCCAAGGGTGGAAAGGCTCTAACAGCTCAAGGCGCTCTGAACTAGCACTCACTACTACCATTACATCGCTTCCGTCTTCTGCCGGTGCTTGGTAGCCCGAGTCTTCTACTGCGAATCCTCTTGAAGGCAATTCTTCTCCGAAAGGAGGCGTAAGGCGCACCTCTTCTCCGTTGTCGTTGATTAGAGCGTCTGTCAGTGGGTTGAAGGTCAAATCTCCCGCAATAGCTAGTGCAGCTACCATTTCTGGTGAAGTTACAAAAGCATGGGTGTTTGGGTTGCCGTCTGCACGTTTAGAGAAGTTGCGGTTGAACGAGTGTACAATCGTGTTTTTCTCTTGTTTGTCAGCGCCTTCTCTGTCCCATTGACCGATACAAGGTCCGCAAGCATTGGTAAATACTTTGGTTCCCATTTTCTCGAATACATCAATGATTCCGTCGCGTTCGATGGTATATCTGATTTGCTCTGATCCAGGGTTGATTCCGAATTCAGCTTTAGGTGTAATGTTGTTGTCAACGGCTTGCTGAACGATAGATACTGCTCTTGACATATCTTCATACGAAGAGTTGGTACAAGAACCGATAAGCCCCCATTCTACTTTTACAGGCCATCCGTTTGCTGCAGCTACTTCTTTCATCTTAGATACAGGTGTTCCTCTATCTGGTGTGAAAGGTCCGTTGATGTAAGGCTCTAATTCTGAAAGATTGATTTCAATCAGTTGGTCAAAATACTGCTCTGGGTTGGCATAGACCTCAGGGTCAGCGGTTAAGTAATCAGCTACTTTATCAGCAGCATCAACTACTTCTTGACGTCCTGTAGCGGCTAAGTATCTTCTCATCGAGTCATCATAGCCAAAGGTAGAAGTCGTAGCTCCGATTTCAGCACCCATATTACAGATGGTCCCTTTTCCGGTAGCTGACATAGCGATAGCTCCTTCTCCGAAGTATTCTACGATAGCTCCAGTTCCTCCTTTTACAGTAAGTATGTCTGCAACTCTAAGGATTACGTCTTTTGGCGCTGTCCATCCGTTGAGTTTTCCTGTCAATTTCACTCCGATAAGCTTAGGGAACTTAAGCTCCCAAGCCATACCAGACATTACGTCAACAGCATCTGCTCCTCCAACTCCGATAGCTAGCATTCCTAGACCACCAGCATTCACGGTGTGCGAATCTGTTCCGATCATAAGACCTCCCGGAAAGGCATAGTTCTCAAGGATGATTTGGTGGATAATTCCAGAACCTGGTTTCCAGAACCCGATTCCGTATTTGTTAGAGACTGATGACAAGAAATCAAACACCTCTTTTGATTGTGTATTGGCTACGGCTAAATCTTTTTCTGCACCTACTTTTGCTTGAATCAAGTGGTCACAGTGTACGGTAGTCGGTACAGCAACTTGGCTTTTTCCGGCGTGCATAAACTGCAAGAGTGCCATCTGAGCGGTTGCGTCTTGACAAGCCACTCTGTCTGGAGCGAAGTCAACATAGTCTAATCCTCTGCCAAAAGAAGTAGTTGGGGTTCCTTCCCACAAGTGCGCATATAAGATTTTTTCTGAAAGAGTTAGCGGACGACCTACCAATTCTCGAGCTTTATCCACTCTCGACGGCATATTCTCGTACACTTTCTTAATCATTTCAATATCAAAAGCCATAGTTCTGTATTTTAATTAGTTGTTAAATGAATGGATGCAAATTTACTAAAAATTATATGTGTTTCAGAACAATATTCACTGCTTGTAGTCATTTGAATGTTTTCGTTTTTTTTGATTCAAATACAAGCTATATTTTTATTAAAACAATCGAATGTAGATTGAAAAAATAATTTTTTGGTAGTAATAGTATGTATTTTTAATTCCGTATAAGTTTAGAACCATTATAAATTGTTGATTGCTATGCTGATGTATTGCTTTATATTGTATTGGTGTACTGCAGTAGGCGCTATTTTTTTTGTCTAGCAGGTTTATTCTTAAATTAAAAACGGTACTTTTGGTTTGAATAGGGTATAAATTAAATGATATGCATAAATTATTGTTTATACATCTTTAAAGTGCCCCTAACTCAATTAAAAACTTAATTCTAGATGAATCATGAAAAAAATAATCAAACACATGCTGCTTGTTGTTGCAGCGTTAGCATTTGTTGCTTGCAACCAGCAGCAAAACACCGCTGCTGAGCCCCTTTTGGTTACAGCTGGAGCGTCTGAACAAGCTCTTGAGCATGTACTCAGCAAGCAAGAGCAAATGGACTTAACGGCTGATGGGGTAATAGCACAGCTCAAAGAAGGAAATAGACTTTTTAGGTCTAATCAGCTAACAGCCAGAGATTATTCTCAACAAGTAAAAAATGCCGCTGAGGGTCAATATCCAGAAGCTATTATATTGTCTTGTGTAGATAGTAGAGTTCCTGTGGAGAGTGTTTTTAACAAAGGCATCGGAGATTTATTTGTGGCTAGAGTCGCCGGTAATTTTGTCAATGAAGATATGCTAGGTAGTATGGAGTTTGCCTGCAAAGTCTCGGGTTCTAAACTCATCGTAGTGCTAGGTCACGGCAATTGTGGTGCGGTAAGGGCGGCTATTGACGGCGTTGAATTAGGCAACATCACTGCTATGCTTCAGAAAATCAGACCAGCAGTGGATGATGTAGACTATGGTGGGGCGCGCACAGGGGCAAACCAAGAGTTTGTAGATCTAGTTTGTCACAGCAATATATTGCACACCATCAATCAAATCAGAAGCCAAAGCCCTATCTTAAAAGAAATGGAAGACAACCAAGAGATAAAAATAGTAGGAGCCATCTATGACATGGATAGTGGGGAAGTGAGTTGGTTAGAAGTGTTTTAGATGTAAAATGTTTGAGCCAACCCCAATAACTTTTTGGGATATTGCCTAAAAACAATATATTTGACCAAAATCTGAACTTAAAAATAGGCTCAAATAGTTGGGTCTATTTTTGTTTTCACCTATACGTTTTAAATAAATAGATCTCTTCAACTATGGCATTTGGATTTACACCGAAGCACATTAAGAGTGTACCTCTAGATGGCTTAACCCCAGAAGAATTTTTAGTCGTTGCTGTTGAAGCAGCAAAACAACTCAAATGGAATGTTCTTCAAATAACTGAACATGGTTTTGTGGGTCATACGAAGCTATCTCTAACGTCTTGGAACGAAGAAATTATAGTAAATATTGAAGAGGCTAGTGCTCAAATACTAAGTAAGTGTACAGGCAATCAGCTTTTTGATTGGAACAAGAATAAAAAGAATACAGAAGAGTTTGCCAGTGTTGTGGCTAAACAAAAGAAGGGCTTTTCTGCAGAGGAACTCAGTCAGAAATATGAAGAGCTAAAACAAAACTTTAAAAGTGTTGCTGTAAAGCCTTTTGAGACTCATTTGACTACAAAAGGAAAAATAAGGAGTTTTTTTGATGTTTTTATTCCTACACAGGATTATTTTATTACTCCCATTCTAATCCTACTGAATATTGCTATCTATATATTGATGGTGAGCACTGGGGTTAACTTTTTCTTCCCTGAGCTTGAAAGTATGGTGGATTGGGGTGCTAATTTCAAAGCTTTTACTTTGGGAGGAGAATGGTGGAGGTTGTTTACAAATTTCTTCTTGCATTTTGGGTTGATTCATCTATTGATGAATATGTATGCTCTTTTTTATATTGGATTACTATTAGAACCTCATTTAGGCAAAGTAAGGTTCTTAGGGACCTATCTTCTAGCAGGACTTGTAGCAAGTGTTGCCAGTATGTGGTGGTATGACAATAACATCGTCAGTGCAGGTGCATCAGGAGCTATATTTGGTATGTATGGTGTTTTCTTAGCCTTACTCACAACAGATGCAATTGATAAATCAATCAGGAAATCTTCGTTTATAAGTATTTTAGCTTTTGTGGGTTATAATATTTTCATCGGACTAAATACCCAAGAAGGTATAGATAATGCAGCGCATATTGGGGGCTTAGTAAGCGGATTGCTTATGGGTTATGCGTGGATTCCGAGTTTAAAGAATCCTGGCTCAGAAGACCTTAAAAATGGCACCATAGGCATTCTTTCAGCATTGGTTATTTTTGGGACTGTTATTGTTTATAAAAATTTTCCAGACCAAACTGATGTGTTTAGTAAAAATGATATTGAGGTCTACGAAAGAGAAATGCAGGAATTTATAAGTATGGAGCAGATGGCGCTTAAAATCTATGATTTGCCTGGCGGACCTTTAAATCCAGCGGCTCTTTACCAACTTAAAGACATAGGAATCTATTATTGGATTGAATGCATCAATGTTATAGATAAGTTTGAAAAGTTAAAACTTCCAAGAGAGCTAAAAGATAGAAATATACTATTGAAAGAATACTGTAACTTGAGAATCAAAAGCTATGAACTAATGTATGCCGCTATTCTTGAGGGAACAGATATTTATAATTCTGAAATAGAGCACTATAACTCTAAAATAGAAGCAATTATTATTAGTTTAGTTGATAATCAAGAATAATTGTAATTGTCAAGAGTAGAACTTCACTATAAATACTGACTTATTTAAAATGAAATATGAGGCTTTTTATACTGGCTTATTTGCTAGAATCTATCAATTCACATAGATTTTCCTTTACAATAGCTTTGCTGTAAAATTTATTATCGTAAATTTGCGATATAACAAATATTTATACATTTAATCAGCTATAAAAAACATACTAAAGATGGAGAATAACGATCAGATTAAAGCCATGGTGAAGCAAAAATACAGCGAAATAGCCCACCAAGACCCGCAAGTGAATGTAACTTCGTGTTGTGGTACTGGCGGCAACAGCACAGAGGTATACAATATAATGAATGATGAATATACTCACCTTGAGGGTTATAATCCAGCAGCAGACTTAAAACTGGGGTGCGGATTACCTACTGAATTTGCCAAAATAAAAGCAGGAGATACGGTGATTGACTTGGGGAGTGGTGCCGGTAACGATTGCTTTGTAGCCCGCCACCAAACAGGTACTTCTGGAAAAGTCATCGGTATAGATTTCGCTGAAGCGATGGTCGATAAAGCTAGGACCAATGCAGAAAAATTAAACTTTAACAACGTGGAGTTCAGACTCGGAGATATTGAGGATATTCCCGTATCAGCTGCTGTAGCCGATGTGGTGGTGAGCAACTGCGTGATGAATTTAGTGCCTGACAAAGCCAAAGCTTTTGCAGAGGTCTATCGCATCTTGAAGGCAGGCGGACATTTCAGTATCTCTGATATTGTGCTTACCGGAGATTTGCCTCAGAAGATCAAAAATGCAGCAGAGATGTATGCAGGTTGTGTGGCTAGTGCCATCCAAAAAGAAGATTACTTGCAAATCATCAAAGAAGCGGGTTTTGAAAACCTTGTACTTCAAAAGGAAAAGCCAATTATCGTTCCGAATGACATCCTGAAAAACTATCTGAATCAAGAGGAAATAGCCCAATATAACGCGCAAGATACTATCATTTTTAGCATCAGCGTTTATGCAGAAAAACCACAGAATTGCTGTGCACCTAGTTGCTGTTAGTTCATTGTTCATTGGTTTTAATATAAAGGACCACTTGCCAACATTAAAGACGAGGCTGAAACCAAACTGATCTCAGTAGAAATAAGAGGCTTTGGTTGTAATTACACACAGCGTTTAACCATAAAAAAAGAAAAATGTTTACAGTAGAACAAATCAAAATAGCCCACAGCAAAGTAAAATCTGGTGCGGATTTTCCGTCTTACATAAAAGAAATTAAGGCACTAGGTGTTAGGCACTATGAAACATATGTTTCTGATGGACATATTGACTATCAGGGTGCACATGGATATACAGCTAATGAGGGTGCAAAATATGAACAAGTATTCATTGCGAACCATCCAAAAACTGAAGAATTTAAAGCACAACTATTGGTTCACCAACAAGGGAAAACTGACTATTTGACTTTCATTGCGATGTGTGCGGATACTGGAATTGAAAAATGGGCTATCTGTATGGACAAAATGACGTGTAGCTATTATGATAAAGCGGGAAATTTAATTTTAATTGAAGAAATTCCTCAATAAAAAAAGTCTACAACCTTTTTTAAAATTAGCCGTGGTTTGTCATACCTCCCATACCGCTATTAGTTTTAATCAAGTAAAGTGTATAGCTGTAGAGGTCTATTTCTTTGCTCTTTGTTCTTTCAGCGAAGCGGTCTTTTTTGAAATAAATTCGTATACTTACAAACTAATTATTTTTACGTATTCTAGATGTCGGCCAAAATTAAAATGCTTCAGACCATTCACCTTGCGCTGTGCCTAGGTGTGATTTTATTTTATCTACTCATAGGTGGTATTTCAGTAGAGAGCTTGAATATCGCTAAGGTTGACGGCTCGTCATTGGTATATTTAGCACTTCCGGTGCTGGCTTTTGTGTTGAGTGATTTTTTATTTAAAAATCAATTAAAGAAAGCTGACCACAAGCTTAAAGCTGAAGATAATTATATGGTCTACCAAAATGCCTCTATCATCAGATGGGCAGTGCTTGAAGGCGCGGCGATGCTTATAGCCATCCTCAAACCTGACTTCATTCTCTTCGGGATACTGCTGATTGTATATCTCGCTTTTGTTAGACCTACAGAGGCTAGGATGAGAAAGGATTTGGCAACTTTATGAGTTTGATCTATTTGTCTGTAAAATAAGAATTTTGAATGGCTTTTTGACATGCCACCTTGGGGGTTGTTTTAATTTAGAAACTAGGGCTTCTTTTTATTTGCAGTTACCTCTTGGTCACGCGTTTACTCCATCACTAGCTCACTGCGTTACAAATCCAAACAATAGTCTGTTAATCATACGCAAATTCGTTAATTCAATTCGGTTAACCGATAAATTATGAGTACTTTTGCAGTCTCAAATTTTAAAAGAAAACAAACATAATGCTAACAATATCAAATCTATCCGTTCAGTTCGGTAAACGCATACTTTTTGACGAAGTAAACACTGTATTTACACACGGAAATTGCTACGGAATCATAGGGGCGAACGGGGCTGGAAAATCTACTTTCCTGAAAATTATTGCAGGTGAGATTGACCCAACCTCAGGACAAGTGCACCTTGAGCCCGGCAAGCGCATGTCTGTGCTGAACCAGAACCACAATATGTTTGATGAGTTTACGGTCTTAGAAACGGTAATCAAAGGAAACAAAGAGCTGTATGCGATCAAAAGCGAAATCGATGCGTTGTACTTAGATTACACTGACGAAAATGCCAATAGGATAGGGGAGTTGCAAATCAAATTTGACGAGATGAACGGTTGGAATGCCGAGTCAGGTGCAGCAACTTTGCTCTCTAACTTAGGGATTTCAGAAGACAACCACTATACGCTGATGGCTGATGTAGAGCCAAAACTAAAGGTACGTGTACTTTTGGCACAAGCGCTCTTCGGTAATCCAGACTTGCTTATTATGGATGAGCCTACTAACGACCTTGACTTTGAGACCATCGGTTGGTTAGAGAACTTCTTAGCCCATTATGAAAACACAGTATTGGTAGTGTCTCACGACCGTCACTTTCTTGATGCCGTGTGTACGCACGTATCAGATATTGACTTTGGTAAAATCAACCACTATACCGGAAACTATACCTTCTGGTATGAATCTTCTCAGCTTGCCGCTAGACAAAGAGCACAGCAAAACAAAAAAGCTGAAGAGAAAAAAGCAGAATTAGAAGACTTTATCAGACGTTTCTCTGCCAACGTAGCCAAATCAAAACAAGCTACGTCTCGTAAGAAAATGATTGAGAAATTAAATATTAGCGATATCAAACCTTCGTCAAGACGCTATCCAGCGATTATTTTTGACCAAGAACGCGAAGCAGGAGATCAAATCCTAAACGTGCAAGGCTTGTCAAAAACCTCTGACGGAGATGTCCTGTTTAGCGAAATCGACCTCAACGTAGCCAAAGGAGATAAAATCCTTATGTTCTCAAGAGACTCTCGTGCCACTACCGCTTTTTATGAAATCTTAAACGATAACTTAAAAGCAGATGCAGGAAAAGCTGACTGGGGAGTAACCACCATCCAATCTTACTTGCCTGCTGACAACAGTCAGTATTTTGAGGATGGCGATTTAAACCTAGTAGACTGGCTGCGCCAGTGGGTGAAAACAGAAGAAGAAAGAGAAGAGGTATATGTGAGAGGATTCTTAGGGAAAATGATTTTCTCTGGCGAAGAAGCCCTTAAAAAATCAACCGTGCTCTCAGGAGGCGAAAAAGTGCGTTGTATGTTGTCTAGAATGATGATGATGCGCGCAAACGTTCTGATGCTTGACGAGCCTACGAATCACTTAGACCTAGAGTCTATTACCGCCTTTAACAACTCGCTCAAAAACTTTAAAGGAACCATCTTGTTCACCACTCATGACCACGAGTTTGCACAAACTGTTGCCAACCGAATCATAGAGCTAACACCAAACGGAGCCATTGATAGATATATGACCTTTGACGAATATCTTGATGACCCAAAAATCAAAGAATTAAGAGATAAAATGTATTCTTAACCTATACTCAAAGCTGTCCGATTTTCGGACGGCTTTTTTTATACCTTTACCACCATGAAACTCATCACTGACATCCGACATTATTTTGAGAAACACGGTTTTGACGTTGCCTCTAGATTAGCTGACAAGCTAGGGATAAGGGTGGCTAACGTTCGTTTGTTTTTTATTTATATCTCTTTTGTAACTGTCGGGCTGTGGTTTGGCGCTTACCTCACCTTGGGGTTTTTATTGCGCCTCAAAGATATGATTTACACCAAGCGAGGTTCTGTCTTTGATTTGTAAAAAGCCAGTTATAACCCAAAAAAATGATAATCGGATATTTTGACTATATCGTTTTTGCAATACTACTACTGCTCAATAGCATCTATTGGAGAAAACTCGTCAGTATCAAAATGGGTTGTCTAGTAGGTGGTCTTATGTTCGGTTTGGTTTTACCGATGATTTCTATGCATCTTGAAATTCAGCGCGTAGCTAGAACAATTGGAATAATAGATAACTTTGAGGTGGTCTATACTTATTTTAAATACCCCATATATTGGTTTGTAGGAATGGCTCAGTTGTTAGTATTGACCATCAAATGGGGATATACTGATCAAGAAACCGTCCATAGGCTTAAACGCAATCGCAAATAATAAGTATTTGTAACGCAGTTGCCAATCCTACTTAAAACGGATCAGGTACGCGTTCGATTGTATCGTCTACTTTTTGCTTTTGTCTTTGTTTCCCTCTGTTTTGGATGAATTTCTGGAAGTCTTTATTGAATTCTGAATCCGAATCTCTATTGGTGTTCTTTTGCTCTGAGTTAGCCGCTTCTCTTAACTCAGCCTCGCGTTGTTTCTTTTTGCTATAGAAAATCTTTCTCCACAATTCATCAAAGGTATCAAAGTTGGCCTCCCAGGTAATACCAATTCCTTGGGTATACCCAATTCCCTCACCAAAGTAGTTGATGTCGTTTTCTCTGTTAAACACCCTCGCGTTTAGACTTCGATCTTCATTCAGGCGCAACAAGGCTTCTACGTTACCTACCACTACTGATTCTTGAGCTCCGCCTACCGGCACACCCAGTTTTCCGTTGATGGTGATGTCTTCGTTTATTTGCGTAGAAACGTTGATCCCGAGTCTGTCAAAATCTTCAAAATCTCTGCTGCTATTCGGGTTTTTGTTTCTCACGGTATAATCTACTTCAATCTGAAACACACTGTCGTCATTAGAGAGCAAGTTGTTGAACAAACTACTAGCGGTTTCAGTCAAGCTACCTGCAAATGCCCCAGAGCTCATGCCGTCGCTACCGGTGAAGTTTCTGAACATCAACAATGAGAAGGCTTGGTTTCTGCGCGCGTCATCATCAGATAATTTATATTGTATCTCTGATTGCAACACCGTGCTCACACTCGGGAAGTTGATAGTGAAGTCAGGTTCTTGAAGGGCTTCAAGCGTACCTTTGATATCGATGACCAAATCCACCGGAATCTTCCTGTTAAAGTTAGGGTTATCCAATAATACGGCAGGATTTGCCTCTGTTGAATAGACCCCTTGGATATTCATATTTGCCGAAGCAGGACTTCCTGACCACGTAATAGTTCCGCCTTTTTTGACGTTAAAGCGCTTGCTGATAATGCCGCCATATCTAAAGTCATAATGACCGTCTTCTACCGTAAAAATACCATTCATCGTAAAACTACCCAAGGTATTGATGTTCATCTCAAGCGTTCCTGTTCCTCTACCACCTCTGATGGCATGGCCTGAAGCTCTATCGATAATAATGTCAATTTCAGCATCTGGGGTTACGTTTAGGTTAAAGAGTAACTCTAATCCAGAAGTAGCAAATTCTAGCTGTTTGGTTTTCTTTATGTTGTATTTTTCTTCAGGGCTCAAAAACTTAATATGCGATACTTCACCGGTTGATTTTGAGTTCCCGATCGGTATTTTTATAGAAGTTCCTTTTTCTGAAGTGGCGTTGGCCCTGATGAGCAAGCCAGACGTAGGCCCGCTGATCGTAGCGGTTCCTTTGATGAATGCCGTTCCGTAATACAAAGCATCTTCAGCGTCTTTAGTGTCAAGCACCAGAAATCTATTGGTGTTTATATGTAAATCTAAAAACCAATCAGAGAAGAGTTTGTGCGTAATAGTTCCGTCAAAAAGGCTTTTGGTTTTATACTTGGTATCGGTCAGGTTGATATTTCTAAAAAAGATATTTCTATCGGTGATGTCTACCACGGCGTTGTCTTCGAGGTCAAAATCAATATTGAGATACGGAACCTTCATTCCTGATTTATCCAGAAAGAGTCTACCGTTGATCTCAGGACTCGTCAAGTTGCCCACAACAGTAGCTCTACCGGTAGCAAATCCTCTGATATTGGTCACTACTTCTCCGCCAAAATTGCTGAAAGGCTTCAGGTTAAAGCCGTTCATCCGAATGTCAAAATTAGCCATAGTCTGCTTGTTGACTACTTCTAAATCTCCTTCTGCTGCCAGCACTGTTTCTGAATCTTTATACAAATAAGCATTCATACCAAACTTTCTCAGGTTTTCATCACCTTGAATATCAGCCATAAAATCGCCTAAAGCCACCTCGTTGATCGCCAAGCTCATTATCTCAATAGAAGCCACCGGGTTAAATACATTTTTCTCCTGCGTAAAATGCACATTTCCGTTAAGCAATCCCTCTAAATCGAGGTTTTCTATATCAGGCGTTATCTTGGATAAATCGACATCTTTGAAACTCAAATCGATGTCTTTATAGTCATCGCCCTTCACAATACCAATCAGCTTGATGAGTTGGTTCTCGTGTGCAATCTTAATTTCGTCTACAGAGAAGTTGTTGAATGATTTATTGAAAACCACTTTGTTGTCTTGGTCGCTATCCGGGTTAATTTCCCACAGATAATCCTTAAAGTTAAGTTCTGATTTCTGAAACCCAACCACTGAGTTCTTGTCCTGGTTAATGGTATAATACATATTCAGATTATAGAAATCCTTGCTTTTGTCACCACCTTTAAACTCAGTTCTGAAGTATAGCGTATCGTTGTGCTTGACATTTATCATCCCAAAATCAGCAATTTTATAATGCTTGGTTCTGAGGCTATCCATCTCTACATAAGCGCTATATAGCGGGTTTTTGTTGTCTACCTGCAGGTTTAGTTTGGTGGCTTTATTTGTGCCTACGCTAAGGGATGGGGTGACGAAATTTAATTTGAAAATCTCTTGATCAGGATTGATGTTCCCTTTGATAAAGGTGTTTTTGCCCAATGAAATATCTGGATAAAACACTTCTATGATCTTGTTGTAGATAGAGAAGTTGAACTGTAAGAATTGATCTTTGTGAATCTTATGTGGCGAATAGTTAGTATAAAGCGTCCCAAACGCATTTTCAAATATCTCAGGCAACTCGGCATAGCTAAACCTACCGATAAGCTCTCCGTCCATAATATCAGGTGAGTTGATAGAGATAACCCTTATGTTATCTTCCATAAAATCAGAGAATATCTGGAAATCTTCGAAAAAATAAATATCGTTTTGATTCTGATACGAACCACTAGTCAGCCTGAGCTCTCCACAAATCTCGTCAAGTGAATTTCCCTCTCCGTTAAAGTTTACATTTCCCTTGAGCACTGATATAGTATCTCTCTCTACCAGGTTGATCACATTCAGGTCAGCATAATCTACTTGGGCTTCTAGATCATACTGCATCGCCTTTCTAGATAAGTCTAAATGCCCTTTAAACGACAGTTTGGCATTGTCGTCATCAATGTGCACTTCTGCCTTAAATACGGGTTGTTTTAGATTGGCACTGATCAGTATTTTATTGTAATTATATCCGTTAAAATAAAACGAATTAATTTTCCCCTCAATCGTAGAGTTAACTGTTTTCTCTGAGAAACCTTGTCCGTTGACCACTAAATCAGCGGTAATAGGGCCAAAAGAGTTTAGCCTCAGAAAACGCCCGAGGTTAAAGTTTTGGGTGCTAATTTTTCCGTCGTATGAAATTTCGCCTGAACCCGTAAGGTTGCCCAGTGTCAAATCTGTGGTGGCATTGCCAATGGCAGTGGTAATCTTTGATTGTATAGCCAATGTTTGGCTGTCTAAAAACATGGTCCCTACAACGGTGGTTTTGCCTAAATTATTCAATTCGTCAGGCAACTTGTTCAAGATCTTTGGCAACAGTGCTTTGATGTATTTTCCTGAAGAGGTAAGCTGGGTAATCTCACCAGAAATAGAAAAACCGCTCTCCGCATCAGTCAAGTTTTTAAAAGTCAGATTTCCGCTCAACAGTGTTTCTTCATCTTCTAAAAATAAATCAGTGGTCGTAAAGTCATTCAGCGTTCCGCGGAGTGCTGTGTTAAAATTAAATACTTTTCCGCTGGCAATCTCCGGATAAAAAAAGTAGATATCGTTACTGGCTATTTTGCTTCCCTTTTCAAAATCAGCCGTAATCATTACTTTATCAGTAAAAGCAGACATATCGCCTTGGCCATAGGTCATCACCACATTGCCGATAAGATGTGTCTTTTCTTTGGTCAGCGCGTCTAAGTCTTTGATATATAGCTCAGTGTTAGAGTACTTGGCTTTTCCTTTGAGGTTCTCTACGAATATACCACGGTGATCTTGGGTCGAAAACATATTTACATCAGCTGTGATTTCGTCTCCGTGAATAGAGAAGTGATCTAAGTCAGCATTGAGTTGGGTAAAATCAACACTTATGGGGGTAGTTGAATTTTGGTTTTCGATTCTGAAATGTCCGTTAGCCACTTTCAGGTTTTGCACTTTCATAATAAACGGAATGCCCGATGAGGGTTTGCCGTTGTCTAATTGGTCTACAAAAACTCCGATATTAGAATCGTCTTCGCCTTTATAGGTCTTCATATAGAAAACGAGATCTTTGGCATTGAGGTCGCCAAAAATTAAATCGCCGTCTAAGAGTCTTGCTTTGCCAATGATTCTGGTCTGAATTCCCTTGGCATAAATCATAGTGTCTTGGTGGTGGTCGCGAATCAAGACTTCGCGCAGTTTGACCCCTCCAAAAATAGAAACCGCTACTTTCTCGACGTTGATATCAACACCTGTAGACTTTTTAAGCTCTTTGGTTACGATGCCACCCACAAAGGTTTGTACGGGAGGGAGCGTGAGAAGTATTCCTAAAAGTAAAATTAAGAGCACAATTCCCACCAAAAAACGAACAATTATTTTTCTAAATTTTTTGATACTATTAAAATGTTTAATTTTGTCAAAGATAATTCAAATTTCCTTGTATTTTATGGATAAAGCCCCCGTTTTTTTGTTAGCGATCGAATCTTCATGTGACGATACTTCGGCTGCAGTGCTTTGCAATGACCGCGTCTTGTCAAATGTAGTGGCTAATCAAAGCATTCACCAGCAATATGGGGGAGTTGTGCCAGAGCTTGCCTCAAGAGCACACGAGAAAAATATCATCCCTGTTGTGCACCAAGCCTTGCAAAAAGCAGGCCTTTCTAAAGAACAACTCACAGCAATTGCTTTTACCCAAGGCCCTGGACTGATGGGGTCGCTGTTGGTCGGGGCTAGTTTTGCCAAATCACTCAGTCTAGCGCTAGATATTCCGCTGATAGGTATAAACCATATGCAAGGGCATATCCTGGCACATTTTATTGACGAAGAAGGCACAGCCAAACCGGATTTTCCGTTTTTAGCGATGACCATTAGTGGAGGACATACACAGATCATCAAAGTCACAGACCATTTTGAGATGCAAGTGATTGGCGAAACCTCCGATGATGCCGTGGGAGAGGCTTTTGACAAAAGTGCAAAAATTCTTGGGCTTCCTTATCCTGGCGGACCGCTGATTGATACATATGCTCAGCTAGGCAACCCGATATATCCGTTTACCCGACCTAGAATAGACGGATTGAACTTTAGTTTTAGCGGATTGAAGACTCAAATTATGTATTTCGTTCAGAAAAAAGTAAAAGAAACCCCCGATTTTATCGACCAAAACCGCAATGATATCTGCGCTTCTATACAGCATATAATTATAGATATTATTATGGACAAGCTCAAAAAAGCGGTTGCTGAAACTGGAATAAACCAAATCGCCATTGGCGGCGGGGTGTCTGCCAATTCGGGTATTCGTGGGGCACTGAAAAAAGCTGAGGCTGATTTGGGTTGGAAGACCTTCGTGCCTAAATTTGAATATACCACTGATAATGCAGCGATGATCGGTATTGCAGGTTATCTAAAATACCAAAAGGGAATCTTTGACCCGGTTACGGTGGTGTCAAAAGCACGCATGGGCTTTTAAGCTTTACTACGAAATAAGGCTGTCGAGTATTTCTCTTCGTCTTATTTTGCCGTTTTCAGTTTCTGCGAATTGCGCTACAAAAATGATATTCTTAGGTTTTTCGTAGTTGTCTACACCCTCAAAAATATCTGAAGGAAGCTCATATTTAGCTGCTTCGATAAGCAAGACCAATTTTTCTCCGAGCAGCGTATCGGCGACGCCACCCACAAAATAACGGTGCGGAATCTTGCCGTTTAAATGCGACTCAATTTTCTCTGGAAAGAGTTTAATACCTCCGCTGTTCACCACATTGTCAACTCTGCCCACCCAATTAAATTCGGTTTCAGATTGTATGTCAACCAGGTCATTAGTGACAATTTTGTCGGCTGAAATGCGCGGTGCATCGATCACTAAACAACCTCTGTCGTCTACTGCGATAGCAATATTAGGCAGTAGTTTAAAGTTTTCTTCACCTACTTTTCTAGCGGCGATATGGGTAAGCGTTTCCGTAGAAGCATAGGTTTCGTAGGCTTGTATAGCCTGTTTTTTTAATTTCTCTTCTAGTGTAGCCGGTAGTTTTGCGCCGCCAATAATTAGTTTTTTGACATATTGCAATTGCTCTAACGAGTTTTCAACCTGCATGGGCGTCATGGCACAAAAATCATATTCAGTTCTGATATTCTCTAACGGATAAGCTGTAGGTGCTACAAAACTCATGTCTAAGCCCAGAATAAAAGCCCTTACAATCATCATTTTTCCGGCAATAAAATCTATCGGGAGGCAACATAGCGCTTTGTCTTTGGGCTGCAACCCAAAAAAATCACCTGTGGCAAGAGCAGATGCTACCATGGCTTGTTTACGCACTTGTATTTCTTTGGGTTCTCCTGTAGTTCCTGAGGTGCTTAGTTTTATCTTATCACTTTTATCAAACCAATCCAACACAAAAAGACCAAATGCCCTCTCAAAATGATTGCCGTCTTTGATAAACTCAGAGCCCAATCTGAGCATGTCGTTTTTGGTGAAATACTGCCCGTTTATCCGAAAATGGTTGTGTACGTTTTTATAGGATATCATAGCTAGGTTGGTTTTAGTTTGGTTTTTTCAACAAGTTCTGCCAATTCCATTTGTATAATTTGCTAAACAGCAGCAATATCAGCGGATAGGTAATCAGCATAGTAATCAAAGTCTCGTTAAACATAGAAGCCGTATCTGCCTCTCCAGAAAACTTGAAGATAGCATCGGTTTGCAGTGCAGAAAACTCTGAGGTGATCAAGGTTGCCGCCACAAAGTTATTGGCAAAATGAAAGCCCAAAGCAAGCTCAAGCCCGTCGTCTAACAAGGTCATAATACCCATAAACAATCCGGTCCCGATATAGAAAACCATCATTTTAAAGCCTATTTCAGATACTTCTGGATTGGCACTGTGCACAAGCCCAAACAACACTGAGGTAAGAATAAGCGGAATCCATAAGCTCTTGGTCTTTATCCCGATTTGCTGCATCAGATATCCTCTAAAGAAATACTCTTCAAATCCTATTTGTATGGGCAACATAATCAGGCATATCACTACTAGTATAGAGAATTTTGACAAGTCGAAATTCCAGAGTACATCACTGCTGTCATTCAAATAAGAGATGCCAAAGTAGACTACCTGAATGATAATCACCACAAAAAAGGACAAGAAAATCCTTTTGAAATCTATCTTGTTGCGTGCAGTAGTAAGGCTGACTAGACTTCGCTGGTGGAAGAGGTAAAAGAATAGAAATAAAAATCCGAGCAGAAAGACAAACGGAATCAGGTTGGCAATCAGGTTTAAGTTCTTGTCCTTAAACATAGCAGCACTTTTAATCAGCTCAGCCATCTGTTCTGGCGTGAGAAACAAAAACATGATAAAGTTGAAAGAAAACAGCAGTAGGATAGGACCTGCTACGATAAGAACCCTCCACCAATCATTTTTACCCTTAAGTGCTTGTCTGATATAAAACATAATTCCTGCGGTTTAATTCTGCAATTTAAGTAAATTTGTAAAATAAACTCACGATTATGATTACTATTTATCACAACCCAAGATGCAGCACATCTAGAGCAGGCTTGATGCTACTCGAAGAGTCTGGAAAAGATTTCAAAACAGTGTTATACCTAGAAAACCCGTTGAGCTTTGAAGAACTTGAGGCTTTGATTAAAAAGCTAGCGGTCAAGCCACTAGAGCTGGTTAGGCAAAAAGAAAGCATTTGGCTAGAGCACTACAAAGCAAAAGACATGACCGATGCTGATATCATCAACGCCATGGTCAAACACCCAAAACTTATTGAGAGACCCGTAGTGGTCAACGGAAATAAAGCCGTTATCGGCAGACCTATTGAGAAGGTAAAGGAGATAATTTAGTTGTTTTTAAATACCCGTACTACCAAATCCACCAGCACCTCTAGTTGTTGCTGAGAGTTCGTTTACTTCGATAAACTCTGCTTGTTCGTGCTTGGCGATGACCATCTGTGCGATGCGCTCGCCGTTTTCGATCACAAAATCCTCGTTAGACAAGTTGATCAGTATTACGCCAATCTCGCCTCTGTAGTCAGCATCAACCGTTCCGGGAGAATTCAAGACTGAGATGCCCTTTTTTAGAGCCAAGCCACTTCTAGGTCTTACTTGGGCTTCGTAACCTAACGGAAGTTCAATAAAAAGCCCTGTTTTGACTAGTGCGCGCGCTAGGGGTTTCAGCAGTAGGGGTTCTGAAATACTGGCTCTGAGGTCCATTCCTGCTGAAGCGCTGGTTTCGTATTTCGGTAACGCATGTCCTGATTTATTGATGATGTTAATTTGCATGTTTTCGTTTTAAAATGGTTTTTAAAGTATCTTTCTCTAAGTAATAGATCAGCAGTGCAAACAGTAGCATAAGCCCAATTCCGATGCTGTAATTCTCTCTAAAAAGATAGAAATACACCCCAGAAAACACGACTGAACTCCCTAGATAAGCGCCAATTCTCTTGATGTCATACGGAATGTGATAATACTTTTTCCCTAAGAAATAAGAGATGAGCATCATTGTGCCATACGCAGCTAATGTGGCAATAGCCGAACCCATATAAGAGTATTTGGGTATCAGTGCAAAGTTGAGCGCAAGGGTGAGTACGGCGCCTATAATCGAGATGTAGGCACCCATTTTGGTTCTGTCAGTGAGTTTGTACCAGATGGATAGGTTGTGGTAAATTCCCAAAAAGAAGTTGGCGAGGATAATCAGCGGTACTACCTTCATCGCTTCCCAATAGTCTGCATTTATCAACATTCTTTTGAGAACATCGGCAAAGACAATGACGCTCAGCAAAATCAAAGAACCGAAAATTACAAAGTATTTGGTAATGATAGCATAGATTTTAGGTGCATTTTCATTGTCGGCATAGCTAAAGAAAAAGGGTTCAATGCCCAGACGGAAAGCCGTAGCAAAAAGCACCATAAAGAGTCCGAGCTTATAACAAGCACCATAAACGCCCACTTCGTGTTTGGCAATATTATCGGGCAACAGCCACTCTAAGAGTATTTTATCAAAGTGTTCGTTGATGGCAAAGGCAATTCCAGCCACTAAAATCGGCAAGCTATATTTCATCATTCGCCTCCAGAGCGCTTTGTCAAACTGCCATTTTATGTTGAGGTACAAAGGCATGAAGTACAGCAAAGTCAACATGCTGGCAATCAGATTAGAGACAAAGATATAACCTATTTGAAAGCCTTCGATATAGATTACACTAAAGACAGAATCGGGGTTGGCTTGTATGAGTTCTGGCAAAAATACCAAGAAGAAGATATTGAGCAGTAGGGTGATGGCTGTATTTCCCAGTTTGATGGCTGCGTATGCCAAGGGCCTTTGGTCGATTCGGAGTTTTGAAAACGGAATCACCACTAGGGCGTCTAAGGCCAAAATCCAAATTCCGTAGGTAACATATTGCAGCTCAACACCTATCAGGTCTGAAATGTTGTTTCTGAACAATAAAGCCAAAACCAAAAAGCCAATAGTAGACCAAAAGATAGAAATACTAGAGGTCTGAATCACCTTTTGTTTGTTTTGCTCTGCGTTATAAAACCTAAAAAAAGAGGTTTCCATACCGTAAGACAGCACTACATTCATAAAGACAAGCCAGGCAAAAATAATGGTTACTACCCCATAATCACTTGCGTTTTCAAGCGTATCGGTATATAACCTAACCAAAAAGAAACTCAGCATCCTCGGGAGCACTGTCGCTAATCCGTAGAGGGTGGTTTGCTTAAAAAGACTCTTATAAAGGCTCAAGGGTATTTATTTATTTTTCAGTTAGAACAAAGATAATTTTTTTGTCTGAAGTACCACTACAAATGTCCTAAGACCTGCCTCATAGCTTTTGCTTTTAGCAAACACTCCCGGTATTCGCTCTGCGGATCTGACTTTGAAGTGATGGCACTCCCTACAGAAAAAGACAGGTATTTGTGCTGGGCGTTATACAAAATACTTCTGATTACTACGTTGAAATCAAAGTCGCCCTCTGGCGTGAAATAACCTATGGCACCACTGTAGACACCGCGTTTAGTTTCTTCTAGCTCTTCGATGATTTGCATCGCTGAGATTTTAGGTGCTCCGGTCATGCTTCCCATCGGGAAAGTTTTTTCAATCACTTCTATGACAGATGCTTCTGTGTGTTTTTGTGAAGTGATAGTTGAGATGAGATGGTGCACTTGTTTAAAGCTATATACCCCACAAAGTTCTTCTACTGCTACACTTGATTGCTGAGCCGTACGCGACAAATCATTGCGGACCAAATCAACAATCATGATGTTTTCTGAGCGCTCTTTTGGGTTGTTCTGAAGTTCGGTTTTTGAAGCCAAATCTAAGGCGGCATCTGCAGCTCTTTTTGAAGTCCCTTTGATGGGTTGTGAGATGATTTTGCCGTTCTCGTTTTTCAGATAACGCTCAGGCGAGGAGCACAAAACATATTGATTCTGGTTTTTAAAATAGGCAGAAAAAGGTGCTTCAGAGATTTCGTTTAGTTTTTTATATACCTCAAGAGGCTCAATCTCGGCGTGTTCTGCATAAAACTCCATACAGAAGTTGGCCTCATAGATGTTGCCAAGGTCAATATGCCCTATTACTTTAGCCACTTTAGCAAGGTAATCTGCTTCTGAAATGCGTTGTTGGATAGTGTTTTGCGGTTGTTTTGCCTTAGTTGAACTAATAGGCAGGCGGTTTTGAATTTCGGCAAAATCAGATGCTATCTCGTCATCCACCATATTTAAGTAGTGTACTTCGAGTTGATTTGCTTTGAGCAAGAAAATCTTTTTGGGCTGAAAGAAGAGCAAATCTGCAAAGCCAAGCCCGTCGTGGTTTTTAGAGGTCAATTGCTCTGTGTCATTTTTTAGATCATAAGATAAATAGCCAAAAAGCCAGTCTTTAGTAGTATGGTAATATTCGCTCAGCTTCTGAAATGCGTTGAAATGATCAGTTTTGATTAGCGTAAAAGCCTCTATCGCCACAATCATATCATACGAACTGTAGTTTTGAGGAAAGTCATTGCTGTCTAAATAGACCACTTCTCTGAATTGGTCAGCCCAATCTAACAGCTGTTGTTTGAAGTGCTTTGGGTTTGTTATGCTAAAGGTATGGCTTGTTCTCAAGGGGTGATGGTTTGGGTTTTTAGTCTAATTCAAACACAAAATTAGCAATTCAAAGTCCAATTTGCGCAGAAAACATCAAACTTATTGTGGTAAGAGAGGGAAGTGGGGCATAACTAAAAAATATTTATACCAGATAGAATCAGACAATCAATGAGTTGTATAATATTCTTCAAAATTTTAAAAATATTATTTGCAACTTTAAAAATCTTATCTATATTTGCACTCGCAATCAAGCAATGAATTGAATGCCTCCATAGCTCAGTTGGCCAGAGCAGCTGATTTGTAATCAGCAGGTCGTGGGTTCGAATCCCTCTGGAGGCTCAAACAAAAAGTCGGAAGAAATCTCTTCCGACTTTTTTGTTTTTATACTTGCGCTGACACTATATTCCGTATCTTTATCGGATGAAAAAAATCAGTATCCTCGGAGCAGGTTGGCTAGGTATGCCACTTGCCATAGCGCTCAAAGAAAAAGGGCATTCACTCAAAGTATCTACCACCACTCCTGACAAAGTAGCTTTATTTGAACCCCATGACATTCCGTGTTATGTAGTGGAATTGGGCACTACTAAAGGCATCGTAGATTTAGATACCTTTCTGAGCGATACCGATGTGCTTATCGTGACTATTCCGCCAAAGATCACTAAGATTTCTCCGTATGCCTATGCAGAGCGCATCAACTTTATTCTCTGGAACCTAGAAAAACACCACATCAAAGAAGTCATCTTCACCAGCTCTATATCAGTCTATCACGGACTTGAGGGCGAAGTAGATGAGACTACACCGCTACACACCATTACGCCTAGAAGTAAGCAGATGGCGCAGGCAGATCATTTGTTTTTGAATGCAGATAACTGCAAGGCTACGGTGCTTCGCCTTGGAGGATTGATGGGAGAGGACAGAAATCCGTTGTTGTCGTTGAGCAAAAAGCGCGTGATTGAAGCGGGCAACAAGCCTGTAAACCTGGTTCATCAAGAGGATATCATTCGGTTTATAACCAAAATCCTGGAAGAACCTATCAAAAACGAAGTGTTTAATGTAGTTGCGCCTATTGGTCTGAGCAGAAAAGATTTTTATACCAAAGAAGCCCAGCGCTTAGGTATTAAAGATTTACCCGAGTTTATCCTAAGCCCTGAGACTGAAAACAGGCTTGTAAACGGAGCTAAAATCACCAAGGCATTTGGGCTAGATTATACGCGTTTGGTATAAACACCAAGACGGATATATATTCAGAAGCTGTTGTTAAACAATGCGTTAGCAGGTGTATTTATCAAATGATTTTTTGTATTTTTGTTATGTTTAATCCTATTACAAAACAAGAAGCTATGAAAAGTATCACTATTTATCCTAAAGACGAAAAGCAAAAGACGTTGCTTACTTCTTTATTGGAAGAAATGAAAGTTCGCTTTGAAAGTGCTGAATCAGAAAGCAATCTTTCTTATGACCAAAAGCAGTAGATAGATAAGGCGCTAACTTCACTCGAGCGGGGAGAGGGGCAACCTCATGAGATAGTTATGAAGGAATCTAAAGAAAAGTATGCTACATATTTTCAGTAATGAAAGTTCTTTGGTCACCTCAAGCTAAACAAGATTATTGGTACACTATTGAATATTTAGATTCTCATTGGAGCTACACAGACGTACTTAATTTTATAAATAAAGTTGATGGTATTATTATACTATTACAACAAGATAAGGTTGCGTTTGTTAAGACTAATTATAAAAAAGTTCGTAAAGTTGTACGAACTAAACACATTAGTCTTTTCTATAAAATTTAAGGTAATACAATTTTATTACTTCACTTCTAGAACAATCACCAAGATTTAAAGAATTTTAAATTATAGTTACTCCTGACTAACCGCTGCACACTATATACGAATAAATACTATCTTTGCCGCTTAAATTTTTTTCAGGTAATGATAGCAGTTAATGATGTTGCGGTTCAGTTTGGCGGAACCACCCTTTTTAGTGAGGTTTCTTTTTCAATCAACGAAACCGATAAAATAGCCTTAATGGGTAAGAACGGAGCAGGTAAGTCTACTTTGCTCAAGATTATTGCCGGTGCGAGTAAACCTAGCAAAGGGAGTATCTCTGCACCGAAAGATGCTGTAATAGCTTATTTACCTCAACATTTATTGACACAAGACGAGGCTACTGTATTTGAAGAAGCTTCTAAGGCTTTTGAAGACATCTTCAGGATGCACGATGAAATTGAGGAAATCAACAACCAACTCACCATCAGAACGGATTACGAAAGTGATGCGTATATGAAACTCATCGAACGCGTTTCTGAGCTTTCTGAAAAATTTTATTCTATCGAAGAGGTCAACTACGAAGCAGAAGTTGAGAAAATTCTGAAAGGATTAGGGTTTACGCGCGAGGATTTCTCTAGACCTACCTCTGAATTTTCGGGAGGATGGAGAATGCGAATCGAACTTGCGAAAATACTACTCAAAAAACCAGACCTTATTCTGCTTGATGAGCCTACCAACCATATGGATATCGAGAGTATTCAGTGGTTAGAAGACTTTTTGATCAATTCGGCCAAAGCAGTTATTGTGATTTCTCACGACAGGGCATTTGTAGATAATATTACTAACCGAACCATAGAAGTGACGATGGGTAGGATTTATGACTACAAAGCCAAGTATTCACATTATTTAGAACTCAGAAAAGAAAGACGCATACACCAGCAGAAAGCCTATGACGAGCAGCAGCGTATGATTGCTGACAACCTAGAGTTTATAGAAAGGTTCAAAGGAACTTATTCTAAAACGCTACAAGTACAGTCAAGGGTAAAGATGCTCGAGAAGTTAGAGCTTGTTGAAGTGGACGAAGTTGATAACTCTGCACTGAAACTCAAATTTCCGCCTTCGCCCCGAAGCGGACAATACCCGGTTATAGTAGAAGACCTGTCAAAATCTTATGGCGACCAAGTCATCTTTAAAGATGCCAATATGGTCATCGAAAGAGGTGAGAAAATTGCTTTTGTAGGTAAAAACGGAGAAGGAAAATCGACTATGGTCAAAGCCATTATGAAAGAAATTGACTTCGAAGGAAAACTAGAAGTTGGGCATAATGCGCTTATCGGATATTTTGCACAGAATCAAGCTTCGCTTTTGGATGGTGAACTGACGGTTTTTGATACGATAGACCAAATTGCAGTAGGCGACATTCGCTCTAAAATAAAGGATTTACTAGGAGCATTTATGTTTTCTGGCGATGATACGACCAAGAAGGTAAAAGTGCTCTCAGGAGGTGAGAAAACCCGTTTGGCGATGATCAAGTTATTGCTAGAACCTGTAAACCTGTTAATTCTGGATGAGCCGACTAACCACCTGGATATGAAAACCAAAGACATCATCAAACAAGCCCTCAAAGATTTTGACGGCACACTGGTGCTGGTTTCTCACGACAGGGATTTCCTTGACGGATTAGTGACCAAAGTATTTGAGTTTACTAACAAGAGGGTGGTAGAGCACTTTGAGGATATCAAAGGCTTCTTGTCGTACAAAAAAATGGAGAACATCAGAGAGACCGGTTCTGCCTAGTAAGACATTTCTTGAAACTTTTTTCTGAAGGCCAAAGGCTGGCGAATGTTGGCAATTACTTCTCTAGTACCGCCTGACCCAACTATGCTGACGGTGCCATAACCCAGAATCCTGCCCAGGATGCTTTGGTCTACATTCACACTCTCAATTTTAGAGTGGTTCATCTCAAAAGTCTTTCTGCTGATGAGCCCTGTTTTGACAATGATGCGCTTGTTAGTGATGGCAAACTCATCTGCATACCGATCGATAAGCGGTGCGATAAACAGCGTGAACAGCGCCCTAAAACTGCAAAAGATAATCCAGTGATAAGTGGTTTCTAGCTCAACGTGTTCGTCTTTAATTAAGTTGTTGTTTATGTAGGTGCCCATTTTTGTTGTCTTTAAAATAAACTTAGCTTATTGCCTTCAAATATAGTTTAAAAAATAGTATGGTATTTTGGTTTTTGTGGGATATGTTTGGGAGAGGAGAATTAATGGTTGGTTTTTAGTGAGAAATAACTCACCTTCTTTAAAACTGACTTTTAATTTAACATAGGTTCTGCCATTAGCATAATTATATGAGCAAATATATGGGCCAAAAAAGCACTTTCTAAACCTTTTTTCCAATAAACCCAACCGAATATTAATCCGCCTAGTGTGTTTCCAATTAATATATACATCAATAATCCAGTTGACGGATTTTCGACAGCCTGATAAGCTATTGGAAAATGTCCGAGAGCAAATAGTATTGAGGCTATTATAATTCCTGTCCAATAGGCAATTGGTTTTGTTCCCTTAAATATTTTAGAAGCTATCCAGACTATTAAAGTCATCAGTCCAAATCGCATAAGAATTTCTTCTGTCAATCCTCCGTATAAAAATCTTGCTGCTAGGGTTGGTTTTACTGACTCTCCTAATTCTAAAAACTCTGAGGGAAGAATTGGATTGAATACAATACCCACAAGAATTAGTAAAACTCCAGATAAAACACCCGCTAAAATTCCATATTTTAAGATGTTTAAAATGTTCAAATTGTCATTCGTAATACCTACTATTTTTTCAATGAGCGGTACTTTTAGGTTAACTTTTCGATAAAGAATAGTGCCAATATTCACTGCTACAATTAGCATTATTGTAGGATTAATCAATGTCAACATTTTTATTTGTTGTGGAGTAAACATCTCTTTTAGAATTGCTTCTGCTTCTGGGGGAAGAGGAATGTTCATCGTAAGTAGTGATAAAATCCCAATTAAACCTAATCCAAAGAGGATCAATCCTAAAAATACTTTCTGTTTTGTCATCTATTCAAGTTTTGTGAATGTTTCTACTTTTTTAAGCTTGGGGCTCACATTTGGTATTTGAGCTGTGGCGTGTCTCGGCACTAACCTCTCCTGATAAAAACCGGCTTTGAAAAATCCACAGGATTTACCAAGTGAGGACAGACCAAGCCATAGCTTATATACTTTATTATGCAATGCCTTTATCCTATTTGACTTGATTTTTCCGATTGCAAGTTTGACACAAAAGTTGAATATTTCGATAAGTATTTGAGCCTCCTTTTGAAAACGGAATAATATGGTCAAACTCTAATAATTTATTGGTATCACATTCAGTACATTGTCCATTATCTCTATTCCAAACTAAATTTTTAACTTCTTGCGATATTTGACGACCTGCGATTAAACTTTTTATACTTGCCGATTTAGGATAGCTTGCTGTGTCAAGTTCGGTTATATATGCATCTCTTGCAAGTGCATTAATAATTTCACGTTCTTTAAATTTGTCAAATTGGTCATAACTTATTTTTTAATTTTCGTTCGTTGTATTGTTATAATGACGCACAACGTTTTGGGTATTGCAGAAGGCGGGGCTTTTTAGCACAAAAGCTTAATCGAAGAACGAAAGTTGAACCTTGCACAAATGCCCAATCGAAGCCGTTCAGCACCGCTTTTAGCAATACCATGTTATATGCCGTTTTTCTCTCCATCGTCAAGTTTGTATAATATTATTCCTATTAATACTCCGCTTAAAAGTCCACCGATATGTGCTGCGTTGTCTATGACACCTGTTAATCCCCAAAGTAGATTTATACCAACGTAAATTCCAATCATCATAAATATTCCTTTCTTTCCTTCTCTTGGAAATGCATTTGTCAATAATAGCCCAAGTATTGCTCCATAAAGTCCGAATATTGCACCTGATGCACCTACACTAATTGTGTTAGGATACCACCAAATACTTGCAAGACTTCCACAAAGTCCAGATAGAAAATATAAAATGAAATACTTTTTACGTCCAAGTATAGGCTCAACGAAAATGGCAGCAATTACAAGTCCGTAAATGTTTAGAAATAAGTGTATAATACCACCGTGTAAAAACATACTTGTCAATAGTCGCCACCATTCTCCACCAGTTGTTTCAAATCGTCTATTTGCTCCCCATTGAAGCAATTCCAATCCATTTGGCGATATTATATGGATACCAGAAAAAATCATTAGTAAAAAGACTATGATATTTAGGTCTAAAATTATTGAAGTTGCAAAATGGTCGCCTTTTGGAACAAGGTAGTTTAGCATATCAACTAAGTCGTCTTGCTTAGGTTTTTTGCCTGACAAAAATCGCTTGCGTTCGCTTTCACTAAATCCAGGGAATATAAGAGATAATAGTAAAACACCAAACCCAATTCCAAACGAACCGAAAATCCAAGCGAACTTATTTCCGTTTCTACTTTCATAAGTTTCTTGTACAGGTTCAAGAACTATAAAACTTTCGTCTGTCGGTTGATTTATTCTTGCTTCAATTGCTTTCAGAAAATTTATTCTGTCGTCTGATTTTGGTTTTCGTTCAAAGTGGTCTAAAGAATGAAAATTATAGTTGTTCATCTTTTGGATACACTCATCATAAAACTCCTTATACTTTCTTTCCTTTTCCTCGTTGCTGATTTTATTGCTGATTTGCTCTTTGTACTTTACTCCGTACCAATGTTTCGGAATGTCAGTGATGTGTTGGGATGTGTCTGCAACAATTGGCATTATAAAGTAGATGTCAAAATTTAGATACTGATTATATTTTCCACTTGTTCTAAAGTCGGTGTAAGTTCCACCAAAGTATGTAGCAACTGAAAAATTTGTTAGTTTGTAATAACGGACTTTCTCAACGTTATCAATATCTTTTATGCTTGAAAGTGTTTCAAGTTTTCCTGTTGAAGTTGTTAGGTAAGCTTGTGAAACAAAAAGCATTGCGGTCATAATTCCCCAAGAAATAATTTGAAAGAAAAATCTTGCTTTGTCAGTATCACCTTTTTTAACTGTTAATACTCTAAAACGCTGTCTAAGCCAAAGTGTAATTGGAATCCAAGGAAAGATTAGAGGTAGCCATAAAACCCAAATTTCTTCTTTAATGTCAAGCATTGAAAACTGAATACAGAGTAACCACCTTAAAAATGCAAGTCCGAAAACTGTCCCAAATGTGACAGCTAAAAATGTCGGAAGAATGTGTTTTAGTTTCGCAATATATGTCTCCAATGTCCTGTCGTTGTTGTTTGTTGGGTCGTCCTAAAATGGCATATAACGTGTTCGTGTATGGAAAGTTGCGTGTTTGGGGGCGAGGACTTTCCGAAGGAAAATCGGAAGCCGGCAAACAAGCAACCAACTTTGGGTTAGCCAAAACTAGCAATTTTTTATACACGGTGTTGCCCACAGTTATTTTCGATTCAGCTGTTCAAATTCAGTTACCATTTTTTCATTATTCCTTTTTGCTTTTTCAACAGATGCAAATCCGTTCAAGTCTAGATAATAAGAAAAGTATGTAAGATGATTTTTAACATTGATTGTATTAAAAACCATAATAACAAAACTTTCGGGTTCATCCGAATATGGTTGAACTAAAGATACTATCGTAAAAATATTATCATTAGTCCAATAATTTTCTAATAGAATTGGTTTTGCGAAAACTTCTAAATTCTCGTTCTGTGTCAATTCCGCAATTTTATCTTTTGGACTATCTGTGCTTATTAAATATCTTTTTTGTAATTCAGATACTTCGTCTAGATGCTTTTTTTCGATTTTCCATTTTTGCTCTTTCTCTAAATTTATTATTACTGCATAATCCTCAAAGTCAAAATCCGCTAGACTGTCTTTATTTTTATGCGTTTCATTATTCAGATAAACACCAATAATTTTCGAAATGGTATTATGTTCCTCGAATTGTTCTTTTACAACTGGATGGTTATAGCATTCTTTCCATTCATCATATTTCGGCAACAAAATCTCAATAGATTCCGAGTTTAAATCTGGTAATTCTTTCGTTTTTTCTTTACACGAAACTGTTATTATTAAAATTAGAAATAAGATTTTCTTCAAATTCTGAGGTTTTTTTTAATTGTGGGCAACTACTATATACCCACAAGTTTATGCAACTTTTTTGAATTTATATGATTTACACGCAAAATTTTTATTATTCTCTGCATCAATACTGAGGCTGCTTGCAGTGTGGGTTATATGAGAAGGCTTATGCTGCTTGAGTAGCCAAGAGTTTGTGGTATACAGGCTGTGTCTGTACTGTTTTCTGACTATTCTAACAGGGTTTCTAGGGCTAAAGCCTGTATAAACAGTGGTCATACCGGTACTCAAATCTACTGTAAATATCCTTGGTTAACTACTAGGTAATGTATAGGTAATCAGTACTTAAAGGCTACTGCAAATTGAGCCAAGTAGAGGCCAACTTAAGGCGTTGCCAAAAAGACTAGAAAACTATACTAAAAATCCCCACACTAAACAGCGCAGCGGTCTTTGCTCTTAGCTCTATATTTAAAAAGTAACAAAAAAACTATTTCGGGGTGACCCAAAACTCGTCTTGCCACGTGTCGTTAAAGACGTCGTTGTGGTGTTGGTCAATTGCGCTGAGTTGCGCTGGAGTGGCGGTATTTTGTATTTCGTTAAACAGCACGCGCTCTTCAAATCTGATGTGGTCGTCAAGTTCTTTTTCGAGTGTTTGCAGGTTGTGCAGTAGATTATCTTGGCTTAGGATCAAATTTTGAATGTTGCGGTGTTCGACAAGCACCTGTAACACCATCGGATGTTCTTTTGGCAGTACCGGAAAGATGTATTTTTCCTCTACTTCAAAGTGGAACTTCAGGTGCTGTTCCCAGAACCAATCTACATAAGCTTTGATGCGCTCTAGTGCGATTTCTTTCTTTAGTCCTTGTCTGATCTTCCAACACAACAAGAGGCCGTGGTGATGCTCTCTGCTGAGTGGTTTTAGTGATTCGTGGCGTTTGATGGGTTTAGTGCTCAAGGTAAGGTGGTTTTAGTGTTAGGGGCGAATGCTAAAAAAAACTTTTTGCTCATGATCAAAGTGCGCACAAGCAAAAAGTGGTTGTTTAAAAATAGTATGAAGGCTAAGGTTAGTTAGTCTTCTAAGTGTTTCCAGTAGTTATTGGCCTGGGCTACGGTCTGGAACTCTAGTGCCACTACTTGTGCAGAGGCGATGAGTTGAGCGGTATCACTCGCATAATCACTGCGGAGCTGCTTTCTGACCTCAGGGTCTGTCTGTATGGCGGCGATAGATTTTCTAGACATTTTCATGGCTAATTCTCTTCCTTCTTGGGGTGTATCGGTTATGAGCGAACCTAACCAAATTTCGTTTTTTTCCATAGTCGTATTGTTTTAAGTTAATAAATACAGCTTGTGCCTAACTGAAAACTAGCAGTTAGGGATTATCTCAACAAAGTCGATTTTCCGTCTTTCAAGTTAGTTGCCAGTTCATAAATACTAGTGTTTTCTAGCATTTGTTTGAGCGCTGCTCTAATGACTGCAAACTTCTCGTGCATAGGGCAGGGGTTGGCAGCATTGCATTGGCTCATGCCGAGTCCGCAACCCTTATAGACAGAATCGCCATCAATAGCCAAAACGATTGCGCTGATATTGATGTTTTTCATGCTTTCGAGATCGATTTCAAGTCCGCCAGTTGGGCCTTTTTGTGAACGAACAATGTTGTGTTTGGTCAATGCACCCACAATTTTTGCCGTAAAAGCTTCTGGAGAATTGGTTTTTTGTGCAACTTCGCGAATCTTTACTCGCTTGTGTTCTAATGACTGAGAAGCGATATAAATCACAGCTTTGATGCCGTATTCACATGATTTTGAAAACATGGTTCTGAGATAACGTTATCTACAAAGATACAGATTATAGTATTTCGGACAAATTTATCTGAAATAATTACAAGCCGTTTTTTTGTATTGTTACCTATGAAGTAATAAGACGATAAAAGTAGGGGGGTTGTTAGTTTCCTTTGATGATAACCGCGTTGTCAATGTGGTAGATCCAGTCTTCAATGTCGTTTTCGTTGTACCTGAAGTTACCTACAAGCGTGACGTATTGGTCAGTTTTAAGGCGTTTTTTAAGGTCTTTGAATTGAATGCCCATAATGGTTTCAGGACCAGCCTGACCACAGAAGAAACACTGCGCAAATACGTTTTTGCTCAAGGCATAACTCACGTTGTCAATCGGGATGATAAAACCGCTGATGGTGATTTGCTTTCCTTTGAGAGCTTTGAGCTGCGGATCGACAATCGGGAACATCACGCCATCGGGATAGTCTTTGTGAGGTTTGGTTACGTATTTGATTTTGCCCAGCATGCCCCAAGTCATCGTGTCATCGCTAAGGCTAGGTTTCACGACCAAAGGGTTAGCAACCAAGGCATCAAAGTTGACAAGACTTGCCTTTTGCAGACCAGTATGTGGTGTATGGGGTTTAGAGAAAGCTATTTTGGCTGAGTTTACATTGGCAAAGTTGAGTATTGAAAAGACACTTACACTAAAAATAAGTAGTGCTACGAGGTATGTTTTACGCATTGTTCAGGGTTTTTGAAATGTTGAGTGTATAGGCTTTAATGGCGGGAATACAAGCGGCTATGATTCCCACAGCAAGGGTCAATGCAAATAACATGCCTTCTTTTTGCCAGAGAATGAGCCACGGGTCAAAGTCCATTTTGTATTCTTGTGCCGTAGCATCAGAAATCATCCAAAGCGACAAGCGCCCCAAAGCTGTGCCGAGTACAAAACCGACCACGCACAACAAAAGGCTTTCGTATAATATGAGCAATAGGAGTTGGCCCCTTTTGGCTCCACCGATACGCATCAGTGCAAACTCGTATTTACGTTCTTTGAGTTGGTTGTATAAAGCGATGAAAATACTAATGCCAGAGATCAGCATAATCCCTAAAGCCAAGTATTGCAAAGCGTCTAAGCCCAAGCCGAAAAGGGCAAAAAGTCTGTTGACTTCAATTGCCGGACTTGCCACTTGCATTTTTGTGTTCTGTGGAATCAATCTCGGCCAAGAGACAAAGGCCATTTTGTTTTTGATCTTCAGCAGTACTGCCGTGATTTCTTTGTCTGCATGTGCCTCTTCTAGGTCATGCTCATGTCCATGCGCATCGTCGTGGTCTGTGCCTGAAATATCATGGGCCGCGTGGTTGTGTCCTTCGTGATTATCGTGATCGTGTGCGTCATCATCGTGGTCGTGGGCTTCGTTGTGAATCAGCCACACACTGTCAATTGTACACAGCACTAGGTTGTCAATTACTTTATCAGTAGGTGCGAGGATACCCACGATAGTATAGGCATGAGCGTCGTGAAGGTGTTCGTCTTCTTGGCTTTCGCCGTGGCTACCAAAGAATTCATCACCCAGCTTGAGGTTTAGGTTTTGTGCTATTTTACTGCCTATTACTACCTCAAAATCTTTGTTGAAGACTTTGCCCTGAGCGAATGTTCCGTCAAATTTAGTGATGTAATCAGCAGTGGTACCTACGATTTTATAACCCAGATAATTATCGCCAAAGGCAAGGGGAATAGCCATCTCAACAAAGGGATGCTTCATCCAGACTTCTGCTTCTTTGTAGTTGATGTTGCCCGTAGGGCTATCGAGTTGATATACTGAAGAAAGTATAAGTTGTAAAGGGCTGCCTTGTGCACCGAGCACCAAGTCGACGCCATCGATGTTTTTAGAAAACTTGTTTTCAAATTGCTCTTGTAGTAGAATCAGCAGCGAAATAATGGCTACACTCGCCGTAAGCAAGATAATACTCAGTGTGGTATTCAGCGGTTTAAACCATAGATTCCTCCAGGCAATCTTAGCAATCATAGTCTCAGAGCGTTATTCAAGTTCTTCATAGTCAATATATTCGCCTACTTTTTTGGTAGAGCGCAAAGGTGGTTTTGCTGCAGATTTGTCAGCTTTGTTAGTGTTGTACTGCTGATTGCCATTAAACTGCTGTTCATATCTTTGCTGAAAGCTGCCTTGTGCTTTTTGGATCACCTTCTTCATCAGATAAGGAGCCAACAAGCGGGCTAAAAATTTAAAGATATAAAAAATAGCGACTATAATGAGGACTGTTCGTATAAAACCGGACATAGAGGCTTGATGTATAATAGTTTCATTCATAAGTAACAAAAATACAAAACCCAAGGCAACAAAATCTTAAAAATTTGTAAAAATGGTTTATTTTTGAGCTAAGCTTGCTTTATGGGTTTTGGTTTTAGCAGTAGAATTCAAATTAAAGAGAACAAAAACAGGTTGGTCGTCTTGTGTAAGATAAATAAACCAAATAAAAATTGCTGCTTTTCTATACTCCTACACAGCCGTATTTCTAAGTGTTAAATATAGTTTGTTGAAATGTTCTATTTGTATTATTGAAATAATATCTTTTTATTTTTTTTGGATAGTAATGTAATTATATAGTCTAATGTGTTGATAGTTATACGAATGTTACTTGCGTATGAGACTATTTTATTTGCATATATTAAAATGTTTTTAATGCAATGTTGAAATCATTGTGTATTTTTGTTTAAATCATTTACACCATTCCTATGCGTGAAGCTAGTTTTAGTCCTTATGATTTGACTTTAGTCAAACCGAGCTTTGATGCTGATTTGACTGATTTAATTATCGAGCTTGAGCATCTTCGCAAAAAGAGGTTAGGAGGATCTACGCATCCTCAGGTTTTTTTTCAACTCAAGCATTTGTTTCACACCTTAGAAAGCATAGGTTCAGCAAGAATTGAAGGGAATAATACCACGATAGCAGAATATATAGAAAATAAATTAGAGAACAAAAAGCCTGAGCACATAGCCTATAATATACTTGAAATTCAAAATATAGAAAAAGCTATGGCGTTTATAGAAGATACGGTTTCTATATATCCTATCAACAAATCTTTTGTAAGTGAATTGCATAAGATATTAGTCAAGGGGCTTCCTGCTCCGCCCAACGAGGAAGGAGAGCTAACTCCTGGTGCATATAGAAATACAAACATTCAAATAGCAAACTCCCAACATTTGCCTCCTGATTCATTCTTGGTAGATACCTATATGGATGAAATGTTCAACTTCATAAATACGAAGCATGCTTCAAAATACGATTTATTAAAATCAGCTATTGCTCACCACCGATTTGTTTGGATTCACCCTTTTAGTAACGCAAACGGAAGAGCAGTGCGGTTATTTACTTATGCAATGCTGATCAAAAATGGTTTTACTATAAACCTAGGCAGAATTATAAAGCCTACAGCTGTATTCTGCACAGATAGAAATCAGTATTATGACAAGCTCTCTAAGGCTGATTCAGGTACAGATGAAGGAATATTAGAATGGTGTGCGTATGTTTTGAAGGGCTTAAAAGAAGAAATTGAGAAGGTGGATAAACTTTCTGATTATGAGTATTTAAAAAACGAAATACTTTTGCCATCCCTTAAGTTTGCTTTAAACAGGCAAATCATTACTGATATTGAAGCTAATATTCTAAAAGAAACCATAGAAAAACAAGTGATTCAAAACGCTGATTTAGAGAAGTTTTTTAAAGATAAAGCCAAATCAGAAATCTCTAGACAAATCAAAAAGCTGTTAGATAAAAAAATGCTAGCGGTAGAGCAAAATTCCGCTAGAAAATACGTGCTTCGTTTTGACAACAACTATCTGCTAAGAGGATTAATAAAAATGCTAGACGACAAAGGCTTCTTGCCTTTACAAAATCAAATAGAGCAGTAGGCTGACTACTAATATTTAAAAATAATCTCCACTATGAATTGGATGTCATTCTTACAAATTCCTTATTTTATCTTTACCTTTTTGGTGATTTTAAGAGTGCTCTATGACACCCGTAGCAGTACTAAAGCCTTGGCTTATATCTTATTTATTGTCTTTTTGCCCATCGTCGGCACACTGTTTTATTTCTCTTTTGGAATCAATTACAGAAAGCGAAAACTCTACAGCAAAAAATTAGTCATCGACGAACACCAACGCTTACAGATTCGGCAAAAGATGAATGCCTATTCTGAGGCGATCAACCAATCGGGCTTGCTAGCCGATAAATATAAAACCTTGGCAGCCTATATCCATCATTCAGGCAGCAGCCCTTTGACCGCGAATAACCAAGTGAAGTTATTGATCAACGGAGAAGAAAAATTCCCAGCACTCTTACAGGCATTAGAACAGGCAAAATCTCATATTCACCTAGAGTATTATATTTACGAAAATGATTTTACGGGCAACGAGATAGCAGATATGCTCATCAAAAAAGCACAACAAGGTGTCGAGGTGCGCTTTATGTATGATGATTTTGGCAGCCACGCACTAGGCAAGACATTCATCAAAAGACTGCAACAGGGAGGCGTGCGCACAGCACCTTTTTATAAAATAAAATGGTATGCTTTTGCGAGTAGAATCAACTACAGAAACCACCGGAAAATAATTATTATTGATGGATTGGTCAGTTTTGTGGGCGGTATCAATATGAGTGACAGGTATAGGAATGATTTAGAGCGCGAGAATCACCTATATTGGCGCGACACCCACCTGATGATAAATGGCCAAGCCAGCGTTTATTTGCAACACCTATTTGTGAGCGATTGGAACTTTTGTAGCAGCCAGAAGCTAGCCTATAGTGAAGTGTATTTTCCAGATATCTCTCAATTAGACTCTATAGACAACGCCGTTGTTCAGACCGTTGCCTCAGGACCTGACAGCAAACAACCCGTTATTTTTTATTCCCTGTTAGCGGCTATCAGTTCGGCTAAAAAGAGCATTTATATCACCAGCCCATATTTCATCCCCGGCGAAAGTTTAATGGATGCCTTGATTATCGCCATACAGAGCGGTTTAGACGTCAAAGTCTTAATTCCGGGTGTGTCTGATTCGAAGATGGTAAACGCCGCTGCATGTGCTTATTATACCGAGTTGTTGCAGTATGGCGCACAGATATACATGTATGACAAGGGGTTTGTACACGCAAAGACTATGGTGATTGATGATGATTTGGCTATTATCGGTTCTGCAAATATAGATTACCGCAGTTTTGATTTAAACTTTGAAGCCAATGCGATGGTGTATAGCCCAACGATTGCAGCACAGCTCATCGCTGTTTTTGAGCAGGACCTCAAAGCAGCAGTACAGATTGACAAAGAGACTTGGCTAAACAGACCTAAGTACATTCACCTGTGGGAAAAAATAGTCAAGTTGTTATCTCCGTTTATGTAAGATGATTATTCTTTTGTTCTATCCGTTTGAATGATACAACCGCTTTCTGAGGGCAATAAAAACGAAAACCATCAAGGTGTATACCGCAAAGAAAGGGAGGATAAACTCGGCTAGACCGCTCACCAGAAATACAGCAATAAGCAATAACTGAAAGCCCAAACCAAAGGTAGAGACACACATCATCAGCCCATTGGGAATGCGCTTGCCCGTGGGTGCGGTGGGGTCAAGGGCGTATATGGTCTTGTCAAAAACGCCGTACAGCAGTGTATACAACCCAAAGAGAATACTGACGTGTTGTTGCTTTTCGCCTTTGAGTGCTACGGGCATTTTGTTTTCAAATATGCGGCTGGTGGTGTCGCCGTTAAATTGATTGCGCAAGATGACGTAATAATAATTATAGAGCGTGCCTTGTAGTTGCAGCCCTATAAAAGCGAGTAGACAAACCCATACAGCAGTGTCGGTGATAGACCAAATAGCCATAAATATCAAGGCATTGAGCAGTATGTCTGCCACGGAATCTAAGTAGCGACCGGTATATGAAGGCGTGTTTTTTATGCGTGCCAATTCTCCGTCAGCAGCATCCAGGATTGATTTTAAAATCAGAAAGAAGGCCGCCAGCCAATAATGGCCATAGACAATACAATAAATGGCTATTAGCCCAGCGATGATAAAGCCAATAGTGACGTGAATAGGGGTGAAGGAAGTGTTCTTTAAAGCATTGGCAATGCGTCTTGCAATAGGTCTTCCGTAGTCAGAAAGATCGATAAATGTATGCTCTTTGGGTAATTTTGACATGTGATCTTCTAGAGAACTATTAAGCGGAATATACCAGAATAGATGGCTGCAAATATACAGCTAAATCGCGAGCTACAGTTTGGTTTTTATAAATAATTCAGCTTTAATTGCAGGAGTACCTATGCATACAGCTACTATGAATCGCTAAGAAAAGAATGATAATTTTATTCGATAATTTGGTCTATTCTCTATTTTCTTTGTTCTTTTGTTGTTCGACAAAGAAAGTGCTAACCGTAAATCACATTGCCGCAGTATGAAAAAAATACAGTTTTTTTGGGATACGCTAAAAGAGACCTTCAAAGAGTGGATGGCCTCCCCAGCGATGAAAGATGCTGCCAGCTTGGCCTATTATGCTATTTTCTCTATTCCGGGTCTGCTCATTATCATCATTTGGATAGCCGGAAACTTCTTTGGCGAAGAAGCCATACAAGGTGAGATCACCCATCAAATTCAAGGACTTATGGGGCGTGATGCCGCCAAAAGTGTAGAGGATTTGATTGCAAGCTCGCTGATTGACAAAGAAAATATATTTATGAAGATTGTGGGCGTGCTCTCTATTGTGTATGGTGCCACCACCATCTTTTTTCAGTTGCAGAAATCGCTCAACGATATGTGGGATGTAGAGGCAGCCCCAAAAAAAGCCATAGTCAAATTCTTGCTAGACAGAGCCAATTCGCTAGGGATGATTCTGGTTATCGGGTTTTTATTGATGACCACCATGGTGCTTTCTTCAGCCATCAGCCTGCTGAATAATTATATTACCGTTAGCTTAGGTCTAGAAACCTATATACTGATGGAGGTGGTGAATTACTTGGTCGGTTTTTTTGTGGTGACTTTGGTCTTTGCCTTTATGTTTAAGGTTTTGCCCGATGTCACTATCTCGTGGCGATCAGTGTGGAGTGGGGCACTAGTGACCGCCATTTTGTTTTCGATAGGTAAGTTTTTGTTAGGGCTTTATTTTGGCGAATTCAAACCTACTTCCGCCTTCGGGAAGGCGGGCACCATCATTCTTATTATGATGTGGATCAACTATTCGTGTATGCTTATCTTCTTTGGTGCGGAGTTCACGCAGGTCTATTCTAAGAAGAAAGGATTTAGAATCACTCCGTCTAAACACGCCAAATGGAGTGCTGCAAAACTCTACCGCGAAGCCCAACAAAATGAGGCTTTAGATGCAGAAGAAGAGCAATAGAAAAACATAGAGGCTCCTCAACTATTTATTCTTTAAAATTAATTTTCTAAGAGACATATAAATTATAGTTTTGTTGACTCATTATTTCATGCCCTTACAAAATCATTACAATGCCACATACATCCCAACCCATAGGTTTTACAGACACACATACCCATCTTTATAGCCCAGACTTTGCAGAAGACAGAACAGAGATGATCAGTAGGGCTTTGGCTGCGGGCGTCAGTCGGTTTTTTATTCCCGCTATTGACAGCAGTTATGTGGAGGGAATGTATGCCCTAGAGAAAGACTACCCTGAACATGTGTTTTTGATGTGTGGCTTGCACCCAACCTATGTCAAAGATAATTATAAACAAGAATTGCTCTTGGTTGAACAACAACTCGAGCAACGCCAGTTTGTAGCTATTGGCGAAATTGGGATTGACCTATATTGGGATAAAACCAGCCTAAAAGCCCAACAAAAAGCTTTTAGTCGCCAAATCAGATTGGCCAAAAAATACCAACTGCCCATCGTGATTCACTGCAGGGATGCTTTTGATGAGGTGTTTGAAGTGCTAGAACAGCATAAAGGAGCTGATTTATTCGGAATCTTTCATTGCTTTACGGGAGATTTTGACCAAGCCCAGCGCGCTATTTCGCTGAATATGAAACTGGGTATTGGCGGGGTAGTGACCTTCAAAAACGGAAAGATAGATCAGTTCTTGAATCAAATCGATATACAGCATATAGTACTTGAAACCGATGCGCCTTATTTGGCTCCGGTGCCCTTTCGCGGCAAGCGAAATGAGAGTGCCTATATTGTCAATATCGCCCAAAAAATAGCAGACCTCTATCAGATTTCTCCGCAAGAGGTCGCTCGTATTACTACAAAAAATTCAGAAGATGTATTTAAGGTTTAAAAAAATCGACTAAAGTACGTTGAGCAACTGCTCTTTGATTTTCTCTAGTTCGTCTTTCATCTGTACCACTACTTTTTGCATTTCAGAGTGGTTAGATTTTGAGCCCATAGTATTTATTTCTCTACCAATTTCTTGGGAGATAAAACCTAGTTTTTTACCGCAAGAGGCCTCAGAGCGCATGGTCTCTAAAAAGTAGTTGAGATGGTTCTCCAGGCGTACTTTCTCTTCAGTAATGTCGTATTTCTCTAGATAGTAGATGAGTTCTTGTTCAAAACGACTTTCGTCAATAGCTGTGTTTAAGTTATTTAAGGCGTCTTTGAGTCTGCTCTTTACAGTTTCGATGCGTTCTTTGTCATACGAAACAGCTTCGTGCATAAGCACTCTAATTTTCTCGATGCGTTGTTCAAAATCATTTTCTAAGACGGCACCTTCGTTGCGTCTAAAAGTGCTGAAAGCCTCAAAAGCACCCGTAATGGCGGTTTGGATTTCAGTCCATTCGTTTTCGTCTATCTCGTCGCGCTCTGTTTTTAGCGTGTCTGGCATTCTGACTGCCATTTTCATCAGTTCAGTTTGGTCAGCATCGGGGAGTATAGCCTTGAGTTGTTGGATATATCCTCTGACGATTTGTGGGTTAATCTTTGAAGTAGTCTCATCAGAGGTGAGCTCTGAAAACAAAGAGAAGTCTACTTTTCCTCTCTCGATCTCTAGAGCGATTCTGTTGCGCAGTGCAAACTCCTTTTCTCTATACGCAGAAGGCATTCTGATATTCAGGTCTAGGTTCTTGCTGTTGAGTGATTTTATTTCTACACTGATTTTTTTGGCAGGAAGCTGAAGGGATGTTTTCCCGAAGCCAGTCATTGATTTAATCATATACTTTTCAAAATTAATAATGCAAAAGTAGTTATTTAATATTTAAGACGACTTTATAGAACTAAAATAATAATAAGCAGGCATATAAGGGCTAATATTTTAATGTTTCATATTTAATTAAAAAATAAATTGGTTAGTTTTTTATGAAGTCATATATTTGTCCGTTTTTCAGTAATGCTCTATAGTTATTATAGTGTAGCAAAGAAAAGCGAAAACCAACATTATCTAAATTTAATTCAGAATTATAATGCAGAACAAAGGACTCATTAGATTTTTTGCAATCCTATTTGCAATTGTGTGTATTTACCAACTTTCATTTACGTTTGTGACTAACAAAGTAAAGAAAGATGCAGTAGCTTTCTCAGGAGGTGATAGAGAGAAAGAACTAGCCTATTTAGACTCTATTAAAAAAGAGCCTGTTTATCCTATCTTCGGGTATAGCTTTGAAGAAGTTCAGGAAAAACAAATCAACAAAGGTCTAGACTTAGAAGGTGGTATCAACGTAACATTACAAATCTCAGTAAAAGACATCATCAAAGGATTGGCAAACAATTCGCAAAATCCAGTATTTGTAAAGGCTTTATCAGAAACTGAGAAAATCAGAAAAGCACAAGAGTCATCTTTTGATGCGTTCATAAGAGCTTTTGAGATTGCAAACAAAGAGGCAGGAGGAACCACTAGATTAGCTTCGCCTGATATTTTTGCAAACAGAAACTTTGACGAAAAAGAAATCAATATCAATTCTACTGACGATGAGGTAAAGAAAGTCTTGATCAAAAAAGTAGACGAATCAGTTGAGAGTGCCTTCCAGATCATCAGAGAGCGTATCGACAAATTTGGTGTGGCACAACCTAACATTCAGAAAATAGGTAACACGGGTAGAATTTTAGTAGAGCTTCCAGGAGCAAAAGACGAAATTCGTATCAAGAAATTACTTCAAAGTACTGCTCAGTTAGAGTTCTGGGAAGTATATAAAATGGAAGAAATCGGGAATTTCCTGATGGCTGCTAACCAAGAGATAAAAAGCCAAACACAACCTAAAAAAGAAGAAGTAGCTGTAGATTCTTTAGCCGCTCCTAAAAGCGATATCGAAGCCCTACTTACAGACAAAGCCGATTCTGAAAGCTCAGTTGCTGGACCTATCATTGATAAAATGGTAGCATTTGGCGGAGGACAAGTATTGGGTTATTATGCAGTAAAAGATACGGCAGAAATCGCCGGATACTTTCGCGATGCACACATCAGAAATCTATTGTCACAAGAACAACGCTATACAAAATTCTTGTGGAGCAAACCTTCAACACAATATGTTCTTGACAAGCAATTAGTGCGTTCTACAGAGGCAAAAGCTGAGAAGATGGAAGTCATTGAGCTTTATGCTATCAAAGGAAACAGAGATAACAAACCAGCCTTGAGTGGTGGGGTAGTGGTAGATGCTCGTTCAGACTTTGACCAGTTTGGTAAACCAGCCGTGTCGATGAGAATGAACTCTAACGGTGCAAAAGAATGGGAGAAATTAACTAGAGAAGTAGCTGCCAAAAAAGGAGCTGTTGCCATTGTTCTTGATGACCAAGTATATTCTGCTCCTAACGTAAACGAAGCCATCTCTGGTGGTAACTCAAGTATTTCAGGAAACTTTAAACTAGAAGAAACCAATGACCTTGCGAATATTCTAAAAGCGGGTAAATTGCCTGCCTCAGCAGATATCATTCAATCAGCAGTAGTAGGTCCTTCATTAGGACAACAAGCCATCAACAACGGGGTGATGTCATTCATCATCGGTTTTGCAATCGTATTGTTGTGGATGGTAGTGTATTATGGTAAAACAGGTATGTATGCAAACATCGCATTACTTGTCAACTTGTTCTTTATCTTCGGGGTATTGGCGTCTTTAGGGGCAGTTCTTACGCTTCCGGGTATTGCAGGTATTGTGTTTACCATCGGTACAGCCATTGATGCCAACATCATTATAAACGAAAGGGTCAAAGAAGAACTGCGAGCCGGCAAGACGATTAAAGAATCTGTTGATCACGCCTTTAGCTGGAACGGAGCCTTGTCTTCAATCTTTGATGCAAACATCACTACTGCACTCGTAGGTATCATTCTATTTATCTTCGGTTCAGGACCTATCCAAGGATTTGCTACTACGCTAATCATCGGTATCGCAACTTCATTGTTTACGGCTATCTTTATTCCGATGCTGTTTATCTACGGAAAAGTGGATAAAGGACAAGACATCAAATTCTCTACTAAACTTACTGAAAAGTGGTTCGTAGGTACAAACTATAACTTCTTAGGCAAGAAAAAAATTGCTTATATCTTATCGATCATCGCCGTAATTCTTTCATTCATCTCGCTATCCACTAAAGGTCTAAACCCAGGTGTTGATTTTGTTGGAGGAAGAACTTACCAAGTGAAATTTGAGAAAGATGTAGATGCTAACCAAGTCAAAGAAAAATTAGTTGCTGTATTCGGTAGTGCTGAAGCAAAAACCTATGGTTCTGCCAATCAACTTAGAATTACTACCAAATATAAAGTAGACGAAGAAAGCACTGAGGTGGATAACGAAATCAACCATATGCTCTATGACAACCTAACGGAATACTTGCCAGCAGATCTTACCTTTGAGCAATTTATGACCACACACGAAGACAAGACTATCGGAGTGTTAGAAACCTCAAAAGTAGGTCCTACTATTGCAGATGACCTTAAGTATGATGCTTTAAAAGCTGTTATCGGAGCCTTCATCATCATGTTCTTGTATATCTTGATCAGTTTCAGAAGATGGCAATTTAGCTTAGGTGCTGTAGTTGGGCTAATCCAAAACGTGATTATCGTATTGGGAGTTTATTCTGCTACCTATGCAATTATGCCGTTTAATATGGAGCTAGATCAACACCTTATCGCTGCGCTTCTAACCGTTGTTGGGTTCTCAATTAACGACACCGTGATTGTATTTGACAGGGTGCGTGAGTTTTTGAGACTAAGAAGAACAGAGGATACTGGAGAGAGCTTTAAAGACACGGTAAACCTTGCGTTAAACACTACGCTGAGTAGAACCATCAACACTTCACTGAGTTTGAGTATCGTGCTTCTAGCTATCTTTATCTTTGGTGGAGAGTCATTAAGAGGATTTATCTTTGCGATGCTGATCGGAATTATCGTCGGTACATTTACTTCTATCTTTATCGCTACGCCAATTATGGCTGATACGATGATCAAAAGTGGTGCAGACAAAATCACACTTCTTGAAGATGAAGTTACGACTTCAACAGAAATTGAAAACGCTTAAGTTTAGCCAAAACAACAAAATATAGTTTATGAAATTCCCTTTAAGCCCATGGGTTTAAAGGGAATTTTCTTTTGGCGTATAAAGGATTGCCAGCCAAAATCTGTTGGACTAAAAACAAGCGGGTCATAAGTTTTTCAAAGCCAAAAAACGTATCTTTGTCAATTGTGAAAATTAAGAACAACACTATGAGAGTTGCAGTTGTGGGTGCTACCGGAATGGTCGGGACCAATATTCTAAAAACATTACAGGAGCGAAACTTCCCGGTTACTGAATTGCTTCTGGTCGCTTCAGAAAATTCTGTGGGCAAAGAATTAAAGTTCAGAGAAAAGAGCTATAGCGTCATCGGGCTTCAAGAAGCAGTAGATGCGGCACCTGATATCGCTTTGTTTTCGGCTGGGAGTGAAACTTCATTACAGTGGGCGCCTAAGTTTGCCGCTGTGGGCACTACAGTCATCGACAACTCATCTGCATGGCGTATGGACAGTACTAAAAAGCTTATCGTGCCAGAAATCAACGCTCAAGAGTTAACTTCCTTAGACAAGATTATTGCTAACCCCAATTGCTCTACGATTCAGCTCGTGATGACTTTGGCGCCTTTGCACCAAAAATATAAAATCAAAAGAGTGGTGGTCTCTACTTATCAATCCGTAACCGGAACGGGAGTAAAAGCCATGCAACAATTAGAAAACGAATATAAAGGCGAAAAAGGGGAGATGGCTTATAAATACCAAATCCACAAAAATGCCATTCCGCAATGTGATGTGTTTGAAGAAAACGGATACACCAAAGAAGAAATGAAACTGGTGAACGAAACTCAAAAAATACTCAAAGACAAGACTATCGCACTTACGGCTACGGCAGTGAGGATTCCGGTAGTTGGCGGCCATAGTGAGTCAGTGAATATCGAATTTGAGCGTGACTTCACTGAAGCTGAAATTCGCACACTACTACATACTACACCCGGGCTGAAACTGCAGGACAACTTAGACACCTTCACTTATCCGATGCCTTTTTATGCAGAGGGCAAAGACGAGGTTTTTGTGGGTAGAATCAGAAGAGACCTCAGCCAGCCCAACACAGTCAATATGTGGATCGTAGCCGATAACCTCAGAAAAGGAGCAGCGACTAACGCAGTACAGATTGCAGAGTATTTGCTCGAAAATAATTTAATAGCTCAGAAGTAAAAAAACATAATAATTTTGAAACAACAAACCCCTATAAAAGACACTATACGCAACGGATTTGAACTTCCGCTTATGGAGGAGTTTTATACCATTCAAGGAGAAGGTGTATTTACTGGTGTAGCCGCTTATTTTATTCGCATTGGCGGATGTGATGTAGGCTGTCATTGGTGTGACGTCAAAGAAAGTTGGGAAGCAGCCAAGCACCCGGTTACCTCAGTTGAAGACATGGTAGCCAATGCCAAAAAATCAAAGGCAAAATCAGTGGTAATCACCGGCGGTGAACCCTTGACTTGGAATATGGATCAGCTGACCAAAAGACTCAAAGAAGAGGGCTTTAAAGTACATATCGAAACCTCAGGAGCTTACCCTTTTTCGGGCAGTTGGGATTGGATATGCCTATCGCCTAAGAAGTTAAAGCTACCGGTAGCGGAAGCTTACCAAAAAGCACATGAGCTCAAAGTAATCATCTTCAACAACCACGATTTTAAATTCGCCGAAGAACAAGCAGCCAAAGTATCTGAAGACTGCGCCTTGCTTTTACAACCCGAATGGAGCAAAGCTGATGAGATGACCCCGCTGATTGTAGACTATGTGATGAATAACCCCAAGTGGAAGATTTCGTTGCAAACCCATAAATATATGAACATACCTTAAGCATAAAAGCTGTAAAAACACACAATGCAACAGGGTTTAAAATAATATCGTAGTACTTTCGTTATTGATAAGGTATTTCAGATTCACTTCATGTTAAAAAAACACATTCTTGTCGGTTTTATTTTTTGTAGTTTCCTCAGCTTTAGTCAAGTAGGTGGACAATCTGTGTATCAATTTCTGAATTTGATGACTTCACCAAGACAAGCCGCTTTGGGCGGAAAAATCATCACTATTTATGACTATGATGTCAATCAGGCGATTTTTAATCCAGCGACTATAAATGCAGAGATGGACAATCAACTCTCGGCAAATTACGGCAGTTATTTTGGCGAAGTCAGCTATGGTACGGGTTCTTATGCCTATACCTGGGACAGAAGAGTGCAGACCTTTCACGTAGGAGTGAGTTATGTGAATTATGGCGATTTTGACGGTCGTGATGAATTTGGCATACCTACTGAAACTTTTACCGGAAGTGAAGCGGCACTATCCTTGGGATATGCCTATAACATTCCGTGGTCAGATTTTTATGTCGGAGCAAATTTAAAAATGATTTCCTCTACGCTAGAAAGTTATCATTCCTTTGGGGCTGCAGTAGATTTAGGCGCCATTTATATCGATGAAGTAAATGATCTAAATATTGCCATAGCCATCAGAAACATCGGAACACAAATTACTACCTATGCAGGAACGAATGAGAATTTGCCACTTGAAGTTATTGCTGGTATTTCTCAAGAATTAGAACACGTGCCCATCAGATGGCATTTGACTTTAGAGAATTTGCAACAATGGAATATAGCTTTTACTAATCCCGTTCATTCAGAACAGGGTTTAGACGGCGGAGTCAAAGAAGATGAACCTTCTTTTATCAATAATGTATTGAGACACGTGATTGTGGGGGTAGAGTTATTTCCGCAAAAGAGTTTTAATATACGCGTGGGCTATAACTTCAGAAGAAGTCAGGAGCTCATACTCGAAGACCAGCGCACATTTTCAGGATTGTCAGCGGGTATTGGCATCAAAACAGGAAAACTGAGATTTAATTATTCGTATTCTCGATTTACAACAGCTGGAAACACGAGTTTATTTGGGATGATTATCAATTTACAATAGAAAATCGTGGATTTACCACTTTAATCAAAAACATCTAATGACCAAGAAAATTACTATAGCTATCGACGGATTTTCGTCTACCGGAAAGAGTACTATCGCCAAACAACTCGCCCAATATTTGGGTTATGTGTATGTAGATACAGGCGCTATGTACAGAGCCGTTGCCTATTATGCCATGCAACAACGCATGATTGACGCAAAGCAATTTGACGTTGAGAATTTGGTTTGGAATTTAGATAAGATTAAAATTAGCTTTAAATACAACCCTGAGTTGGGCTATTCAGAGACCTATCTGAATAACGAAAATGTAGAGCAAGAAATCAGAACCATTGCGGTGTCTAATTATGTGAGCAGAATTGCTGAAATATCAGAAATCAGAGCCAAATTAGTACAGCAACAACAAGAAATGGGCAAAGAAAAAGGATTGGTAATGGACGGTAGAGATATCGGAACGGTCGTTTTTCCGGATGCTGAACTCAAGCTCTTTATCACCTCTGACCCCAACATCAGAGCCCAAAGAAGGTATCAAGAACTTTTGGCAAAAGACGACAGTATTACTTTTGAAGAGGTGCTAGCCAATGTCACCCAAAGAGATTATATAGACACCCACAGAAAAGATTCTCCGCTAGTCAAAGCTGCTGATGCCATTGAGATTGACAATTCTCATATGTCAAAAGATGAGCAGTTTGCAAAGATTGTGGGTTTAGTCAAAGAATTGTTGTAAGCTGATTTATCCTTCAAAAACATCCGCCGAGATGGCGTCATCAACGCAGTAATCGCCAATTTTAGTTCTTCTCAGCGCTGAGAGATAACCACCAGAACCCAGTGCCTTGCCAAAATCAAAAGCTAACGAGCGTATATAGGTGCCTTTGCTACACACTACCCTAAAATCAATTTCGGGTAAGGCTATTCGCGTGATTTCAAAAGTTTCGATCGCCACTTTTCTAAACGCAATTTCAACCTCTTCACCTTTTCTGGCGTGCTCGTATAAGCGTTTGCCGTCTTTTTTGATAGCTGAGAATACAGGGGGTTGCTGTGCTATTTCTCCTATAAACTGCTGGGTAGTTTTGGCTATTAATTCCTCAGTAATATGTGCGGTAGGATAGCTTTGGTCAACCTCAGTCTCTAGGTCATAGGATGGGGTAGTAGCACCAAGGCAAATTGTGCCGGTGTATTCTTTGGCTTGGCCTTGAATCTCTGAGATGCGTTTAGTAAACTTGCCAGTACAGACAATAAGCAAACCGGTGGCCAAGGGGTCAAGGGTTCCTGCATGTCCTATTTTGAATGACTTCGGTAAGTTGTATTTGCGTTTTAAGGCGTATTTGAGTTTATTGACTGCCTGAAAAGAACTCCAAGTCAGTGGTTTATCAATGAGCAAAACTTTGCCCGCTTGATAGTCTTCTGCTGATAATTCTTGCATTATTTAGTATAAAAATAGATAAATAGAAGTACTCCGATAATGATTCTATACCATCCCCAGAACCTGAAGCCGTATTTGGTGAGTAGCGCAATAAAGGTCTTCACGGCTATCAGCGCCACCACAAATGCAATCACATTACCGATGATAAAAATCCAAATATTTGCAGAAGAAGACACTATCATCTCGTAGCCCTTCTGAGCATTATCTGTATCTGCGCCCCATGTCTTTACGAATATCGAATAGACCGTAACGGCAAGCATGGTAGGCACTGCCAAGAAGAACGAAAATTCAGCCGCTGCTTTTCTGCTCAATCCCTGGGTCATACCCCCGATTATAGAAGCTGCAGAACGAGAGGTGCCGGGCATCATCGCCAGACATTGCCAAAAACCAATCATGACTGCTTTTTTGATAGAAATATCTTTTTCGTCTACTACTGTGGGGTTTTTAAACCATTTGTCTACAAAAAGCAAGACCACTCCACCCAACACGAGTACTGTTGAAATAGCAATTTGGTTGCCCAATACCGCCTCGATTTTGTCGTCAAACAAATAACCGAGCACTAAGGCAGGCAAAACAGCAAAGAAGAGTTTGTAATAAAATGTAAGGTTTGAAAAGTCAAAAAAGCGTCTCCAATACAACACTACTATTGACAAAATAGCTCCGAACTGAATCGAGACTTGAAACATTTTTAAGAATTCGGTTTCATCCATTCCCATAAGAGCGGCGGTGAAACCCATATGCGCAGTAGAAGAAATGGGTAAGTATTCAGTCAGTCCTTCAATGATAGCTATAATTATAGCTTTAAATAAATCCATTTATGATGTCTTTTTATCTTTTTTAAATATTGAATAAAACGAAATTCCCATACCGCCAAGCACTAAAGCAGGAGCGAGGTGAATTCTCCTGAAACTAAAGATAGCTTCGCTAAACTCATTCGGGTCATCGTTTCCTCCGCCAATCATTAAGATAAAACCAAGCGCAATCACTAAAATACCCACAATAAGTATGGTATAGTTAATCTTGCTAAATAAAAATTCATTTCTCATTCTTTTACTTTTAATGTATTCTATAATGTATTTTTTAGTTGAAAATAGTACTGGCGATTAATACAAATCGTCTGTTCTGAGGTTCAAGAAGCGTTGGGTGGCAAAGAAAGTACTTATCCACGAAATCAATATCCCAAAAAGCATTACGCCCCCAAAGACAATTCCGAGTGAGATATAGTCATTCAGAAATTCAAATTGCGGAAAGCGCTGATCAACATAATATAACCCAATGTATAGCGCAATAATTGCCAATAGTGCGCCTACGATGCCCAGCTTTACGCTTGTCCATACAAACGGACCTCTAATAAATGATTTGGTAGCACCCACCATCTGCATGGTTTTAATGATAAATCGGTTAGAATAAATAGACAAACGCAATGAGCTATTGATAAGCAGTACGGCAATCAGACAGAAAAATCCGCTTATAATCAGCATCCAATAGGTGATTTTCACTATATTTTCATTGACCATATCTACCAACACATTGTCATAATTCACGCTTTTTACCTGGTCTTGTGCCTTAATTTCTGTGACAATCTTAGTCAAACTATCGCTGACTACATAAGCTGCTTTGAGGCGAATGTCATACGAGTCAGAGAGTGGGTTAGAACCTAAGTGTTCTACGAAATTATCGCCAAGCTCCTGTTGGTGTTGCGCAGCGGCTTGTTCTTTAGTGACGAAATCAGCCTTGTTGATATAGCTCTTTGACTTCACTAATCTGTCAAAACTCTCTATAGATTCTTTTGAGGCATCTTTGTTAAAAAACACGGTCATCGGAATTTCCTCTTTGAAGTTATCTGATAATTTATTAGAATTGATCACAAATAACCCTAGAGAACCCAACAAAAAAAGCACTAAAAATATACTCAGTACAACTGAAAAATAAGATGATATCAGTCTTCGCTTTTGGTATTTTTCAAATGATGACCCCATAAAAAATAATTTAAGCTGTAAAAGTAAGAAATTTTAAAATAAGATTGCCATTCATAAAGTTTTTACTTTGACCTATAAACCTTAAATTTGCCTTTGTTTTCTTAGATGTTACTGCTTTTTTGAGAACATTTATACGAGTTTCAACTTTATACTTTGTTCACATGCTTTGTGTAACTTATTGTTTAATCTTGAGGCTAAAGTACCAATACAGTTTTGCAAGACAAATTATGCTAAAAACACTATTAATAGTAGGATTAGGGGGTGGACTCGGGAGTATCTTCCGATTCCTGACCTCTGTCTTGACCCAGCGCTATGTGCAGAGTTTATTTCCGTGGGCTACTTTTATAGTCAATATACTAGGTTGCCTGGTCATAGGGCTTTTAGTAGGCTATCTCACTAAAAATAATCTAGCGCATGCCCACTTGAAATTGCTGTTTATCACTGGTTTTTGTGGCGGATTCACTACCTTTTCTGCCTTTGCACTAGAGAATTTAAAACTCTTCCAATCCGGACATTCGCTTATGGCACTTTTGTACATCGCATTAAGTGTGCTTTTAGGAATCTTTGCAGTTTGGGGCGGAATGTTATTAGTGAAGTAAATAATTCAAAACTTAAAATTCATCATTTAAAATAATTAAAGAAGTGAAATACAATCCGAATGAAATCGAGCCAAAATGGCAAAAATATTGGGCAGAAAATCAGACTTTTAAAGCAGAAAATCAATCCGAAAAACCCAAGTATTATGTGTTAGATATGTTCCCTTATCCTTCGGGAGCTGGACTGCATGTGGGGCATCCGCTAGGTTATATCGCTTCGGATATTGTAGCAAGATTCAAACGTCATAAAGGGTTTAATGTCTTGCATCCGCAAGGTTATGACTCGTTCGGATTGCCTGCTGAACAATATGCTATCCAGACCGGGCAGCATCCTGCAGTAACCACTGCGGTAAACATCGCTCGTTATAGAGAGCAGCTGGACAAAATCGGGTTTTCATTTGACTGGAGCAGAGAAGTGCGCACTTCTGAACCTTCATACTACAAACATACCCAATGGATTTTCATCCAATTGTTCAACTCGTGGTACAACATAGACACAGACAAAGCAGAAGACATCGCTAGCCTTATTTCGCTTTTTGAAAAAGTGGGCAATGCTCAGGTGAATGCCGTTTGTGATGACCACATCGACATTTTTACGGCAGCGCAATGGAATGCTTTTTCTGCTGATGAACAGCAAAGCATCTTGCTTAAATACAGAATGACTTATTTGGCTGAAACCGAAGTCAACTGGTGTCCAGCCCTCGGAACCGTTTTGGCCAATGACGAAATCGTAAACGGAGTGTCAGAGCGTGGTGGACATCCGGTGATTCGCAAAAAAATGACCCAATGGAGTATGCGTATCTCAGCTTATGCTGAGCGTTTATTGCAAGGGCTCGACACTATTGACTGGACAGAAAGCCTAAAGGAAAGTCAAAAAAACTGGATCGGAAAATCAGTGGGTGCCTCTGTGAAGTTCCGAATCTTGAATGATACTGAGCAAGTGATCACTAACATTCAGCCTGAGAATTGGAACAACAAAAAATATATAGAGGTATTCACCACGCGTCCAGACACTATTTTTGGTGTTTCGTTTATGACGTTGGCACCTGAGCACGAATTGGTCAATTTGATTACTACTCCAGAACAAAAACAAGCCGTAGATGCTTATGTACTAGCCACTGCCAAGCGTTCTGAAAGAGAGCGCATGGCTGATGTAAAAACCATTTCGGGCGTATTTACGGGTGCTTTTGCAGAACACCCATTTACGGGCGAGCCCATTCCGGTTTGGATTGGCGATTATGTGTTGGCAGGCTACGGAACAGGCGCAGTGATGGCGGTGCCCTGTGGTGACGAAAGAGATTATGCCTTTGCCAATCACTTTGGCATTGAGATCAACAACATCTTTGACCAAGATATTTCTGAGAAAGCATTTACTGAGAAAGCAGGATTTAAATTTATAAACGCCGATTTCCTCAACGGATTAGATTATCAGGCGGGAACCCAAAAAATTATTGAGGAATTAGAGAAAATAGGAGCGGGCAAGGCGAAGGTAAACTACCGTTTGCGCGATGCCGTTTTCTCGCGTCAACGTTATTGGGGAGAGCCGTTTCCGGTCTATTACATCAACGGATTGCCACAGATGATTGCCAAAGCACATTTGCCTATTCGCTTGCCTGAGGTAGAGAAGTATTTGCCCACTGAAGACGGACAACCACCGCTGGGCAATGCCAAAGAATGGCATTGGAATACAAAGACCAACGCTGTATGTGCGGCTCCGATACACGACTCAGAAAAAGAATATATCTTTCCGCTAGAGCTGAATACTATGCCGGGTTGGGCGGGTTCTTCATGGTATTGGTTGCGCTATATGGACGCTCAAAACACGGATGAGTTTGCCAGTGCAGAAGCCATCGCCTATTGGCAAAACGTAGATTTATATATCGGAGGAAGCGAACACGCCACAGGGCACTTGTTGTACAGCCGCTTCTGGAATAAATTCTTGAAAGACAAAGGATTTGTACCCACTGAAGAACCCTTCAAAAAACTGATTAATCAGGGAATGATTTTGGGGATGAGTGCTTATATTTATAGATTAATATACAAAACAGAGTTATATATTACACTTTCTGATAACTCTACCTTAGATAAAATTATTTTCACCAAAACTTTTATAGTCCCAAAATCATATTTAGAAAAAAATAATGATGGGAATAATGTACTATCAGGAGAATTTTATTATGATATTACAGACAGAATTAGAAAAGAAGTTGAATTAACTGAGTTTACACCAGAAAAACTAAAATATAAAAATTTAGTTCAAAATTTTATTTCATCTGAGATTCATCCACTCCACGTTGATTTATCTTGTATCAATGATGTAACGAATGAGTTAGATATCGAAAAATTTAAAGCTCATCCGTTATATCAAGACTATAAAAATGCTGAATTCATTTTAGACGAAAACGGCAAATACATCGTAGGTCGTGAAGTCGAGAAAATGTCCAAATCAAAATACAATGTAGTCAATCCTGACGACATTTGTAACGAATACGGAGCTGACACGTTGCGTTTGTACGAAATGTTTTTAGGCCCGCTAGAGCAAGCCAAACCTTGGAACACAGCCGGAATCACTGGAGTTTTCGGGTTTTTGAAAAAATTATGGAATCTATATCATCAAGATGTTAACCTAAAAAATGATCCTCGTTACTACGAACACGATCCAAAAAATAAAAGTGTTTATGAGGCTTTTAGAGCGGTTCATAGAGAATTTGACGTAACCGATGAAGAACCAACCAAAGAAATGTACAAATCGCTGCACAAAACCATCAAAAAAGTAACCCAAGATATTGAAGACTTTTCGTTCAATACTTCGGTTTCGCAGTTTATGATTTGCGTGAATGAACTCTCACAGCAGAAGTGTCATCACAGAGCAATTCTAGAACCCTTGGCAATAGTGATTTCACCTTATGCGCCGCATATCGCAGAGGAGCTATGGAGTGCACTAGGTCATTCAGGTTCAATTTCTGAAGTGGCTTTTCCGGTATTTGAAGCAAAACATTTGGTTGAGTCAGCAAAAGAATACCCGGTTTCATTCAACGGAAAAATGCGCTTTATGATTGGTCTTCCGCTTGATTTGACCGCTGAAGAGGTAGAGCAGATCATTCTTAAAGACGAGAGAACCATTGAGCAACTGCAAGGCAGAGCACCTAAGAAAGTAATCGTCGTGCTGGGCAAGATTATCAATATTGTCGGCTAGAATTTTAAAGAATCAACACAATCTATTTAGATTAGTTCTAAATATTTTGATTCTTATGACTTAAGTCATAAGTCACATACGCCAAAAAATAACTATATTTGCATTGAAAATTAAATCTAATTATAATTAAAAACCTGAAAACTATGAAAAACATTTTTAAAAGTATTGCTCTAGTAGCCCTAATCGCAGGAATGACTTCTTGTAAAGACAAAGCAAACACAGAAACAGTAGTTACTGACACGCCAGAACCACAACAAGAACAAGTGGCTGAAGCAACAGATTTCGAAGTTGAAATCAGCTCTGATGATATGATGAAATTTGACAAAGCAGAAATCGTTGTTCCTGTAGGTACAAAAATCATCTTAACACTTCACCACACAGGTAAAATGGCTAAAAATGTTATGGGACATAACTTTGTAGTTCTTAACCAAGGAGTAGATATGCAGGCTTTTGCTCAAAAGGCACAAGTAGCTACTGATGAGGAGTATGTTCCAGCTTCTGAAGCAGCAAGTGTTCTTGCACACACAAAATTATTAGGAGGTGGTGAGTCAGACACTATCGAGTTTACTGTTGAAGAAGCAGGAGCTTATGACTTCCTATGTTCTTTCCCTGGTCATTACGGAATGATGAAAGGGAAGCTAATCGCAGAATAAAAAAAAACTTATGAATACCCTAGAAAAAACACCAATAGGGGAGATTGTGGCTCAAGATTTCAGGACGGCTGCACTTTTCTCTAAGCTTGGCATAGACTTCTGTTGCAAAGGAAATAGAACCTTAGAGGAGGTAAGCCAAAAAAATGATTTAGACTTGGCAAATATGTCATCTCAAATCAAAGAAATCCTTGAAGCTAAAGGAAATTCAAATATCGATTTTAAAGCTTGGCCTTTAGATTTATTGGCTGATTATGTCGAAAAAACGCATCACAGATACGTTGAGGAGAAAACTCCAGTAATTCAGACATTCTTAGCTAAAATTTCAAAAGTACACGGGTCTAACCATCCAGAGCTTTTAGAGGTTGAAAAATTATTTACTGAATCGGCTCAAAACTTGGCTGCTCATATGAAAAAAGAAGAACTGATTTTGTTCCCTTTTATCAGAAAAATGATGCAGGCAAAGATTTCTAACCAGCCGCTAGTAAAACCTCAATTTGGGTCAGTTGATAATCCGATTGAAATGATGAAGCACGAGCACGACGTTGAAGGAGGTAATTTTAGAGAGTTATCTAGACTTACCGATGGCTACACGCCTCCGGAAGATGCTTGTAGTACGTACAGAACTGCTTTTCTGATGTTGCAAGAATTCGAACAGGATTTACATACGCACATCCACTTAGAAAACAACATTCTGTTCTTACGCGCTCAAGAGTTAGAAAAAACACTAGCATAATTAGAATTCATTTTTTTCATTTTACTTCAAAAAAGCCGTATCAAATTATTGATACGGCTTTTTTATGTCTTATGACTTATTTGGTTTGGCTATAACTTAAAGTGCTGCCATTACTGCATCTACCACTTTTGAAGGCGCAATGCTTCTCATGGCATCTCGATAGTCTGGTATGATTTTATTTCCGTAAACTGAGGTAGGCAATTTTGGGTATTTCTCTAAATCTGCCAAGAGTGCGTAGTCTAAGGGTTGTCTAAACGGCATAAAACCTAAGCAAGGATGCGTTGCGCCAAAAAGCACTAGTGTCTTTATACCATACATTGCCGCAATATGTGCATTTCCGCTATCCATTGATAGCATCACGTCTAGATTTGAAATCAGATGTAACTCTTGTTGAAACTTAATCCTACCAGCAATCACAATCACATTCGGATAGTTTTTCTTGAGAGTGTTGAGTTGCTTAATTTCCGCTTCACCACCACCAAACAAAAAGACTTTCAGATTGGGTTGTTCAGCCAGTTTATCAATCGCCACTTGCATTAAATCCAGAGGATATACCTTTGATTGGTATTGTGCAAAAGGAGCGATCCCGACCCACTTATCTGACTTTTCTCCTGTTACAGCTAGAACTTCATCAGATAGGTTGGCTTTTTTTGGGAAGCTAGCCAGGCTTAAATAGGTTTTGTAACCCAGTTGTTCAAACACATCTGCATACCTCTGATGCATCGTCTTGAGTGGTCTGAGGGTTTTTTCTTTGAATCTAGTAAGTTCTTTTTTCTCCGCTCTACCCTTGTCAAGAGAAGCGGCTTTCTTTCCTGACAATGAGAATAAACCTCTAACCACTTTTGACCGAATTACATTGTGCAAATCGGCAAATCCATCAACATTCAACTCTTTTAGGTCTTTAAACAATCGTAGCAGTCCTAAGAATCCTTTGTGTCGCTCATTTAAATCAATAGGGAAGAAATCTACTCTCTCAATTCCGTCAAAGAAAGGCTTAAAAAAGGGCCTTGATACCACCGTAATCCTCACCTCTGGATGTTGTGCTACTACCGCTCGGATAACTGGAGCTGTCATCGCTACATCGCCCATAGCTGATAATCTAAAAACGATTAGGTGTTTCAAAAGTTATTTTCTTTTTAGTGTATTATTTCAGACTTGCGATACTTTGTTCTAGTGTTGCAATTTTTGCCAATGCATCGGCTTGTTTTTTCTTTTCGATAGCAATCACTTGTTCTGGAGCTCCTGCTACAAAACGCTCGTTAGAAAGTTTTTTGTCTACTGAGGCCAAGAATCCTTTGGTGTATTCCAGTTCAACAGTGAGCTTTTCTATTTCTTCTTCGATATTGATGCTTCCGGCAATCGGTACAAAATATTCATTTGATTTTACCCTAAAGGTCAAAGCGCCATTTACAGCTCCGTCTATATATTCTAAACTAGAGATATTACCCAATTTAGTGATAATAGGATCAAAATATACCGCAGTTTTCTCATTGTTGATCAGTTTTAGTTCAATCTGATCTCTAAACGGAATATTCTTTTCTTTTCTGATGGTGCGAATGCCTGAGATAACCTCAGTTGTAAATTCAAAATCTGATATTATTTTAGAATCATAGTTTGTTTGTGTCGGATAACTTGCGATCACAAGTGCTTCTTTTGGCGTTCTATCCGTGATTAGTTGCCAAATCTCCTCTGACAAGAACGGCATAAACGGATGCAACAGTTTTAACAGGTCTTCAAGTATACCAATGGTTTTGTCAAAGGTTGCGCTGTCAATCGGCTGTTGGTAAGCGGGTTTGATCATCTCTAAATACCAAGAACAGAAATCATCCCAAACCAGCTTGTAAGTTGCCATCAGTGCATCTGAGATTCTGTATTTTTCAAAATCATCATTCACCTCAGCTAATGTTTTCTGAAACTTGTTGTCAAACCACTCGATAGCCACTTTTGCATTGACGGGTTGTTCAATATCAGTCACCTCCCAGCCTTTGATCAGTCTGAAAGCATTCCAAATTTTGTTTGCAAAACCTTTGCCTTGGTTGCAGAGTTCTTCGTCAAACATAATGTCATTTCCCGCAGCAGCACTCAAAAGTAATCCGCAACGCACGCCATCGGCACCAAATTTCTCAATCAATTCTAACGGATCAGGCGAATTGCCCAGTGACTTAGACATCTTGCGTCGTTGTTTGTCTCTGACTAACCCAGTGAAATAGACATTTGAGAAGGGTTTTTTGCCTTCATATTCATATCCCGCAATAATCATTCGCGCTACCCAGAAGAAAATAATATCCGGACCGGTAACCAAGTCGTTAGTAGGGTAGTAGTATTTGTATTCTTTGTTTTCAGGATCTAATATTCCCCCAAAAACGCTCATCGGCCACAGCCATGAAGAGAACCAAGTGTCTAGTGCATCGGCATCTTGTCTTAAATCCTCAGCTGTCAAGGCTGTATTATTGGTTTTTTGCTGGGCCAACTGCAGTGCTTCTTCTTTGGTTTCAGCCACCACGAAGTCTTCTTTGCCTTCGCCATAGAAATAGGCGGGAATCTGTTGTCCCCACCATAATTGACGCGAAATATTCCAGTCTTGTATGTTCTCTAACCAGTGTTTGTAAGTATTGTCAAAGCGCTTAGGGTAGAATTTTATCTCTTCATCGACCAAAACAGCTTTGAGAGCGGGTTTGACCAAATCTTCCATTTTCAAAAACCATTGGTCAGACAACCTCGGCTCTATAACGGCTTTGGTACGCTCAGAAGTCCCTACTTTGTTCAGGTGCATTTCTACTTTTTCTAAAGCAGCTCTTTGCTGTAATTCTTTGGCGATTTCTTCTCTAACCACAAAGCGGTCTTTGCCTTGATAGTGCAACCCAAAAGAGTTGAGCGTGGCATCGTCATTAAAGATATCGATAATCTCTAGGTTGTGTTTGTCGCCTAAAGTTTTGTCATTCATGTCGTGTGCAGGCGTCACTTTTAGCGCTCCTGTTCCGAATTCCATATCTACATAGTCATCAAAAATAATCGGAATTTCACGATTGGCAATCGGGACTATGGCTGTTTTGCCTTTCAGACGTGCATAGCGCTCATCATTGGGGTTCACACAAATGGCAGTATCCCCAAGAATCGTCTCTGGACGCGTGGTAGCAATAGTTATAAAATCTTCTGTACCGCTGATTTTGTATTTCAGGTGATAGAGCTTTCCTTGGCTTTCTTCATAAATCACCTCTTCGTCAGATAGGGTGGTCTTGGCCTCAGGGTCCCAATTTACCATGCGATAACCGCGATAGATGAGCCCTTTGTTGTATAAGTCAACAAAAACTTTGATTACAGAGGCTGACATTTCAGGATCCATCGTAAACTTAGTTCTGTCCCAATCGCAAGAAGCGCCAATTTGTTTGAGTTGCTCTAAGATAACTCCACCGTATTGATGGGTCCAATCCCAAGCATGTGCCAAGAATTCTTCTCTAGAGAGGTCGTTTTTGTCAATGCCTTGTTCTTTAAGTCTTTGCACGACCTTTGCTTCAGTAGCAATTGAGGCGTGGTCAGTGCCAGGCACCCAACAAGCGTTGTATCCGCGTAGTCTGGCTCTTCTGATAAGAATGTCCTGAATCGTATTGTTGAGCATATGCCCCATATGCAAAACGCCCGTCACGTTGGGTGGCGGAATAACTATGGTATAAGGCTCTCTGTCATCAGGCGTAGAACTAAAATATTTATGGTCTAACCAATACTGATACCATTTGCTTTCGATAGCTTTTGAATCAAACTGTGTAGGAATCGTCATTTGAACTATTTTTAGATACAAGGGGCAAATTTACAATTTTTTGCTGACGATACCAGTCTAAAACTTATCTCAAAATAAAGAAATGTCAATTGATCAAAAAATCAGCTGTAGTTATAAAATAAAGGCTGAGTTGCTTAGTGGGTAATTCGGTTAATTCTAAAGCTGTTTTAGGCATTTATTTTTATCTGAAAAACCCAAAATACAGATGCTATTTCTACCTAAAAAACATTGACAAAGACTTGATTTTAAAAAATAGCAAGAAGAAAAACTGTTAAATGTCAATAAAACAAATTTTGTAAAATACTTAAAACAAGTTAGTTGTGTATTGTAACGTTATTGTAACGCTACATTTTTGTCATTCACAGCAGAAATGGCTCTATTTGCTCAAGTTAAAACCCCAAAATGCCTCTAGCGCTATGCATTTTATTTGTTTGCTCTGCGCTAGTTTATAGTTCTTAAAAAAAAGAGTTATGGTTTTAATTTATTGTGTTTACTATATATGATTTTGTGTTTGAAATCATTTTAGATATAATCTGAAGTTGTGACTCAGATTAGAAAGTAAAGTGTTTGTATGTTTTTGTTTTGTGTAGTTTCTTCGACAGAAACGGTTGAGTGTTCTTAAAAATCCTCCTCCTGTTTCTGTCGAAGTTTTTTTTGTGCTAATCTGTGGGGCAAATAACTTGAAAAATTCAACTAAAAAACTATCTTTGCCTACTTATAAATTTCGAAGATGAAGAACATTCGCAACTTTTGTATTATTGCTCATATTGACCACGGAAAGAGTACCTTAGCGGATAGGCTACTGGATTATACACAGACTGTTACGGAACGTCAGAAACAAGCTCAATTTCTAGACAATATGGATCTTGAGCGAGAACGTGGTATTACTATTAAGTCTCACGCTATTCAGATGGATTTTGAGTATAAAGGAGAACAATTTATCCTTAATCTGATTGATACACCCGGACACGTTGACTTCTCGTATGAGGTTTCGCGCTCTATCGCTGCTTGTGAAGGGGCGCTACTTATCGTAGATGCAGCACAAAGCATTCAGGCACAGACCATTTCAAATCTATATTTGGCCCTTGAGAATGATTTGGTAATTATTCCGGTGCTCAACAAAATCGATTTGCCAAGTGCAAAGCCAGACGAAGTGAGTGATGATATCATGGATTTGTTGGGCTGTGATTTAGAAGACATTATCCATGCCTCAGGTAAAACAGGTTTTGGAGTAGATAAAATATTAGAAGCTATTATCGAGCGTGTGCCAGCTCCGACAGGAAATATTGACGAACCCCTGCAAGCCCTTATTTTTGACTCGGTGTATAACCCGTTCAGGGGAATTGAGGTAATCTTTAGAGTACTCAACGGAAAAATTACCAAAGGACAGCGCATCAAGTTTATGGCTACGGGCAAAGAGTATTTTGCTGATGAAGTAGGTACGCTTAAATTTAGCCAAACCCCAAAAAACAGTATCTCAGCAGGAGATGTTGGCTATTTGATTTCAGGTATTAAAGAGGCAAAAGAAGTAAAAGTAGGTGATACACTTACCGATGCCAAAGAGCCTACTCAAAATATGATCGACGGATTTGAGAACGTTAAACCCATGGTTTTTGCCGGAATTTATCCGGTAGAAACAGAGGAGTATGAAGAATTGCGCAACTCGATGGAAAAGCTTCAGCTCAACGATGCTTCACTGGTGTTTGCAACAGAGAGTTCAGCTGCATTAGGCTTTGGCTTTAGATGTGGATTCTTAGGGATGCTGCATATGGAGATTATCCAAGAGCGTCTAGAGCGTGAGTTTAATATGACCGTGATTACTACCGTACCCAACGTTTCTTATTTGGCTTATACCAAGAAAAACCCTGAAGTAGGCTTGATTGTCAACAATCCATCTGATTTGCCAGAGATTTCAAAAATTGATAGGGTAGAAGAGCCGTTTATTAAAGCAACCATCATTACTAAAGCTGACTTTGTGGGCAACGTAATGGGCTTGTGTATCGAGAAGAGAGGTCAGATAACTAACCAAACCTATTTGACTCCAGAGCGCGTAGAACTTACTTTTGATATGCCACTGGCTGAAATCGTATTTGACTTTTATGACAGACTAAAAACTGTTTCTAAGGGATACGCCTCGTTTGACTACCACCCAATAGGGATGCGCGTTTCTAAACTAGTGCGCCTTGACGTACTGCTAAACGGACAAAACGTTGATGCACTATCAGCACTTATACACGAAGACAACGCCTATAACATCGGTAGTAAAATGTGTAATAAGCTACGAGAACTCATCCCGAGACAACAATTTGACATCCCAATTCAGGCAGCTGTAGGGGTCAAAGTGATTGCTAGAGAAACCATCAAAGCACTTCGTAAAGACGTGACTGCTAAGTGTTATGGAGGAGATATCTCTAGAAAAAGAAAACTTCTCGAAAAACAAAAAGCAGGTAAAAAACGCATGCGGCTTGTGGGTAACGTAGAGATTCCTCAATCAGCATTTATGGCTGTTTTGAAGCTAAACGATTAAGAAGCACAACCAAATATTCTAAAAAAGCCTATATATTTAGTTATATAGGCTTTTTTGTTTGTAACAATTTCTGAATAGGGCTACTAATAGATTAAATCAAAATCTGTTACTACCATGTTTAGACGTTTTTTAAAACTCGAATGGAAAGCATTTTTTCGTTCTGCTAGCCTCGGCCAAAGCTTAGGTCTCAAACTATTTATGGGCTTTCTTGCCGCCTATTTTATGGTTTCATTTTTAGTATTAGGTATTGCTTTATATCCGATGCTCAAAGAGATGTATCCTGATAAGGAACCGATATTCATTCTCAATTCGTTTGTTGCACTTTGGCTAGTCTATGAGCTGATCATCCGCTTTATGATGCAGACACTGCCTGTGTTGAATATCAAACCACTGATGGTCAACAATATCAAGAGAAAGACAATCATACACTTCGTATTGACCAAAAGTATTTTTTCTTTTTATAATACGCTCGCACCACTTGCCATTATTCCGTTTGGAATTTGGTATCTCATTAAAGGAGATTTTTCTGCCCTACAAATTATAGGCTGGATGATTGCGATGCTTTCACTGGTATTGGTCGTGAATTATGCCAATTTCTTAATCAAGAAAAAATTTACCAACAACCTAAAGGCTTTTATGCCGTATGTAGCCGCAGTGCTTGTCTTGGCTGGGTTAGAATACTTTGAGGTGTTCAAAACTACTGAGCTTATTGGCAGTGTGATGAATGCAGTACTTGAAAATCCAGTACTGGCATTGATTCCGGTGTTGATGGCCATAGGTTTATATCTATGGAACTTCAAATACCTCAAAGTCAACCTTTATCTAGACGCTTCACTAAAGACTAAAAACGATGCTATTGATACTTCAAATTTCTCTTGGACTAAGAAGTTCGGGAATATTGCACCGTTTTTGCAAAATGACTTAAAGCTGATTTGGAGAAATAAACGACCAAAAGCCACCATCTGGATGAGTTTGTTGTTTGCAGCTTACGGAATGATCTTTTATACCAGTCCTATTTATGCAACACAACCGGGTTGGTATTTATTTGCCGGCGTTTTTATGACCGGCATCTTTGTGATCAACTTTGGACAATTTATACCTGCTTGGGATAGTAGTTATTATTCTATGATGATGTCACAGAACATCCCGATGAAACAATACCTTGAGTCTAAAGCCGGATTGATGTATTTCTCGATAGTGGTGATGACAATTATAACCTCGCCTTACGTTTATTTTGGCGTGAATATCTTATTGCTCAACCTGGCTTGTGCGATTTATAATGCTGGGGTAAACGTTCCGCTGATTTTATATGCAGGTTCGTTTAACAAAAAGCGCATTGATTTAGACAAAAGTCCGTTTATGAATTACCAAGGTACAGGTGCTACTCAATGGATTCTTGGCTTCCCGCTGCTGCTTTTCCCGATAGGATTTTGGTATGTGGCTTACCTGATAGGTGGCGAAGAAGTGGCAACGCTTGTATTGGCATTGATCGGTGGGATAGGAGTTTTACTGAGAAATCTATTCTTAAATAAAATTGTATTGGCTTACAAAAAAAGAAAATATGCCATGCTTGACGGTTTCAAACAACAGGAGAGCTAAGTGACTAAAGAATTCAAAAAAATTACATTCAAAAAAAATAAAATATATAGAGATGATACACGTACATAACCTTACTAAAAGCTATAGTGGCACTACAGTTTTGAATATTCAGAATCTAGAGATCAAAAAAGGAGAGAGTTTTGGACTAGTGGGTAATAACGGTGCTGGTAAAACTACTTTTTTCAGCTTGTTGTTAGACCTGATCAGACCTACTACAGGAAATATCGTTAACAACGGCGTTCAGGTAGATGTGAGCGAGGACTGGAAGCCATTTACAACTGCTTTTATCGACGAAAGCTTCTTGATTGGGCATTTGACTCCAGAAGAGTATTTCTACTTTATAGGCGAGCTAAGAGGTCAGAACAAAGCAGATATTGATTCGCTGCTCAGCCAATACAAAGACTTTTTTAACGATGAGATTCTGGGTAGCAAAAAATACCTCAGAGATTTATCAAAGGGAAACCAAAAGAAGGTAGGGATTATCGCCGCATTTATCGGGAATCCTGAAGTCATTATTCTGGATGAACCATTTGCAAACCTCGATCCGACTACGCAAATCAGACTCAAAAGAATAATCAGAGAATTGGCCGATAACCCTGCTATTACCATTCTAGTCTCTAGCCATGACTTGGCTCATACGGTGGAAGTGTCTAACCGAATTGTGGCGCTAAACAAAGGCGAAATCGTCAAAGATATTCAGACTTCAGAAGAGACGCTCAGAGAGCTAGAAGCCTTTTTTGCGGTATAAATTAACGTTGGACACTCACCAGTCAATTTCTGGAATTCCCTTTGACTTTAAGATTGCATTGGCAGAGCTAAAGTGTTTGTTGCCAAACCAGTAGCCTTTATTAGCACTCATAGGTGATGGATGTCCAGAGCTAAGGATATGATGTTTATTGGCGTCTATGAGTTTGCTTTTGGTTTTGGCAAAACCTCCCCAAAGCAAGAAGACCACATCTTCTTTGTGTTCTGAAATTGTTTTGATCACGGTATCAGTAAAGCCTTCCCAGCCTTTGTTTTGATGGCTTCCGGGTTTAGAACGCTCTACTGTTAGGGTAGCGTTGAGCAATAAAACACCTTGATTTGCCCAGCGTTCTAGGTTTCCGGAGAGGGGAGAAGACTTTTGCAAATCAGCCTCTATCTCCTTAAAAATATTTCTGAGCGATGGCGGCAATGCTATGCCGTCATTCACTGAAAAGCTAAGCCCGTTGGCCTGGCCTTCGCCGTGATACGGGTCTTGACCAATGATGACCACTTTTACATCTGCAAAACTACAGCGATTAAATGCGGCGAAAATCTGTTCTTTTGGAGGATAACAGGTGTTGTGCTGGTACTGTTGCGTTATGAATTTGGTCAAATCATTATAATAAGGCGCCTCAAAAGTGTCTTGTAATACCTCTTTCCAACAAGGATCAATCTGTGTGTGCATCAGCTCTAAGTTTGTGCAAAGATAAAAAATACGGCTCATTGACCAATGTATTGATAGATTTCTGTTTAAATTTGGCTTATATGACTCAACTTCTTTTTTTAATAGTCGGGAATGTAAATATATTTTAAGTAAGCAGTTATTCGAAAAAGATTTGGTTTGTTTTGTTCGTTTCGTTTATTTCGTTTAATTTTGATTAAAAATAACAATCATGGAAACTCTAATCAAAAGAACTACAAAAGAAGACCAAGAGATTGCATTAAACTCTTTGCAAGGTTTTCAGCTTGTATCAGAAAGAATAAAATCTTCACAAAAGAAAGGGGTTAAAATAAAAATCCAAGAAACAGGTGAGTTTATTACTATCCCTAAAAAGGCTTTAACATTACTTTCTGCCATAATCCAAAATATGGCTGAAGGAAAAACGATTTCAATTGTGCCTTCTCATTCAGAACTAAGTACACAGCAAGCTGCTGATATGCTCAATGTATCCAGACCTCATTTAGTAAAACTTCTTGAAGCTAAAAAAATCCCTTTCAAAAAAGTAGGTAGTCATAGAAGAATCTTGCTAAAAGATATTCTGGAATATAAAGAACAACTTGCTAAACAAAGAGAAGCTCAACTTGATTTCTTAACTATGCAAGCACAAGACTTAAATCTCGGATACGAATGATGCAATCCGCTAAACTGACTGTTGTATTAGATGCCTGTGTTTTATATCCAGCACCAATTAGAGATATTTTATTATCTCTTGCAGCAGAGGGTTTGTTTATAGCGAAATGGTCTGACATAATTCAGGATGAATGGCTGCGAAATCTGTTGAGAAAACGTGCCGATTTGAAAAAAGAACAATTGGAACAAACTGTTAAAGCTATGAATCAAGCTTTTCCTGATGCAAATGTTGAAAACTTTGAAGAATTACTTCCAAGTATTAAACTAAAAGATAAAGATGACAGACATGTTGTGGCTTGTGCACTAAGATGCAATGCTGATCTAATAATTACTTTTAACATAAATGATTTTCCAAAGAATGAGCTGTCTAAATATGATATAGAAATTCAAAATCCTGATGAGTTAATTTCAAATTTAATTGATATCAACCCTAAACTAGCCTGTAAAGCTTTTAACAAAATGGTGAAAAGACTCAAAAATCCAAAAAAGACTATGGATGAAGTTTTAGCCACTTTAAAAAACTGTGGACTTCATAAAAATATTGAAAAATTCAAAATCAATTGCTTACCTATAGCGCTTACTTGCACCTGAAAGACTGACGAACCTTTAGTTATTCTAAACCTAACAATTTACCCCCATAATGAAACATATAATTTTACTATTCTTGAGCTTTATCATTTTGGCTTGTAACGGACAAGGCCAAAAGACAGCGCAAGTTGTATTGACGGTTTCGCCGATTATCGATCAAGAGCATTCTGACAATAGTATAATTATCTCAACGCTAAAGCGCTTTTTAGAGACAAAAAACAATTCGCTTTCAGCCAATGAATATTGGTTACAAGCTGATTTTCAGAAATATATACATCCGTACCTAGATATATATGCTATAGAACAAAGTAGATACGGAAAAGATTTTTTCAGACCTACCTTGATGGAAATCTTGCCCACCGATACTGAAAACAAGAAAATATTAAAAATTGCCTATCTCGGATATCATCCAGAAACCGATGAGAACTTTATTAAAATGATTTATAATATCATAGCGACTGTTGACCATAAAAAAGTGGTGTTTAGCAGGTATTTAGATTATGTCACAAAAGATTGGACACCTCATAAAACCGGGAGTATAGCTTATATTATTTCGCCCAACAAAAAAGTAAATACTGAAGAGATCAGCCAACAAAAACAAGATATCGATAGACTCTGTCATTTCTTTCAAACCACACCCATAGCCATTACTTATTATTCTTGTATTCACCCAAAAGAACTCTTTGAAATTAAGGGTTTTGACTATAATCTGATGATGTATGTAGACAGCTCAGGCGGGCTTGCAGACCATGGCAATATAATTTTCTCAGGAAATAATGCTGAAATTTATACCCACGAGATAATTCATATATATACCCAACAGCTGTTTCCGAATATAAATAAGTTTCTAGACGAAGGCATCGCCACTTATCTGGCAGGAAGCGGTATTTATGATTATGCTTGGCACAGAAAAAAATTAGCCCAATTTATTACTGCAAACCCAGAGTATGATTTCAATACTCACTTTGATCCTTATGAGCGGTTGTACTTTGAAGGTGAAACCTCAATTCCGTATCTAACGGCGGCTTTGATTTGTGAACGCACAATTAGGAAGTACGGAAAAGAAAGACTTTTAAAAATTCTTAAGTCAGAAGATGAGATTTGGTTAACTTTACAACGTTTAGGCTTGACCAAAGAAAATATTAACACACAGCTCAGAGAAGAATTACAATTAACACCCACTTTGGTTTGGTCATAGCCCACATAAAAAAGCAAACTAATAACCTATATAAACAGTATTGAACCTATGATATCAGCAGAACAATTCCAGAACGAACTAGATATAATCATCGCCAACGCCATCAGAGAAGACGTAGGAGACGGCGATCACTCATCCTTGGCTTGCATTCCGGCAGATGCTCATGGAAAGGCAAAACTGCTGGTCAAAGAAGACGGAGTCATAGCTGGAGTCGATTTTGCCAAGATGATTTTTGCTTATGTCGATAAAGATTTAAAGGTAGAAACATTTATTGAAGACGGAACCGAAGTAAAAGTAGGAGATATTGTATTTCACGTAGCAGGACCTTCACAAGCTATCTTGAAGGCAGAGCGTTTAGTGTTGAATTCGATGCAAAGAATGTCTGCTATAGCTACTAAGACTAAGTTCTTTGTAAATCTATTAGAAGGCACTACGACCAAAATATTAGACACTAGAAAGACCACGCCAGGCATCAGAGCAATTGAGAAATGGGCGGTTAAGATAGGAGGCGGAGAGAACCACCGCTTTGCGCTTTATGATATGGTGATGCTCAAAGACAACCACATTGATTTTGCCGGCGGCATGGCAAAAGCAATTCTCAAAACACAAGCTTATCTCAAAGAAAATAACTTAGATTTGAAAATCATTGTAGAGGCGAGAGATCTCAAAGAAGTACAGCAAATTCTAGACGCAAAAGGAGTGTATAGAATCCTGTTAGACAACTTTAGTTATGAACAAACCAGAGCAGCGGTTGCGCTTATCGGCGATCAAACGCTCACTGAATCTTCTGGTAATATAAATGAGAAAACCATCAGGGCTTATGCTGAATGTGGTGTTGATTATATCTCCTCAGGAGCGCTCACCCACTCGGTTTATAACATGGACTTAAGCCTTAAAGCAATTTAGTAAGTAATATGAAGTATAGCACTGTGTTTTAACACTTTAAAAATATATGACAGCGTCTGAAGAGCATAAGTTCGATAAAATTCCCATCCTAAGAAACTTGGTTTCGTGGGCAAAAAAAATCACCTTTAAGAGGCTAGAAGGACTTAGCTTGTATGACATCTTAGAGCTGTATGTCATCGGTATTATTGAAGGTGCTTTTACTAACAGGGCTGCCTCGATTGCCTTTAATTTCTTTATGGCTATTTTTCCGTTTTTGCTATTTATTCTAAACCTCATTCCGTTTATGCCGTTGGATAATTTTCAGGATGATTTCTTTGCTTTCTTGTCTCAAAATGTGCCGCCCAATACCTTTGATGCTATCTACGGAATCATCAAAGACATTATGAATAACTCTAACAAAGGCTTGCTCTCAACAGGTGTTATTTTTGCTGTTTTCTTGATGGCAAATGGTGTAAACTCAATGCTTTCTGGTTTTGAGAACTCCTATCACATCACTATCACGCGCAACTTCTTTAAGCAATATTTGGTTTCGATGATTCTAGGTATAGGTCTTTCATTCATTATTATCATCACCGTTGCACTCATTGTCATCTCAGAGGTGGTGGTCAATAATATTGATTTTTTTGATTTAAACAACATCATAATTATGGTTATTTTGCGGTATTCATTGGTTTTGATGATGGTTTTTTTCTCTATTTCTATTATTTTTAAATTCGGATCTAAGCAGTTTAATAAATCCTCATTCTTCAGCATTGGCGCGGTTATATCTACGTTTTTAGTCATTTTATCTTCCTACGGATTTGGTATTTATGTACTGCATTTTGCAAAGTATAACGAGTTGTACGGATCTATCGGCACACTTCTTGTCTTAATGATCTACATTTGGTTGAATTGTATGATTTTGCTATTAGGATTCGAACTAAATGCTACGATTAATAGGTTGAAATCAGAAAAAAGTATTATTTTTAACGAAAACTTAAAACAATAAGAAAATGAGAAAACTAGGAATTTTATTAGTGATGTTCGCATTAGGAACATTTATGGTACAAGCACAAGACGTAGTCGGAAACTGGAAAACCTTTGACGACGAGACGGGAGAGGCAAAATCTATCGTTCAGATTTATGAACAAGGAGGAAAAATGTACGGAAAAGTGGTCGAGATACTCAACCCGGCAAAAAAAGACGCAAAATGTCAAAACTGTAAAGGGAGCGATAAAGATAAGCCTATCAATGGTCTTGTGATTATCAAAGGACTTTCTAAAGATGGCAGTGAGTATAGTGGAGGACAAATCCTTGATCCAAACAAAGGTAAGCTATACAAATGCTCCATGAGTTTAGACGGCAAAGACGTTTTGAAAGTAAGGGGCTACGTAGGTATTTCTCTTTTAGGAAGAACTCAGACCTGGAAAAGGGTAAAATAATTACCTAATCTAAAAAAAAATAGCCGAATTATTTTTTATGAAGCTATACTATAAAAGTGCACAACGGGAAATTCTTGTTGGCACTTTTTTTAGTTACTTTTGTGTGTCAAACTCCGCTAATACTACTGCTATGAAAGTTAAATCATTTGTGTGTATACTACTGATGAGCATAAGTCCACTCGCTTTTGCTCAAGATTTTACAGCGCGAGATTCCCTCAGAGGTGGTTTGGCTTTTGAGCGTACGAGCTATGACGTGCTGAAATACGAATTAGACCTCTATGTATTTCCAGATAAGAAAATGATTTCTGGCGCTAACACCATTACGTTTAAAGTGGTTGAAGACACTGATAAAATCCAAATAGATTTATTTGAAAATATGGTGATTGACGGAGTCAGTTCTAGAGAGTTCGACAAAATAGAAACCACCAGAAAGCACGATGCCGTATACCTTCATTTTCCTAAAGTCTTAACCAAAGACAGCATTCATAGCATTAGATTCTCTTATTACGGAAACCCGACGGTGGCAGAAAATGCACCTTGGGACGGTGGTTTTGTGTGGAGCAAAGACAGCAATGCTAAAGACTTTGTGGGCGTTGCCGTGCAAGGCACAGGTGCGAGCTTGTGGTATCCGTGTAAGGACTCTCAGAGCGATGAACCCGATTGGGGAGCGACAATCACCTTGAATATCCCTGACGGCTTAGTAGGGGTGAGCAACGGCAGATTGCTAAGTTCTAAAAAGATAGAAAATAATTTTACCGCATGGACATGGGAGGTAAAAAACCCCATTAACTCCTATAATATCACGCTCAACATCGGTGATTATGTTCATTTTGCAGACAAATTAGCTGCGTTAGATATCGACTATTATGTGTTGCGAGAAAATCAAGCCAAAGCTAAAATACACTTTGAAGCAGATGTAAAGCCGATGCTCAGCTGTTTTCAAGAGAAGTTTGGCGCTTATCCGTTTATAGAAGACGGCTATAAACTAGTAGAAACGCCGTTTTTAGGGATGGAACACCAAAGCGCTGTTGCCTATGGCAATAGATACAAAAAAGGTTATCTAGGCAATGATTTATCAGGCAGTGGTGTGGGCTTATTGTTTGACTTTATCATCATTCACGAAACTGGTCACGAGTGGTTTGGCAACTCAATTACCAGCAAGGATATCGCTGATATGTGGATTCACGAAGGCTTTACGACCTATAGTGAAAGTGTCTTTGTGGAATGTCAATACGGTTATCAAAAAGCGATGCAGTATATCAACGGACAACGAAGCCTGGTTCAGAACCAAAAACCCTTGGTGGGGCAGTTTGGGGTCAATATAAAACCCAGTAATAGCGATGTTTATTACAAAGCTGCTTTGATGCTCAACACGCTGCGCCACAGCATCAATGACGACCAGAAGTGGTGGAAGTTGCTGCTAGATTATTCCAATCACTTCAAACACCAGATTATCGTTGCTGACGATGTGATTGATTTCTTTGAACAGGAAAGCCAATTGCCGCTACGGCCTATTTTTGAACAATACATCTATCACAAAGAACTTCCGTTGCTAGAGGTAGTAGTTTTCAAAGACGGATTTCAATATGCTTGGATAGCTGATGTGGCTGATTTTGAAATGCCCGTAGAGCTTGTCTTGGACGACGAAATCATTCGCTTACACCCCAAGAAAGAAATTCAGTTTTATAAAGCTAGCATCAACCCATCCACAAAACTAAGGGTGGTGACTGAGAAGTTTTTTATACAAGTAAAATTCAAGTCTTAGATGTCATAGCTTCTGCCTTTCCAGTTGTATTTTTTGAAAAACAATACATACAACCCAATTGCAGTACTCACAAACGGATATAACATACACGAAAGTAAAATAGAAAATGTGTTTAGTCTAGCTGCATATTGACTCGTTTGTCTAATCAGCAGTAAGTCAAGTGTAATTTTCAGCACTATAAATCCAAGAAAATACCCACTAAAAAACAATCCAAAAAGTGCGGCTATGAAACCTAGATTGCCCAACAAGATGGCGATGGCTAGTTGTTTGGCAAAACTACTTTGATAGCCCTTGGTCTTTGATGCCCATCTGATGCGCTGGCTGAAGAGGGCACTCCATTGTTGTACTGAGCGCGTGAGTACGATATGTTCTTCTGCACGCAGATAAAACAGGTTCTCCTTTGCCCGCTGTACCGCTTTTTGTAATAAGAATACGTCATCGCCACCTGCAAAGTCATGATTGCCAGAGAAGCCCTCGAGCTGATTAAAGAAGTCCTTGGTATAGGCAAAGTTAGCGCCGTTACACATAAAAGCCTTGTCAATCCCAAAGGAGCCGATAGTGGCGCTTTGAAGACTCATAAAATCTAACAGCTGGAAGTCCTCTAAAAAAGTTTTTCCTTTTTGGGTGAATACCATTCCACAGACCATTTTGGCTTTTGGCTGTGCTTGGATAAAGTTATCCAATACCAATAACCAGTTTTCAGAAACCAAACAATCAGCGTCAGTGGTGATGATCCAATTGAATTGGGCTCTTTTTATGGCTGTCTCTATAGCGTCTTTTTTGGGTGAAGCTGATTTTCGTTGGTTGGGTAAGACTGCTACAGAGAAATTTGTGTTCGGGATAGAGAAGGGCTGGCTAGAATCGTCATCGACTAAAATCACTTCGAATAGATCTTTAGGGTAGTTGAGTTTAGACAGCGAGTGGAGTAGCTTCTCCAGATTTTCTTTTTCGTTTCTAAACGGAACCACCACGCTAAAGCTATTTGCTGGTTGTATTGTAGTTGCGCTAAAAGGCTTTAGTTTCAGGCATCCGTAAAGGGTTCTGAGGATATAATATCCGTAGAAAATAAGAATTAGAAACAAGACTAAAGCGAGTGTTTTCATCTAAGCCATGGTTTTTTGAATACTGGGTTTGGTCGTATGACTCAACACAAAACCAGTTCCGATGAGCACCGGCAGCACTACGTTGAGCACCCACATCAGCAGGGCGACTATCATCACCACCCATTGGTTGACGCCAATCAGCCCAAAGAAGTAAACGGCTACGCCGCCTTTGACCATAAAGTCAAAGAACTGAAAGTTAGGCAAGCACGAGGCGATGAGATAAACCGCCATTATGGTAGCTATCATCGGTAAGAAAGAAATTTCTACGCCAAAGAATACGAATAGATAATATTGCTGTAAAGAGAAAAACACAAAGCGAGAAATACCCAAAAGTGTATTTGCTCGGTGAATCTTTTTCGGAATTTTGTGTATTTCGTCAATCAAGCTATTTATCGAATAGCCTTTGATCTTTATTTTCTTGAGTACGAATACCAATATCCAGAGTAGGAGCAGGCCGCCCAACGCGCCAAAGAACCAATCAAAATACCCCAAAAGCAATAACCCGACGAGTCCGAAGAAAATGGTGATGATCATTTGAATGCCGTTGCACACGAAATTTAAGAAGACTACGTTTTTGGCTTGCTTTTTCTGGAAGTACAAAGCTTTTGCACCGTATTCGCCAATGCCATTGGGCGTAAAAATCGAAAAGACCAAGGCTGAGAGCACTTGTCTTGACGAATCAAGTACGGAAACGGGCTTTAGTAAGTTAGCTAAGTTCTTCCATTTTAGAATCTCAAAGAAACGATTCAAGAAAGCCAAAGCAAGTAGCACAAAGCTAGCTAAGAACAGATTCTTGCCCGCCAATGTCGTCTTAAACTCCTCCCAATCCAGCCATGTAGATTCAGAAAGGCGCTTGTAAATAAACCACAAGGCCAAACCTACGACCAGAATTTTGATTGTAAAAGCAACGAATTGTTTAGCTTTGTCAGAAATAGTATTCATAACCACAAAGAAACGATTTTAAACTTGAAAGTTGCAACAAATAATACAGAGCGAATCATCCTGGGCATTGACCCGGGCACCACTATTATGGGGTTTGGACTGATACGCGTGGTAAATAAAAAAATGGAGTTTATGCAGCTCAACGAATTGCAACTCTCAAAATACAACGACCATTACCTCAAACTAAAACTCATCTTTGAGCGCACCATCGAGCTGATCGATACGCACCATCCTGACGAGATTGCGATTGAAGCGCCTTTCTTTGGCAAAAACGTACAGTCGATGCTCAAGCTGGGTAGGGCACAAGGCGTGGCAATGGCAGCCGGGCTTTCTAGAGATATTCCGATTACGGAATACGAGCCCAAGAAAATCAAAATGGCTGTCACCGGCAACGGAAACGCCAGCAAAGAACAAGTGGCGCGCATGCTCCAACAACTCCTCGGGCTGAAAGAACTGCCCAAAAACCTCGACTCTACTGACGGACTCGCTGCAGCCGTTTGTCATTTTCTGAACTCAGACCGCATTACTGGCACAAAAAACTATAGCGGATGGGATAGTTTTATAAAGCAGAATCCCGGTAAGGTCAAGTGATGTTTAACTTAGAGGTTTACTCGCTTGGACAGGCAGATCTACTAGGATACAAATATCGATGAAGAGATTATGCTCAAGCTTTAGTACAATTTGTATAGATAGTGTAGGGATAATGTATGGATAGTGTATGAGTAATGTATGAAGTGTCATCCCTAGTTCTTTGCTCTTTCTTCTTGACTCTTTCAAATCTCTGGCTTAACTAAAACTTTAGGAGTAATCTTGATTATTATAGATTTTCAAATGTTAAATAAACATAAAAGTTTGTATATTTACACATTCAAAAAACAATAATTAATTAAAGTGTTTATTATGAGAAAAATTACATTTGTTATTGCAGCGTTCTTATCTGTATGGATAGGATTTGCACAAGGGTCAGAGACCTTTGATAACGCCACAGACTTGCCTACCGGCTCTACTTACGCAGATGGGCTTTTTGTTGGAGAAAACGGAGTGACTTGGAATTACACCCACGCTCAGAGTGCTGGTGATTATCCAATTGACGGAGAAGGGATTTTGTTGAGACGCGCTAATGAGCCGAGTAGTATAAGCGCCACTCTTACAGGGGGAATTGCTAACTTTTCAGTAGATACTAGAAAAGCTTTTGCAGGTAATGCACAAAGAAAATTAGAGTTAGTTATTAATGGTGTTGTTATTGAGCAATTTCAGCCTACTTATGCAAACGGAGCTAGTGATACTGTAGTTCCTTTTGTGGTTGAAGACATCAATATAGAAGGCACCTTTACGTTAGAGCTGCGCATGTTCGGAGCTAACGGAAATCAACACATAGTGCTTGATAACATCACTTGGACGGGTTATTCTTTAGCAGATCCGTGTGATGATTTAGCCATACTTAGCACTGTAGATGATTTGGTTTGTGATTCAGGTGTGATGACACTTGAGGCTGCAGCAGCAACACCTACCACTAGTATTTATTGGTATGCTGCCCAAACAGGAGGAACGCCTCTATATACCGGGACAACTTTTACTACGCCAAACCTTACGGCAACCACCTCGTATTGGGCTGCTGAGTTCTTAGATATCGCTGGCGTTATTTGTGAATCGCCAAGAGTAGAGGTGATTGCTACAGTACACCCAACTATTACTGTTGTTGCCACTTCTTTAGATGAAGATATTTGTGAAGGAACAAGCACTACGCTTACTGCAACTAGTGCCAATGCTGCATATACTTATACGTGGGAGCCAGGTGCACTTGCAGGAGCATCGGTTAGTGTAAGCCCGTTAGTGAGCACCACCTATACAGTAACAGCTATAGACCCAAACACCGGATGTACCACTCAAGCCAGTGTGATAGTTGAAGTGATCAGCGTTCCTGACACCTTGACTGTAACAGCTACTTCAGCATCTGTTTGTGCAGATACTATCGTGACCTTAACAGCTGTGCCTTCAGAGGTGAGTACAGATAATATTACATGGGCTCCTATAACCAACCTGTTTATGGATGCACAAGCAACAATTGCCTATGACGGAACTCAAGCGGCTACTGTTTATATGAAAGCTTCACAAGGTGGGGAATATAGCTATACAGCTACGCTTACCGTAGGAGGTTGCGGAAGCATATCAGCTGATGTTGATGTTGAAGTTATTGAGGTTGCACTACCCGTAGCTGCAGGCCAACAAACATTTGATGCAGGCGAAACTCTTGCTGATCTAGACGTTGTAGGAACTGGAATTACTTGGTATAGCGATGTAGCAGGTACAACTGAAATTCCGAGTACTACGGTTTTAGTAGACGGCGCTACTTACTATGTAAGCCAAACCCTGAACGGATGTGAAAGTGAAATATTAGCCATCACTGTAACAGAAACATTAGCGGTTGCAGACCACAATATTGCTGGATTTGCTTATTACCCAAACCCAGTGAGCAATCTGTTGTTCTTAAGCGCAAACACGCTCATTGATACAGTTGTAGTCTATAACCACATCGGACAATCAGTGCTAGAGTTGCGATTGAATGCTACTGAAGTTCAAGTTGATTTCTCTTCACTTGCGTCAGGTGCTTACTTTATCAAAGTAACCTCAGAAGGAAAGACCTCAGTAAACAAACTGATTAAAAAATAACAAGCTATTTAGTTAGCACTAAGAAAGAGGAAGTACTTCAATGTATTTCCTCTTTTTTTGTGTCTATTTATTAGAAGTAGATAGCGTTGATTGTAAAGCAAAAAAAATCTCAAGTGAATCACTTGAGATTTTTTTATGAATACTAGTATTCGGTTCTATCTGTTTTGTCAGTCCATTCCTGGAAGACTTTTAGGGCTTCATCACGGCTGATTTGCTCAAACGGAATCTTTCTATCTTCAATCGCAACATTCATTTCGTCGTAGATAAAGTCATCATCAAAACCGATATCGGCGGCGTCTTTGCGCGTGTTGGCAAAGTATACTTTATCGGGTCTAGCCCAATAGATAGCACCTAAGCACATCGGGCAAGGCTCACACGAGGTGTATAATATACAGCCGTCTAACTGGAATGTATTTAGGTTTTTGCACGCATCTCTGATTGCTGTTACTTCAGCGTGAGCTGTAGGGTCATTGTCAGAGGTTACTTTGTTGTTACCAACACCTACAATTTTTCCGTCTTTGACTACCACGGCTCCAAAAGGACCTCCTTGGTTGTTGTTCATTCCGCTTCTTGACCACTCGATTGCGTCAGTCATAAATTTATTATGCACACACATAGTATAACTATTTTTAGGATTATTTATTTAAGGTAAGCTCAAGTTGTAATGCACTCGAATGGCAAAAATAGCGCTTTTTTATGGATTCAGACAAAAGCAGATGTAATTGCATAGGCAGTTTTTCTACGTCTACTTGCCAAGTCTTGGCATTCTCTGCGTCTTTTGCGAGTAATTGGGTTAGTTTAAGTAGTTTCTGACTCTCACGCAAAGCGTGCAAAAGGGTTTATTCAGACTGTAATAATGCTTGTTGCCAAGATTTAATAGGCAAACCAAAAGTAGTGCTAAACTTAGTTGTATCTAAAACACTGTAGTGGGGTCTTTTGGCTGGAGTAGGGTAGTCGCTTGTAGGAATGGGGATGAGCTCTATTTGGGTGTGATTGTGCTGGAATATTTCTTTTGCAAAAGTATACCACGAACAACTTCCTTGATTAGAGAAATGATAGGTGCCAAATTGAGTTGCAGCAGCTTCGTTTTGTATGATATGCAGTAGGGCTTGTGCCAAACAATTGGCATGGGTTGGACTGCCTATTTGGTCATTGACCACCCGAATATTTTTGTGTATAGCGGCTAGACTCAACATGGTTTTCATGAAGTTTTTGCCAAATTCAGAATACACCCAAGAGGTTCTGATGATAAAATGCTTCTCCCATTTTTTAGCTTCTGCTTCGCCTTCTAGTTTGGTCTTGCCGTATACTGATTGTGGGTTCGGAATATCATCTTCTAAATAAGGGACAGTCTTTTGTCCGTCAAAAACAAAATCAGTAGAGAGCTGAATTAGAGTAGTTTGATGCTTGCTACAGGCCTGTACTAGGTTCTTAACACCGATTACATTGACCGCAAAAGCACTGTCTGCATTGGCTTCGGCTGCATCCACAGCAGTATAAGCAGCGGTGTTAATACAGAAGTTGGGCTTATGTTTATCAAAAAAATCCAGACAGTTTTCCGCTTGGGTTATATCAAGCCTAGCAGCGTCGGCAAAAACGAAAGTGATTCCCGAAATAGTTTCAGCAGCTTTTTGGATTGCTTTTCCTACTTGACCGTTAGCGCCTGTTACAACAACTACCATACTTTTTTTGCTTTTTCTAAGCTTGGAGCCTCTTGATCTTTGTCAGATATGATAAGTTGCTCTTTATCAAAACCCCAATCAATAGCGATGCTGGGGTCTTGATAAGATATTTGTCCTTCTGATTCTTTGTTATAGAAGTTGTCACATTTATAACTAAACAGCGCAGTTTCACTCAAAACCAAAAAACCGTGTGCAAATCCTCTGGGGATAAACATCTGCCTTTTGTTTTCTGAGGTGAGCAGCACTGAAGTATATTCCCCGTATGTCTCAGACTCCGGACGTATATCGACTGCAACGTCAAGCACTTGGCCATGAATCACCTGAACTAACTTTGCCTGTGCAAATTCTCCGGTCTGATAATGCAATCCTCTAAGGACTCCTTGAGTTGAATACGACATATTGTCTTGCACAAAATGAATGTTCAGACCTGTCTTTTCAAAGAAGGTTTTTTCGTTGAAGCTTTCATAGAAGTAGCCTCTTTGGTCAAGGAGTACTTTGGGCTCAATAATCAAACAGCCTTCGAGTTCTGTAGGGATTACAGTCATTACTTTAGGTTGAATATTTGCTCTAATATTTTGATTGTAATCAGATACGTAGGTTTTACTCCTGTGGTACCTAATCCTCCTGAGGCAAGTGTGCTTCCAGTTTCTAACGGGTTATCAGAAGCATAATAGGCATAACGCACTTTTACGTCTCTCGGGATGCTCTTTCTGATTTTTGAAGCAGATTGAATTGCTTTTTGGTAATGTGCTCCTTCCATTTCTAGTCCTACGATTCCCCAAGTAGATTTATGGAAGAAGTGCAATAGGTCTTTATTTTGGAGAGAAGTTCCAAGTACGGTAATCATCGGACCTGCAAAAACAGGAATGCCATTGCCTTCAAACATCTCTTTGGTCAGCTGGTTGTCAAACGGATAGTTGTCACCTGTTCCTTCGTTGATGTGTGCATTCGGGATCATAATATCTCCTTTTCCGCCTTCAAGAATTCCGGCTTTACCCATAATAGAAACTGATTCTACGTTGAGGTAATAGGTGGTTTCTCCGTCTTTGTAGGGTTTTAGAAGCTCATCGATAGTCTCATAAGCTTGTTCACCAAAGGCATAATCCATCACAAAAAGTACAGGTTGATCTTTGGCATTCTTTGCCGTAGGGAAGTTTGATTTCTCAAAGTTTACTTTTGCAATGTCAAAAATCTGTGTATCGATATTTGTTCCTGAGCTATCCCAGAGTTGAATCATTCCGTTTTTCAGTGCCGTGTCTTCTACTTTCTTGCGCAGATGTCCGTTTTCAGGTTTGCTTAGCTCTTCATAGATTTCGATATCATCCATTCCTTTGAAGTTTGCTTTTAAGACAGGTATTGCAAAAATAGAGTTCATCACACTGTGCATATTGGCACTGATGATATGGATAGGTCTTTCTAGAAGTCCGTGTTTTTTAAGGGTTTCTTTGATGTTGTCAGACCAAATTTCACCGTGAATATGGTGTCCTAAACGCTCTCTAAGCACTGGGCTAAAGGTGATGGCTCTCTTGTTGTCATCTACCACTTCTTCGATTGCGATTTTTCCTAACCAATAAATAAGGTGTAAGAATCTATCTGGGTTTTCTGGCGTTGCAAATCCGTCATAGATATCCAGGACTTCGATGAAGGTTCTCCCTAACATATTAGATACGTTAGCAACTGCTTTTTCTTTGTCTTCTTGGGTGAGTTCTTCTTTTGCTAAGACTACTTTTTCTAGTTTTAACCAATCGCGGTTTACCGTTCCTTTGATATCGTCAATCAGCACGTGATCTTTGATCTTGTGTGATTGAATGAAGATGAAGGTCAAGTGCGTCAGAATATCATAGATGTCTGAGCGCCCTCTGGTGATTTCGATATTCATTTGCTCATCGTCAATTCTGTAGCAATTTCTTCTTCTCTTTGGTGGAACAATAGCTTGGAAGTGCGATTTTGAAAAGCCTTCGTCAGAAATAAGGTTGATGTAGCGGCATTCTTCAATCCCTACAGGAAGTCTTTCAATCACGTAAAGCAATCCGTTGAGCTCTACTTTCTCGCTGTCTATCGAGCCGTATATCTCAGGTCTTAAGTCTAGTAATGCTTCGCGAAGTGTATCTCCTGATACGCCCATAGGCTTATAAAACCCACGGTTAAACAGGTGTCTCATGGTGATATACATGCGCTCAATTGCTCCTGAAGATTCTTGTGATCTTGTCCTTTCTATATGTTTAATTTTCGTCATCTTTTTTTAATGTTTTAATTTGTATTTTAGTTTTCTTTCGGATGGATTTTACTCCTATGGTCCAATATTTTTTATGCTAAAAACTCTAAAATACTATCTGTAATAAATTTAATTTGCTCGTCGTCAAGCTCGGTGTGCATCGGTAAAGATAGCACTTCATTCACCAAGGCGTTAGTCACCGGAAAGTTTTCTTCTTTGTATCGGGTATCTGCATAAGCTTTTTGGCTATGCAGCGGAATCGGGTAGTAGATGGCACACGGAATTCCTTTGTTCAATAAGTGCTGCATCAGTCCGTTTCTATCAGCATCGACGATTCTTAGCGTGTATTGGTGAAATACGTGACTAGCATCTGATGCTTTGATCACTGGCGTTACAATATTTTTATGCTTGGCTAATGCGGTGTTGTATTTTTTGGCAGCATTTCTACGCGCGTAGTTGTACTGGTCTAATTTGGGCAGTTTGGCATTCAGCACTACTGCCTGAAGGCTGTCGAGTCTTGAATTTACACCCACCACATCGTGGTGGTAGCGCTCATACATTCCGTGGTTTACGATTCCTCTTATGTCGTGTGCCAATGCGTCATCATTGGTAATAATAGCACCACCATCGCCATAACAACCCAAATTTTTAGAAGGGAAGAATGAGGTTGCACCGATGTGTCCGATGGTTCCTAGTTTTTGTTTCTGTCCGTTTGAGAATTCGTAGTCAGCTCCGATGGCCTGTGCGTTATCTTCTATCACAAATAGGTTGTGCTCTTTGGCTATAGCCATAATCTCTTCCATATTTGCCGTTTGCCCGAATAGGTGTACGGGAACTATCGCTTTGGTCTTTGGTGTAATTGCTTTTTTGAGGGCGTCGATAGAGATATTAAAAGTATCGGCATCTACGTCAACCAAGACTGGAGTAAGCCCTAAAAGTGCAATCACCTCAACTGTGGCAGCAAAAGTAAAGTCAGCAGTGATGATTTCGTCTCCTGCTTTAAGGCCTAATCCCATCATAGCTATTTGCAATGCATCTGTTCCGTTGGCACACGGAATCACGTGTTTAGCACCTAAGTAATCCTCTAGGCTTTTCTGAAAGGCATGCACTTGCGGACCGTTGATATAGGCTGTATTGTCTAATACTTCTTGAAATCCGTTTTGGATGCTGTCTTTTATATGTTCGTATTGACCTTTGAGGTCAACCATTTGAATTTTTTTCATCTAATTTATTTTTAGTAAAAATAGTATAAATTATAGTTGTTCAAGTTTCTTTAATGTTATGTTTTCTCCGTCAAATTCTGCGTAGGTATAGTATTGTATCCAATCGCCGAGGTTGACATACGAGGAGTTTTGGTTTAGTTTGATGTTCATCGGCAAGTGGCGGTGTCCAAAAACAAAATAGTCATAATGCTTTGTCTGCAGTTTTAACTTTGCGTATTGCACCAGCCATTCGTTTTCTTCTCCTAAGAACTTTACGTCTTCATCTCCAGAGATCAGTTTGTTTTTTACGGATAAATACTGACCTAACCTAACGCCAATATCCGGATGTAACCATCTGAAAAGCCATTTAGAAAACGGATGCGTAAATACTTTTTTCATGCGTTTATAGCCTTTGTCTCCAGGACCTAAACCGTCGCCGTGTCCAATGAGCATGACTTTGTTATTGATTGTAAAAATTTGTGGTGCATGAAAAACAGGAATGTCTAACTCTTGCTGAAAGTAATCACCCATCCACAAATCGTGGTTGCCTACAAAGAAATAAATCGGAATACCGCTATCTCTGAGTTCGGCTAATTTGCCCAATGTTCTTACAAAACCCTTAGGGACAACCGTTTTATATTCGAACCAAAAATCAAATAAATCACCTAACAAGAAGATAACTCCAGCGTCTGCTTTGATTTGGTCTAGCCATTTTACAAACTGCTTTTCTCTAGGCAAACTTTCCTTTTGGGTAGGAGCGCCAAGGTGGTTGTCAGAAGCAAAATATGCTTTCTTGTCTGCGGGTAGTGTTATGTTGAATTGCGGTGTCAAAAGGTATAGCGATGAAAGTTGTATAGTATAATCTGCTCGACTTAGCTGTTGTCAGAAGCATACCATTCTGCATAAGAAGAGTCAGTTTCTTGAAGTCTAAGCGAAAAAAGTTTGATATGTGCCGGTAGTCTTGAGCTGATTTTTCTCATAAAATCAATAACCATATTCTCACTCGTAGGCTGATAGTCCACCAAGATTACATGATGACCTCTGGTTTCTAATTCTCTAGCCAGTTCTATATGAGGGGTGTTTTGGTTAAAAACGGTCGCGTGGTCAAATACATCGACAACCTCTTCTTTTACGATAGTTTTGAGATCAGAAAAATCGATAACCATGCCGTATTTCACATTGGTTTTGTCTTGATTGGGTGTTCCGATAACAGTTACGAAAAGCTTATAGCTGTGCCCGTGGACGTTCTTACATTTTCCGTCATAACCATACAGGGCATGTCCGGTTTCAAATGAAAAGCGCTTGGTGATTCTAATATTACTCATTCAAAGATAATTTTATAGGCAAAAATACAAAAAATAGTGACGCAAAAACCTATAAAAAATTATAATTCACAAAGGGGGTTATAGCTAAAAACCTATGAGAGTAAAGGTTTTATTTGGTGCAAACCGGAATTATTTCGCCTTTGACCAAACGGTATTTCTCGACTATATCTGCTGAGATTTTATGGGTGTAATCCTCTTGGGTGACTTTGAAGCCCACTGCGCGTAGTTTGTCAAAATAATCTCTGCCATAGACTCTGACGTGGTCATACTGCCCGAAGATTTTTGCCCGTTCTTTCTTGTCAGTGATGCTGGCATCTTCAAAAGTTGTGGCTCTTGTCAAGTCTTGCGGAATCTGAAAAATGCCCATACCACCCGGTTTGAGTACTCGGTAAAGCTCTTGCATCGCCTTGGTGTCATCGGGAATGTGCTCTAAGACATGATTGCACAAAATCACATCAAAAGCATTGTCTTCAAAAGGCAAATCACAGATGTCTGCTTTGACATCCGCGAGTGGTGAATAAAGGTCAGTGGTGGTGTAGTCTAGGTTTTTTTGGTTTCTGAATCGCTTATAAAATGCCTGTTCAGGTGCAAAATGCAAGACTTTTTTAGGACTGGTAAAAAAGTCAGTTTCATTTTTTAAGTACAGCCACAACAACCGATGCCTTTCGAGAGATAAGGTGCTTGGCGAAAGCACATTATCTCTTTGGTTTTCATAGCCATAGGGCATGAATTTTCTAAAACTCTTATTGTCAATAGGGTCTGTATAGCGGTTTCCTTTGAGGGCTAGCACTAAAACCGGACGAATCAGATAACTCATCTTGATTAGTAATGGCCTTGGAATCAGGTTCAAAAAAAACTTAAACAGCTTTTTCATTAGACTACTAATTTCTGTTGTCTGAACGCATCTTCTTCAGTGCTTGTGATACCTAAAGCTTTGTAGATATAATAAAAAGTAGAAAGGATTTCTGGTTTTCCGTCCACCAAGGCTACGTCGTGCTCAAAGTGCGCACTTGGTTTTCCGTCTCGAGTGGAGATGGTCCAGCCATCGCTTAGTTGTCTGATATTTTTAGAGCCCAGATTTATCATCGGTTCAATGGCGATGACCATTCCCTCGATAAATAATTTTCCTCGTCCTCTTTTTCCGTAGTTGGGCACTTCTGGATCTTCGTGCATAGTGCGTCCTAACCCGTGACCAACAAGCTCGCGAACAACGCTATAGCCTTTGGCTTCGCAGTACTTTTGGATTGCGCTACCAATGTCTTCTACTCTGTTTCCAGCTCTGAATTCGTTGATACCCACATACAGTGATTCTTTGGTAGTTCTCAATAAGTCTTTTCTGTCTTGAGAAACTTCACCTACCTCAAAGGTATAGGCGTGGTCACCATAAAATTCGTGAACAATGGTTCCGCAATCTACTGAAACGACATCGCCATCACGAAGTGGTTTATTGGTCGGTAATCCGTGCACTACTTGTTCGTTTACGCTCGTAAGTAGTGTAGAAGGACAATCGTATAAACCTAAGAAACCTGGAATTCCTCCGTTGTCTCTGATATATTGTTCGGCTAATTTATCTAGGTGAAGGGTAGTTACGCCTTCTTTTATTTCTGATGCTAGCATGCCTAGTGTTTTAGATACCAATAGTGCTGCTTCACGCATCAATTCTATTTCTTCTCTGGTTTTTGGAATTATCATAGTAGTAGATTAATCAAAAAATGCAAATTTACGTATTTATATTGTATTGGGTTTACTGCTTTTGGCTAAGGTCAGTTATAGTTTTTTAGCGGCATTCCAATACACATCCATTTCTGCAAGTGTCATATCACTTAAGGCTTTGCCGTTTTCTGCGGCTTTTTGTTCGAGATACATAAAGCGCTTGATAAATTTTTTATTTGTTTTCTCTAGTGCGTCTTCAGGGTTGATGTCTAGAAAGCGCGCATAATTGATCATCGAGAACAGCACGTCGCCAAACTCTTCTTCCATTTTCTGTTTGTCGTTGGCCTTGACTTCGTCGTGTAATTCATTCAATTCTTCCTGGACTTTGTCCCATACTTGGTGGGGTGCTTCCCAGTCAAAACCAATGGCTTTTACTTTTTCTTGTATTCTATAGGCTTTCAAAAGTGCAGGAAGGTTATTCGGAACACCTTCTAAGACTGATTTTCTGCCTTCTTGGAGTTTTAGTTTTTCCCAGTTTCTCTTGACGTCTTCTTGGTTCTCTACCTTTACATCGCCATAAATATGCGGGTGTCTATGGATGAGTTTGTCACAGATTCCGTTGGCTACGTCAGCAAAATCAAAGTCATTGGTCTCAGAACCTATTTTAGAGTAGAACACGATGTGCAAAAGCAAATCACCCAACTCTTTTCTAATTTCCTCTTTGTCGTCTTGGTCTATGGCGTCAGTGAGCTCATAGGTTTCTTCTACGGTCAGGTGTTTGAGCGTCTGTAGGGTTTGCTTTTTATCCCACGGACATTTTTCTCTAAGATCATCCATTATGTCGAGTAATCGAGAAAGCGCCTGAAGTTTTAGTTCTTTGGTCATATTTTGTCAATTAGAGTTTTCGGAGCGAAAGAGTAGAGGGGATTGTGTTGAACAAAAAAGTCGAAAGTTTTGCTTCCGACTTTTTGATGTATTTTATTCTTGGGTATCTTGAGAATCTTCTGCTTCTGCTCTTTTTTTGATTTCCATATCTTTAGAAACCAATTCTTTAGAGACAAGCAAGTTATACCAGTTGACGATTTTCTTCATATCAGAGGCATAGACTCTATCGGCGTCATAATCAGGCACCACTGCTGAGAAGTACTGCTCAAGTGTAGCTTTGTCTTCTTTGTTTGCGGTGGTTTGTTTATTGTCTTCTTTTTCGGCAATTGCTTTTAAGATTTCAGCAAGCGGTTTTTCGCCTTCATAGGTATAAACAGAAATTTCTGACAACAAACTCACATTGCTTTGCAGTCCTACATTTAGCTTTTTGCCGTCGAGTAATGACTCAGCTAAGAATCCTGAACGGGTTTGCACTTTCAATTCATAAAGTCCGGGTTTTCCGGAAATGGCTAAAATTTTATCTAAACTCATGTTTCAAATATTTTTCTAAAAAGGAAGCAAATATATATAATTAGAATTATTATCTGCCCTTTTTAACAGCAAATTTCATTCTGTAATCTGTATTTATTTTGCCTTCCAGGATGTTTTTTAATTTTTTCTCAATCAGTCGTTTTTTAAACGAAGATATTTTGTCTGTAAACAACACGCCCTCAATATGGTCGTATTCGTGTTGTATCACTCTTGCGCGCAAACCGTCATAGTCTTCAGTGTGTTTGACAAAGTTTTCGTCATAGTATTCGATAGTGATTTTATCAAAACGAGTGACGTCTTCATGAATGCCAGGGATGCTCAGACAGCCTTCGTTAAACGCCCAAAGTCCGCCTTCTTCTTTTACTATCTTGGCATTGATGAATACTTTTTTGAAGCCTTCTAACTCCTCTTGTTCTTGTTTTGAGAGTTCGTCATTATCGGCAAAAGGGGTGGTGTCTATAGTGAATAACCTGATAGGCAACCCGATTTGAGGTGCCGCTAGACCAACGCCGCTGGCATTGTACATAGTGTCAAACATATTGGATAACAGCTGTTTTAACTCTGGATAATCAGCAGTTATATCTTCTCCTTTTTTGCGTAAGACTCCATCTCCGTATCCTATAATTGGTAAAATCATTATACTCTTTTTTGAAAAAAAATTAAGACTGCAAATATACCAATTATTTGGAAATTCAGGTATAAATATTGCGTTAAGCTTAGCAAAAATACAGCCTAAAAAAAATGTATCTCAACCGCAAATAGCTGAGATACATTTTTATAAATATTGAGTTTACTAGTTAAAGTATTCTGAATAGGTGTCGTAAGAATCTTTGAGCTCGTGTACCGTTTCGTCAGCTTGGTTGCTGTCTGTGGCTTGTTCTAATTCTTTTACTAATTCTAAATGTGGGTGAAGCCATTTGTGCAATTCGTCATGGCTTTTCCCGTCCATCGTACAACTTTTGATAAGTTGAGAGTTTACTTCTTTGAACTGTGCGGCTAGTGCTTTGTAGTCTTTTGCATCAGATTTGATGTAGTTCTGAACCATTTCTTCACCTTTCTTGACAAAGGGTTTCATCTCTTGGTTGACCATCCATCTTTGGCCGTCATTCAAAACAAGCACTTCAGTGCCGTCGTGATCGTGTTCGTGCTCTTGGTGTTGGTCTGCTTCGATGCTCATTTCCATTTCGTCAGCAGGAACTTCTGCCGCTTTGTTGTTACAGGCAAATAGCCCAAAGCTAATAAGCATAGCCATAATCAATCTTGTTTTTTTCATACTATCAATTGTTTTAGGTTGTTTTTATAAATTATTTACTAGTCTACTTTTCTATTCTAAGAAACTGCTTCAAATATAATCAATTTTAGCTTCACAAGTGTTGAATTGCAGTTTGCAATTTTACGGCTACGACTTTGCGCCGCTCTGATAAATTGAAAACTTGGGCTTTCTGAAGGTCAATCTTGTTTTTTTGACTAATTTTACTTTTTTGAAAATAGCACAGTGAAAAAATACACCCTTAGACAATACACCGCTGCTGATTTTGGTTTGTGGAATGATTTTGTCGCACAAGCCAAAAATGCCAGCTTTTTGTTTCATCGCAATTTTATGGAGTACCACAAAAATCGCTTTGAGGATTATTCGCTTATGGTGTTTGAGGGTACACAGCTCATAGCTGTTGTGCCAGCCAATAAAATTGCTGACCAACTGCACTCTCATTCCGGACTTACGTATGGCGGAATTGTCATCGATAATGACCTGAAATTACAGGTGTTTCTAGAGGTGTTTAAAGAGATTTGTGCATTCTTAAAACCCAATTTTGACAAAGTGTTTTTTAAAGTTATTCCCCCTATATACAACACGCATTTCTCAGATGAGTTGTTGTATGCACTCTTTTTAAATCACGCAAAACTGATTCGCAGAGATACGCTCTCAGTGATTGACAATACTGTGGCACCCAATATCTCACAGAAGCGAAAATACGAAATAAGAAAAGGGGCCAAGCACCACTTAGAGATAAGACAGACCGATGATTTTTCTGCATTTTGGAATCAGATTTTGATACCCACTTTGCAGGAAAAGCACCAAGCCCAACCCGTACATTCGCTAGAAGAAATTCAAAAGTTACAGCAATTTTTTCCAGATAACATCAAACAATATGATGTCTATTTTGAGGGCGAAATCGTAGCGGGAACTACCGTTTTTGAAACCGATAACGTAGTGCATATTCAGTATATAGGCAGTAATGCGCTTCGCGGAAAACTGGGCAGTGTTGATTATTTATTTGATTATTTGATTGCGGCATATAAAACCAAAAAGAAGTATTTTGACTTTGGGACTTCTAATGAAGAGCAGGGCAGGCTGCTTAACCAAGGATTGACGTATTGGAAAGAGAGCTTCGGTGCAAAGCCGTTGGTTCAGGATTTTTATGTGTTGGATTTACATTAAAAATAAAGTTTAGGTAAGATGATTAAATTTCTTGATTTACAAAAGATTAACGCTGAATATAAAAATAAGTTTGAAAGCCAATTCAGTAGTTTTTTAGATTCGGGATGGTATGTCTTGGGCGATCAGGTAAAGCTGTTTGAACGCAATTTTGCAGCCTATTGTGGCAGCAAACATTGCATTGGTGTTGCCAACGGACTCGATGCGCTCATCTTGATCTTCAGGGCTTATAAAGAACTCGGAAAACTAAAGAATGGCGATGAGGTCCTCGTGCCTGCCAATACCTATATCGCTTCGATCATTGCGATCATCCAAAATGATTTGGTCCCGGTTTTGGTCGAGCCTAGACTAGAGACTTACAACATCAATCCAGAAGAAATTAAAAAACACATTACGCCAAAAACAAAGGCTATTTTGGCTGTGCATCTGTATGGACAATTGGCAGAGATGAACGCGATCAACCAATTGGCAAAGACCTATGATTTAGTAGTGATTGAGGATGCTGCTCAGGCGCATGGAGCTATATTAGAAGGCGCTAAAGCAGGAAATTTATCTGATGCAACTGGTTTTAGTTTTTACCCCGGAAAGAACTTAGGTGCCTTAGGCGATGCGGGCGCGATTACGACCAATGATGAGCGATTGGCAACAACCTTGTTTTCACTCAGAAATTACGGCTCAGAAGAGAAATATAAAAATGAATTCATTGGGCTCAACTCGCGTTTGGACGAAATCCAGGCGGGTTTTTTAAACATCAAATTAGCTGATTTAGATCGTCAAAACCAAAGGCGTAGAGCGATAGCCCAGCGCTATTTAGCCGAGGTGAAAAACCCAAAGATTGTACTTCCGTTTTATGATTACTCTGACGCTCATGTTTTTCACTTGTTTGTCATCAGAACAGCTGATAGAAAAGAATTGCAAAAACACCTAGAAAAGCATCAGATACAAAGCCTTATTCACTATCCGATAGCGCCACACAAGCAGCAGGCTTTGGCACAGTTTTCAGAGCTATCACTACCCATCACAGAAAAAATACACGAGCAAGTGCTGAGTATCCCGATGAGCCCGGTGTTGACAGAGACTGAAGTAAGTGAGGTGATTGCTCGATTGAATGCGTATTAGGTTTTGAGTAACCAGAACTGAAGTTTAAAAAAAGCAGACCTATAAGCCGAGTTCTGTAATTGCAGATGCAATTCCTTATCATTTATCTGGCCTTGGCATTGCTGACAAGATCTATCTACCTACCCTCCGACAACGGGCGAGTAACCCTTAGCAGTCGGTATACTTGGTATTTCATCGCATAGAGTTTACCTGGTTTCACTACAGCATTACCTGTACATACTTTCTGTTGCACTAGTCCGCTTCTGGCAAGCCAGAAGGGTGGGCGTTACCCACTATGCTACTCTATGATGCTCGGACTTTCCTCCACACTCTTGCAAGTGCAGCGATAAGGCGGTCTGCTTAAGTGGCAAAGATAGGTTAAAAAAGTATAGCAATTAGACGGTGATTTTCTTTAAAAAAAACAAATTTCATAAGCTACAACTGTGAGGTGTAGCCTATGAAATTTAAAGTGTTTTTAGAAGGTGTTAAAATATCTCCTACAGATATGAATTTATAGAAATTAGTTGGTCTGAGCGGCTTCTTGCTGCAGCTTTAGCACACCACTAAGCAACTCAGAAACCTCAGCTGCTTTTAAAAAACCGCCGTATTGATAAATGATTTCGTTTTTGGCATTCAGCACTACTAGCGCAGGATAAGAAGCTTTTTTATCAATAGTAGCCAAGGCTTCAGCTAATTCATGAATTCCCGTTTTTGATCCTGTGGGTTTGAACTTAAAGTGGGTATGATCAAAATAAATATCGCGTTTCTCCTCTGCATTTAGTTTGATGAAGTAGAAGTCTTTATTAATTTGGTCAATGACTTTAGGGTTGCCAAATGTTGTTTTTTGCATGGCGCCACAGTAACTACACCAATCAGTATAGACAAAGACAATTAGGTTCTTTGGGTCTTTTTGCTGTAAGTTTTCAATGTCTTCAAAGCTGCGGTTTTCTATTTGTGAAAAGCCAATTGTGTGAAGAGCTATCACGCCTGTGATACAAATTGTTTTATATAGCTGGCTAAATGTCATGGTTATTTTAGTCTAAGTTATATCTGATTCCGATGAATGCACGAATACCTTGGTTAGGCGCATACATATACGACGGGTCAAAGATAAGCGCATACGGGTTGTCAGGTGTGGCTACTGCTTGTCCGTTGCCATCAAATACGACATCTTTGTCAAAAGGGTCATTTGTTCTTAAAATCAAAAACGGAATTCCCTTTGAAGGTGTCCAGTCTAAGATGTTTTTTACGCCTCCATAGATTTCAAACTTGTTGAAACCGTCATAGGTGAGTTGAATATTCTGAATACTCCACCATGGTGATTTGTCACTTCTCGGGTCTAAATCGCTGACCAAAGGTAGTGACATTGGCCCATATAAATTACCTGTATAGTCAAGGGCTAGGTTCCAAGGTCTAATTTTGTAAGATACTGCCCAAGTTGCAGTTACTTTTTCGGTTAGCATTTGTTGCATTTTAACGCCATCTTGCTTGATAACATTCTCCATAATCGTTCCGCCTAAGATGAATTTTAGTCCGTTAGGGAAATTCAAATCTGCATTCAGACTAAATCCTTGACTAACAGAATAGCCAGTCAAGTTGTCATAGATGATTTGGTTGGGATTAGTATCGTAATCTGGTACAATTTTGTTGTTGAAATAAGTATAGAAGGCTGTTCCGTCAAGCCCGATGTGCGCGCCTGATTCAAAGTAAAATTTCTTGATATAGTTCAGGTTAACGTTATACGACTTCTCTGGTTCAAGGTCGTTTAGAATAACTAAATCTCTAGCTCCAGTCAGCGCTGCGTGCTCTTCTGTAAAGAGATTCACCACTCTAAATCCTGTTCCGGCATTGATTCTAAAGATATTGCTGCTGTTTATAGTCCATTTGTAAGCAACTCGAGGTGTTAGGATATTTCCGTCGATGTTGTTGTGGTCATAGCGTAAACCCAAAAGCAGTTTATGTTGCTCTGCCAAACTGATTTCGTCTTGAATGAAGACTCCAGGAAGCACTGTTTTCTCAGCTGCATTATCGCCATTGATATTAGCTGTAGCAGGCGTATTGTCATCATAATAGGTATAGCGCAAAGCCGTTCCTAATAATAAATCGTGGTTGCCGATGGTTTTATCCCAGGTAATTTGTCCGAAGGCAATTTTCTGGTTGGCGATATATGAAGTATCTCCGTACTGGCTGTCTTGATCGTGGTTGATGAATGAAAACCCGAAGAACATTTGCTCACGCACAGGCAATTGGTAGTTTCCGATAAGCTCCATGCGGTTGGTATAAATACTCTCTGCATAAATCTCGTCACCACCTCTATAAGATCTGTTCCATCTAGTGTCTCCACCCCAGCGGTCTTCATACAAATAGCGTCCTGCCAAGCTAAAGAGTCTATTGTCCTTGCGCTCAAAATTCCATTTCTGGAAGATAGAAACACGGTCTTGTAAGGTTACATCTGTAAAGTTGTCGCCATCTTTGTCAATGATGTTTTGGTAGTTAAAGTAGTTGATTCCTGTCAATACATCTGCCTTTTTACCCGCTTTGAATTTGAAGCCAAAGTCAGCATTGTATTCGCCCCAGCTCGTAGAAAACACATCTGCGCTAAACAAAGGAGCGTTTGCAGGAGTTTTAGTAATAATATTGATAAGTCCTCCAACAGCCTCACTTCCGTAAAGCGATGAAGCTGGACCTTTGACAATCTCGATTCGCTCAATTAATGAGTTTGGAATTCCAGAAAGTCCGTAAACCGAACCCAGTGAACTCACAATGGGCATTCCGTCAATGAGTATCATAGTATAGGGTCCTTCTAGACCGTTGATGTGGATGTCTCCGGTATTACAGATGTTACAATTCAATTGTGGACGCACCCCGTTGATGTTTTGTAGGGCATCGAATATACTTGGCGTTGGGTTTTTCTTGAAATAAGCTGCACTATATACTTCTACCGGAACAGGACTCTCTAGTCTTCTGACGGGTTTCATCGTTCCAGAAATAACTACGTCTTCTATCATTGTACTGTTGTTGTACAAAGACAAATCAATATCGTGGTTCAAGACTTCATTTGGCTTTGGCGTAAGTGATTTAGAATACCTGTCAAAACTGATGTGACTGGTTTGTAAGGTGTATTTTTTAGTAGGAATATTATTAAAACTGTAATTGCCTTCAGCATCTGTAGCTTCTTTGTAAGTGGTGCCGTCTAAGTAAACATTTACAGAAGCAACGGGCGCCCCAAAACTGACTATTTTGCCCTTTATCGTCGATGTCTGAGCTGTAACTCGCTCTAAACCAGATAAGGCAACAAGGCTAAGTACAAAAAGTAATATTCGTTTCATTAGTATTTTATTAAGTTAGAGCGCAAAAAATATAAAAGTTAGGCACACCAAACAAATATATCTCAGATAAATATATATCTTTGTGATAACATAACCTTTATCACTAGAGATGATCCTATCCTATACAGAAGAAAATTACTTAAAAGCTATTTTTAAGATTGGTTCTGAAAGCGGTACAAACGAAGTAGGTACTAATGAATTAGCCCTATCTTTGAACGTCAAGCCCGCCTCTGTCAATGAGATGCTCAAGAAACTCAAAGATAAAAAAATGGTGGCTTATGAAAAGTATGGCAAAATAAAACTGACCCAATCAGGACGTGAAGAAGCCATAGCACTCATAAGAAAACACCGTTTGTGGGAAACTTTCTTGTGTGAGAAATTAGACTTTAAGTGGGATGAAGTGCACGAAGTTGCTGAAGAGTTAGAACATATTCACTCTAAAAAACTCATTGACAAACTGGATAAATTTTTAGAATATCCTGCATATGATCCGCACGGAGATCCTATCCCGAATGAAAAAGGAGAGTTTAAAAAGCAATCTAGAAAAAAATTATCAGAAGCAAAAGTTGGTCAGCAGTATAGGGTAGTGGGTATCAAAGATGATTCAAGTACTTTTTTGCAATACTTAGACAGCTTAGGCCTGGGCATACATACGGAACTTAAAATAATTTCAAGAGAAGACTTTGACGGACTCACTTTGATTCAGATTGGATCAGAGACTAAAACCGTGAGTCAGAAGCTTACGCAGAACATCTATATACAATAGCAAAATAGCGGCTTTGGTTATTTTTAATGCTGTTGCATTTATTGGTTGAATCTATGAAACAAAAAGTATATACCAGTGCTTAAATTATGAAAACGCACAGACTAATTAAAGACAATCTTGTCCTTAATTAGAGGTGTAAATAAACCTATAGCTCACACTAAAACAACCATATTTATGCAAGACACCACAACTATTCAACAATGGACAGAAAAATTTCCTGAATTAGAACCCATTATACAATTACAACCTAGCTTTTGGCTCAATCCTGAGTTAAAAAACTTGAATGATAGTCCAAAAGTCTCACTTAGCTTTTCTGATATGGAAGCTGCCAAAGCTTTTATGGAAAAATACAGCTCTTATATTGCCCAAGCCTTTCCAGAAACGGCAAGTTTTGGAGGTAAAATAACCTCAGAGCTTCGAGAGATTCCCCACTTTAAAAAACAACGGCTGTCAAAAAATCATCCAGCTGACCAAAGTAAGTTTTTTATGAAATGCGACAATGCACTACCAGTGGCAGGCTCTATAAAGGCAAGGGGAGGTTTTTATGAAGTTTTGCGCTTTGCCCATCAGCTAGCTGTGCAACATGAGTTGATAAAAGAAAATGAAACAGCTGATTTTAGTGAACCTATCTATAAAAACCTTTTTTCTAAGTATACCATAGGCGTGGGTTCAACGGGAAATCTTGGCTTGAGCATTGGCATAATCAGCGCAATACTTGGGTTTAAGGTCAATGTGTATATGAGCCAAGACGCAAAAGCCTGGAAAAAAGCACTGCTCAGAGAAAAGGGAGCTCATGTAATTGAAGAAAAAGGTGACTTCGGGATTGCCATTGCCAAAGGCAGAAAAGAAACCACTGATAACCCGTTGGGATATTTTGTTGATGACGAAAAGAGCCAAGCCTTATTTTTGGGCTACAGTTTGGCTGCCTACGAAATCAAGGACCAACTAGACCAGCGCAATATTCTAATCGATAAAGAGCACCCGCTGTTTGTATATTCACCATGCGGTGTTGGAGGCTCACCAGGAGGCGTGATGTGGGGACTAAAAAACATCTATGGCGATGCCTTTCATTCTTTTTTTGTAGAGCCTACCCATTCGCCAGCTGTGCTCATCGGGCTTATCACCGGAGCCTTAGAACACATTAGCGTACAGGACTTGGGCATTGACAACAGAACTGAAGCCGATGGATTAGCCGTGGGCAGGGCTTCTGCATTTGCCTCAAAATACATTCAGAAATTGGTGAGTGGCATGTATACTATCCAAGACAAGACTCTAAAACAACTGCTTTCAGAGTTGTATCGCACCGAGAATATATTTATAGAACCCTCTGCTACAGCGGGGCTTATAGGCCCTGAGAAAGTTGCTACCTCTGGCTATCTAAGCCAACATAACATACAACCCAACAACATCACCCACATCGCTTGGGCAACAGGCGGTGGGCTACTGCCAGAGGCGTATAAACAAGATTTCTTGTCAACTGAGGTGAAGCTTATTTAGATGTGTTGCGGTGGATAAAAGCTAAAATCTTCAAAAATTATTCAGAAAGCACCGGTTTAATTCTTTAAACAAAATCAAATTGTTTAAATTTATGACTTATAAAATTTATTTCAATCTTTAAAAACATAGCACTATGAGCAAAAAAGCACCCAAATATTCAAAGACAATTAGCATAAAGGGGATTACCTACAGTTATAGTTCGCTAAAAGACTTACCTCAAGGCAGTGTTGAACACCTGCCTTTTAGCATTCGCATTTTGTTAGAAAACGTATTGCGCAACTACGATGGTTTCAGCATTACTGATGAACACATCAACACACTTGCCAACTGGAAGCCACAGCCCGAAGACAAAGACATTCCGTTTATGCCCGCTAGAATCTTGATGCAAGATTTTACCGGAGTTCCCGCAGTGGTTGATATGGCGTCATTAAGAGCCGAATATGTGAGACACGGAAAAGATGGCGATAGAATCAATCCAGCTATTCCCGTGGACTTGGTGATTGACCACTCGGTTCAGGTAGATTTTTATGGAACAAACTATTCGTATGACAAGAATGTCGAATTGGAATACGAACGAAATAAAGAAAGATACGAACTGCTAAAATGGGCACAAAACGGACTCAAAAACTTCACCGTAGTGCCTCCAGGCATGGGAATTTGTCATCAAGTAAATCTGGAGTATTTGGCAAAAGGAGTCACCAGTAGAGACGGATGGCTATTTCCAGATACTTTAGTCGGAACTGATTCGCATACGCCAATGGTCAACGGAATTGGTGTTGTAGCTTGGGGAGTAGGAGGGATAGAGGCGGAAGCCGCTATGCTTGGTCAACCTATTTTCTTTAGCTGTCCAGAAGTGGTGGGCTTAAAGCTCATCAATAAAATACCCGATGCATGTACCGCAACAGATTTGGTGTTGTCTATCACAAAAGTATTGAGAGATAAAGGTGTTGTGGGCAAATTTGTAGAAGTATTTGGCGAAGGACTAGACCATTTGACCGTAACAGACAGAGCGACCATTAGTAATATGTCACCTGAATTTGGCTGTACCATTACCTATTTCCCCATTGACAACCGCACTTTAGAATATATGCACGGAACCAACCGTTCTGCAGAGCAAATTAAAATTGTAGAAGAATACTGTAAGGAAAATTTATTGTGGAGAACCGGTAAAGAAAAGATTAATTACTCTTCAGTAGTAGAATTTGATTTGTCAACCTTAGAACCTACCGTATCAGGACCGAAGCGTCCACAAGACAAAATATTTGTCAAAGACTTAGGCAATCAATTTGCATCGCTTTTAGAGAAAGAGCACCAACGCAGCTATGCACCGCTAAACGATCGAAAAGAATCAGCGTGGTTAGCAGACGGAGGCTCGGGTACTGAGTTCACTTTCGGGAAAGTGCCCAAAGAGCAAGCTTCAAATATGGAGGTTATCGCTAACAACTTGCAGTCTGTGCGCATTAAACACAAAAACCACGAGTTTATCCTCAGTGACGGAAGCATAGTGATTGCTGCGATCACGAGCTGTACCAATACTTCAAATCCAGCGGTGATGATAGGAGCGGGCTTACTGGCAAGAAATGCCGTGAGTAGAGGTTTGCGCACCAAAACCTGGGTCAAAACCTCTTTGGCACCGGGTTCTAAAGTAGTCACACAATATTTAGAGCGCTCAGGACTCAGTGAAGACCTTGAAGCACTGCGCTTTCATACCGTTGGCTATGGTTGTACGTCGTGTATCGGAAACTCCGGACCGCTGCCACCACACATTGCTGAGGCAGTTGAGAAAGGCGAGCTCGTAGTGGCTTCTGCTTTGTCTGGAAATAGAAACTTCGAAGCTCGCGTGCATCCGCAAGTAAAGATGAACTTCTTGATGTCGCCCATGTTAGTAGTTGCCTATGCACTAGTGGGTAGGGTAGATGTGGATATTATCAATGATCCGCTTTCTTATGACCCGAACGGTCAGCCAGTATATCTGAAAGATATCTGGCCAAGTAGAGAAGAAATCGTGCAGACTATTAGCGATTGTGTGAAACAAGAAGACTTTAAAGAAGTCTATGATGTTATTTTTGACGGATCTAGTGATTGGCAAGACCTAGAGGTAAGTTTAGAACAAAGCTATACTTGGAATAACGAATCTACCTATATCAAAGAAGCTCCGTTCTTCCAGCATATCAAAGCAGAGCTAAATCCAGTTCAGGACATCAAAAACGCACGCGTGTTGTTGAGCTTAGGAGACTCTGTTACCACTGACCACATTTCGCCTGCGGGCTCGTTTAACGAAATCAGTGCGGCAGGAAAATATTTGCTCGAGAAGGGTGTAGACCGAGTGAACTTTAATTCGTATGGTTCGCGACGCGGAAATCACGAAGTAATGATGCGCGGTACCTTTGCCAATGTGCGTATCAAAAACAAAATTATAGCCAAAGAAGGTGGTTATAGCAAGCACTTCCCGACAGATAAGATCGATACGGTGTATGAAACGGCGATGACCTATCAGAAAGAAAACACACCGCTAATTGTCTTGGCAGGCAAAGAATACGGTTCGGGCTCTTCTCGTGACTGGGCTGCCAAAGGAACTTTTTTATTAGGGGTGAAAGCCGTTATCGCCGAGAGTTATGAGCGTATCCACAGGAGTAATTTGGTGGGAATGGGCATCGCTCCACTGGTGTTTATCAACGGACAAAACCCCGAGAGCCTAGGTCTTGACGGAACTGAATTCTTTGATATCACAGGGTTGGCAGTAGATTTAGTACCTCACAAATTATTAGACGTCACTGCAACGCATCCAAGTGGAAAAGTAACCTCGTTTAAGGTAGAGTCTCGAATGGACTCAGCTATCGAAATCGAGTATTATAAAAACGACGGAATCTTGCAGTATGTGCTCAGAGATTACCTCAAAAATAGCTAGCCCTAGCTAACCGATAGAGATGATTAAAAAATAAAATAATTACTAAAAGCTGAACAATCTTATGATTGTTCAGCTTTTTTTGATTGGTATTGCAGTGAGATGATTTGTATAGGTTTAAAGAATCAATTTATCAAAAAGGCTCAACAGTAAAGGCTCAGAATTCAAACCTAATAAGCTGAAAATCTTGATAATGAAAGAAACTTGATGTATGATATATAATGGAAAGTCTACAAGAAAGTGTAGCCAAGTCTAGGTTAATAATTAATACAATAGAGTATAAAGCATAAAAAAAGCCTTACAATTCTAGAATTGCAAGGCTTTTTTGGTGGCATAACATTTGGCTAAAAAGAGATTTTTAGATCCTCTTCATTTGTTCTTTCATTTGAGTGATTTGCTCTTTTAGCATATTTTGTTTGTCTAATTTTTTTGCTTCGTTGAGCAGTAGCGTAGCTTCTTGCTTTCTTCTTCTAGTCATCGCAATCCCGGCTAAATTCAGTTTTGCAAGTGCGAGGTCAGTACTCATATTTAGTCCTAAGGCAATCGCTTTTTTAAAGTGCTTTTCAGCTTGGTTTAGGTTGGTCTGAACCACCATTAAACCACTGAGGTAATAGTAGTAGCCCTGTTGTTTTTTGATCAGTGCTGCTTCAGGATTTTTTATCTTAGAAAGTAACTTCTGCGCGCCTGGAAAATCTTGTTTTCTGAGTTTTAGAAATGCCAACAAGATGATTTCGTTTTTGAAATAAAATAAAATCACTAAAAGAGCCAGCAAGATTAAGAAAATTCCGTTGCCTATATTGCTTTCAGTGAATTGCCATACAGCAGTGATAACTAATACAGCGGTCAGCGCAAGCTTGATGTTTTTATGAATCATAACAACTATAAATTTATAATTTTTAAGAGGTGCAAATATAATCATTTAAGTTGAATAGCTGCCTTCAAAAAAAGCTTATAGGACAAAATGTTTTAAACTATAAAGACTATATCCATAGGTTTTATGACAATAAAAAAACCTTTTATGGTTTAAAGTTTTGCTATTTGCCGTGTCTTTAGTATTTTAGTGCCTTATTTATAAATTTATAAACATTATACAGATGTTAGAGCAAAAGAATGATAACCTGCACAATGCAGATGGAGACCAAGAAAGTAAAAATACACCAGAAATTACATCAGAACAAACAGAAAACACAACTGCCGAGATAAAATCTGAAGAGATTCAAGCTGAGGAAGTTCAGCCAGAAGAGATTCAGCCAGAAGAAGTTAGCCCAGAAAAGCTTGCTGTTGCTAGCGAAAACCAAAAGGCAATTGACGACATTGATAGCTCTAACGCTGAAGAATCTGAGGACTCAGAAGATCAAACACCCACTGTCAATCAAGAAGTTCCGATGCTGGACTATGAGACTTTATCCATGCAAGCACTGGTAGATGAATTTGAAAAACTCTTGACAAACGCCAAAGTGTCATCGGTTAAAAATCATTTAGAAGAAATAAGAAAAGAGTTTACCTCTAAATTTAATGAATTCATCGAAGAAAAGAAAGAAGAATATGCTGCTGCGCACGATGGAGACACTACTGATTTTGATTATCACCTTCCGCTAAAACAAAAGTTTGACGGATTGCTCAACCAATACAAAGACAAAAGAAATAGTTATTATAAGGCCCTAGAAGGCAAACTCACCACTAACCTTAGCAATCGATTAGAGATTATAGAGGAGCTTAAAAACATCATCAATCCAGAAACCAATATTCCTGATCTGTTCAAACAATTTAACGAAATCAGAGAACGATGGAGACTGGCTGGACCCATCCCAAAAGACAAATACAACCACGTCTGGAACAACTATCATTTTCACGTAGAGAACTTTTATGACTACCTGCATTTAGATAGAGAAGCCCGTGATGTAGACTTCAAACACAACTTAGAGCAAAAACAAAAAGTAATTGCACGCGCCAAAGAATTGTTAGACGATACAGATCTAAACAGAGTTTTCCGTGAATTACAACTCTTGCATAAACTCTGGAAAGAGGAGCTAGGCCCTGTGTCTAGAGAACATAGAGAAGAAATCTGGAATGAGTTTAGCGCAATTACTAAACAGATTCACGACAGAAGAGAAGTGTTCTTTCAGCAACAGAGAGGTAAAGAGCAAGAAAACTACGCCAAGAAACAAGAAGTAATCGCAAAGATTGCCGATGTAGCTAAAAACAAAGTCGAAACCCACGCCGAGTGGCAAAAGCAGATTCAGAAAATAGAAGCTTTAAGAGAAGAGTTTTTTGCTATTGGCAAAATACCGACAGAAAAAAGAGATGAACTTTGGGGAGTGTTTAAAGAAGCAACCAAAACATTTAATGTCAATAAAAATGCCTTTTATAGAAATATAAAAGCCGAACAACAAGAAAACTTAAACAAAAAGCAAGCGCTCTTAGATAGAGCAAAAGAGCTAAAAGACAGTGAAGATTTTGCAAAGACCACGGCTGTGATGAAGCAAATTCAAGAAGAGTGGAAGAGCATAGGCCACGTGCCTAGAAAGGTTTCTGACAGCATCTGGAAAGAATTTAAAGAAGCTTGTAATTTCTTTTTTGATCGTTTGCATAAAAAACGAGGCGAAGAGAATGTGGGAGAAACAGAGGCCTTCCAGAAGAAGAAAGAGTATTTAGAAACCATGAAAGCCATTGAACTTTCTGGCGCTCATAAAGCAGATTTAGATCTTATCAAATCTCATATAGATACCTGGAAAAGCTTCGGTAGAGTAGGCTATTCTCAAAGACATATCGAGATTAAATACAATAAAATTCTCGACGTTTTATTTTCAAAACTAAGCCTGAGCAAAAAAGAGACTGATGCTATCAGGTATAACAACCACTTGTCTAATTTAGTCGATGCAGACGATGCAAAGAAATTAAACTCTGAACGCGTATTCTTGACTAGAAAGATTGATGAGGTTCAGAACGAAATCTTGCAGTTAGAGAATAACGTACTATTCATTACTGGCGCGACAGATAATAATCCGTTTATTATCGAGGTCAACAAGAACATCGAAAGACAAAAGCTAGAACTCATCAGCTGGAAAGAAAAACTTTCGCAACTCAATAAAGCAGCTAAGAAAATTCAGGAACAAAGAGAAGAAAACACACAAAAATAAGCTTAATACTCAAATATAATTATGAACGACCATCAGTTTGTCAAACGTTGGGAAGACATAAAAGAAAAAGGAAGACTCCGTTATGCCCTAAATCAAGGGCTGAAATACGGAGTCTTTCTAACTGTGCTAATGGCATCGATGGATACTTTTAAAGGTGTGCCTTTTGCCGTTGCTTTCTTTAGTCTTACTACATTAGTAAAATTATTGATATTTAGTGTTTTCGGCATATTCGTTTTCGCAACTTTTATGTGGTGGCTAAACAGCTACTTCTATAAGAAAATGAAAAAGTAATTCTTTTTTAAAGTTCTTCTATATTCTTTAAACACAACTAATTAAGCAGTGGATTTATCCTATTTTATAGCCAAAAGACTCACGCTAGACAAGCATGAAAAAGCAAGGGTGTCGAGTCCGATATTTTCTATTGCAGTCATCGCCATTGCTTTAGGAATCATCATGATGCTTGTTTCGGTGGCAACCGGAATAGGACTTCAGGAGAAAATCCGTGAGAAAATAGCCGCTTTTAACGGGCATATTGTCATCTCAAATTATGACAATAATCAGTCAGAGGTCAGTCTTGTGCCCATTGAGAACAACCAAAACTTTTATGCAGATATCACCGCAGTACCTGGAGTCAGTCATATTCAGGCTGTGGCTACTAAAGCTGGAGTCATCAGGACTGAAACTACTTTTGAGGGAATTATCCTCAAAGGCGTTGGCACAGATTATCGCTTTGAAAATCTACAGGAATATCTAGTTGCCGGAAGAATTCCGAATCTAACAGGCGAAAGAGAAAATGCTGAGGTACTCATTTCGGAATTTCTGGCCAAGAGATTAGAATTCACAGTAGGCGATAAATTCACCACACATTTTCTAAAAGAAGACCCTACAGAAAGGCCCAACTTGCGTCAATTTGAGATTGTCGGCATTTATAACTCGGGATTCCAGGAGTTTGATTCTAATTTGGTTTTCGGAGACATCCGCCATATCCAGCGCATGAACAGATGGACAGCAGATCAGGTAGGCAACTTTGAGGTATTTATAGATGATTTTAATAAAATCAGCCAAGTAGGAGCAGCGGTGCACCAGCAAACGCCATCAACTTTAGATTCGCAAACTATCATCAGCAAATACAGCAATATTTTTGAATGGCTAAAAATTACTGATTCAAATATTTATCTGATAATTTTCTTAATGCTGCTGGTGGGGATTATCAATATAGCCGTAGCACTTTTGGTTTTGATTTTAGAGCGAACTCAGATGATTGGCATTCTCAAAGCAATGGGTGCCAACAATTGGCAAATCAGAAAAATATTTTTGTACAATGCGCTTTATCTTATTACTAGAGGACTATTTTGGGGTAATATTCTCGGAATTAGTTTGCTCTTAGTCCAAAAGTATTTTAAACTCATCAAGCTAGATCCACAGAGTTATTATGTGAATGAAGTGCCTATTTACTTAGATTGGAGTTATGTAGTACTGCTGAATGTGGGTACAGTAGTGGTGTGTTTGGCCGTGCTATTGATTCCGTCATACATCATTACTAAGATTTCTCCTGTGAAGGCCATTCGCTTCGAATAAAAATATTCATCCGATAGAGACATAAAAAAAGCCGACTGAAAAGCCGGCTCTTTATTTATTTTTATACTTCCTTGACTGCAATTATCCGTACAGGACAAGCTTTGGCAGCTTTGTCGCAGAGTTCAAAAGCTTCGGGCATATTGGTTTTTATGGTATGAAATCCCTTTCGCTCAACTGATTTTAGCAATACTGATTTGCCGTCTTTTTTTGACATTCTGAAATAGTCAGGTGCAAATTCGACACAGTAATTACAACCGATACATTTATCTCTCTGTAGGGTAACTATAACCATTATGCCGGAACTACTTTATATAATTTGTCAGAAGCGCGAATTCTGAATTCGGTTTTGAAAGTAACTACATCAGACTTGGTTGCCTTAGTGGCATCTTCTTTCTGATCGACGCGCATATCCTCAATAATCATTTCCTGAGAGCCTGTCGTAGGTCCTTGAATCAGTACTTTATCGCCTACAGTAAGGTCAAAGGCTTCGATTAAGAATTCGGCTATATTGTTTTTAGGATAGAAATGTCTTCCTTTTCCGATATACACTTTTTTCTGTGTAGCGCTAGATCCTGGATCACCAGACCATTCGCCCAGTTCTTGACCAAGGTAATATCCGCCCCAGAAGCCGCGGTTATAAACCGTTTCTAAACGCGCCATCCACTCGCTTACTTTTTCTTTAGAATAAGTTCCGTCTGCGATAGCATCAATAGCCTCGCGGTAACACTTAGTAACCATTGCCACATATTCTGGTGCTCTTCCTCTACCTTCAATTTTCAAGACTTTTACGCCTGTATCGACTACTTGGTCTAAGAAATCAATAGTACATAAATCTTTAGGAGACATCATGTATTCATTGTCCAGCTCGATTTCAAAACCTGTTTCTTGATCAATAACGGTATATTTTTTTCTACAATTCTGTTTGCACGCCCCTCTGTTGGCAGAAGAGTTGCTTGAATGTAAACTCAAATAACACTTGCCTGAAACAGCCATACACAGCGCACCGTGACCAAATATCTCTACTTCAACTAATTTTCCTGAAGGTCCTTTGACTTGTTCTTTCTCAATTTGTTGACATATTTTTTTGATCTGGCTGATGCTCAGCTCGCGACTCATCACCATAGTATCGGCAAACAGCGCATAAAACTTAACGGTCTCGATATTGGTCACGTTGATTTGGGTAGAGATATGTACCTCCATGCCAATTTGTCTCGCATACGAAATCACCGCTTGATCCATTGCGATAACCGCCGTCAGTTTGGCTTCTTTCGCTCTATCAAGTAGGGTTTTTATGATGGATAAATCGTGATCATAAATGATGGTATTCAGCGTGAGATAAGTTCTTACGTTTTTTTCGTTACATCTTCGAGCAATTTCCTCTAAGTCATCAAGCGTAAAGTTGATGGTTGCTCGGGCTCTCATATTGAGTTGTTCTACTCCAAAATAAACTGAGTCTGCTCCGTTGTCTAAAGCAGCTTGCAGCGAGGTGAAATCACCCGCCGGACACATCAGTTCTATTTTTCCACTTTCTGTCATTTTGTTTTAATTTTTGTGCAAATATATGAATAATTAGGCTACCTAATTATATTCAGGACACAAGCATTGAAATTGTGATTATTTTAAAACAACTAGGGATGAGTTTTTGACTCATCCCTACGGCTAAATTATATGCTAATTAAGTCTTATTTGGCTAATCTTTCTAAGGTATATTGAATCAACGCATCAACGGGTTTGTACGGGTCATTACTAAAAGTCCCGTTGGCTCTATTGGCTATGATTGCATTGAGCGCTAAGGCGTGATGGCCTAAAAGTTTTGCCAATCCGTAGATAGCTGCTGTTTCCATCTCAAGGTTGGTCATTTTGATGCCGTTAAACTCAAAGTTGTCCATTTTGTGGTTGAGCTCTCTGTCTTGAATGTCAAGGCGCAAGATCCTTCCTTGAGGACCATAAAAACCACCAGCTGTTCCGGTAAATCCTTTAAAGGTCTTGTCGCTGTGAAAACGATTCAAAAGCGTTTCACTTCCTTTGACCACATAGGGTCTTCCTTTTCTAAGGTCCCAGTGGGTATGTGCTATAAAGGCGTCTTCGATGTCTTTCTCAGTAATGTCATCAATCACATACGAACGCATCATATTGTCTAAGCCAAGACCGTATTCGCTCGCCACAAAGCTATCTACAGGAATGTCGGCTTGAAGCGAACCTGAAGTCCCGATTCTGATAATGTTGAGTTGGGTTAAGTTTGCCTTGGGTTGTTTGGTCTGTAAATCGATATTGACCAAAGCGTCTAATTCGTTGACTACAATATCGATATTGTCTGGGCCAATTCCTGTAGACATAACCGTAATGCGTTTGCCTTTATAGGTTCCGGTTTGGGTTTTAAACTCTCTTTTCTGAGTAGAGAATTCTATTTCGTCAAAAAACTGAGTGATTTTTTCAACCCTGTTTTGATCGCCCACAAAAATTACGTCGTGCGCAAGATTCTCAGGTTTTAAGTTGATGTGATACAGACTTCCGTCAGGGTTAAGTATGAGTTCAGATGATTTAATTTGCATGATTTTATAAAGCTTTTAGTCTATTGTAATAAATAATTTAATCTACGAAGTTAGTTATTTATTTGCGAATTCTATCCCTTGAGAATAAAGAAATCAACTCTTGAGCTATTTTTTTATCTGCACAAAAATTTGCTTTATAGTCAATTTCTGAAACAAAAATCAAAGTTCATTTAAAAATTAAAGCAGTATATTTGTTTTCATAAATTGTATTGAAAATGAACTATATTTTATTTGACGGACCGCGAAGAAAGGCTTTACTTCCGTTTACCTATACACGCCCTGTGGCAGACATTCGCATCGGAATACTCACAATCAGAGAGAAGTGGGAAACTTATTTAGGAAGTACAACGACCACTATTACAGAAGATTATCTGTCAGATAAATACCCGATGGTAGAGACTGAGCAAAACATACTTATCAATGCTAGTTTTATGCCCACAGAAGAATTGACAGAGTTGGTCAAAAATCTAAAAGAAAATCAAGCCATACTCAAAGCAGAGGATATCATTGCCTTTTATGCAGCCGATACCCAAGAAGAAATTGATTTTGATACCTACGAACTCATCGATTTTGAAGGCGAATTGCTGACACTTGAGAATACCTGGGATATTTTTGCTAAAAATGACCAAGCCATTAGAGCTGATTTTGCGTTACTTACTGCGGGCAGAGATTCTGAACCCATTCCGAGTTCTGTCAATGTGATTGCTCCGGAGCATATTTTTATTGAAGAAGGTGCAAAAATGGAATTCGTGACGCTCAACGCGGCAACAGGACCTATTTATATCGGCAAGAATGCGGAGATTATGGAGGGTTCAGTCATCAGAGGTCCGTTTGCTTTAGGCGAAGAAGCACAAGTCAAACTAGCTACTAAAATCTATGGTGCCACCACTGTTGGTCCGCATTGTAGGGTAGGAGGTGAGGTCAATAACTCTGTGTTGATGGGCTATTCTAACAAAGGTCACGACGGTTTTTTAGGCAATGCGGTATTGGGCGAATGGTGTAATATAGGTGCTGATTCTAACAATTCAAACCTTAAGAACAACTACGAAGAAGTGAAGCTGTGGAGCTATGAATCTGAGCGTTTTGAGAAGACCGGGCTTCAGTTTTGTGGACTGATGATGGGCGATCACAGCAAGTGTGGCATCAATACTATGTTTAATACCGGTACAGTAGTGGGGGTTTCAGCCAATATCTTTGGCAGTGGCTTTCCGAGAAACTTTGTGCCTAGTTTTGCTTGGGGTGGTGCGTCTGGTTTTATGACCTATTTGCCTAAAAAAGCACTAGAAGTCGCTAAAGTAGTGATGAGTCGTAGACATATCGAACTTTCTGAAGAAGACACCAAAATAATGGAATACCTCTTTGAAGAAACCAAGAAATACAGAAATTTCTAAGAAACAGATTAGCTTTTCAGCATTCGCTCTAAAATTGTTTTTTGCTTGAGGGGGAGCTCTGGCAAAACTTCTTCTTCAAGCACTTTTTTATGTGCAGGATCCTCGATGAGTTTCTGAATTTGCTCTTTGCAGTATTGGGCAAACTTCCAGCTGTGGTGCGAAGTGCCATAAGCTAAACTCTTGAAAATCTCATCTGAGTTGATGCCTAGTCGCATCAGGTTCTCTATGGCATTTTGCCTAGTGATGGCATCGTAGTTTGTTCCAGAGAGATTGAGCAAAGCGATATAGTCTTTGATTTGCTGCCCTTGTGATTGGGTAGTAATGAATGAAAGTGTGTGATGTAAAACCTCTAGGTTATTCCCTTCAAAACCGATCCAGTTTTCAGACAACTTCACATAGCGCTCTCGATGTGCCGGAAAGCTATTCCATAGGTTGAAAAGTGCCATTTCTCTGGTGAGATAAGACGGATCGTCAAGCAGGCTTTCGTAGGTGACTCTAAAGCTTTCAGGAATGTCGTGCAAAGTTGCCGCTACAGCTTGCCTCACTTTTACTTGATTGGTCTGGAGTGCTGCTTCTAACACAAACTTGCGCTGCTCAAAGACAAGTGCGGCTTGTTGATACACCACCAATTCTTTGATAGGATGGTAAGCCTTACTTTTTAATATTTTGATTATTTTCTTTTTGTCTTTGACAATGTCTAACGGCTTTTCTTGAAGTGCGATATAGTCTTTTATAAAGCTGTTTTTCTTTAAGAGTTGGTAGACCTCTTCTTTCTGGAAGGCTGTTGTTTCTAACCAATTCTCACTAAACTTCTCACAGTCAAAATCAGAAACAGCTCTGATTTCTCTGAATAAATCTTCAGTCACTACGCTTTCAAAAGCATATTTATTGAGGTAATTCTTAACCGCCAAACGGAAATTATCTGTACCCATACGCTCACGCATAGCGTGCAATGCCCAAGCTCCTTTTTGATAAAAAGATAGCGTGCTTGCTTTTGCATTCAATATCGGATGAGCCTCAGAAGCTGCGGCTTGTTCAATCTTTTGAGCGTTTTCGTAGAGTTTCCAATAAAAATAATCATCGCCAAAAACCTCTCGCTCTGCAAGTAGCGCATAGTAAGTGGCAAAACCCTCCTGAAGCCAATGGTGTTTGCCTTCTTTTGCTGTGATCAAATCGCCAAACCATTGATGTGCAAGTTCGTGTGCGTTTACATTGACGTAATTTCTGTCGTTAAACCCAACGGAATCGACCACAAAGCTTTGAGAGAAAATCGTTGCGGTGGTGTTTTCCATTCCCCCATACATAAAATCCCAAACGGGAATTTGTCTGTATACCTTCCAGGGATAAGCAACGCCAATTTCGTTTTCTAAATAATCAAAAATTTCTTTGCTGTATCTATAAGTCGCCTCTGCTTTGTCTTTATCGGCAATAGGATACCACAAATCATTTGGGATACCTGATGCTGCGGTGAAACTCTCTTTCTCAAACCTACCGATAGCCAACATCAGTAGATAACTGCTCATCGGCTCAAACATCTTATATCTCCATAGGTTTTGCTCTCCCTGAGCTGTTTTCTGGATTAGATTTCCGTTGGACAACACTGTATAATCTTTGTGAAAAGCAATGCTGAGGCTAAAAATGACTTTTTCGTTGACATCGTCAAAACTCGGAAACCAATGGCTGGTGTATTTGCCTTGTCCTTGCGTCCAAATCTGCAGGTCTTCAAAGTGGTTTCGCTCAATAAAATACAAGGCTTGAATAGGGAAGGCTTCGTACTGAAAACTAAGGCTGTTGTCACCTTCTGAAAAGCCTTCAAAAAGTAATAGCTCTTTGTCAGTGGTTGTATAATTTATCTCTTTGCCATTGATTTTAACCTGGCTAAACTGCATCTTTTTGGCATCAATCCTGATGGTGTCTAAAAGTTGGTTGACCTGAAAATCATAGCTCACTTCGCCCGAGATGTTTTGCTTTACCGGATTGAGTGTTAAAGAGGCAACCGCGTGAGTGAAATCTACTTTTGGGTACTGTTGAGAAAAACCAAGAGCAGTACATAAAAAAAGCAGTGCGTAAACTATTTTTCTCATAACTGAGGAGTTTGATTGTTAAGTAATTAGTTATTGGTAATTAAACTATAAGTCCACTTCAAAAATGGTTAATCCTACTCTGAATTTAGGCTCAATATAAGTGCTTTTGGGCGGCATGATAAGCCCCTTATCAGCGATGGTTTTGATTTCAGAAATTGAAGTTTTATACATCAAAAATGCCACTTCAAAGTCTTGGTTGTCCACCTTGTTTTTAAGCTCAATAACTGATTGCTGTCCCGATAAGTATTCGATGCGCTGGTCAGTGCGCAAATCACCTATGTCGAGTAGTGGGTTGAGTACAAAATCATAGAGAATCTGAGTGTCTAAACTCTGCAGTATATCTGATTTATCTACCTTGTTGTCTTTGAGTTGTAGCCTATAAAAATCACCGTCTAAATACATGCCAAAATTGAATTTTTCTTCAGGCGTATAAATGGTTTGGTTTTTATTTTCGATGATAAAATGGGCTCCGAGCAGTTTTAAAAATTGTTTTTTAGAGTGCCCATTTAGGTCTTTGATGACTCTGTTATACTCGTTTATCTTTAAGTTGCTCTCAGCTATGAGATAGCTCATAAAATAAGGAGAGTTGCCTGTTTCTTGGTGTAGCTTGGTGGCAGAAGCAGTCCTGTGGTGACCATCAGCGATGTAAAGGCAATCCATCTGAGCAAAAACTTGTTGAACAAAGGCGATGTCTTCAGGATTTTTGATTTTCCATAAATTGTGAATTTCCTTTTTGTTGGTAGCAAATTCAAAATGAGCGGGCTTCTGTGTTTGTTTTTTGATCCACTGGTTGAGTTCCTCTGAATCGGGATAGGTGATGAGTATGGGTTCTGTATAAAAACCGGCATACTTCATATAATCTTTGAATAAATCAACTCTGTACTCAAAGGTATCTTCGTGTTTTTTAATCTTGTTTTGCAAATAATCTGCTACTTCTAGTCCGCCAATAATGCCGATAAAAGTCTCTTTTTTAGAAATAATCTTAAGCAAATACAGGCCTTCAGTAGTATCTTTATGAAGGGTTCTCTCAGTTTTGAATTGATTGTATTTAGAGTTTACTTGATGAAATCTAGTATGTTCATCCATTTTCTGTTGGTTTACATAAAACGGATTGACCACATGCAAAAACGAATACGGATTAAAGTCCAATTGCGAAGCTAGCTCGGCAACTGTATAGGTTTCGTATGATCTACAGGTCACTAGTGCCACTTTGTCTTTGGTGGGTAAGGTGGCTCTAAAAGGAACTATTTTAGGCATAATCTTTTTCTTCTAATTAGTCTTCGTCAACTTTGATAGGCTTGATTCCGAGTGCTTTTTCTTGGTCAAATTCACCTTCCCACTTTGCAATCACGACAGATGCCAAGCAGTTTCCGATGACGTTTACAGAGGTACGTCCCATATCCATCAATTCGTCAATACCTAAGATTGCCGCGATAATAACCGTTGGCAAGCCAAATTGGTCAGCGGTTGCAATTAAGATAATAAGTGAGGCTCTAGGTATAGCTGCCACACCTTTGCTGGTGACCATTAAGGTTAGACAGATGAGTAGTTGTTCTCCAAAACTGAGGTGCATACCTGCTGCTTGCGCCACAAATATTGCCGCTAAAGACAAATAAAGAGTGGTTCCGTCTAGGTTAAAGCTATATCCTGTGGGCACTACAAACGAAACCACCTTTCGAGGTACGCCAAAATCTTCCATATTGCTCATCACCTTTGGCAGTGCAGCATCTGAGCTGGTCGTTGCAAAAGCAATGGAGACGGGTTCTTTGATGGCGTGAAGAAAGCGTTTTATAGGTACCTTCCAGTACAGAGCAATGGGCAGTAATACCAAGAGAATAAAGGCAAATAGCGCTAGATAGAGCGTTAGCAATAACATGAAAAGATATTTGAGAATATCAATTCCCATATGCCCAACGGTATACGCCATAGCGGCACCAACCCCAAAAGGGGCAAAGTGCATAATTATGTTGGTAAACTTAAACATGGCTTCAGACAAGCTCTCGGTGAAATCTACGAGTGGTTTGCGCTTTTTTTCCTCTACCATAGCCAATCCGATTCCGAAGATTACGGAGAATACCACGATTTGAAGCACTTGATTGTCATAGATTGATTTGATGATATTTTCCGGAAAAATATCTCTAAAGAAAGCCATGGTTTTAAAAAACCAATGCATATTCTCAGGGAGAATTTCTAAGATAGGTGCGTCAGTGCTAACTATGGTGGTGTTCGGAAGCTCCTCGTGAGGAATATTGCTCATATCAATACCTACACCTGCTTTAGTAATATTGATGGCAGCAAGTCCGATAAAAAGTGCTAAAGTAGTCGCTGTATAAAAATATAACATGCTCTTCCAGGCCATTCTACCTACTTGTTTGAGGTCAGAATGCCCTGCAATACCGTACACCAAAGTAGCAAATAAGATTGGTCCTACAATGGTTTTGACTAGTTTGATGAATCCTTGGCTCAGCGGTTTTAATGAAATAGCAATATCCGGAAAATCGTACCCTAAGAAAACTCCGATAAGAATACTGGTGAGTATCCAAGTAGTAAGGTCCTTCTTTGGGATAGCGTAGACAATAATGGCTATGACACCTAATACTCTGGCATAAAAAAGCACCTCTGGAGAGAAATCAATAAGTAGGCTTAATCCGTAGGTGATAGATGCGATTAGAAGTGCTAGTATAGGAAATACTTTGAGTATTTTTTTCATCAACTTGAATAGATTATATTATTGTTTAGACTACTTGCCACCTACTTTATCTGATTTTTCAAATAGAAATCCAAGACCTAGGCTCCTGAGCATTTTTTTCTCAAACCACCAGAAAAAGGTAAATTGCCCGAAAAGCCATCCAAACATCACAAGTAAGACTTGATAGATAGGGAAAATAAGGATTAGACTTACAGGCCAGTACAGCCACGAAAGGGTTTCTGGTGTGATATGCATCCAATGGGCAAGAGGTTTTGATAAATATGCTGATGTAGAGCCTGTTATGGCAAATACGATAAAAATAATTGTGAGTTGATAGTTAGAGGTAATTCCCCAACGTGATTTAAGTTTTTTCATAATTTTTATACAAGAATTTACAAAGATATTTTATTTGGACAGAAATCCAAAGAAAGCCTATTTTTAGTAGTATAAATTGTTTGATACTCTTTATATTTGCCTAACAATTTTTCAGAAAACTCAATGGAAGGTTTTTTTAATAATACGCAAGTCGCTTTTGCACTCAAAAGCAACAAAGAACTCAAGAGAGCAAAGTTTTTGTTTGAGATGATTGCCTCACCTACGATGGTAAAAATCGGGACTAAACTCACTTATTTTGCTCTGAATTTCAAATTACCTGTAAAAGGACTGATTAGAAGTACAGTGTTTGATCATTTTTGTGGAGGAGAAACCGAAGCTGAATGTATCCCCATTGTGGATAAAATGTATTCTAAAGGCGTTTCGTCGGTTTTAGATTATTCAGTTGAGGGCAAAGAAGAAGAGGCTCATTTTGACAATGCCGTCAGAGTTACACTCAAAACTATTGACTATGCCAAGAAAAACCCAGGCATCCCGATTGTGGTTTTTAAACCAACGGGTTTCGGAAGGTTTGCGCTCTATCAAAAAGTATCTGAAGGAGCTGAATTAAACGAAAAAGAAACCCAAGAATGGCAACGCATCGTAGCGCGCTATGATTTGGTATGCAGCACTTCATTTGAGCATAATATTATTATTCTAATCGATGCTGAACATTCGTGGATGCAAGACGCTGTGGATGATTTGGTCGAGCAGATGATGCAAAAATACAACAAACAAAAAGCAATTGTCTTCGGCACACTTCAGATGTATCGTTGGGATAGATTAGAATACCTAAAAGACATTCACCAAAGAGCACTTGCCGATGGTTTTCACGTTGGAATGAAACTCGTGCGCGGTGCATATATGGAGGTCGAAGCCGAGAGAGCCAAAGAAAAAGGCTATAAAAACCCTATTTGTGAGTCAAAAGGCGCTACAGATATCAACTATGATGCGGCAGTAGAGTATATGGTTGATCATATCGATACTATGGCGGTGTATGCCGGTACGCATAATGAAGACAGCTCAAGCAGACTGATGCGATTACTACAAGAAAAAGGATTGTCACATAACGACAAAAGGGTGTGGTTTGGACAACTCTACGGCATGAGTGACAACATCAGTTTTAATTTAGGCAATAAAGGCTATAACGTGAGTAAATACCTTCCGTTTGGTCCTGTTAAGGATGTTATGCCCTACTTGATTAGAAGAGCAGAAGAGAACACCTCAGTGGCGGGTCAGACCAGTCGCGAGCTCAACCTCATCAATACTGAACTCAAAAGAAGAAAACTATAGCGTATAGTCAAGAAACCCATTCTTGTCCATACACAAACTAAAAACCTTTGTCCACGCCTTTTATTGAAGGTACCGACAAAGGTTTTTTTGTGGAATATATAGAATTAAGACACAACCTTTTCCTCATTTACATCTTCACCATAGATAAGCTCGATAAAATCTTGTTTGTCTATAGCGCCAAAGTAATCGAGCAGTGTGATATCTTTTAACTCTTCTGTTATAATGGCTTTGTCATAGCGTTTGCCAATCAACAACTTTTCAATATCCTTCACAGGTTCTTTGCCAAAGAAATCGCCGTATATTTTGAAATCTGTTATAACACCACCTCTTTCTACAAAGATTCGCAGATCGATTTCACCTACTGCAAAACGCTTGCTGCGCTGGATATTAAACTTAGGTGATTGCCCAAAATTCCATTCCCACGTATCGTATTTCGCTGCTTTGAGTTGATGTACGGCTTCCCATTCACTTGGGCTTAGTCTATAGATTTCAAAGGCTTGGCTGTCTTTCTGAAGCCCGTCTAAAATCAGTTGTCTGAATTGTTCAATTTTGATTGTTTCGACTAAGAACTCTGATATATTGGCCACCCTACTTCTGACAGATTTGTGTCCTTTTGACTGAATCTTGCTCATCTTTACGTTGAGTGCATTTACCACCTCGTTGAGGTCAGTATCAAAAAGCAAAGTACCGTGGCTAATCATTCGCTTTCCGGTAGAGAATTGTGCGGTGCCTGATATCTTTTTTTCTTCTACCTGAATATCGTTGCGCCCTTTCAGCGCGGCATCAAGGCCTAAATCATTCAACACCTTGACCACCGGAGCCGTAAACTTCTTGAAGTTGTTGAGCATGGTGACATCGTGATTGGTGATAAAACTAAAGTTTAAATTGCCCAAATCGTGATAGACTGCGCCCCCGCCAGAAATTCGTCTGACGATATGAATGTTGTTTGCAGTGATGTACCCATAGTTGATTTCTTCTAATGTATTCTGGTTGCGTCCGATGATAATCGAGGGAGCATTGATATAAAAAGCAAGTAATCAACGTCTTTGCTGAAGTTTCTGAGTATGTATTCCTCTAAGGCTAGGTTGAGTTTAGGATCTGTATTTCCGTCGTTTTCTATAAAAATCATAGCGGTATGTTTTATGCAAATATAGTTAATCTATAATTATTCTAAATAACATTTGGCTGGCAATTCGCTAAAAAGAAGAGCCGTGCAACCCTTGAAGTACAGCATAAAAAAAACCGTCTTCAGACAAATGCCTGAGACGGTTTTGGGTATATAGTGTTTTTTATTACATCTTTAGTCTACGCGTTCAATTCTAGCTCCGAGTGCACGAAGTCTTTCGTCGATGCGCTCATAACCTCTATCGATTTGTTCGATGTTTTGAATTCTGCTGACTCCTGTAGCAGAAAGTGCTGCAATAAGCAACGAAATTCCGGCTCTAATATCAGGAGAGGTCATATTGGTTGCTTTGAGTTGTGATTTAAAGTCATGACCGATTACCACAGCTCTGTGCGGGTCACTTAAGATAATCTTTGCGCCCATATCGATGAGTTTATCCACAAAGAACAACCTGCTCTCAAACATCTTTTGGTGAATCAGCACACTACCTCTAGCTTGTGTAGCGATAACAAGGATGATGCTCAGCAAATCAGGCGTAAACCCAGGCCAGGGTGCATCGGCAATGGTCAAAATAGAACCATCAATATAGTTCTGTACTTCATAGCCGTTTTCGTGTTTAGGGATATAGATATCGTCACCTCTTTTCTCGATGGTGATACCCAATTTTCTGAAGGTATACGGAATCACACCTAGGTTATCCCAACTCACATTCTTGATGGTGATTTCGCTTTTGGTCATTGCTGCTAAGCCTATCCAAGAGCCAATTTCAATCATATCCGGTAGCATGGTGTGCTCGGTTCCAGACAGGTATTTCACTCCTTCGATGCTGAGTAGGTTAGAGCCAATGCCAGTTATTTTTGCGCCCATGCGGTTGAGCATTTTGCACAATTGTTGCAAGTAAGGCTCACAGGCAGCGTTATATATGGTGGTGGTTCCTTCTGCAAAGACGGCAGCCATCACGATATTTGCCGTTCCGGTAACCGATGCTTCATCTAAAAGCATATAGGCTCCTTTGAGCTTCTTGGCTTCTACACCATAAAAAGCTTCTTCTTTGTTGTATCTAAAAGTAGCGCCAAGTTTAATAAAACCTTCAAAATGTGTATCTAATCTTCTTCGGCCTATTTTATCGCCACCTGGTTTGGGTATAAAACCTTTTCCGAAACGCGACAAAAGCGGACCCACAATCATAATAGAACCGCGAAGAGAGCTTCCGTCTTTTTTAAAAGCTTCAGATTCTAAATAATCTACATTGATTTGGTCAGCCTGAAAGCTATAACTATTGGGTGCTAGTTTTTCAATCTTTACGCCCAAGCATTTTAGCAAATAAATGAGTTTATTTACATCTAGAATGTCTGGAATGTTGTGAATAGTAACTAATTCTGGGGTTAGCAAGACGGCACAAAGTATTTGTAGAGCTTCGTTTTTTGCGCCTTGAGGTGTCACTTCACCTTTGAGAGAAATTCCTCCTTCTATCTTAAAATCAGCCATAGTGTAGTCTAATTTTTATTTCTGTTTAGTAATTTTCTTTTGTACTTTTTGAACTGGGTTCTGTTGTGATTTATTTGAACTCTTTTTGTTAGTTCTGAGCAAATCAGTAGAGTTAGAAAGCTCCTCAGAAGAACTTCTCATATTTATTCGCTGTCCAGATAATTCATAGAGATGGTCAAAGATCACTTCGTCTTTGACAGAATCTTTGTTCCAGCTCAGGTATGACTTCTTCATATGGTTAGCAATCACCTTGATCAGCGCTGATTTCATATCGCCATCTTCCCATTTGTTGGCAACATCAATCATATATTTGATGTTGTTTCCGTAAAAACGGTATTTGGGAAAGTTTTGTGGATAGCGCATTCTATCGGGTTTTGCAGTCATCATCTCACGCGACGGAATAGGATAGGGAGAATCTACGTCTAGCTGAAAATTAGCCATCAAGAAGAGTTGGTCCCATAGCTTGTGCTGAAAGTCAGGTACATCGCGCAAGTGCGGATTCATACTTCCCATAATTGAGATGATGTATTGTGCGAGTTTATTGCGTTCAACCCTATCTTCTGTGGCAAGTGCCATATCGATAAGTTTCTGTAGATGCCTTCCGTACTCAGGTATAATTAGCTTTGTTCTAAGCGAATTATATTCTAAATTATCCATGGCTTCTGATTGATCTAGTTTCATAAAAATAAAATATTAAAGAGAGATAACACCTTCTATATCTGCCATCTGAACGTATTTTTCGATAACGGCATCTGGGTCTTTCATCTGTACGTTGATCGATATACTGGTGTATTTTGCTGTTTTAGATTGGTTGGTTTTGATTACTGCTCCCATATTGTCAAAAACATCCTCGATGCGTTTGATTTTTTCTGCATCTGACGGAACAATAAATTTATATAAATATTCAGAAGGCCATTGGGTAGAGGTTGTAAGTTTCTCTTTGAGGCTTTTATAAAATTCTTGACTTTTTTGGTCCATTTTTCTGAAGTATGAAGATAAGCTACAAATATATAGATTTTGATGTTAATAACAGCCTTTTGGCGCTATTAGTTGTTGGATTGCTCGTGGAATCTACGCTCGATATTCTCGATGTCTTTGATGGTCTTTCGGGTCCAATCCAGGCGTTTGTCCAGTATTTCTGCTTCTGTGAGTTGCCATTGAATAGTTGACCTTCTCAAGCGCTGCATCAAGTTTTGAATGATAATGGCTGCCGATACTGATATGTTGAGGCTTTCTGTAAAACCCACCATCGGAATCTTGAGGTAGCCGTCTGCATTTTGCATCACCTCATCTGAGAGGCCTTCTTTTTCTGTGCCGAAGAAGATAGCGCTTGGTTTTGAGATATCAAAATCTTCTAGATAAGTCGAGTCAATGTGCGGGGTGGTGGCGATAATCTGATAGCCTTTGTCTCTAAGTGTATCGATGCAACTGTTGGCGTCAGGATGGCTAGTGATGTCAACCCATTTCTGAGCGCCCATCGCAATTTGTTTGTCAATGGTCTTACCATAGCGTTGCTCGATGATGTGTAAGTCTTGAATACCGAAGACTTCACAACTGCGCATTACCGCACTGGTATTGTGCATCTGATAGACATCTTCTACGGCAATGGTAAAGTGTTTTGAGCGGTTTTTTAAAACTTCTAAAAAGCGTTGTTTGCGCTCTGGGGTGATTATGTTTTCTAAATAATTGAGTAGCTCCATATTGTTCTTGTTCAATGCCTTAAGTTATCTTACTTTAATGGTCCATTCAAACTCAAACACTGAGACTTGCTCGCCATTTTGATTGACTCCGATAGCTTTCATCCAACAGGTTTGGCCTTCTTTGGTTTCGATTGCCTTTTGGATGGCTAGTGCAATTTTATCGCCGTCATCACAACTAAAGTTAATGCGTCCGGTGGCTTTTTTAGTAAACGAACTCTTATTAGAGAACACCAACATCGATATTTTGGTTTGGCTTTTTTGAATATGTGCCATCACCAATGCGCCTGTTGAAAGCTCTGCCGCCATAGCTTGTACCGCAAAATACATTGACTTAAACGGATTTTGATTGATCCATCGGTGTTTTACGGAAACTAGACATTGCTTGTCTGTGATGCTCTTGACCCTTACGCCACTCAGGTATGCAGACGGAAGTTTGAAAATCAAAAAAGTATTTAGCTTTGAAGGAGTGAATTTCATAGACAATTTAAGTTAGAATAAGTGGTGGGTGTAGCTAAGTGTATATATAGCAGTCACAAAGCTAAGCGTATCCGCGTTTAAAACCAAGAACTTGATATAGTTTATGGATTAGTAGACCATAAAGAAGCGCTTTTGAGCATAGCTCTTCTCGGGAGCTTAAGCCCCGCAAGGATGAGTTCTGCAAAGTCTTCGGGTTGTAGCACGCTGTCTTCAGAGTCTTTGGTTGCAATACCGAGTTCAATAGACATGTCAGAAGCGATAGTACTCGGTGTGAGCGTACAGACTCTAATGTTGTTTTTGCGCACTTCTTTCATTAACGCCTCTGACATACCGATCACTGCAAATTTAGAAGCGGAGTAAGCAGAGGTGCTCGCATTTCCGCTCAATCCCGCTGTGGATGAAACATTGATGATTTCGCCTTGGTTTTGCGTAATCAAGTGGGGCAGGACTTCTTTGGTCACATAATACATTCCCATCACATTGGTTTGAATGATTTGTTCCCATAAGCTCACTTCCATATCGTTAAGCGTACCAAAGGCAGCAATACCAGCGTTGTTGACTAATATGTCTACGCCGCCTAAAGTGTCAATGATGGTTTTAATATTGGTTTTCACTTGTGCATAATCGCTTAGGTCAAATACGGCGTAGAAGGCTTTTATGCCATAGCTCTCTAACTCGGCTACTGTTGCTTTGAGTACAGTTTCATTTCTACCGGTGATAGCGATATCCATTCCCTCTTTTGCAAAGGCAATAGCAGTGGCTTTGCCGAGTCCTCTACCACCGCCGGTGATGATAGCTTTTTTGTTTTTGAATTGTGTCATAGTATTTTTGTTTTGTGCGTTTGTCTAAAAAAATAGCGCTGTGCTAGCCTGTTGAGGTATTAAAAGAAAAGTTAGGAGTCAAGGCTTTGGACAAAGTCTAAAAAGACTTTCTTGTGGCGCTCTAAATCAATCTCTGGAGACAGCGCTACGCGGGCAATATAATCTTTGTCGCCCTCTTTGGTCGTGCCTTGTGTAGAGGTGGCTGGAATGGTCCAGTAACATCCCTTTAGTTGTCCGTAGCTTACGCAATACTTGCTCTGGTGGGGTATTTCAGTTATCATGCGTTTGATGAGCTGGTGGTTTAAGGCGCGCTTATGGTTTTCTTTTTCTTCAGCTGTAGCTCCTTTAGTAGGTAGATCTAGCGAAAACACAGAGGGCATAAAGCCTTGTGCAGCTAATTCTTCAGATACAAAATTGATTTTAGCATCGGGTAAAACATGGTGTATAAAGTTCACAAAAGTGCGCGTATTGGTATATGCATCTATGATTCTTTGGTTCATAGAGGGCATTTGTTCTGCCAGTAGCGCATATTGCAAGGCTGTGGCTTCGTTGTCGCAAAGCAGTAAATGCTTCTCAATAGCAGCTATTAAAGCATCGGTGTGCTGATTGCCTACACAGTATCCCGCAGTGCATTTGCCACCACTTGGGAATTTTGACCCACTGGCAAATGAAATGCTGCGCAGCGTTGAGAGTATTTCTCCTTCGCCCAAGAAATGAACATTCGGACAAAAGGTTTGGTCTAAGATAAACACGGGGTCAATTGCTGTGGTGCCCTTTGCCGTAAGGCGTACTTTGCTTAGGGTTTCTTTGAGTGCATTGAGATTGGGTACTTCAACTCTTGGATTAGTCGGTATTTCTGCGATGATATAAGGGATGGCATCGGCTGCAGCCACTTCAGATAAAATCTTTTCTATACTCTGCACCATATCGTTATTGCCATCCACCAATAAGTCAATGATTTCTACCTTGTCTATACAAGCTGCTACACGCCTTGCTTGGTCATTGGTGCCTCCATAACAATTGGGCGGAACGATGAATTTGATGTCTTTGCCTGGGTGGTTCTTTAGCGCATCATCGATGAGTCCCATCATAATTGCGTATTGTATTGACAGCCCACTTGAGGCAACTAGAGCTTTGGTGGGTGTGCCTGCAACCTTGTTTATCGTATCTAACACAAGGGCTTTGTATGCCTTGACTGCGGTTTCTTGTATTTCAATAGCTGAATGGGATAGGAGCGACTGCAGTGCACGCTGACAATTGGCTGGGGTCATGGCAATAGATTCTCTTCTTCTGACGTGTTGTACCTCGGCTATATAACTGTCATTGGCTGTGCCATTTATCAGTAAGATACTCCCGAGCTGTGCATAGTGGTTGAGATAAAAATCAACTTTAGGGTCGAGTCTTTGTGGGACAATAGTGTCATGTGCCGCGATTAATAGGGTACTTCCGTCAAAGCTTGGAATATCCTGTGAAGCTTTGATTTGTTTGAGCTCAAAGGTATAGCCATAGACACTTTTGAGCAGTGTTGCGTCAAAATAATCAGGTAGCTTGTCTGTATAAAGTATTTGGGTCTTTTTATGTTCTAATAGATTCTTTCTCAAGATTGCCAATATAGGCATGGTCTTAGAAGAAAAACTGATTACATGGTCAGGCTGTAGTTGCTGCAGCTTTGCCAATGTCCATTCTAAAACGCAAGACAAGGGGTGTCCTAAACGGATATAGTCATAGGCTGTAGGTAGTTTTGCTAGGGCTGTGGCTTCAGCGTTGTCTTGGTTGAATAAGGTTTCAAAGTGTTCTAAGAATTCGGTTTTTGCCTGTGCTTCGTCATATATATCTAGTCTATGGGTGGTGGTGCTCAACCATCCTTCAGGCATGTTTTCTAGTACTTTTTTGATATACTTTAGCATTTCAGTTTTTTTTATAATTTTGCTCGCAAGATACATTATTTCTAGTTTTTTAGAGGGTATCTCAGGCGTTGACTTTGCAGGATTAATATCTATATACGATAGATAAAAGCAGACTTAGACTTGTAATTGGATTGCTAAAATGCCCTAATAGCCTAAAAAACAGTATAAATACATAGATTTCTAACTATATGTACTAGGCTATAAAACTGTTTTGTAGATGCCGAAACAAGTACATTGAAAAAAAAGTGCCTTAAAGTTAAGGGGGATAGTAAGCCTAACAAGATTGTGTCGCTATTTCTGGGCAGTATTGCTAACAACTTGTGGATTAGGAATAGAAAGATGCCACTCTTAGTGGTGCACTTACAGCGGTATAGCTTTGTTTTTGGCTGTTATAAGTTAATGAAGTGATAGAGTGATGCGTTTGGCTGCTTAACAAGCCTCATTATTAGCTTAAAACACTACTTAAATTGTAGTTGCTAAATTGTTAGGATGGAGTTAAGTCGTTGTAATGTCGTTGTTACATCGTTGTTACATCGTAGTTAGTTCGTAGTTAGTTCGTGTAGCTATCGTAATTATTTCTTTTTTGTCGTGTAAATTTCAATCCTTGTCGTGTACTTTTCAAACCTTGTCGTGTACTTTTAGTTTTTGTCGTAAATTAACCAGATTATTAGAGACTATTTATCGCTCGGTTTTTTACAAATACAAATCTTCCTCCTTTGTTTTGAATTTGTATGATTTGGTTCATTATTTTACTTGTGGACTCAATCGCATTTATTCGCAATGTGCTGACAGCCTGCATAGTGCATAAATTTAAGTTGTAATCTTCACTTTTGATAAAAACTGGTCGAGTTCATCGTCTGAACTAAAATGAAAATCACTCTCGTTTTTCTCTTGGAAAAAACCTATTAAACCCAAACTGTTTTCAAAAACTCTATATGAATTTCCTTCATAGTTATGTTAACAATTTGCTTGTAGTCTTATTCTCTTAATTTAAACTCACTAAATCTAATTTTATAGGTTTTTTGTGCCCAGACTTCAGTAGATGCTGTGCCTTTATGGACTCCCATATTTATTATTTCCTTATACACAGCGCCTTCTTCTGATTGGATTTCAGTTTTGAAATTTAATGAATAGGCAGACCTACTTTTCATAATAAACATAAAAGTAGTGTTGGTCGTCTCACCAAAATAAATCTCTAACGTTTCCTCTTCTCCAGTTTTTTTAAACAAGATTCCTCCGTGGGATTTAAGTTTTTTCTTAAGAGGTTCAATTTTTAATACACTAATTTCAAAATTTAAATCATCAGTTTTAATAAGTTTTACTGTGACTTTTGAGTTTAAGGGGAGTTCTAGGAGGTTGTTTTCTAAAGTGAATTTACCGACTGTGTTTTCTGTTTGTTTTGCTGTAATCCCTAGGTTATGGTTCAATAACTGCAAAGTTTCTTTGCAAGGAATTATAGAAAATAGAAGTAAAATGAATAAGAGATTTTTCATAGCTATGCTTAATATTTTGATGTTATTGTTCTTGTTGTAATTGTAAGTGTAAAACTAATACTATATACTACAGGTTATTTCTTTCTACCTGTAAAGTGTTCCATGGTTTTATAAATGCCTAAGACGCTGCCGGCAAACCAATCAAATAGACTGAGGGGCATCACCGCTTGGCCAAATCTGGTAAGCCTATAGATATAGCCCGGTAGGGTCAACATCTTTTTGTTTTTTTCGATTGCCTTTAGGATGGTTAGGGCTGCGGCTTCGGGCTCTAAGATAGGGATTCTCGACTTTACGCCATCAAACATTCCGGTATTGATATAATAGGGCATAATGGTGGTTATGTTTATCTTCTTGTTCAGCTGTCTCATCTCAAGGCGCAAGCTGTCTGACCAGCCGATGAGTGACCATTTGCTTGCGGCATAGACCGCCATCTTAGGGTTAGAAATTAGCCCTCCTGAAGAAGCGATGTTGCAGATGTGTCCTGAATTTCGCTGCATCATATCGGCTAAGAAGGCTGCGGTAACCAGCATAGGAGCGGTGGCATTGACCTCCATGGTCTTGATGATATCTGTTGTGGAGTGCTTATGGAAGTACTCGCCAACCACTATACCCGCGTTGTTGATCAGCACATCTATGCCTGCGCAGTCTTGTTTTACTTTTATAGCGGTGTCTTGAATTTGCTGCAGTTCTGAGATATCAACTACATAACCCCTAATTTCGCCAAGGTTTGAGAACTCCGCAATGCTTTCTTGTATGCTTTGTTGGTCAATGTCCCAAATGATTACTTTGGCTTGACGCTCTAGCATCAGTCGGCTCATTATTTTGCCAATGCCAGAGGCGCCACCTGTGATTAAGACTGTTTTGTTTTTGAGTTGCATGTTTAGCGTGTTATGAAGTGATGGAGTTATGAGGTTATGGGTTTCTGAGACTAAACTCCCAGCCAACTACTGAAATCGCTGGTTTTGTTTTGGCTTGTTTTGAGTGTAATGCACTCGGAGTTCAGGTAAACACACAAGCTGTTTTTGTCATAGCGCTTGATTTTGTCTATGTATTTGCGCTGAATACTCTGGCTGCGGTTTATCCTAAAGAACTTTTCAGGGTCAAGTGAAATCTCTATTTCTTTGAGACTTGTTTGGGGCATTGTGTGTCTTTTGTTGTGGTGATCAAAAGCGAAGATAACGCCTTCATCGGCTTGGAAGTAAACAATAGTATCTGTTTTTAAGAAATAGGTTTCTGTGGCTGACTTAATGGCGAATTGGTCTTTATAATTCCCTTGAACCAAGGTGTTGTTGCTGAGTAGTTGTTGTAGGCTTGCCATCAGCTGGTTGCTGTTGTTGGGTTTGTTTGTACTGAGTCGGGTGAATTTGTTCCAGGCTTTAGCAAAGCGTTCTAGCGAATAGGGTTTGAGCAGGTATTCGATGCCATTGGCCTCAAAGGCATTGATCAAAAATTCGTGGTAAGCGGTGGCAAAGATAATCGGGCAGTTTAGACTCAGCTTGTCATAGACTTCAAAGACATTTCCGTCTCTGAGCTCTATATCTGAAAAAATAAGGTCAATTTCAGGGGCATTGCTCAAGAAGCTTTGCAACTCTTGGATACTTTCTAGCTCGGCTACAATCTCATAAGCCGTACAGACTTCTGAGAGGTATCTCTTTAGCTTTTTTCTTGCGGGTGCTTCGTCTTCGATAAGTAGTATTTTATACATCTTTGTTGCTTTTTATCAGAGGTAAGGTCACTTTAAAAGAATTGGTATTGTTCTCTATGCTTATGTCTGTTTGGCACAGCAAAGTAAACTGTGTAGATAGGTTTTTCAGCGCTCTGCCACCGGTTTGTTTTTGGTGTTTTTTGGCAATGCTGTTATTGGTCACTGTAATGCCTTCATTGGCAGCAATGCGAATATAAACTGGATTGTCTTTGTGTCCGAGGTTGTGCTGTATGGCATTTTCGACCAACACCTGTAGGCAGAAAGGAGGTACAAAGACCTCGGGCAAGTTGTGCTCATCTTCTATTTGGAGGAAGTAATAGCCTTCGTATTTGTGCTGCATCAGCTCAAAGTAGTTTTTTGCAAATTGGATTTCTTCTTGCAGGGATACCAACTTCTTTTCAGAAGTTACCAAAGCATAGCGGTACAGCTCTGAGAACTGTTGTAGAAAAGCACTGGCTTTTCTGCGGTCTTCTTCGATAAGTTCGTCTAAGGTATTTAAGTTATTAAACAGAAAATGGGGGTTGAGCTGTGCCTTTAGTTGCTGGATGGCACTAGCGGATAAAGCTTTGTTATAGTTGTCTAGTTGCGTGCGGTAGCTGTTGTTTTGTTTGAAGAATAGATAGGCGAGATAAATACTGCCAAACAAAGCAAAATCAATACTTATGGAAATCATATTTCGCAGTAAGGTCTGCGAATTAAAGTTTCTGGAGACGGTATCAAAGAGCAAAGCAATGCCTAAGCCCAATAGGTTAAAGGCTATCAGAAATACAACCCACGAAATGCCAAAATAGGTGAGGTAAGTCTTGGCTGAGCGTAATTGTTGGGGTTCTTTTTTCTGAATATAGCCTATGGTAAGTTTGATGAGTGTCATAATGAGCAACACGGTCAGAAACTTAAATACAGGTGCATCAGGGCGCAACACTTCTAGAAGCCTATGATCAGTGTGTATTCTAGAGTTGATTACGAGCAAATAAACCATCAGAAAAATAAAGACAGTAAAATAGCGGTCAATACCCAAAAACTTGAAGAATCTTTTCATCGGTGCAAAATAAGATATATCTGTGAAATAAACGAGTTGGGGTTGGTTAGTTTTTATGTATTGCTGCTTAAGTCAAACCAAAACCCTATTCAGAACTTTATCCAAAAGGATATTCTTGTGCTGAGTAGGGTTTTTGCATAGGTATATAGATGTTAGCCAATATTAGTTAGGCCACGAGCCGGTAATATTTCCGTTTTCGTCATAGGCTACTAGTTTGACGTTATTGTCTTTGTCAATACTAAATTGCGCTCTGTAGTTGCCTTTGTCGTCAAATAAGAACAAGCCGTTGTTCTCGCTTCTGGTTTTGCCGAGCATAATTCTTGGTGTAGCACCTATGCGCCCTTGTGCTACATATTGGTCGTATTTTTTTCTGCGCTCTGCAGGGTCTTTGATGGCTTCTAGCTCTTGGTTTATCAGGTTGTTGCTGTTTTGGGTTTCGTTGACAGCGCGGTCGTTAAAAGTCAGCATGCTAGAGACGATTCTTCTATCGCCTTTTTTGCTGTCAGTGGTGAGTAGTTGCATCACTTGATCGCCATCATATTGGTCATAGGTCAAGGATAGCCCTGAGTTGTGTCCGTTATTGTCTTTGGTGCCATCATAGATCAGCCCGCCGCATTCTTTGCCGTCTTCAGTAAAGAAGAGCATACCTGCGCGTTTTTTGCGCTCGTGATAAACAGTGTTGTTGATTGAATCGCCTTTGGTCGGGAAGTGTGCCGCATTAGTGATGACCATCTTGACTGTTCCGTCAGCTTCGATGATGTTGATGCGCTCTAAATCAAGGGTTCTAAATTGTCTGTTTGCGTTAGTTTTGAAGGCAAACATAGATAGAAGCAGCATTGCGCCCACTACACAAGCGGCAAATGCCCTTAAGAATACTAACTCTCGGTTTGAATTTTTCATTGTCTTTATTTTTAATGGTTTACAAATATTTGACAATAGTATAGCGAATCTGTCCTGCCCACAAACCCAAAACAGCGAGTGCAGGAAAAGATCAGTTGAAGTAAGGAAATAATGGGTTAAGTGGAAATAGGAGTAAGGCTTAAAAGCTAGATACTGACTTTTAAAAATAAGAGAGATTAAGAGTTGCAACTCCTACATTAGGGCATGGGGATTTTGGTTAGCTTTATAACTAGCCTAGGACAGCTTGCTTGTTAACTGGTCTAAACTTGCAGGCAAGAAAAAACGGTTTGATTAAGCACTAAAATAAGCATTTTTTATATGCGGTGTTGCCAACCGTTTTTTATTCAGATTATTAATTTTTAAAACCAAATATTATGAAACAAATTTTAAAAATTTTTATTCAAGTGATGAATTATCCTGTTCCACTTTGGGGAAAGTTTTGGATTCAACTTGTTGGTTATCTATTATTGCCTGCTCTTGTGTCGTTTTTGGTGGTTCATTTTTTAGTTTAATTTCCGTTGTAATAATTGATGTAATAGTTGCAATTATTATAGCTACTAAAACTCGAATCAATTCAGTTTTTAAAGGATTTCTCCTAAACCAATTAGAGTTAGGGTTAATTAATATATCAATATCGTAATAAGTCTTATGTTCAGCAGTTTCTTTAATATATTTTCCGTCTTTAGTAATAATGGATGCAATACTTTTAATTTGCCATTTAGTTGGACTAAAGGTTTCTCCAAGAATTTGTTTAGAAGCCCATCCAACACCACAATATCCATTGTTTTCTTTATGGATATGCTTTTTAATTCTGTCAATTATTTTTATTTTGTCCTCGTTATTCATTCAAATGGTTGGCAACGTGTTTGTATATGGTTTGCTGCGCGGTTTAAGCTCCTAATTTAGCAAATAAAAACAGAATAGAAAATCCGCGAGGATTTTCATAAATAAGCTAAAACCAGCAATTAATTTTATACGGTGTTAGCAACTGGCATTTATTCTATATATTCATTCAGCTTAAAGGTTTGGAATGATTCTGGCAAAATATTCTCGGAATATAAAATATCAAAATCTTTCACTAATTTCAATCTTCCGTTTCTTGGTTTTGCAACTAAATGAAAAGTCATATCATCGAAATCTCCGAGTTTTGTTTTATCGTAAGAATAAAAACCTTGTTTTGCGTATTTTACAAAATCATTTAGATAAGATTGTATTCCATTTTCTTCTAAATTTAAAATTTGAGTTAATTCTGGATTAATGTCAATTTCAAAATTATCTTCAAGATTAATAACTAATGATTTAAATTTCTCAATTACATTATCCGAATTAGCCAATCTATTGGGTATTTTTCCACCACCACTTGCAATATGAATATGTTTATTCTTGTCCTTTAAAAACAAGTCTAAATCTAATGTTGATTGTTCAATTTCTGAATATGCCATTATCTAAAAGTTTGTTTGCAATTATTACACATTTTCATTTTTTGTTGAGTTCTCGGTCTGATTGGTGTTGAAAATATTATTTCATCTAAATTTAGATATGGTTTCTTTCTTAATATATCATTTCCAGCATTAACTTCAGCACAACAGCCAATTGTATTTCCGTTTCTTTTTGTGTATAAAGTTCCTAATGTCTTTAGCTTTTTTTCAAGTTTTGAAACCATTTCAGAAGAACAAAGAAGTTTTGATTGATTTACATTTTTTGACCTTGAGAATTCTGCTCCAACAACCATTGCTACGTAGTTCTTATTCTTCTTTAGCTTGAGTGAGTAATTTCTCGTTTTCCTTTCTAATGATTCAGAAGCCATTGTCTTTGCTTGTTGCTAACGGTTCTCAGCTATACGCAGGCAGGGATTATAACCACTGAACTTCCTACGAAGAACTGAACTTTAATTTTAGCACTTTCCTGTCCTACGAAGCACGAAACCCCTGCTTGCGTATAGGTGATGTTATGGCACGTAATTCTCACTTTTTAAATTTTGAGTTCCTGAAAACTTTTAATAGTTCATCTCTATCTTTGTCATTGTTGTAGTTAATATTTACGCCAAAGTCAAAACCATTTATTAGTCTACTAAACATTATTTGTTTTAGAATAACATCGCCTTTTGGACTGTAAATCGTAAAACTATATGTCTGAAATTCTAGTCCGTCAATTTTTTCAACTGTCGTAACAGAAGAGTCAGTTTTTATTCCTTGGTTTAAATATGTTGTATAAAGTATTTCTTTAATTGCTGCGTTGTTTTCTTCCCATTCTCCTTCATATTCAAGTGCAAATGGTTCTGAAGTTGATTGAAATATATTGAATTGATTTTTCTGAAATGATATTAGGTTTTTTAGACCGCTGTAGTCAACTTGTCCATCTATTGTTTCTTCTATTGCTTTAAGACCTTTTTCATTCGTTTCCTTGGTTTTATCCTTGTCAATAACCGTCCAACCCTTTGGTATTTCAATTGTCCAACCAATTTCTTGACTTGTGTAGATGTTTCCTTCAACTTTTCCTTCGTCAATGTTTTTATTAGGGTCAACTTGTCCGCAAGAGGTCAATGAAAGTGTGATTCCCGCAATAATTGTAAAAAGTAATTTTTTCATTCGTTTAGTTTTAAAGTTTACCGTTCGTTGTGTCGTGTTTTATTATGTGCCATAACTAATATATACCCACAAGTTTATACAACTTTTCTTAATTTAAGAAATTTATAATCCAGTTATTTCTATTTCTTTTGAGCCAGTGCGCTACTGCAATTCGTATGCAACAAAAAAATCCCGAGTGCTGTGCTCGGGATTTTGTTTTATAGCAGTATATTTTAGTGTGCTAAAGGCTTATTGGTAGCCCATATAAGGCACTTTGTATTCTTTGAATTCTACGCCAAAGGCCTCTAGTTCTTTTAAGATAGGTTCATAGACTTCTTTGGTGATCGGCAGTTGTACACCGCTGGTAGTGATCTCTCCGTTTAGGATTCTGATAGCAGCCATGGCAACGGGCAAGCCTACTGTTTTTGCCATTGCGGTATAGGTTTGGTCTTCACCGGTAGTGACCATCTTTGAGTCGATTTGTCTTTTCTCACCGTTTAGTTCGTAGCCAAAGCGGTGGTACATCACAATCATATCTTTGTCCTGCGGGTTGAGTTGCCAGCTCTCAGCGAGTATTTTTTCTAGAATCTGAGCAGGCGTAGCTTTCTTGAGTCCAATGACTTTATCGGCGTTAAAGATATCTAACTCCTCTAGGCGATCCCATTGGATGTCATCTTGCTCGATACCCAGCTGATAACGCGTCTTTAGCTCGACGGTATCGGTCATACTAAAGGGCAAAAACGAGTTGACAAACTCCCTGTAGCTCATGTTTTCAGAGTCTTCAATGGTATAGGTATCATCGGTCATGCCGAGTTGTACAAACATATTCCACGCCCTTGAGAAGCCCACTTTTCTGATGGTTCCTCTGTAGAGCGTCAAGATGTCTTGAAGTCCGTAAATCGATTTGTATTTCAGCGAATCTCTATTGGCGTAAGCCTCAAAACGTCCGAATTCCTCCACATCTAAAAATTCTGTTCTCCTGAATAATTTATGGTAGGGGATGTATTTGTATTTTCCTTCTTGGATGAATTTTGCTGCGCCACCTTGTCCTGCTAAAACTACGTTTCTTGGGTTCCAGGTGAACTTATAGTTCCAGAGGTTAGTATCTGATTCTGGAGCGACTAGTCCGCCACAAAATGATTCAAACAACAACATTTTTCCGCCTTTGTCTCTGATGTCATCGATGACTTTCATCGCACTCATATGATCAACACCAGGGTCAAGCCCAATTTCGTTCATAAAGACCAAGTTGTTGGCTTTGGCATCAGCGTCTAAAGCCTGCATTTCTGGGCTGATATACGATGCGGTGACCAAGTGTTTTTTAAACTTCACACAATCTTTAGCCACATCGATATGCATGGCAGCGGGTAGCATAGAGATGACCAAGTCACAGTTTTGGATGGTTCTCTCGCGCTCTTCAGTGTTATAAATATCGAGAATGACCGCCTTGGCTCTAGGGTGATTGTTAATCTTCCTGAGGGCTAATTCAATCGATATGTCAGCAATGATGAGTTCTAGGTTTTCGCTTTCGGATTTGTCTAAAAGGTATTTGATGAGGTATGAGGCAGAGCGTCCAGCTCCGATTACAAGTATCTTTTTCATTTAGGTGTCGCTTCTTCTGTTGTTTTTATTGATGTGTCACGAGTAAAAAACATCTGAAATTTCTATATTCTGTAAGCTTTTGTTTGGGTCAATACCCAGTTTTGTCTGACAAAGGTAATTAACAAACTGACTTTAGCAATAGTTCTTTGCTATAAGATTATTGATTTAACATCTCTATTAATCCGTATATATTTACGGTGATTTGTTCGCCTGACTCCAAGTTTTTAAGGTTATATTCTTGGTTTTTCACCTCTTTTTCACCTGCGACTACCACATACGGAATTCCTTTCTTTTCGGCATACTGAAATTGCTTGCCCAATTTTACTTGGTCTGGATAGAATTCGGCTTTGATGCCTTTTTTGCGCAACTGGGTCATAGCTTTAAAGGCATACAGTGATTCGTCGTCACCAAAGTTGGTAAACAATACTTTAGAGGCTTGAGCCACATTCTCAGGGAATAAGCCCAACTCTTCTAACACCATATAAATACGGTCTAAACCAAAGGATATACCCACACCACTCATATTCTTGAGCCCGAAGATTCCGGTGAGGTCATCATACCTTCCGCCGCCGCCAATAGAGCCTAAGGCGACTTTTGGTGCTTGTACCTCAAAGATAGCACCCGTATAATAGTTGAGCCCTCTTGCTAAGGTAATGTCAAAGGTGATGATAGATCTATCGAGTCCTAAGCTAAATAAGTGATTTAAAATAAAGCTAATTTCCTCAACGCCTTCTGTACCAATTGCCGAGTCTTTCAAAAAATCTCCCAGTGCTGCGATTTTGTCTGTATTGCCGCCTTTAAAGTCAAAGAGTATAGTGGCTTTTTGAATGGCCTGGTTAGAAATTCCCTTTTCGAGCATTTCTTTGACCACGCCTTCAACCCCGATTTTGTCTAATTTGTCTAGCGCTACGGTAAAGTCAATCAGTTTGTCTTGCACGCCGATGACCTCTGCAATACCCGACAATACTTTTCGGTTGTTGATTTTGATGTTTGTACCGATGAGACCCAAAGTAGAGAATACGCTGTCATAGAGTTGTATCAGCTCAATTTCTTGCCAGAGTGATTGTGAGCCAATCACATCGGCATCACACTGAAGAAACTCTCTGAAACGCCCTTTTTGAGGCCTGTCTGCCCTCCAAACGGGTTGCATCTGGTAGCGTTTGAACGGAAACTCTAATTCGTTTTGGTGTTGCACCACATAGCGTGCAAAAGGAACGGTCAGGTCATAGCGCAGCGCTTTTTCTGAAATCTGAGCCGTCAGTTTGTTGCTGTCTTTGTTGGCTAAAACCTCTTCGTTGGCCTTGTTTAAATAATCGCCACTGTTTAATATTTTGAAAATCAATCGGTCGCCTTCCTCTCCGTATTTGCCCATCAGGGTGTCTGAATTCTCAAAAGAGGGGGTTTCGATAGGTTGGTATCCAAATCGCTCAAAATTAGTTTTGATGATTTGTGTGATATAATTACGTTTGGCTATCTCTTGTGAAGAGAAATCTCTGGTTCCTTTAGGTATGCTTGGTTTTGCCATTTTTAAGTGCTAAAAATAAAAAAGCGAAGGTAAGAATCTTTAGAAAGAAGTCGCTGTGTTAGGGGTTGAGTTTTTTCTGAGAAACATCCATCACCGGAAGTAATCCCTCTGATGGCATATAGATTATCTGAGGCAAGTTTCCTTTGTCAGCAAGTTTCTCTAGGGTTCTGATAAATAAATATTGGTTGTAAACCGAGTTGAGTGTTCCGTTTTCGATTTGCATGGCTTGTGCCATTCCCTTGGCGCGTTCTACCTCAGCTTGTGCGTTTAGCTTTTCAGCTTCAAGACGGGCTTTGGCCTCTTCGATAAGGATTTTTCGGTTTTGTTCGGCTTTTGCCATTTCAGCTTTACCCACCATTTCTTGTTGCCATACATTATAGGTAGGCAGCCCAAACATCAAAATGATGATGACGAATGCAGATAAGATGAATATTCCGACAACGGGTACTTTTTGTTTCATAGTGTATTGTTTTTTAGTGGGTTAGAACCTGAGTTGTTATAAAAAGTTATTGGATTTCATCCACTGGTCATTAAACATTTTTCCTACATATCGGCTACCCGAGTCGTGGAATAACACCACCACCACGTCATCAGCAGTGAATTGGTCTTTGAGTTGCAATACGCCTTTGATGGCTGAGCCAGCAGAGTTGCCTACAAATATTCCCTCTTCTTTTGCCAACCTTCTTTGGTAGATGGCAGCGTCTTTATCGGTTACTTTTTCAAAGCCATCGATAATTGAAAAATCGACATTCTCAGGCAATATGTCTTCTCCGATGCCCTCGGTGATGTAGGGATAAATTTCCTCTTGATCAAAAAAGCCTGTTTCGTGGTATTTTTTGAATACTGATCCATAGGTGTCTATTCCCCAAATCTTAATATTCGGATTTTTCTCTTTTAGGTATTTTCCGACCCCAGAAATTGTTCCTCCTGTACCTACACCCACCACAAAGTGCGTGATCTTTCCGCCGGTTTGCTCCCAGATTTCAGGTCCGGTTTGCTCATAATGGGCGATGGAGTTTGAAGGGTTGTCGTATTGGTTGACATACCATGAGTTGGGTGTTTCTTTTGCCAATCGCTTTGACACCGAGTAGTAAGAGCGCGGATCGTCAGGCTCTACATTGGTCGGACACACGATTACCTCAGCGCCCACCGCTCTTAAGATATCCATTTTTTCTTGTGATTGTTTGTCAGAGATCACACAAATCAAGTTGTATCCTTTGATAATCGCCACAAGTGCTAGGCCCATCCCCGTATTTCCAGAGGTCCCTTCGATGATGGTACCGCCCGGTTGTAGCCTTCCGTCCTTTTCAGCATCTTCAACCATTTTGACAGCCATTCTATCTTTGGCAGAGTTTCCTGGGTTGAAGGTTTCTACTTTTGCCAGTACTAGTGCTGGAATTTCAGCAGTTATTTTGTTGATTTTCACAAGCGGCGTGTTCCCGATTGTTTCTAAGATGTTATTTGCGTATTTCATTTTATTTCTGCGTTCTGATTTTTCTTTGCTTTAGTTGTAGTGTGATTTAAACCGCTACATTATATTCTCTGAGTGCATCGTTGAGTGAGGTTTTCAAATCAGTTGATGCTTTTCTCTGTCCGATAATCAGTGCACAAGGCACTTGATAACTACCAGCAGGGAAGTCCTTGGTATAGCTACCCGGGATAACTACTGAGCGCGCGGGAATATATCCCTTGTATTCTTTGGGTTCGCTTCCGGTAACGTCAATGATTTTAGTAGAAGCAGTCAATACGACATTCGCCCCTAAAACAGCTTCTTTCTCTACGCGAATACCCTCCACAACAATACATCTAGAGCCTAAAAAAGCGTTGTCTTCAATAATTACTGGACTGGCTTGTAGTGGTTCTAAAACTCCGCCAATACCCACACCACCAGAGATGTGTACGTTTTTACCGACCTGCGCACAACTGCCTACCGTTGCCCATGTATCTACCATAGTTCCCTCATCTACATACGCACCGATATTCACATAGCTGGGCATTAGAATTACACCACTCGAGATATAAGCTCCGTATCGAGCCACAGCATTGGGCACAACGCGAATTCCCTTTAGGGCAAAATCTCTCTTTAACGGAATTTTGTCGTGATACTCAAAAATACCCGCCTCTAGGGTTTCCATTTTTTGGATAGGGAAGTACATAACCACTGCTTTTTTAACCCACTCATTTACCTTCCACAAACCTTCAACGGGCTCAGCAACACGTAGTTTCCCGGCATCTAATAGCTCAATTACTTCTCTAATTGCGATTTGAGTAGACTCGGTTTGCAATAAAGTTCTGTCGCTCCAGGCTTGCTCAATGATGTCTTGTAATACTGTCATATTATTTTTTGTTTGTACAAAGATAGACTTATTCTAAAGAATAATTATACTGCTTTAGAAATCCTTTAACCTTTTAGAAAGATCAATAATCTGTGTCTTTCCAGGGGTTTATGCAAGGTTTTTTGTCTTAAGCTATTCAAAATCAATCCCAAATGGAACTAGGGGGTCTGGATAAAATACCGATAATTGGTTTGATTTGAAGTCGCTTGTTGGGTTTTGATACACTGATCTGCCCAGAGAATAAAACTGAAGTAGCTTTTAAAAGGCTCATAAATTATATCTAAACTCAAATTCTTTTCGTATTATAATCGCTATATTTGTACGTTTATTTTATGACAAATGACCAAAGAAAAACAAACCAAATACGACAAGGCTTACCTCAAGATAGCCAAGGAATGGGCGCAGCTTTCTTACTGCAACCGCAAGAAAGTAGGGGCTATCATCGTCAAAGACAGAATGATTGTTTCTGACGGCTATAACGGAACTCCTTCTGGATTTGAAAATTGTTGTGAAGATGAAGAGGGCTTGACCAAATGGTATGTGCTGCACGCCGAGGCGAATGCTATCTTAAAGGTAGCGCGCTCTACGCAAAACTGTGACGGAGCCACCTTATACACCTCTTTTTCGCCATGCAAAGAGTGCAGTAAACTCATCCATCAATCTGGAATCACACGTGTGGTTTATCACAAAGACTACCGCGATTTGTCAGGTATTGACTTTCTTAAAAGAGCAGGTGTTCAGGTCGAACTCATTCCTAATCTAGACTAACGCAGTGAAAATAAAATCTACATATATTCCGCTCTGGATAGGCCTTCTACTGGCTGTTGGTATTCTTGTGGGAAGTTCTTTAAACTTCTCGTCAAGGGCGCTTCCGTTTCAGACTCAATCAGGTTCAAGAGATAAGATAGATAAACTCATGTACTTCATTGAAAAAGAATACCTTGAAGATGTGAATTCAGATGAGATAGTAGACAATGCTGTCAACGAAATATTAGCACAACTCGACCCGCATTCTGTGTATATTGCCAAGAGTGATTTTGAACACGTGGAGGAAAGCATGAAGGGAAACTTCGTGGGTATTGGCATCAATTTCTATATGTATAAAGACACTTTAACGGTCATCAGAACCATCCAAGACGGACCTTCAGAAAAAGCGGGACTCAAGGCGGGCGATAGAATTCTACTGGCTGACAAAGACACGATCTTCGGAAGGAAATTTGCTTCTGACTCTATCGTTTCAAAACTAAGAGGCAAAGAAAAAACAGCCTTGGATGTCAATGTGTTTAGAAAAACAGACAACAAGAAATATAACTTCAAGATTATTCGCGATGTGATTCCCATCAAAAGCGTAGATATTTCACTCGTGATAAACGACGATACAGGTTATATAAAAATCAATCGCTTTGCAGAAACTACAGCACATGAATTTCATAAAGCACTAGAGTATCTGACCAGTAAAAACATCAAAAAACTAATAGTTGACTTGCGTGATAACGGTGGTGGCTATGTAGAAGCGTCGATTTCGATCGCTGACCAATTCTTAAAAAAAGGAGAGCTCATCGTGGTGACCAAAGATAAAAGAGGTACAGAAGACAAGTCATTTGCCACTTCAAAAGGACTGTATGAAGAAGGCGAATTGTATGTGTTGATCAACGAAAACTCTGCCTCGGCTAGTGAGATTGTCGCAGGAGCTATTCAAGACAACGACAGAGGTACTATTGTGGGCAGGCTGTCTTACGGCAAAGGCTTGGTGCAACGCGAAATGCCCTTGGGCGACGGCTCTGTTGTGCGATTGACCGTAGCGCAATACTTTACGCCTACAGGACGCTCTATTCAAAAACCCTATAAAAACATCTCTGACGAAGACTATTACCACGACTTCACCTCAGAAGAGAAAGAATATAAACCTGCTGACAGCCTGAAATTTGTAACTAAAAAAGGCAAGATTGTATATGGCGGTGGCGGTATATATCCAGATATACTTGCCGATGACATCTCTGATAACCAATCAGTAGCCTATATGATGAACTCTTCGTTGACCAGTAATTTTGTTTTTGAAATCCTGGACAAAAAGCGAAAAAGCTTTAGTTCAATGAATGAAAATGAGGTTAAAAAACACTTAGACAGCAAGAGGTTCTATTATGAAGGATTCAAAGACTATGTGAGTGGTATGAATATTTTCTTGCCCTTAGACAAGAGTAGGGTAGCCATTGAGAAATATCTAAAAGCGGAATTTATCCGCCAGTTATTCTCAGAAGAGGATTATTACAGAGTGCTCTTAGAAGATGATTCGATGATCAAAAAGATTATGAATCCATAAAAACAACTAATTTTATTATGGGACAAAACACTAAAGGCTTTTTTTATCTTTAGTTCAAAACCCTTACTTTTGCTGAAACTTTTATATATGCGACGAATTTTAGGACTTATCTGTTTAACTGTATTGGTATGGGGATGTGACGACGGAGAATTCTCGGTTACGACCTTTAATTTTCAGACCCAGAGCTTGTCAAAGTGCAATCAAAATACCTTCCTGTATAAGCTTGAAGCCAATGAGGTAATGTTGTTAGATATTCCGCTATCTAACTTTAAGCACAACGAAAACAGAGATGAAAACAACCAACTGGTTCCGTATATCTATACCCTTACCTCAGCTGATAAGTTAATCTACAGGAGGTACGACGCTAACCTCAGCAGTGCTAATCTGTGTGCGAGCTTCCCGATTTCAGAACCTAAAGTCGTTGAAGAATGGACCGCCCTTGCCGGTGCAAAAATCGAAATACTTAGCTATGCCAATCACGATTCTCAAACCGGAGGCATTTTAGAAATCTCAGGTTTCACCCATCACATCGTGCTAAAAGAAGTGATTTTCAAAAAAGGGGATAGCCAGATTGTGTATGAACAATATGATTTTGGCAATTATGTATCTAAGAATTTGGTGCGATTTGATTTTACCAATGTGATTCAGACTTGTGCCAATAATGATTTATTGTATAAACTCAGCCAAAAAGAGGCTATCGTGATGGATTTGGACTATGCGTATTTGTTTAAGAACGAAGCGACCAATGGCACCCCAAGAACTGCTCTTGTTGACGGATCGACTAACCGAATAATATACAAAGTATTTGACGCTAACATCACTGGAGCTTATTTCTGCTCCACTATTCCGCAGACGTCTCCAAACATCGTTGAGGAGTGGTATGCAGAGAATGGCGAAGAAGGTTTATCTGGCATTATCGAGGTAGAGACTGAAGTGGTCTATGATCCCATAAGCTCAGAAATATCGGGCTACATTCATCATGCAACGCTCAAAAACACCTTGTTTTATAATAATAATTCACATTTCTTCTTTCAACAACACAGCCTAGGAGATTATGGCGTTGAAGTGCAACCCTAAGTATAGCCCAACTGTAGCGAGATAAAAGAAAAGAGTCGTGTTTTATGAGAAGCATACACCCCAAAACAATTCAAGATTTAGAGTTTCATACGGTTTTAAAAACCGTTTCAGAGTTTTGCCTGACTGATTTAGGCAAAGCACTAGCCTTGGCTATTAAACCTTTGCACACCAAAGAATCCTTGGTGTCATCGCTGGCGCAGACCTCTGAATACCTAGCTTCATTTGATAACGACAATGTTTTTCCGAATCATGATTTTAGAGATTTAACCAAGGCTATTCAGTATTTGGCACTCGAGAACAGCGCTGTAGAAGCAGAAGTGTTCAAAGAGTTTTCAGAACTATCCAAAACCGTTAACGGCTTACTTCTGTTTTTGAAGAAATTCCAAGAATATTATCCGGTGCTTTTTGAAAAGTCAGAAGAGTTGTTCTTTACTAAAGAAATTATCCAAAAGATAGAGACCAAAATTAACAAATATGCCGAGATAAAAGATGATGCCTCAACTGATTTACAACTGATCAGAAAAGACATGAAATCAGTGAAGTCAAAGATTGGTCAGAGCTTTCAGGTTGCCCTGCAGGCTTATCAAGCCAGTGGCTATCTGGATGACATCAAAGAAAGTGTGATTGAGAACACCCGAGTTTTGGCAGTGGTTGCCATGCATAGGCGCAAGGTCAAAGGCAGTGTGCTGGGGGCTTCAAAAACAGGAAGCATCGTATATATAGAACCTGAAACTACACTGAGACTCACCAGAGAACTCAACAATTTACTATTCGAAGAAAAAGAAGAGGTAAACAAAATACTCAAGCAATTATCAGATGATATTCGCCCTTTTGTGCCTTTGCTTCTCGAATACCAAGAGTTTTTAAGCCATATCGACTTGGTCTATGCCAAAGCAAAATACGCACAGCGCATCGACGGACTCTTGCCTGAGCTTACAGAAGAGAAAAGACTATTTTTCAAAGATGCCTATCACCCGATATTGCTATTAAACAACAAAATAAAAAAGCAGACCACTTATCCACAAACTATTGAACTCACTGAAGACAATCGCATCATTGTCATTTCAGGTCCCAATGCCGGAGGAAAGAGCATTACGCTAAAAACCATCGGGCTTTTGCAGTTGATGTTGCAAAGTGGTTTATTGATTCCGGTGCACCGCAGCAGTGCAACCTTTATGTTTGACAGAATTCTGACCGATATCGGCGACAACCAATCTATCGAGAATCACTTGAGTACGTATAGTTACAGACTCAAAAACATGAATTTCTTCTTGAAAAAGTGCAACAACAAAACACTGTTTTTGATTGACGAATTTGGTACGGGGTCTGACCCTGAACTCGGTGGCGCATTGGCAGAGGTCTTCTTAGAAGAGTTTTATCACAGAGAAGCCTACGGAATTATTACTACGCATTATACCAACTTGAAGATGCTTGCCAACGAATTGCCTTTTGCTACCAATGCCAATATGCTCTTTGATGAAAAGTCATTAGAACCGATGTATAAATTAGTCATCGGGCAGGCGGGTAGTTCGTTTACTTTTGAGGTAGCTCAGAAAAACGGCATTCTGTATGGCCTTATTAACCGCGCTAAAAAGAAGATAGAAAAATCTAAGGTTCGCTTTGACAAAACAATTGCCACACTCCAGAAAGAGCGCTCTAAACTAGAGAAAACTTCGCAAAGCCTGAAAGAAGAAGAGGTAAAGGCACGTGAGGAAAACAAGAAATTAGACAGCATCAACCTGAAGATACAACAGAAGCTAGAGAGCTATCAGGAGCTGTATGACGCCAATCAGCGCCTGGTTTATTTAGGTCAAAAGCTGGATGATTTGTCTGAGAAATACTTCAATAATAAAGACAAGAAAGTACTTATTGGCGAATTGCTCAAAACCGTTGAGATCGAGAATTCTAAACGCAAAAAGATTACGCCAAAAGAGCGCAAGGTCAAAGAGGTCAAAGAAAAAGAAATCCTCAAAGAAGTACAGCCTCAGATAGAGGAAATCAGAGAACAGAAAAAATACGAGCGCAAAAAGATAAAAGAGGCAGAGCTCAACAAACCCAAAGTCGCTTTAAAAGTAGGCGACAGGGTGCGCATGATTGACGGAAAAGCCATTGGTACACTCGAGAAAGTCGAGAAGAACAAAGCCTTTGTCAATTACGGGCTCTTTAGCTCACAGGTATCGTTAGAAAGTTTAGAAAAGGTATAGAAATAAAGCTAAACGGCTTTATGCTTCATAACCAAAGAGCTGGTTCTCCTTGATGAATTCGTCGATTCCCTCAGGCAACATACACTCCCAACCCGCTTCTTTGTCGTGAATTTTTTGTAAGATTTCTCTAGAGAAAATACTTAAGTTTTCTCTTTCATAATTAACGATATCTACTACTTTTCCGTTGAATTTAAAGAAATTGTACAACTCCTTCATCCTAGGGTGTACCTTCAGATTTTCAGAGTTGATGATTTCTGCGTTTTCATCGAGTTGTGGATATAAGAATACTTTGAGGTCTCTGAAGAATAATTTACCGAAGGCCTCTAGAATTCCGCCCGATAAATGCCTGTAGTATTTCTCGTCAAATATGTCAATCAGATTGGGTACGCCCATCACAATTCCCATTCTAGACTTGGTGAATTCAGAGAAGTATTCTACTAAGCGGTAGTATTCCTGAAAGTTAGAAATCATCACGTTATGCCCTAAAGAGCAAAGTAATTCTGCCCGGTCAAGGAAGTCTTTCTCGTCAATCTCTCCTTCTGAACGAAGGTTAGAAAGCGTGATTTCAAAAATAACAGTGGTGTTGTCTTTGTCTACTTTCTTTTCGTTCAAAAACATCTCGTATGACTTCTTATACATATCGATGTTGACCTTGGTAACCGGTCTGAAACTTCCTCTGAGAGCCAATATATTTTTTCTATACAACTCGTTGGCAGGAAGTATATTTTTAGCATTCGGATTAAACATAACCGCTTCTGTCATTCCGTTTCTGACTAATTGAAGGCTCATCAAGCGGTTGTCAACCTCTTCAAACAATGGCCCTGAGAAGTTGATTGTGTCAATCTCTAATTGGTCTTTGTCAAGGTGATCGTACAGGTGTTTTAGAAGAATTTTTGGGTTGTTGTAGCTATAAAAAGCACCGTAGATTAGGTTTACACCTAGTGTTCCGAGGGTTTCTTGTTGCAAGTGCACATCGTTTTCGTTAAAACGGATGTGTAAAATAATTTCGTTATACGCTTGATTGGGTTGTATCTGGTATTTGATACCCACCCATCCGTGGCCTTTGAATTGCTTGGCAAAGTCAATGGTTGCAACGGTATTGGCAAAGCTGAAGAAAAGTTTGTCTGGGTGTTTGATGCGATCTAGTCGGTCTTCTACTAGTCCGATTTCGTGCGAAAGCATCTTTTTGAGACGCGATTCTGTCACGTATCTGCCGTCATCTTCTACGCCATAGATGGCATCGCTAAAGTCTTTGTCATAGGCTGACATGGCTTTGGCAATGGTTTTTGATGAACCTCCGGCTCTAAAGAAATGCCTAACTGTTTCTTGGCCTGCGCCAATTTCTGCAAAGGTTCCGTAAATATCATTATTTAGGTTAATTCGAAGAGCTTTATCTTCTATCGAAAGAACGGTCTCAATTTTCCTATCTCCTTTAAGAACAACTTCTTCTTCCTCTCTAATCATAAACGTACTTGAAATTAAATTTTTGCAAAGTTACGAAAATTATAACCGACTTTAATAGTTCAGCACAAGTTGTGTTTGTCAACTCAAAAAGAATAGAATTGCCACATATAACCTTGAATTTTTTGTCAATCAAATAGATAGTGCTGAGAAGATGAATGAGATAGAAAACCAAAATGCGATAGCTTGAAAAATCAGCCGAAAATTCTTCAGTTTTTGTGTTGTACTTGTGTTAATAAGTATGAATTTGTCTATAAAATAACTAACTTTACATAAATAATTATTTGAATGAATCATATTAAAAAGATAGGGGTTTTGACCTCAGGAGGCGATGCTCCGGGAATGAATGCCGCAATCCGTTCTGTTGTAAGAACTTGTGCTTTTCACAGTATTGAATGTGTGGGTGTGTATAGAGGATACCAAGGGCTTATTGAAGGTGACTTCAAAGAAATGGGACCCAGAAGTGTGAAAAACATTGTCAATAAAGGCGGAACTATACTTAAATCAGCACGCTCTGCTGACTTTAGAACAGCAGAAGGCAGAGCCTTAGCTTATAAAAACCTGAAAGAGGCGAACATAGATTCGCTTGTGGTGATTGGCGGTGACGGAAGTTTTACTGGTGGATTGCTCTTTAGCAAAGAGTTTAATATCCCGATTATAGGTATTCCAGGAACCATTGACAACGATATTTTTGGCACTAATAAAACCATCGGTTTTGATACGGCGCTGAATACTGTGGTGGAGGCTATTGATAAAATTAGAGATACAGCCAACTCACACAACCGGTTATTTTTTATCGAAGTGATGGGGCGTGATGCGGGGCATATCGCGCTGAATGCAGGTATAGGTGCCGGAGCAGAAGAGATATTGATTCCTGAAGAGAACCTTGGCTTAGACCGCTTAGTAGAATCCTTAAAAACCAGTAAGGCCTCTGGCAAAACATCGAGTATAGTGGTTGTTGCAGAAGGAGAGAACACCACCGGCAAAAATGTGATGGAACTCAAAGAATACGTAGAGAAAAACATGCCAGAATACGATGTCAAAGTATCGGTGTTAGGGCATTTGCAAAGAGGAGGCGCACCTTCTTGTTTTGATAGGGTCTTGGCCAGTAGGTTTGGCGTCAAAGCAGTAGAGAGCTTGCTCGAGGGAAAAACAGGATTTATGGTGGGTCTAGTCAATGATCTTATTGTACTTACGCCGCTAGAAAAAGCCATTAAAGGGCATTCAGGCATCAATGCTGAACTGCTCAGAGTATCAGATATTATGACAGTTTAGAAGAATAAAATACACAAACAAAAATAGAATATAAAACAAAATTAAAGATAGAAATATGTCGAAAATTAAAATTGGAATAAACGGATTCGGAAGAATAGGAAGATTGGCTCTTAGAGAAGTAATCAAGAGAAATGATATTGAAGTTGTGGCTATAAATGACTTGCTTGAAGTAGATCATTTGGCTTATCTTCTAAAGTATGACTCAGTTCACGGAAGGTTTGACGGAAGTGTTGAAGTGGCTGACGGAAAATTAGTAATTAACGGAAAGCCAGTTAGGGTAACCGCTGAAAAAGATCCTTCACTACTGAACTGGGGCGAAGTAGGAGCTGAAATTATATTTGAATGTACAGGCTTTTTCACTTTGGTTGCCGATGCCTCAGCACACTTAAAGGCAGGAGCTGAGAAAGTGATTTTGTCTTCTCCTTCTAAAGATGCGCCAATGTTTGTGATGGGAGTGAACCACGACACAATTACCCCACAAGATACTATCATCTCAAACGCCTCGTGTACGACCAACTGTCTAGCGCCACTAGCCAAAGTATTGAACGACACCTATGGCATTGAAGAAGCACTGATGACTACTATTCACGCAGCGACAGCCAGCCAAATGGTGGTTGACGGACCTTCAAAGAAAGATTTCAGAGCAGGGCGTTCTGCGCTTAACAACATTATTCCGGCAAGTACAGGTGCAGCAAAAGCAGTTGCCAAGGTTATTCCGGAGTTGAAAGGAAAGTTGACGGGAATGGCCTTTAGAGTTCCTACAGCTGATGTATCAGTGGTAGACTTGACCGTTAAGCTAAAAACACCTACTACCTATGAAGCTATTATAGCCACGCTCAAAGCAGCTTCTGAGGGTCCGCTCAACGGAATTATGATGGTTACTGAAGATGATGTGGTTTCTCAAGATTTTGTAGGCGATACTCACGTGAGTATTATCGATGCTAAGGCTGGGATAGCGCTAAACGAAACCTTCTATAAAATTGTAGCTTGGTATGACAACGAATACGGCTATTCAGCCAAGATGGTTGACTTAGCGCATTATATGGCAACCTTGAAATAAGACGTTTGTTTCCATAAATAAAAATCAGGTTTGTTTCCTATGTGTTGGATACAAACCTGATTTTGTTTTGAGTACTTTTTATTTATCCGATTACTTGAAATTTAGCAAACTTCAACAGCAACTTTTTGAGCCCGCCGACTTCAAATTTTATCTCTGCTTTTTTGTCCGCTCCAGCGCCTTCTAGCGCTACGACTTGTCCTTTGCCAAAGCGCTCGTGCAGGATAATGTTTCCCGTAACTAAGCTGTTGTCAAACAAGTTTACCTTTTCAGTAGGACTGTCAGCAGTGGTGGGTTTGATGCGTCTCAAGTTTCTGACATCAGGTCTTGGCGCATTCTCGTGTCTCTTGGCAGGCATGTTGCCCACGGGTTTATTTTGACGCAGGGTAGATTTATCTACATCGCCAAAGATATCGATATCAATACTGGGTTTGTAGCGGTAGCCTTTTCGTTGGTCTGGGTTTTGGTATTCTAAGTATCTTTCGTCAATTTCTTCGATGAATCTAGAGGGTTCACAATCAATGAGTTTTCCCCATTTGTATCTGCTTTGTGCATAGCTCAGATAGGCCTGACGCTCTGCACGTGTAACAGCTACATAAAAGAGTCTTCGCTCTTCTTCGAGGTCTGTTCTAGAATGCAGACTCATGGCATTGGGGAATAAATCTTCTTCGATACCCACGATAAATACGTAGGGAAACTCAAGGCCTTTGGCCAAGTGAATAGTCATCAGTGCCACACGATCTTCATCGCCTGTGTCTTTGTCGAGGTCAGTAGCAAGTGCGATATCTTCTAAGAATTCAGACAGACTGCCCGTTGCTCCGTCTACTTCTTTCTGGCCCTCGATGAAATCTTTCATTCCGTTTAAGAGTCCTTCGACATTTTCCATACGGGCGATGTCTTCAGGTGTAGCGGCTTCTTTTTTTAATTCCTGATACAGCCCTGATTTTTTTGTCACGTATTCTGCCGTTTGAAAGGCATCGTTGTTTTGGTTGATTACCTGAAAGTTTTTGATCATCGTCACAAAGTCCTGGAGTCTTTGCTTGGTAGGCCCGTTGAGTTTTAGGTCAATTTTATCGATGTTCTCCATCACTTCAAATATAGGGCGCTTGTAGTGATTGGCAGCAATATTGAGTTTCTCAAGTGTTGTGCCACCAATTCCGCGTGCAGGATAGTTGATAATGCGCACTAGGGCTTCTTCATCTTTCGGATTGATGACTAGCCTCAAGTAAGCCAATACATCTTTGATCTCTTTGCGCTGATAGAATGAAAGTCCGCCATAGATTCTATACGGAATATCTCTTTTTCTAAGGGCATCCTCAATGCTTCTGGATTGCGCGTTGGTTCTATAAAGCACCGCAAAACTCCCGTTGTTGAGTTGGTTTTGCATTTGTTGTTCAAAGATTGTCGACGCTACAAAACGACCCTCTTCAGCGTCGGTAAGACTTCTGTTTACTTTTATTTTTGAGCCTTCTTCGTTATCGGTCCAGACGTTTTTGTCTAATTTAATTTTGTTTTTTTCGATGATAGAATTGGCGGCTTCAACGATGTTTCTAGTTGAGCGGTAGTTTTGTTCTAATCGATAAGTTTTTACGCCTTCATAGTCTTTCTGGAAGTTTAAGATGTTGTTGATGTTGGCTCCCCTAAAGGCATAGATACTCTGCGCATCATCACCCACCACACATATATTCTGAAACTTGTCTGACAGTGCTTTTACGATTAAGTACTGCGAATGGTTAGTATCTTGGTACTCATCCACTAAAATATACCTGAAACGGTCTTGGTATTTGGCCAATACATCTGGAAATAGGTTGAGTAGTTCATTGGTTTTCAGCAATAAATCATCAAAATCCATTGCGCCTGCTTTGAAGCAGCGCTCTACATAATTCTTGTAAATCTCACCCAAACGAGGCTTTTTGCTCATCGCATCGGCTTCTTGAAGTTCGAGGTCATTATAATAAGCTTTGACGGTAATCAAGCTGTTTTTGTAGGACGAAATTCGGCTTAAAATCTGTTTGGGTTTATAGACGTCTTTGTCTAGTTGCATTTCTTTGATGATTTGCCCAATAAGTCGCAGCGAGTCTTGGGTGTCATAAATAGCGAAGTTTGACGGGTAGCCCAGTTTTGCACTTTCTGCTCGTAAGATTTTTGCAAATACAGAGTGAAAGGTTCCCATCCATAAGTTTTTGGCCTCACCGCTGCCCACAATCTGAGCAATACGATTTTTCATCTCGCGGGCTGCTTTGTTAGTAAAAGTAAGTGCCAGAATATTAAAAGCATCTACGCCTTGACTCATCAGGTTGGCAATTCTAACGGTAAGCACTCGGGTTTTCCCTGAACCTGCACCTGCAATGACAATCATCGCTCCGTCTTTTTGAATAACCGGAGCACGTTGTGCTTCATTGAGTTGGTTGATATAGTGTTGTATGTTGTCTGACATCTATTCTTGGATTTAAGCGGACCCCAAATTTAGTGATTAAACAACCAAGGTGCAACCCAATTTTTTCTGTACTACACTAAAGTCTTTTGCCGTGGGTTTTGTGCGTGGGTTTGTGAGGCAATTTGCCCTATAGCTTGGTGCTGAGGCTGTGATCAACAAGCACTCAAAGCTCTTTGACACAAAAGTTTTTTTCGTTTATCTTCTTACTCCAGAGCATTTTTATTTTGCAAGCTATGCTCGTTCAAAACTTAAAAACACCACACTTTTGTTAAAGTATAATTGTCAATTCTTGTTTATATAAATATTTTTTCTAAATTAGTCAAACAAAAATCAGGCTATGAAAAAACTTATACTAATAAGACACGGCAAATCGAGTTGGGATTTATCGGTAATAGACAAAGAGCGTCCTTTGGCACATAAGGGAATCAAAGATGCGTATATGATGTCAGAGAAAATCCAGAGTTATTTGCCTAATTCATTTCTTTTATGGTCGAGCACAGCCAGACGGGCTTCTGAAACAGCTAAGATTTTTGCACAGAACCTGAAATGTCCAGATGATCTCATCGTATATAAAGATTCGTTATACACTTTTGACGAAATACAGTTAGAAGAAGAAATCAAGCTATGTGATGATCGGTATGACAACCTTATACTCTTCGGGCACAATCCTGCGATTACTGATTTTGTGAATGAAAACGGCAATGTATATGTCGAGAATATAAAAACCTGTGGTATTGTGATTATGTCATTTGATCAAGATCAGTGGAATAATATCGCCAAAGGAACTATTCAGAAAATAATATTCCCAAAAGATTTTAAATAGGTTTAGCCTTACTTTTTTGAGCGATACCTATTTTTTCTAACAAACTAATTGCGATATTTGTATGCTATACAAATATCGTATTTTTTATGATTCACCTCAATAAAGACAGAAACTACCGCTATATCGATAGAGAAAAAAGCTGGTTGGCATTTAATGCTAGAGTACTTCAAGAAGCAGCTGACTCTAGAGTACCACTTTTAGACCGCTTTCGGTTTTTAGGGATTTTCTCTAACAACCTCGATGAGTTTTTTAGGGTGCGATATGCCGCTATCAGACGCTTGCAGATGGAAGGCAAGTCAGGAAAGAAACTCCTGGGCGGAATTTCGTCAGACGAACTCTTGTATGACATCACCGATACGGTGATCAACCAACAGGCAGAAAGCTTGCGTATTCTCAGTTCTATAGAATACAAACTAAAAAAACACGACGTATATATCATCAACGAAAACCATGTTTCTGAACGACAAAAAGCCTTTCTCAAAGAATTCTTTATACAGAAAGTATCACCTGCACTGGTTACTATTATTCTGAATGATTTAGCTGAATTTCCGCTGCTCAAAGACACCTCGGGTTATTTAGCCGTGAAACTAGTGATGGCAAATGATGTGAATAACATACGCTATGCGATTATAGAAATCCCCACCACCCTTAATAGATTTGTAGAGCTGCCCAACGAAGGCGACAAACAATATATCATTATGCTCGATGACGTGATTAGACTGAATCTGCACAGTATTTTCAGTGTGTTTGACTACCAGAGTATCTCAGTGCATATGATAAAGATTACGCGCGATGCCGAGCTGGATGTGAGTGGCGATATGAGCAAGTCGTTGATGGATAAAATCACCAGAGGTATTAGAGAGCGCAGATTGGGCGAGCCTGTGCGCTTTGTATACGACAAAGAAATCGAGCTTGATACCCTGAATTTTTTCTTAGAAAAGATGGATATCGATGCTACAGATAGTCTGATTCCGGGGGGTAGATACCACAACCGCAGAGATTATATGAAGTTTCCGGATATAGGCAGAGAAGATTTGCTGTACCAAAAGAAACCTTCGCTTGGCGTAAAAGGTTTGAGTTTAGAAGGAAGCATATTAGACAAGATTGCTCTAAAAGACTATTTAGTCCATGCGCCTTATCAGTCTTTCTCATATATCATCAAGTTCTTGAGAGAGGCGGCTTTAGACCCAAAGGTCACTACTATTAAAATTACCTTATACAGGTTAGCCAATAACTCTCAAATCATTAGTTCACTTATCAATGCGGTGAAAAACGGCAAACGCGTCATTGCACAAGTAGAATTGCAGGCTCGGTTTGACGAAGAGAGCAATATCAAATACTCAAGACAGATGCAAGAAGAAGGCGTTGAGCTTATCTTCGGGATTAAAGGGCTAAAAGTACATGCCAAGGTTTGTATTGTTGAGCGTTTAGAACAGGGCAGAATCAAGCGCTATGGCTTTATATCTACCGGAAACTTCAACGAATCTACCGCTAAGGTCTATACTGATGTCACCTTATTGACCTCACACCAAAAGATACTCAAAGAGGTCGAAAAGGTTTTTGAGTTTTTAGACATCAATTATAAATTACACCAATTCAAGCACCTGATTGTATCACCACATTATACGCGCAAAAGATTTTATAAACTCATCGATAGAGAAATCCTAAACGCGCTTGAAGGCAAAGAAGCGCACATCTACTTAAAGATGAATAGCCTTACAGACTACGGAATTATCAATAAACTCTATGATGCGAGCCAACATGGCGTAAAAGTGCGCCTTATCGTCAGGGGGATTTGTTGTCTTATTCCGCAAGTGCCAGGAATGAGTGATAATATCGAAGCCATTAGTATTGTAGACAATTTCTTAGAGCATTCAAGAATTTATATTTTCTCGAATAACCAAGAGAATGACATCTATATTTCGTCTGCTGATTTTATGACCAGAAATATTGACGAAAGGGTAGAGGTGACCTGTCCTATTTATGATACAGATATCAAACAAGTCTTGATGGATGTGTTTGATATCGGTTGGAGGGCAAACGTAAAAGCGCGTATTCACTCAGAATCATTGGATAATCAATATGTATATAATTCTGAAGAAGCAGAATTTCGCTCGCAACACGAGATGTATAAATATTATCAAAAGCGACTAGAAGATTAAGGATTTCTGATTTTTTCCTACTTTATATATCAATACTTCTGCCGTAAGCAGCAAAGTTTTGTTGAGCAAAAACTTTAATACAAATTTGGGTCAAACTCTTGTGCTTTGCTTATCTTTGCTATGTTTTTTAAAGTTTTTCTATGGAATTTATCTCTGTATTTGACATGTTAAAGATTGGTGTAGGACCTTCGAGTTCGCACACCTTAGGCCCTTGGAGGGCAGCTCAACAATTCCTTAAAGAATTGCACCAAGCACAATTATTTGATCACGTAAATTCAGTAAGCGTAGACCTTTATGGTTCGCTTTCGCTAACGGGTAAAGGCCACGCCACTGATCTGGCAGTAGTCTTAGGGCTTAGCGGCACTGACCCCGAATACATTCCGATTCAAGATATCGACACTATTATAGCGCAAGTCAAGACAGCGCACCAGCTCAATCTAGACGCCAAGAAAAGCATTGCGTTTGCGTTTGATTCACAAGTGGTGTTTCACAGAACTTTTTTGCCTTTTCACCCCAACGGACTTGTTTTTAGTGCACAACTAGACAACGATACAACATACACCGCTACTTTTTATTCTATAGGTGGAGGTTTTGTAGTCAAAGACGAAGAGGAGCAAATCATTGGCACTGAAATCGATGAGCGCAAAGTGCCTTTCCCGATTGAAAACGGAAATGAATTGCTAGCACACGCCCATGCGCAACACATGAAAATATCTGAAATCGTCACTGAGAACGAAAAGATTTTCAGAACAGAAGAAGAAATAGACAAAGAACTACTGCGCATTTGGAATACCATGCTCGAGTGTATGTATATCGGTTGTCATACTGAGGGCACACTTCCCGGCGGACTAAACGTCAGAAGAAGGGCTTATGATATGCACAAAAACCTGATTGGTGATGCGGCATATTCTACTCCACAAGAGTGGTTAGAAGCCATAAGAAAAACCAAAGTTCAGTTTCGTCAAATACTGAAATGGGTGAGCTGTTTTGCACTGGCTGTAAACGAGGTCAACGCTGCACTAGGCAGAGTAGTAACCGCACCCACTAACGGAAGTGCAGGAGTAATCCCAGCTGTGTTGATGTATTACCTAGTTATTGACAACCACAAAGCAGGCGACAAAGAAATCGTACAGTTCTTAAAAGTAGCAGGAGAAATAGGAAGCATCTTTAAAAAGGGAGCGACCATCTCAGCGGCTATGGGAGGATGTCAAGCAGAAATTGGCGTATCCTCTTCAATGGCAGCGGCAGCATTATGTGAGCTTTCAGGAGGCTCGCCTGATCAGGTTACCGTAGCCGCAGAAATCGCTATGGAACACCACCTAGGGCTCACTTGTGACCCAATTGCTGGATTGGTACAGATTCCGTGTATTGAAAGAAATACAATGGGCGCCATCAAGGCTATCAACGCCGCTGAATTAGCACAAGAAACCGATGCTAAAAATGTAAAGGTTCCGCTAGACAAAGTGGTGAAGACCATGTGGCAAACGGCACAAGACATGAACCATAAATACAAAGAAACCTCAGAAGGTGGGCTGGCAGTAGCTGTGAATATAGCTGATTGTTAATAAAACTTTGTGAACCTGCAGGTCTAAAAAATAAGTGGCTTTTGCTAAATTTGCATGAATTGCATAAAAACACCATAAAAATATGTTTGGAGATATTAAAGGAATGATGGGCAAACTCAAAGAAGCCCAACAAAAGATTGAAGAAACTAAAGTAAGATTAGATAGTGTACTGATTGATGAACAATCAAACGACGGACTTCTAAAAGTCACGATGACTGCTAATAGAACCATCAAAAACCTCAGTGTTGCCGATGAACTCTTAGAAGATAAAGAACAACTCGAAGACTATTTGGTTACTGTAGTAAATAAAGCCATCACTAGAGCCACAAACATCAATGAAGCAGAATTAGCTGCAGTGGCCAAAGAAGGAATGCCCAACTTGCCTTTTAATCTATAACTAAAATAGGCCAAAGACACCTAGATGATTACATCAGAATGCATTAAAGAAATAGCGCAAAGAGTATCGGCTTTAGAGGGCTATCTGAATATCGAAAAGAAGAAAATTCACATCGCTAACGAAGAAGAAAAAACCTTTGCTCCTGACTTTTGGAATAACCCCAAAGAAGCAGAAATTGTAGTCAAAAATTTGCGTACCGAGAAAAAATGGGTCGCTGATTTTGACAAAGCTGTCGCTCTGGTTGACGAATTGCAATTGGCCTATGACTTCTATAAAGAAGGCGGGCTAACTGAAGATGAAGTTGATGAGCAGCATAAACTTACGCTAAAACACCTTGAGGATATTGAATTTAGAAATATGCTTTCTGATGAAGGCGATAGTATGAGTGCTGTTTTGCAAATCACAGCAGGTGCAGGAGGAACAGAGAGCAATGATTGGGCAGCGATGCTGATGCGTATGTATCTGATGTGGGGCGAAAACAACGGGTATAAGATCAAAGAATTAAACTTTCAAGAAGGTGAGGTAGCCGGGGTGAAAACCGTTACCCTAGAGTTTGAAGGCGATTTTGCTTTCGGATATCTAAAAGGAGAAAATGGGGTGCATAGATTGGTGCGCATATCGCCCTTTGACAGCAATGCCAAGCGCCATACATCTTTTGCCTCTGTATATGTATACCCGCTTATTGACGATAGCATTGAGATTGAAGTCAGTTCAGCAGATATTGAGATTACCACTGCGCGCTCGAGCGGTGCAGGAGGTCAAAACGTGAATAAGGTGGAGACCAAAGTGCAGTTGTTGCACAAACCAACAGGAATACAGATTCAATGTTCTGAAACGCGTTCGCAACACGATAACCGCGAACGGGCCATGTTGATGCTCAAGTCACAATTGTATGAAATGGAACTCAAAAAGCGCTTAGAACAGCGCGCTGATATCGAGGCGGGCAAGATGAAAATCGAATGGGGTTCTCAGATCAGAAACTATGTAATGCATCCGTATAAGCTTGTCAAAGATGTTCGCACTTCTTACGAAACCAGTGACGTCGATGCCGTTATGGACGGTGAAATAGATGAGTTTTTGAAAGCCTATTTGATGCTGATGGGTCAAAAAGACTAATGACTAACATTCACTCTTAAACAAGAGCTTTTTTTTATACTTTACAACTAATTTTGAATACAACCCTACAACCCGAAGAGTTACACTACCAACCTTTTAACAAAGTTGATAAATATTTTTCTTTTATAATTCCGGTTTATAATCGCCCTGACGAAATTGATGAGCTTTTGCAGAGTTTGGCAGTACAGGATTTTACAGGTGATTATGAAGTGGTGCTTGTAGAAGATGGCTCTAGTATTGATTGTAAAGCTGTAATTGAGAACTATCCCAATTTAGATATATCTTATTATTACAAACCCAATTCTGGTCCTGGAGATTCTCGAAATTTTGGTATGCGCAAAGCCAAGGGCAATTACTTCCTTATCTTAGACTCTGATTGTGTCTTGCCGAGTGATTATCTCTCACAGGTTAGCAAAGCCTTAAAAGCTGATTATGTAGATTGTTTTGGGGGTATTGACACCGCTGAACAGAGTTTTTCTGATATTCAAAAAGCTATCAACTTTGCAATGACTTCTGTGCTTTCTACCGGTGGAGTGCGAGGTGCTTCAGAGAAGCTAACCAAGTTTCAGCCTCGAAGTTTTAATATGGGTATCTCTAAAGAAGCATTTGAAGTTTCTGGTGGATTCTCAAAACTGCATCCCGGTGAAGATCCAGATTTAGCCATACGCCTATGGGATTTTGGTTTTGAAACCCGCTTATTTAAAGAGGTAAGCGTATTTCATAAGCGCAGAATTTCTTGGAAGAAGTTCTATACACAAGTCCATAAATTTGGCAAAGCTAGAGCTATACTCAACTTTTGGCACCCCAGCCATGTGAAGTTTACCTTCTTTATTCCGACCGCTTTTTTGTTTAGCTTTTTGTGTTCAGTACTTTTCTTATTTTTTGAGATCAGCTTGTTTTTTAATTTCTTTGTAATCTACTTCTTAGCTTGCTTCTTCGCAGCAACTTTTGCCAATAGAAATGCACGAATAGGGCTGCTTTCAGTCTTGGCAGTAATGATTCAACTTTACGGTTACGGAACCGGGTTTCTCAACGGATTCTATAAAATAGAAATCAAAAAAGGACAACCTAAACAAGTGCTTCCTGAAATGTTTTTCTAAGAACTAGTATATAATTACACTGTTTTTTATTCTCCTCATCTACAACTGATTCTTCAATGGGTTAGTCCTGCTATGCTCGTTTTTGTTAAACCATAGGTTTGATATTTAGCTTTAAGACACTATGAATTAACTAATTATAATTTATACATCAGTTTTTATTTCCTCTGTTTTATAAGCGAACCATTCTAAAAACTTTCTTGTCCAAAAATTTAATAAATAATTAATAGTATAGAAGTATACTTTTATATTAGTAAAGTAGTATATTTGTACACTAAATAATTCTAAAATACTTTAGTTATGAATTATCAGCTTATTGAAGAAGTAATTGCCTTAGTAGGCAAATTTGATGCAAACAAAGATTCAAAGTCCTATACAAATGATTTATCTGGTTTTAAGCAATGGGTGGCTAATGTAGAGGTAGATACTAGTCACCACATACAAGAACCGCATTGGGAAGGCAAAGAAGAGGGCAGGAGTGCTGAGAGTGTTATCAATACACTTATCGTACATATGAATAGATATGCCAAGACCTATTCTAAGTCAGCCATACATGAGTCAGGGTTTTCTACCCAAGAAGATTTTATTTATCTGATCAATCTAAAGGCTTTTGGCACTATGTCAAAAACAGATTTGATTAAGAAGAATATCCAAGACAAACCTGTGGGGATGCAAATCATCAACAGACTCATCAAACAAGGATGGGTACAACAGTCAGATTCGCTCGAAGATAAACGAAGTAAAATAATTTCAATTACTCCAGAAGGCACAACAGCACTGTCTAAAAATATGCATAAAATAAGACAAGCAACACAAATAGTCACAGGAAATCTAACCCAGACAGAGAAGATACAACTCATCAACTTATTACAAAAACTAGACGGATTTCACCAGCCTATTTATGCGAAAAACCTTGAACCTTCTCAACTTATCGGTGTTGCTTATCAAGAATACCTATCACATAATAACTAACCCATTATGCTTAAAAAACTCACCATACTTATGCTTTTAGTTGGCTCACTTATTTCAGTTCAAGCACAAGAGAAAAAACACCAACTCTCAAGCCACATCTTAGATGTTTCTCAAGGTCTGCCTGCACCCAATGTGCTTATCAAACTAGAAAAACAACTAGAAAAAGACACATGGCAATTTATAGCAGAAAACAAGACTGATCAAAACGGCCGAATTCAAGATTTTTTGCCCTATGAGGCTAACGACGTCAATGCAGGGATCTACAGACTTACCTATTATACAAAAACCTATTTTGAGAGTCTCAACCAAAGTTCATTTTATCCTTTTATTGAAGTTGTTTTTGAAATCAAAGACACGCAACATTATCACGTGCCTATCACACTAAGTCCTTATGGATATTCAACCTACAGAGGAAACTAACTCACCAATTAGCAGTTAATACTAGCCAAAATGTATACAAAAAATTCAACTAAAAAAATAGCCATTATCGGCTCGGGTATTTCCGGTCTTTCTGCTGCGGCTTATGCAGCAAAAGCGGGTAATGAGGTGCATGTTTTTGAAAAACACGACCAACCCGGCGGAAGGGCTAGACAATTCAAAACTGACAACGGTTATCTATTTGATATGGGACCAAGTTGGTACTGGATGCCAGATATCATAGATAATTTCTTTAAGGATTTTGGGTATACAGCCACTGATTTCTATAACCTGATATCGCTGAATCCTCAATTTGAAATGATTTTTGAGCAGGGCAATCTAGCTATTCCAGAGTCATATAAAGACTTGAAAAACCTGTTTGAATCACTAGAGCCAGGTGCAGGAGACAAGCTGGATTCGTTTATGAAGTCAGCCAAGTATAAGTATGAAGTGGGTATGCAAGAATTTGTAAACAAACCATGCTATAGCTGGTTAGAATTTGTTTCTCCAAAGATTGCAAGCAGTGCTTTGAAGTTGGATTTATTGACCAACTTCAAATCTTATGTCGCCAAATATTTTAAACACCCTCAGTTAAAAGCACTCATGGAATTTCCTGTTATTTTTCTGGGTGCTTCGCCAAAAAACATTCCGGCCTTGTACAGCTTGATGAATTACGGTGGCTATGCCTTGGGCACTTGGTACCCCATGGGTGGTTTTTATCAGCTCATTTTAGCCATGAAACAAGTAGCACAAGAACAAGGCGCAACATTTCATTTCAATGCCAATGTAGACAAAATAATAACGCATAAGGGCGAAGCCAAAGCTATTGTAGTGGGCGGAGAGTTATTAGAATTTGATGCCATTATAGCCTCTTCTGACTATCACCATACCGAGACATTATTGGATACTGAAGTGAGAAATTATGATGAAAAATATTGGGAAAAGAAGACTTTTGCGCCTTCTTGTTTGATTTATTATCTAGGTATAACGCAGGAAATACCAAATTTGAAACACCATACCTTGTTTTTTGAAAATGATCTTGACGGACATATTCACAATATTTATGAAGACAAAAAATGGCCAGAAAAACCTTTGTTCTATGTGTGCTGTCCTTCAAAGACTGATCCTCAAGTAGCGCCTGAGGGGCACGAAAATATTTTTCTACTGATGCCACTCGCCACAGGATTAGACGATGACCAGAGCACCAGAGAGCAGTATTTAGGCGAAATGATTGGCAGGCTAGAAAAACATACCGGAACGCATAATCTGATGTCTAAAATTGATTATAAAAGGAGCTATTGCGTAAATGATTTTGTGTCAGATTACAATGCTTATGGCGGTAATGCGTACGGACTTGCCAATACGCTTTCACAAACTGCCGTGCTCAAACCCTCGATTAAAAACAAACACTTAACTAACTTATTTTATACAGGACAACTCACCGTACCCGGTCCTGGTGTACCGCCATCAATTATCTCTGGTAAAATTGTAGCCAACGAAGTAAATAACCTAAAAATTAGAAGTTATGAAGAAACTATTTGATGAAGTGTCTTATAAGATAAGCAAAGCGGTTACCGAAAAATATAGTACGAGTTTCTCTTTGGGGATATTGGCACTAAAACCCGCAATACGCCCTGCAATTTACGCCATTTATGGCTACGTCAGACTTGCTGATGAGATAGTAGATAGCTTCCACGATTACGACAAAAGAAAACTCTTAGATCGCTTTAAAGCGGATACATGGCTCGCGCTAGAAGAGGGAATTTCACTTAATCCCATCTTGCAATCCTTTCAAGAGACAGTCAATACCTATGATATAGATAGAAAACTCATCGAGCAGTTCTTGCACAGTATGGAGATGGATTTGCAGCAAATAGACTACAATTCAGATTTGTATAAAGAATATATCCTGGGTTCTGCAGAAGTGGTGGGGCTGATGTGTTTGCACGTATTTGTTGAAGGCGATAAAATAGCTTTTGACAACTTAAAACCCTTTGCTATGAAGCTGGGCTCTGCTTTTCAGAAAATAAATTTCTTGCGAGATATTAAAGATGATTACCAACTACTAGGGCGTTCTTACTTCCCTAATATCGATATGGAAGTCTTTGATAACTCTATCAAATCTCAAATCGAAAAAGAGATTGCAGAAGAGTTCAGAGAGGCACTTATCGGCATCAAGAGATTGCCTGCCTCGTCTAAGTTTGGTGTCTATCTAGCCTACAAGTATTATATATCGTTATTTAAGAAGATAAAAAACACCTCAGCTGATAAAATTATGAATCAAAGGGTGCGCATACCTAACGGGCAAAAGCTATCTTTGGCTATGAGTAGCTACGTACAATATAAAATAGCAGCCCTATGAAGCTTATAGCTGTAATGACCCTGATTTTTCCGTTTTTATTTAACCTTAGTATAAGCGCACAGGAAATGGATATTGCATACCTCAGAGTCAATTACGAAAAAGCTGTCTCAGATAAAGACACCTGCCAAAGGCTACTAGCAAAGCTCAGCGAAAATACACCGACTGCTTCTCATTTGGCCTATTTAGGTGCCTTTCAAACAATTTGGGCAAAGCATTCAAATAATCCGATAACTAAACTCACTAGCTTTAATAGAGGCAAAAAGAACATTGAAAACGCCATAAAATTGGGTCCTGATAGCATTGAAATTCGTTTTATACGCTTGTCAATTCAGAAAAAAGCACCCGGTTTTTTAGGCTATAAAAACAATATTGAAGAGGACACAAAATTCATCAAAACAAATCGTGAAAAAATAACTTCTGAGGTTTTGAAACAAATGATAGATTCACTTCTAAATTAAAAAAAATGATACATCAAATACACACAGAACAACAATTATACTGCGATATAGATACGGCTTGGAAGTTCTTTTCTTCGCCGCACAACCTCTCTAAAATCACGCCAAAAGACATGAACTTTGTAGTGCTGTCTGATATCAAAGAAGACAGTATTTATAAGGGGATGATTATCGATTATACCGTTACGCCATTACTTGGAGTGCCTATGCGCTGGAAAACCCGTATTTCTCAAGTAGATCACCTCAAGTGTTTTACTGATTTTCAAGAAAAAGGACCCTATAAACTTTGGAATCACCATCATGAATTTATCCAAAACCAAGAGGGAGTTTTGATGAAAGACACCGTTGATTATGAGTTGCCCTTGGGCTTTCTCGGCAATATAGTCAACCGTCTTGTAGTCAGAAAAAAAGTCCAACATATCTTTGACCACCGCTTTCAAGTATTAGAGCAATTATTTAACAAGCAAACCAAATAAGTTATGAATGCAATTATTCTTATCGCAACATTCTTGTTGATGGAAGGCGCAACTTGGGTTATTCACAAATATGTAATGCACGGTTTTTTATGGGTGTTGCACAGAGATCACCACGACCACAGCACTGAAGGACCTTTAGAAAAGAACGATTATTTCTTTATCATTTTTGCTTTGCCCGCTATTGCGCTGATGTATTTTGGCTCTTTGGCTGATTTTAATCACCTGTTTTTTATAGGGCTTGGAATCACTTTTTATGGCATGGCTTATTTCTTTGTACACGATGTATTTATCCACCAGCGCATCAGTTTTCTGAAGAATACGCAAAACCCCTATTTACTAGCTATCCGCAGAGCACACAAGCAACACCACAAACATATGAACAAAGAACAGGGTGAGTGTTTTGGCTTTTTATGGGTGCCGGTTAAGTATTTTAAAATGTATTTTAATAAAGTGAAATAATGCAAAGCTATACCTATTTAATCATCAATTTGCTGACGGTCATCATTTGTTTTATCTATTCATTTGACAAGAGAATACAGTTTCACAAGCATTTCCCCGCTTTCTTAAAAGCCGGAGTCTTAGTTGCTATTCCCTTTATTGCTTGGGATGTCTGGTTTACGGCTCACGGAGTTTGGTGGTTTAATACGGAGTATACCACAGGACTTATACTTATGGGCTTACCCATAGAAGAGTGGATGTTTTTTATCTTTATTCCGTTTTCGTGTGTATTCACTTATTTCTGTTTTGATAAGTTTTTTAATTTAGATTGGACAAAATCTTTTAATAATATCATCGTTTTTGTGACTATTATTGTCAGTATGGTTGTAGCTTTGTTACATTACGACAAGATATACACCTTTGTAACAGCCATCGTCACTGTGGCGACCATGATTTACTTGCACTTTATCGCCAGAGTAGATTGGATAGGTAAGGCCTCGCTGGTTTTTACTGTATTGATGCTCGGTTTTTTTCCTGTCAATGGCGTGCTTACCGGAACGGGTTTAGAAGCTCCGATAGTGAATTATACCCCAGGTAGATTTCTTGGTATTCGTTTGCTAACTATTCCTATTGAAGATGCGGTGTATGGCTATACGCAGTTTATACTCAATATTTACTTTTTTAAATTATTTTCTAAAAACAAAAGCTATGAAAAATAAGATGATTATTAGAAGTATGCTGCTGCTACTGAGTTTAATGCTATTTAATTCATGTACCTACATTCCAGAAAACGCAAAGCCAATTCAGGATTTTCAGGCTGATCGCTACTTGGGGACCTGGTATGAAATTGCACGTACAGAAAACCGTTTTGAAAAAGATATGGATAACATATCAGCACATTATAGCCTGAAAGACAACGGGAGCATTGACGTGTTTAACAGTGGATTTAACATCGAAAAACAAGAGTGGAAATCTGCTAATGGAACGGCAAAATTTAGAGACAACAAAACTACTGCAGCCCTAAAAGTGAGCTTTTTCGGGCCCTTTTACTCGGGCTATAACGTGATTGCGTTAGATGAAAAATATACCTATGCTCTTGTAGCCGGCAAGGACTTAGACTATTTGTGGATACTTTCTCGCGAGAAGACAATCCCCGAAGACATTCTTATGCATTATTTAAATAAGGCTGAACAAATTGGCTATGACACTTCAAAACTGATTTGGGTAAACCACGATAAAGACAATCCGCTTCTTGATGGGAAAAAATAAAATTGCCGTTTTTTGGTTCAGAAGAGATCTGCGCTTAGAGGATAATATAGGTTTACAACAAGCTTTGGCTTCGGGTATACCTGTTTTGCCTCTATTTATCTTTGATCCCCATATCTTAAACAACCTCGAAGATAAAGCAGATAGAAGACTAGATTACATCCAACAAGCCCTTGCTAGCATCAACCAAGAGCTCAGCGAGCACCAATCCATACTTCAAACTTTTTGGGGAACGCCATTAGTTGCCTTTCAACATCTCATAGAAGCCTATGAAGTTAAGGCAATTTACTGCAACAGAGATTATGAACCCAAGGCAATTGCTAGAGATATAGCAATTCAAGCATGGGCAGCAGCACAAAACATTGGGTTTTATGACTTTAAAGACCAAGTGATTTTTGAGAAATCTGAAGTGACCAAAGACAATAAAAGTCCGTATACTATTTATACGCCTTATGCTAAGAAATGGCTAAACAGGTTGCAGCCAAAAGATAGCGAAAGTATAAAAACAGATTTCAGCAATTTACTTAAAACTGATTTCAAAGAAATTCATTCGTTAGAAAGCATCGGTTTCAAAAAAACAGCTATGATTTTTGAACCACCCATTTTAGATGCATCTATTATTGATGAATACGATAAATACAGAGATTTTCCCGCCTTACAACATACCACTCAGCTGGGTATTGCTTTGCGCTTTGGCACTATAAGTATCCGAAAGTGTGTGGCTTTTGCGCTTACACACAATACAACTTGGTTGAGCGAACTGATTTGGCGTGAGTTTTTTATGCAGATATTATTTCATTTCCCAAAGGTTGAAAACGCTAGCTTTAAACCACAGTTTGAACACATCAAATGGCGAAATAACGAACAGGAGTTTGCGCTGTGGTGTCAAGGAAAAACGGGTTATCCAATTGTAGATGCGGGAATGCGTCAACTCAACCAAACTGGTTTTATGCACAACCGCGTGCGCATGGTGGTGGCGAGTTTTTTGTGTAAGCATTTGCTGATTGATTGGCGATGGGGAGAAGCTTATTTTGCAAATAAACTCAATGATTATGACCTCTCAGCCAATAACGGAAACTGGCAATGGGCAGCAGGGTGTGGCTGTGATGCAGCGCCGTATTTCAGGATTTTTAATCCTACTTTGCAAACACAGAGATTTGACAAGGACTTAAAATACATCAAAAAATGGGTGCCTGAATTCGAATCGTTATACTACGCCAGACCGATGGTTGACCATAAAGAGGCTAGAGAACGAGCTTTGACAGTCTATGGAGAATCAGTAGAATCTTAGTAAACTAGTGGTAGAAGTTAAATACCTTACTCGCTTCATTATAAGCGCTTTCAAAACTCAAAGAATTTATACCACAGTCAATTTTGTGTGTGGTGAAATACGACAACATTTTCTCAGTAGGCATATTGCCCGTAAGGTCGTCTTTTGCCATGGGGCATCCTCCAAACCCCTGAATGGCTCCGTCAAACCTTCTGCATCCAGCTTGGTAGGCACTATCTACTTTTTCGTGCCACTTTTCTAGGGTGGTGTGCAAGTGGGCTCCAAATTCAATTTCGGGGTACTTCGGAATTAAGTTTGCGAATAAATGATCGATCACCTCTGGCGTAGAGCTTCCCACGGTATCAGATAATGAAAGGATTTTCACGCCCATTTCTGATAATTTTCTAGTCCAATCAGCTACAATATCCACATTCCAAGGATCGCCATACGGATTTCCAAAACCCATCGATAAATAGGCCACTACTTCTTTGTCGGTTTTATAGGCAATTTCTAAGATTTCGTTGAGTGTGACGATTGATTCGGCAATTGATTTATGGGTATTCCGCATCTGAAAGTTTTCTGAGATAGAAAACGGAAAGCCCAAATATTGAATTTCTTTATGTACTGAAGCCAGTTCAGCGCCTTTGGTATTGGCAATGATAGCTAGTAATCTACTTTTGGTTTTGCTCAAATCAAGTTGAGCAAGTACTTCAGCAGTGTCTTGCATCTGAGGTATTGCTTTTGGCGATACAAAACTCCCGAAGTCAATGGTGTCAAAACCAACGCCTAAAAGAGATTGCAGATAAGTAATCTTCTTTTGGGTCGGAATGAAGGTCTTGATGCCTTGCATAGCATCTCTAGGGCATTCGATGATTTTGACGGTATCCATAAGGGCAAAAGTAGTTTTTTTTTAATCCAAAGGCAAAAGGCGCTACAATACTATGATATCAAAATTATGGTCTAGTGGTTTGAGCTGTTCAAACAATTTGTCTATCAGCTCTTTACCATATTGTGCATAGAATTCAGAAAAGTTGCCCTGGCGCTCTTGAAGGCTTTGATTGGGGAATAATTGGTCTTGTAGCGCAATAATTTGATCTAAGCGCTCGGCAAAATATTTCTTATTGGCTTTTCTGAGTCTCTTCTCTAAGTTTTCTAAACCTTTGATTTGTTTTCGTTCTTGAGCATTGACAGCACCTTCAAATGATTTATCAGTCTTCAACACTTGTGCTCTGAGCAGCTTGAACTGGTTCTCGAGTTGATTTTTAAGTTCTTGAAAATCGACGCTGGTCTCTGAAAATGCTTCTGTTTTTTGGTCGACTAAGATTTCTTGTTTTTGGAAGATCTCAGAAAAACTCAACCCTAATTTATCCATTTTTCGCGCTTGCTTTTGGGTGAGTAAGAGCACTGAATTGCGCAATAAAAGCATTGGGAATGGGATGTCTACAGCCTCAAAAAAAGATTTTAATTCCAGCCAATACGCCAATTCTCCACCGCCGCCAATATAACAAAGATTGGGCAAAATAACTTCTTGGTATAGCGGTCTTAGAATTACGTTAGGGCTGAATTTCTCAGGATTTGAATCTACTAAATCAAGTATTTCAGTTTCAGAAAAAACCAGATCAGTGGTGTTTACCCGATAAGAAGTATCTTCTTTTATAATGCGCTCTCTAAGATTTTTATCCAGATAAAACAGATTGATTTCCCTTGGGTTGACTTGAATGGGGTAGTCAAAACCCTGAATGGTTTTAGCCACTTGTTTGTGTGAAGTTTGCTGCAAGAGCTCCTCTTTGATATAAGGGGTGAACAGTTTTTTGAGTGATTTTTTATTGGCATCTACCACTACAAGTCCGTGGTCTGCAAATAATTCGTTGGCCAAGAACAGCGTGGCATCTGCAAGGTTGTTGTGTTCTAGATAGGCTTTTTTGAATAGTGAACGGAGGTATGCTGCATCCTTTGAGATGCCGATTTCATCAGAAAAAGTGTTGAAAACCTCGTCTAATCCTTCTAGATTTAATTCGCCCACTGCGCCAGAGGCTTCTTTGTTCCAGCTGATTTTCTTTTGGTTGAGTTGAAAATGATTGATTTCTTCAAAATCGTGGTCTTCTGTAGCCATCCAATATATGGGTACAAAATCATAGTTGGGGTATTGTGTTTTGAGCTCTTGGGTCAAATTGATGGTCGAGACTATTTTATACAAAAAATAAAGCGGTCCGGTGAATAAATTGAGTTGATGGCCTGTGGTAATCGTAAAAGTAGTAGGTTGGTTGAGTAGCTCAATATTATTTTGAGTTTCCTCAGAAATGCTAAAACTGCTGTATTGCTTTGCCAAAGCCGTTGTAAGTACTGTTCTATGGGTTTGGCTAAAGTTTTTTTTCTGCTCAATTTGGAGTTTGAAATGCTCTAAAGTAGGGTAGTGGTTATAAAAAGGCTTTAGCTTGTCATTCGCATTCAGATAATCGATCATTATTTTAGTAAAATAACCTGAATTCTGAAACGTAATATCTTTTGATAAAGCCATAATTGGTCGTGTTTTTTATAAAAATGAACTACAAATTTAGCCAAAATAAAGTATATCATCGGTTTGTAGTGCCATAAAATAACAAGAAGTTATGCCTTATGGCTATTTGACTGTATTGTGCTATAATTTTTTGTTAATAGTATTAACAATAGTTGCGCAAGTTCAACGAATTGTTAATTTTGTGAGTTATTACCTAACCGTGAATTATTATGAATATTAGACAGTTTTTATTAGCAGGAATTATCAGTATTTCAGGATTATCATTTGCTCAGACCAGCGAAGTCTTGTTCACTATTGACAACAAACCTTTTTATACAGATGAGTTTGTAAGGGTTTATAATAAGAACCTAGATTTAGTAAAAGACGAATCTCAAAAAGACCTCAATAATTACCTCGACTTATATCTGGCCTACAAACTCAAGGTTAACAAGGCATATCAATTAGATTTAGACAAAGATTCTAGGTATATCAACGAACTCAAATCATACAGGACCCAATTAGCCAAAGAATATCTAACAGATAAAAAAGTCACCAATGAGCTGATGCACGAAGCTTATGAGCGTTCGCTTAAAGAGGTGAAAGCCTCTCATATCTTGTTTTTGGTTGACCAAGACGCTTCACCACAAGATACGCTCAAAGTATATCAAAAAGCGGTTTCTGTGCGCAATAGAATACTTAAAGGAGAAGACTTCAAAGCATTGGCTGAGCAGTTTTCAGAAGACCCGAGTGCAAAAGAAAACAAAGGAGATATTGGTTATTTTTCTGCCTTTAGAATGGTATATCCTTTTGAAACAGGCGCTTATAACACAAAGGTAGGAGAGGTTTCAAAGCCGATCAGAAGTAGATTTGGCTATCACCTTATCAATGTTACGGATATCAGAGATAATAGAGGTGATGTAGTGGTGGGGCATATTATGCTGTCAAAATCAGAAGATAAAGCCAAGAACCAAGAGAATGCCAATAAAATCAAAGATATCTACCAGAAACTTCAACAAGGAGAGAAGTTTGAGGATCTTGCCAAACAGTTCTCTGAAGACAAAACCACCAGTGATCAAGGAGGTAAGTTAGCCCGCATTAGTTCAGGTCAACTCAATTCAGTTGTGTTTGAAGATGCCGTATTCTCACTTATGAATATTGAAGATTATTCCAAACCCGTTGAAACAGAATTTGGATGGCATATCATCAAATTATTTGAGAAATTCCCAGTAAAAACATTTGAAGAAGCCAAGGCGGATATAGAAAATAGCATAAAGAGAGATGAGCGTTCTAGGCTAATTGAAGCTTCTATGAATCACAAGCTAGAGGCTAAATACAAACCTGTGGCAGACAGCAAGCTTATGGCCAAAATATTGACTCTAGTAGACAACGGGTATTATACGGGTGAATTCTCACTTCCTGAAAATACAGCTATATATGATAAAACCGTATTGACCTTAGGTGCTAAAAAAATAAGCGGGGTTGAGTTCTTGAATTATATCAAGAAACAACAAAACAGAATGCAACGCGTAGAGCCTTTAGAAAAACTCAAAAAAGACTTGGCTGAGAACTTTATGACTTCTAGCTTAAATGCACATTATGAGGAGAATCTTGAGAAGGAATTTCCAGAATTTAATTATATAATGCAAGAATATAAAGAAGGTTTGCTGTTGTTTGATTTGATGGAAAAAGAGATTTGGCAAAAAGCACAAACCGATACTTTAGGACTAGAGGCTTTTTACCAAAAAAACAAAGACCACTACAAGTGGAATCAGCGTATTGACGCCATAGTAGCTTCATCAGTAAAACCTGAGTTTGTTGAGAAAGCGCAGAAATTCTTCAAAAAGAAAAAATCAGTTGACTATATCAAAAAGCAACTCAACAAAGACGCTGTGGTGAATATTATGATTGACCAAGGTTATTTTGAACAAGGAAGCAACGGATTGCCAAAAGAATACAAGTTATCAAAAGGAGTTTCTGATATATTCAAAGAAGGTAATTATTATTACGTAATTTTAGGCCAGAAAATACTGCCTTCTACTACTAAGACACTCGAAGAGGCTAGAGGTAGAGTGGTGAGTGATTACCAACAATACTTAGAAGAACATTGGTTAGATGCCTTGAAAAAAGAATTTAGCTATAAAGTAGATCACAGTGTTTTTGAAAAAGTAAAAAAAGAGCTAAAGAAATAATCTGTTGAAAATCCTAAAACTCATATCGATTGCATGCGTAGTATTGAGCTTGACTTCTTGTGATTTTTTCTCAAAAAAGGAAAATCCAAAAGCCATAGCCCGAGTGGTAAACAATTATCTATATGAGGAGGATATCAAAAACTTGATTTCTGACGAGGTGACTCCAGAAGACAGCGTCTTGATTGTCAGAAATTATATCGATAGATGGGCAAGTCAGAAGTTGTTGATTGAGGTTTCAGAACTGAATTTGAGTGCCGAGCAAAAAGCCGAATTTGACAAGCTGGTGAGTCAATATAAGATTGATTTATACACTAAGGCCTATTTAGAGCAAATGGTCAAAAGAAGCATTGACACAGTGATCAGCAAAGAAGAAGTGAAGCAGTATTATGACCAGAATAAAGCCAACTTCAAGACCAATACTATTCTGGCTAAATTGCGTTATATAAAAGTTCCGAAAGAACATCAAAAAATAAATCAGATCAAAGAGAAGTTTTTTAATCCTAAGAAAACTGATCAGCAGTTTTGGGATACTTATCTAATGCAGCTCAACAGTGCGGCGATGAACGATTCGGTTTGGGTAGATGCCTATCAGATTTTTCAGAAAGTCTCGTTTATAAACTCTGACAATGTAGATCAGTATGTTCAATCAGGCAAGAAATATGAATATGACGAGGGTGAGAGTATGTATTTTGTAAAAATAAATGCGGTGTTGCCCGAGAATGAAATCAGTCCGTTGAGTTATATAGAACCCACCCTTAGGCAAATTATACTGAATAAAAGAAAATTAGAATTCATCAAAAAAATAGAAAAAGAAATTACTGACGATGCGCTTAAAAACAATAAATATGAAATTTATAAATAGCAAAAAAATGATATTCGGAACTATGGCTCTGGCGCTTAGTTCGATACTTTTTGCACAACAAACTCCAAAAGAAAAACGCATTGACGGTGTGGTAGCAGTAGTTGGAGAACACGTGATCTTAGATTCTGACATTGACAAAATGTATTTAGAAATCAAATCGCGTGCAGTAGATATCAAAGACGTGTCTAGATGTGAGATTTTGGGGATGCTTATGGAAGATAAGTTTTATGCCCACCACGCAGTTCAGGATAGCGTTATAGTGACTGAAGAAAGAATCAAAGAAGTCATTGATAACAACATCGAGTTCTTGCTCAGAAACTTCAAAACCATGGATGAAGTGGTGAAGTACTACCGCAAAAAATCAGAAGGAGATTTTAGAGCAGAATTATACCAAATCACAAAGCTAAACCAGCTTACTGAGGGGATGAAAAACAAGATTATCGACGAAGTTGAGATAACTCCAGAAGAAGTGCGACAGTACTTTAGAAGCATCCCAAAAGAGTCGTTGCCTATTTTTGGTGTAGAGCTTGAGGTTTCTCAAATCATCATCAAACCCAATGTGCCTGAAGAAGAAAAACAAAAAGTAATCAGCAAACTCAACGAGTTTAGAACAGATGTGTTGGTTAACGGAGCAAGTTTCTTTAGTAAAGCAGTGTTGTATTCTGAAGATCCAGGATCAAAATCAAATGGAGGTTTCTATAAAATCAATAGAAAATCACCTATGGTCAAAGAATTTAAAGATGTGGCCTTTAGTCTGCAAGAAGGTGAAATTTCAAAGCCTTTTGAAAGTGAATTCGGATGGCATATTATCTATTTAGAGAAGATAAAAGGGCAGGAGCTAGAGCTTAGACACATTTTATTGATGCCTAAAATTCCAGAAAAAGCATTAAAAGAAGCTAGAGATAAAGCCTTCAAGATAAGAGAGAAAATCGTTGCAGGTGAGATATCATTTGCCGATGCCGCTCGTTCTGAATCTGACGAAAAAGAAACAAAAGCAAATGGCGGAACCCTTATCAACCCAAGAACTCAGGATTCTAGATTTGAACTTACACGTATGGACCCAGCACTTTATGCGCAAGTATCTAACCTTGCAGCAGGAGAGGTGTCAATGCCCATTCCTGACCAAACTCAAACTGGAGAAAAAAGATACAAACTCATCACTATCCCTAATAGATATGAAGAGCACACGGCTGATTATGCCTTAGATTTTATCAAGATTAAGGATATGGCGTTGCAAGAAAAACAACTCAAAGCGATTAAAGATTGGTTTGACGAAAAACTGCCTGACACCTATATTAGCATCGATGAGGCTTACAAAGATTGTGAGTTTCAGAATAATTGGCTTAAGAAATAAAATAGATTATCTTTAACAGAAAACCAATCAAAATTTTTGAAATGTCAGACGTTGCAGCTATTGAACAATTAGTAAAAAAGCAGAAGGAACTCAAAGCAGAGATTGCTAAGATTATTATCGGACAACAAGAAGTGGTAGACCAAATTGTGCTGAGTATTTTTTCTGGCGGACACACACTTCTTATTGGGGTACCTGGACTGGCAAAAACCTTGATGGTCAATACGGTTTCTGAAGCTTTGGGGTTGAATTTCAAACGCATTCAGTTTACGCCTGACTTGATGCCTTCAGATATTTTGGGGAGTGAAGTTTTAGACGAAACAAGGAATTTTAAATTTATCAAAGGTCCTGTTTTTGCCAATATTATTTTAGCTGACGAGATCAACCGTACACCACCCAAAACCCAAGCCGCTTTGCTAGAGGCGATGCAAGAAAAGTCTGTGACAGTAGCCGGACATCGCTATCAATTAGACTTGCCTTTCTTTGTATTAGCAACTCAAAACCCAATAGAACAAGAGGGAACTTATCCGCTTCCAGAAGCGCAATTAGACCGTTTTATGTTTGCAGTAAAACTTGATTATCCGTCTTTTGAAGAAGAAGTTCAGGTAGTCAAACAAACCACTACTGATGTCTCAGTTCAGGTAAACCCACTGTTTACGGCTCAAGAGATTATTGATTACCAGCAACTCATCAGACGCATTCCAGTAGCTGATAACGTGATTGAATATGCTGTTTTACTAGTGAATAAAACTAGACCTAAGACCGCTATGGCTTCTGAGTATGTGAATACCTATTTAGATTGGGGTGCAGGACCTAGGGCTTCTCAAAACCTCATTGTAGGGGCAAAGGCTCATGCGGCATTCAACGGAAAATTCTCACCTGATATCGAAGATGTAAAAGCTGTAGCTATCGGAATTCTGCGCCATAGAATTATCAAAAACTATAAAGCAGAAGCTGAGGGAATTACAGAAGAAGATATTATAAACAAATTGTTATAACAGTTTTATAACAAGCTAAATCAGATTATTTTTTATTGTGAAGATAGTCCAAGTAGTTTTTCCCCATTTGGTCTATATACGCATTGAGATCAGTGAACTCAAAATTCAATTCTCTTTCGATTTTTGCAGAAGAATAGGTATAGCTGGCATGAGCTGCTTTACTCATAGAACTTGTGAGTTTTCTCTTTCTAAAAAACAACTTAGAAAATATAAAATCTATTTGCGACGCTAATTTTGTCATCCATGGTTTGGCATAAACCGAAGGTTTTTTGGCATTGATAGCAGTGGCGATTTGGTTTAAGAAATCCTCAAAAGTGATGTTTTTTCCTACCAAAATATATTTCTCTATATTGACCTTGCTGTGCATCAGTTCATACATTGCCCTAACTACATCGGTTACTGCCACAAAACCTGTAATACCTTTGGTATAGTAGCTCAAGCCTTTGTGTATTTCTTTAAAAAATCGCGCACTTTCACTATTCCAGAATTCAGGCCCTAAGATGATTCCAGGATTGACTACCACAACTTCAATTCCCTCTTGACTACCTCTGAAGACTTCTGTTTCTCCGCCATATTTTGATATGGCATAATCAGTATGATCTGCATTTGGGTTCCACTCGGTCGCTTCTGTAGCTATGCGGTTTGGCTTTTCAGGCGCTCCGATGCTAGCAATAGAACTGACATAGCAGAGTTTTTTAATACCGTAATCAATACTGAAGTTTACAATATTTGCAGTGCCTTCAATATTGGTCTTATACATTTTTTTATCAGTAGAAGACAGCGAAATATAAGCCGCACAATGGTAGACATGAGTGATTCCCTCAAAGGCTGTATCGAGTGAAGTGGTATCAGTAATATCAGCTTTGACCCAATTGATTAGCAAAAATAAGTCTTGCTTTTGGTAGAACGCAAATAGCTTTTTGGTTTTATCTAAAGTCTGTTCAGTTCTGTATAATGCACGCACTGGCTCATTTTTCTCTAAGAGAAAGAGAAGTAAATGCGCTCCTACAAGACCTGTTCCTCCGGTTATTAAATTCATGCTAAATGATGGTTATGTTGTTTTGGACTCATAACTATACGTTGGGACTTTGCCTACAACTCCTATGAAAAACTTTTCAAGTGAAGCTATGTCATTATCGATATTATCAGTAGTAAAAAAAGGTTTGCCTAAGCGCACTTCTTTGTTTTTCCAATCAAAGGCAACCGGCACTACCGGCACATTTGCTTCTTGGGCTATATAATAAAAACCGGTTTTCCAGCTGGTGACTTTCTTTCGCGTTCCTTCAGGCGCAATAGCTAATCTAAACTCTTCTCTTTGCGCAAATATCTTTGCGATAGCTTGTACTTTATTTTCGTTTTTAGCCCTGTTTAATGGCGCTCCGCCCATCCATCTAAAATATGCACCAAGCGGAAAACTGAACAGTTCTTTTTTGCCCACAAAGTTCATGCTTTGATCCATAATTCCGCGGGTGAGTACCCCGATATAAAAATCACGCCAGCTGGTATGTGGTACTACCAATAGAATACACTTTTTAGTGTCTTCAGAAATACTGCCTATAATTTTCCATTTCATGATTTTCAGAAAAAGAAGTTTATATAAATACCGCTTCATGTGGTGTTGTTTTTATAAGGTGTAGAAAGTGATAAATTTGCGCTTTTAATTCTTCTAAAAGCTTTTGTACCAAAAGAAAATACATGGTAGTGCTATACAGGCAAATATATCAAAATACTTTCTTTTTATACTGTATTTATGAATCAAATACTCGATTTAGAAGTAGGCTATAGGCATAAAAAAAAGCTGCTCCGATATGATTTAAGGAAGCAGCTTTCTTATGGTTAAGTCGAATAAATTATTGCTTAACGATCTTAAGTGTTTTTTCTGAATTTAGCGCTTTTATTTTCAAGATATATGTGCCAGCAGTTAGGCTAGACATATCTACAGAAACAGCATTGCCATTTGCTTTTTGGCTTATAACCATCTGTCCTAGTAAGTTGAACAGTTGAATCTCTGTCAGTTCATGTTCAGCAGTGATAGTCAAGCTGTCTTTTACAGGGTTTGGATAAGTTTTAACCGATGTTATATCAAATCCGTTTACCGATAGTGGCTCTACCTCAATAAGTACTGCTAACGCCTCATCACTCTCACAATTGTCAATGGTTTGTGTAGCATAATAAGTAGTCATATCTTCCACTTCAGTAGTAGTATTAAGAGATTGCGTAAGCGCTGCATCTAAATACCAGTTGATGTTTGTACCTACAACATCTATATCAGCAATAGTTGAGCCTTCAGGTAGTATTTGTACTGCATCACCTGTTGGTGCTGGAGTTTCACACGGTGTGCTGCTTACTTCCTCAATACTCAAGCTATCAATTGACCAATATAAAAGAAATATCGCTCCGTTTTGTGTGGGTGCACTATATAAAAACCTATACTGAACGTTAGCAAGTCCTGCTAGGTCAGCAGCGTCAATTATAGTACTGTATTCAATACAGATTGTGGTATCAGTGATCGTGTCTAACGAAATCTCTTCATGGGTAATCCAAGTACCAGTATTGGGTTCAGCATACTGAATTGCCATATAGGGTATATGAAAACTCGTATTAACACCTAAAGCGTGATACAGATCCTTAAGCCCAAAAGTCATATGGATTTCGATGTTTTCTCCGTTATAAGCAATATCATCAGTAGTAATCCAATGATCAGTTTCTGGAGTAAAAATACTGGCTACAAGCGCACTTTGTTGACATCTTGGATAAATATCAGCAGTTTCAATTTCAAAAGCGCCTTGGGTAGTCCAAGTCTCAGGAAGCTCGTCAGTGTTGAAATCTAAGTCAACTTGTGCATTCATTGTGCTTAAGCATAAGAAAGCACCTAATAAAATAATTTTCTTCATATTTATATATAATTTTTAGGTTACAAATTAATTAAAAAAAAGGTTATACTGGCTTTAATAGCACAATATAACCTTTAATTATTTATTTAGGAATATACTTTCTAAACAAAAGTGTAAAGAATTACTTTACAACTAATTTTCTAGTTGCAGTTTTTCCTTCTTCAGTTACTTTTACGATATAAACTCCAGCGTTTAAGTTAACAACGTTTACAGCACCGTTAGATGTTGTAGTGTTTGCAACTTGCTTACCTAAGATATCAAAAATAGCTACTGATTTCTCAACTGAGCTATTAGAGTTTACGTAAAGAGTTCCGTCAGCTACTGGGTTTGGATAAACCGAAAGACCAGCAATGTTGTTGTCTTTAACAGAAGCTGAACCTTGGTAGAATACTACGTTGTCAATTAAGATTTCGTTTCCGTTGCTATAGTTTCTGAAAGAAGCTCTGATTAGCGTTGCATTAGCAGGTGCAGTAGAAGTAATAGTTATTTTAGTCCAAGTAGCAAAAGATTCGGTAATGTAAGTACTTGGTTGGAAAGGGTCGTCAGAAACAGATATAGCGGCAGTTGCATCTCTCCATTGCCCCCAAAATCTAAATTTATTATCAACACTTGCATTAGTGTTTTTAACCCAAAAAGAAATAGTATACTCTTGACCACCTGTAACAGAAATATCAGCTAAACCAGCTTGTGTGCTACTTGAAGCAGGCGAATTTAACTTTACAGAAATATTGCCATCTTGTGCATCACCCTCAACTTTAGCAACAGCTCCAGAAGATAGATTAGCATTAGTAATAAACCATCCATCAGGCTGCGTACTTCCGTCAGTCCAGTTTTCTAAACTTCCGTTGGTGTTAAGAGGTGTTTGTGCAAATGCAAAAGCTCCTATTAAAGCAATTGCTAAAGTGTAAATTTTCTTCATAATAATTTGTTTTATAGATTTAAAGACAAAAATACAAAAAATAGCTTTATAAAAAAGATATTCATTAATAAATAACAATTACTTAATGTTGGAAATTATCGGTTATAACCTCTTATGAAAACATTAAGCTTGTAGTATAACAATTATTTCTTAAGTTCTTCTGCCGCTTTGATTACGATGTCTCGAAGCACTTCTTTGTAGTACTCCACGCGTTGTTGTATTTCTAGGTTTTGGCTTCCTAGGATTTGAGCAGCTAGAATCCCTGCGTTTTTAGCTCCATTCAGCGCTACTGTAGCAACAGGAACACCGCCTGGCATTTGCAAAATTGACAAGACAGAATCCCAACCATCAATCGAGTTGCTGGATTTCACAGGCACGCCAATCACCGGAAGCGGACTCATTGATGCAATCATACCTGGCAAGTGTGCTGCGCCACCTGCTCCAGCAATAATCACATTCACACCTCTTTTATGTGCATTGGTCGCAAAATCAAATAATTTCTCAGGTGTTCTGTGAGCCGATACAATATCAACTTCTGTTTCAATATGAAAATCTTTGAGAATATCAACGGCTTCTTGCATAATTGGCAAATCACTTTTGCTTCCCATAACTATGGCTACTTTCATAATTTTGTGTGGTATAAATTAGTTACTAATGACTTCAAGGCTATTTTTTACTTTTTCTGCCGTAGCTCTAGCATTTGCTAAACTGCTATTCACGATGGTCACATGCCCCATCTTTCTAAAGGCTCTTGTTTGTTTTTTTCCGTAGATGTGTGGTGTTACGCCATCAAGTGCCAAAATTTGCTCTATGTTTTTATAAACCACATTTCCCGAGTAACCTTCTGCACCTACTAAATTTACCATCACAGCCGCTACTTTACTGTCTGTATTGCCTAGCGGAAGATTGAGTATAGCTCTGAGTTGTTGTTCAAATTGCGAGGTATAACTCGCCTCTATACTATAATGTCCGGAGTTGTGAGGGCGAGGAGCAACTTCGTTGACAAGAATTTCGTCTTGGTGGGTCTGAAACATCTCTACTGCCAAAAGCCCTACGTGCTGAAACTTCTCTGAAACCTCAAGCGCTAAGGCTCTGGCTTTTTCGGCGACAGCTGCATCTATTCTGGCTGGGCAAATCACATATTCTACTTGATTTGCCTCAGGGTGAAATTCCATTTCAACTACTGGATAGGTTCTAATTTCTCCACTAGGATTTCTAGCGACAATTACGGCTAATTCATTTTTGAAATCCACCAAATGCTCCGCAATACATTCGCCAAAAGGCAATCCTTCTAAATCTCCAATTTTTCTTACAACCTTCACACCATTGCCGTCATAACCAAACTCGGTTGATTTCCATACAAAAGGCATGGGCAGTTCAGATTCAGGATTTAGCAGTTCTTGTTTAAGAGCTTCGAGACTCTCATAAAGCTTAAAGTCAGCAGTTGGGATAGTGTTGTCTTTGTAGAACTGTTTTTGTTTTCCTTTGTTTTGAATGATTCTCAGTGTTTTTGACGACGGAAAAACCTTAATGCCTTCTTGTTCTAACTTTTCGAGCGCGTCAACGTTTACGAGTTCAATCTCAAAAGTCAATACATCGACCTGTTTGCCAAAGTTATACACGGTGTCAAAATCAAGTAGACTTCCTTGTATAAAAGTATCACATGCAATTTTGCAAGGCGCATCAGCTGACGGATCTAAGACAAAGGTTTGAATATCAAATTTTCTGGTATCAAAGAGCATCATCTTTCCGAGTTGTCCTCCTCCTAAAATACCTAATTTAAAATCAGAAGAAAAATAGTTCATTGTGGGGTAGTAGTTAGTTGTATTAGTTTAAAAATTTGTTTGATGGTATTTAACCAATCCATCCATCGGACGTCTGAGTACGTTGCCGAGCTTTATGTTGTGTTGGTCTAGTATGAGTTGAAGTTCGTCTTTGAGATAAAACGCAACAGAACCTACAAAATGTACCGGTACTATCTTATAATCCTCAAATTGCTTGATGTAATTAGTTACAAAAAGCTCTAATTCATCAAAGATAATCTTTTGACAGATAGCCTCGTTTTTATGTGTAATCACAAACTTGGCAAAAGAAGCCAAATAGGCGTTAGGATTGGGTTTCTTATATAAATTCTCTTTAATCGCATCGGCATCTAGGTCGTATTCTTGCGCAAACTTTTCAGCCAGCACCCTCGGCATTTTATTGAAGTAATATTGTCTGATAAGCTCTTTGCCTAGGTGATTGCCCGAGGCATCATCCATAGCGATATAGCCTAGTGATTGTACTTTTTGGATGAGTTGTGCTCCGTCAAAATAACTGCAGTTAGAGCCTGTGCCTAAAATACAGATAATGGCTTTTTGCATGCTTGGGTTTGTCGCATAAGCTGCTGCATAAGTATCTTCATATACCTGAACTTGAGCATTGACAAAGTAGTTTTGAAAGATTTTTTTAAGGTGATTTTTTATCCTTTCTGTGCCACAACCGGCGCCATAAAAGAATAGCTTTTCTACCTTATTTTTATTTTGAGAAATATCAAATCGTTGATTGAGGCGTTCAATAACATCCTCTTCTGTAAGCACTTCTGGGTTGAGGCCTAGGGTTTCAGTAGAAAAAACATGCGCTCCGTTATTGTCTAAAGCTATAAAATCGGCTTTTGTAGAACCGCTATCGGCAATAAGAATCATAAGTTGTATTTGAGACTGCTAATGTAAGGCAAAAAAATGATTTTTAGTTTATATTTATACACAAACCTAGGCTAGAAAAAATCAAGGTTACCGCTAGGTCACTTCAATATTAAATTTGTGTAAACAACTTTAATACCATTTATATATGTTTAACTTTACGCTCAAATAAGATTAAATCATCACATTATACTATGAAGAAAAAAGACATTAAAATTTTATTAGTAGATGACGAACCAGATATTTTAGAGATAGTAAGGTATAATTTGATGCAAGAGGGCTATAAAGTTATCACTGCGCAAAACGGAAAACAAGCCGTCAAAAAGGCGATTAAAGAACGTCCGCACCTGATTATCATGGATGTGATGATGCCAGAGATGGACGGCATTGAAGCTTGTGAAATCATCAGAAAAACACCTGAACTCAGCGATGTAATTATTACATTTCTCACCGCTCGAGCAGAAGAATACTCCCAAATAGCTGGTTTTGAAGTAGGTGCAGATGACTATATCACCAAGCCCATCAAACCCAAAGTACTCACCAGCAAAGTCAAAGCCTTACTCAGGCGACTAAAAGAAGACAAACAACAAGAAGTGATTAATATTGCAGGCATGGAAATCAACAGAGAGCAATATAAAATCCTCAGAGACGGCGAAGAAATCACATTGCCTAAAAAAGAGTTTGAACTTCTTTATTTATTGGCATCCAAGCCCGGAAAAGTATTCGAAAGAGAAGAAATCCTAAGAAAAGTATGGGGCAATGACGTAGTTGTTGGAGGCAGAACCATTGATGTACACATCAGAAAACTCAGAGAAAAAATAGGAGAGGAGCTGCTAAAAACCATCAAAGGTGTAGGCTATAAATTTGAAGCCTAAACTATATTCTACCACGCATTTTTTTTGAGAACAGCCAATATTAAGCAGACTGCTCGTAACAAAAGCAGTTTTTTATAGTCTAATACTATTGAACGTCTAATTAATAGTCAAATTATGAACAGAAAAACAAGCCTTTTGAGCTGTCTTTGTCTTATTTTTGTGGCCTCTTGCAAAAAAGAAGATGTAACTATGACAAACGAAATTAAGCCTCCAGTAGCCAAAATTGTGCCTACGGAGTTAGAAGAACACGGAAATAAGCGTGTGGATAATTATTTTTGGATGAACCAAAGAGAAGATCAAGATGTAGTTGATTATCTAAATGCAGAAAATGACTATTATCAAAAAATGACTGCTCACACCAAAGAGCTTCAAGCCGATCTTTTTACAGAAATGAAATCTCGCATCAAAGAAGACGATTCGTCAGTGCCGTATTTCTATAACGAATACTGGTATATCTCTAGGTATGAAACCGGAAAAGATTACCCTATCTATACCCGTAAAAAAGGGAGTATGGATGCACCTGAAGAAATCCTTTTTGATTGTAATGCGATGGCAGAAGGACAGAGTTACTTTCAGCTTGGTGGTGTAAATGTGAGTCCAGACAATAAATATGCTGCATTTGCCATTGATAATGTAAGTAGAAGAATCTATACCGTACAGATCAAAAACCTCGAAACAGGAGAAATTCTATCAGACAAGATAGAAGGTGTAACCGGCGGAACAGCTTGGGCAAATGACAACAAGACTTTGTTCTATACCGCTAAAGATGCGAGCACTTTGCGCTCTGATAAAATCTATAAACACAAAATAGGTACGCCTCAAAAAGAAGACGTGATGATTTTTCACGAAAAAGACGATACTTTTAATACCTATGTGTATACAGAAATTTCAAAGAATTATTTGATTATCGGATCTTCGAGCACTTTGACCACTGAATACCAAATCCTAGATGCCAATACACCTGACGCACAGTTCAAGGTATTCCAGCCAAGAACAAGAGGTTTAGAATACAGCATCGATTATTATGACGGAAAATTCTATGTGCTGACCAATAAAGACAAGGCAACTAACTTTAAGTTGATGACTACGGCTGCCAATGCAACGACCAAAGAAAACTGGAAAGAACTCATTCCGCACAGAGATGATGTATTGCTAGAAGGTATTGATTTATTCAAAAACTTCTTGGTTATCAGCGAAAGAGACAACAAAAAAGGATTGAATTTAATCAGAATCAAACCTTGGAAGGGAGAGGAGTATTTCTTGCCTTTTGAAAGCGCTACGTATACTGCTTATACCACGACTAACGTTGATTTTAATACCGATAAACTCAGATATGGCTACCAGTCGATGAAAACGCCTGCGTCAATCATCGAGTTTGACATGCAGACCAAAGACAAGAAGGTACTGAAAGAACAAGAAGTATTGGGCGGAAAATTCAACAAAGAAAACTATGTTGAAGAGCGCGTTTGGGCAACAGCCACTGACGGTACGCTAGTGCCTATCTCTATGGTGTATAAAAAGGGAATCAAAAAAGACAGTTCAAACCCATTGCTTTTATATGCCTATGGTTCGTATGGCGCTTCGATGGATCCATATTTCTCTTCTACGAGACTTAGTTTGTTAGACAGGGGCTTTGTCTATGCCATCGCACACATCAGAGGTGGTGAAGAGTTAGGAAGACTTTGGTATGAAGACGGAAAATTATTAAAGAAGAAGAATACATTTACTGACTTTATTGACTGTTCAAAATTCTTAATTGCTGAGAAGTATACCTCAAACAAGCACCTATACGCAATGGGAGGTTCTGCTGGCGGATTGCTGATGGGAGCAATTGTCAATATGGCTCCGGAGCTATACAATGGTGTAGTTGCACAAGTTCCTTTTGTAGATGTGGTTTCAACAATGCTTGACGATTCTATTCCGTTAACTACAGGAGAATATGACGAGTGGGGAAACCCGAACGACAAAGAATATTATGAGTATATCCTTTCGTATTCGCCTTATGACAACGTAAAAGCACAAGATTATCCGAATATGTATATCTCTACAGGATTTCACGATTCTCAAGTGCAGTATTGGGAACCAGCCAAATGGGTTGCCAAGCTAAGAACTTTAAAAACCGATGACAACGTATTGTATTTAGACACCAATATGGAGGCAGGTCACGGTGGAGCTTCAGGAAGATTCGAAGCACTTAAAGAAGTAGCCAAAGAATACGCATTCTTATTAGACCTAGAAGGCATCAAAAAGTAAGATTTTCATCTCACTTAATTCCATAAAATAAGCCGATTCAATTTTGAATCGGCTTATTTGTTTTTAGGATTATTGTGCTAAATAACTCCTTATTTAATCATCTCAAAACTTCTCTTTACGAAATTGGTCAGCTCTTCCCCTTTGAGTAATCCTTGAGAAATTTTAGCTAAATCAAGGGCTTGGTTAATCAGTTTTTGTTGGATATCAGCATCTTTCTCAGCCAATAGTTTTGAAGCTAATTCAGAGTTAGCATTCACCACAAGATTATACATCTCTGGGAAGTTGCCCATCCCAAACATTCCGCCACCACCGCCAGAACGACTCATTTCTTTCATCCTTCTCATAAACTCGGCTTGTGTGATGATAAACGGAGCGGCATTGCTGTCAAGCGCTTCTACCTGAACAGTATATTTCTCTTTTGGCACAACTGCTTCGAGTGAAGTTTTCAGCTGTGCTTTTTCGTCATCTGATAATTTCGAAATCTGCTCTTGGTCTTTTTTGATTAGGTTATCAACAAAATCAGCATCTACACGTGCAAAAGACAACTTCTCATTATCTGCCTCTAATTTCTGAATAAGGTGAGCAATAATCGGTGAGTCTAGAAGCAATACTTCGTAGTCCTTATCTTTGGCAGCAGCGATATAACTGTGTTGCGCATCTTTGTCTGAAGCGTAAAGCACAATTAAGTTACCGTCTTTATCTGTCTGGTTAGCGGCTAGTTTTTCTTTTAGTTCGGCTAAAGTATGATATTTTCCATCTACTGTTGGATAGAGTACAAAATCTCCTGCTTTTTCATAGAACTTCGGTTCTGACAACATTCCGTATTCAATAACGATTTTGATGTCATTCCATTTGTTCTCAAAATCCTCTCTGTTTTCGTTAAACAAAGATTTCAGTTTGTCACCTACTTTACGCGTGATGTAATTCGAAATCTTTTTGACATTTCCGTCAGCTTGCAAATAAGAACGCGATACGTTTAGCGGAATATCTGGCGAATCAATCACTCCTTTGAGCATGGTCAAGAACTCAGGAACAATTCCCTCAACGTTATCCGTTACATACACTTGGTTTTGATAGAGTTGAATTCTATCTTTCTGTATCTGTAAATCTGGCGTAAGCTTAGGGAAATATAAAATACCAGTCAAATTAAACGGATAATCTACATTCAGGTGAATATTGAAAAGTGGCTCTTCAAACTGCATCGGATACAGCTCTCTATAAAAGTCTTTATAGTCTTCATCACTCAGTTCTGAAGGTTGCTTGGTCCAAGCAGGAGTAGGGTTGTTGATGATATTGTCAACTTCTATGTATTCCGTTTTGTAGTCTTCTGGAGCATCTTCAGGCTTCGGGAGTGCTTCTTGTTTGGTTCCGAATTTAATCGGAATAGGCATAAACTTATTGTATTTTGACAACAATTCGCCAATTCTATGTTCTTCTAAGAATTCGGTTGAATCCTCAGCAATATGAAGGATAATCTCTGTTCCTCTGTCTGTTTTTGAATGTGCCTCAAGCGTGAATTCTGGTGATCCGTCACAGGTCCAATGTGCCGCTGGCGCATCTTTGTATGATTTGGTAATGATTTCTACCTTCTCAGCGACCATAAATGCGGAATAGAAGCCAAGCCCGAAGTGTCCGATAATACCGGTGTCTTTGGCTGAATCTTTATATTGGTTTAAGAACTCTTCAGCTCCTGAAAACGCAAGTTGGTTGATGTATTTCTCAACTTCCTCCATCGTCATCCCAATTCCTTGGTCAATGATGTGCAGTTTTTTTGCCTCTTTATCGATTTTGATCTCGATCATCGGATTGCCGTATGCTACATTTGTCTCACCAATACTCGTCAGGTGTTTGAGTTTAAGTGTCGCATCCGTAGCATTGGATACTAATTCACGAAGAAAAATCTCGTGGTCACTATAAAGAAACTTTTTAATTAGTGGGAAGATATTCTCTACCGATACATTAATTTTTCCTGTTGCCATATCTTTTTAAAAATTTAAGTGATAAACATTTAATTACTCCTTCTGCATTTCAAAAGCAGTACCAAAGCACAAAAGATGACATATTGACATTTTTAGACAACTGCTTAGCAGTTGAAAGTTTTCAGCTATAGGGTCAAAAAAAGTATTCCTTAGCTTTATTTATATAGACTTTCAATTGATTTTCGTATTTTTACACACTCTATTTTTTATTCGATGTTATGAAGGTTAAAACTGAAGGAAACAATACTGTTATTAAAGATAGCCATGAGGATATTGCTGCTTTTCTAGAAAAAATCACGGCGCAATACACGTCCTTTGCACTACAAAATCTGATTTTAGACCTGTCTAATCAAATAGAGGCTACCGTGGCTGACATACTTTTGTTTGCTGACTTAGCTGCAAAACACAAGGAAAACGGCAAATCATTTATTATGGTCATGAACGAGAGTTTTGATTTTAACGAAGCTACAGATAAAGTGATGTTAGTGCCCACTTTGCAAGAAGCGCGCGACATTATCGAGCTTGAAGAAATTGAAAGAGATTTAGGGTTTTAGTCTATGAAAGTAACCATTTTAGGCTGTTATGCCGCTACACCGCGTTCACTTAAAAACCCTTCAGCTCAGGTTCTTGAAATCAGCAATCAACTTTTTTTGATTGATTGCGGAGAGGGCACACAAGTACAACTGCGCAAAAATAAAATCAAATTCTCAAAGATCAACCGCATTTTTATCTCTCACCTGCACGGTGACCATTGCTTTGGGCTGATAGGCGTGGTGACTACTTTTGCGATGTTGGGCAGAGAAACTGATCTGCATATTTACGGACCCAAAGGCATCAAAGAACTCATAGTGACGCAACTTAGAATTTCGGGTTCGTATACCGCATATAACCTCTATTTTCACGAATTAGAATCCGATGAAAGTGAACTTATCTATCAAGATGACAAAGTAAGTGTCAGCACTATTCCCCTTAAACACAGGGTGTACACCAATGGCTATTTGTTTGAAGAGAAACCACACGAGCGCAAGCTCAATATGGATAAAATAAACCACTATAATGTGGATAAATGCTATTATCAAAACATCAAAAACGGCAAAGACGTGCTTTTAGACACGGGCGAATTTGTCAGAAATGCAGTACTTAGTTTTGACCCAGATCCATCTAAGAGCTATGCCTATTGCTCAGATACAGTTTATAAAGAAGACATTATCCCGATTATAAAAAACGTTGATGTGCTCTACCACGAAAGTACTTTCTTAGAACAAGAGTCTCGACTAACTGAACGGACAATGCACTCCACAGCCAAAGAAGCCGCAAGAATTGCACTCAAAGCAAATGTAAAAAATCTTATTTTAGGGCATTTCTCAACGCGATACCCAACCACAGAAGCCTTTAAAAAAGAAGCACAAACTATTTTTGAACAGGTTCAGTTGGCAGATGACGGACAAGAATTTGAATTCTAGACCTGCTTTGCCACCAACAAATAACACTACCAAACACTACAAAATACAGTCATGGATTATACCACATACTTCATCAACTATCTGAATCAACAACACATAGGCAAAAACCCAGAGACTTTGTATGAGCCTATTCGCTATATATTATCTCTAGGCGGAAAACGCATTCGACCAGTGCTCACGCTGATGGCGTGTGACGTTTTTGAAGCCGATATAAACAAAGCACTACCCGCAGCGATGGCTGTAGAGGTATTTCATAACTTCTCGTTGATTCACGACGATATTATGGACAGAGCACCGCTCAGAAGAGGCAAGCAAACCGTTCACGAAAAATGGGACCTCAATACCGGAATTCTCTCCGGAGACGCCATGCTTATTTTGGCCTACCAATATTTCGAGAACTATGAACCGCTTATTTTTGCGGAATTGGCTAAGTTGTTCAGCAAAACAGCCCTCGAAGTCTGTGAAGGACAGCAGTGGGACATCGACTTTGAAACAAGAGACGACGTCAGCATTGCGCAATACTTAAAGATGATTGAATACAAAACAGCTGTTTTAGTTGGCGCCGCACTTCAAATGGGCGGAATAGTGGCACAAACATCAGCTCAAAACAAATCAGCTATTTATCAGTTTGGATTGAATTTAGGTATCGCTTTCCAGCTTCAAGATGACTATTTAGATGCCTTTGGCAATCCAGATACTTTTGGTAAACAAGTAGGGGGTGATATTATCGAAAACAAGAAAACCTATCTCTACTTAAAGGCTATTTCAGAGGGCACAACACAAGAAAAAGAGCAATTATTGCACCTGTATTCTGTGAATCCTAGAGATGAGCAAGAGAAAATAAACCTGATCAAGGATATTTTTGTAAGCACTGCAGCTGACCAAAAAACCAAAGCGGCAATTGCTGCCTATACGCACAAAGCCTTTGCTATATTAGATGACATGGATATTTCTTCAGAGCGAAAAACTCAACTCAAAGGTTTTGGAGAAGCACTTATGAACCGAATTGTCTGATCTATTTTTATGACGCATTTCCCTCAAAATACAGATGCGCTTTTATCGACTGCACAAAGTGAGGCACTCTATCAAAAGCTCATAGAGCAACTAAACAAAGACTTTAGGTTAGCTAATCAAGCTATTGATTTACACGATGGTGTAGCGCCCGTTGAACTAAAGAACAGCCTGCTGGACAAAGTCTATGATTTGTTGTTAAACAAGTTTTCAGAGTATCTGAACCTCTTGTATATCGTTGATGTTTCAGAAGAGGATATCCGCAAACTCAACTTGTCAGATTTGGTTGATTTAGCAGAAGCGGTTACTTTTCTGATCCTTAAAAGAGAATGGCAAAAGGTGTGGTATAGGAGTAAGTTTCAACAATAAACTATATTCAACTAGCTTCTAAATTTAAGATACAAACACAAGTTTTAAATAGACCTACTTAGTCGGCATATAATAGCAAGCTTGTAATCACTCAGTTGCAGGCTTGCAAAGTCATGGTAGCAAGCTTGCCAATGCATCACAGTAAGCCTCCTATTTTTAAGCGTCTATTTATCCATATAGATAAGGGTTTTCACGCGGTAGCAAAACGAGTCAAAAAACTTAATAAATCTAGTCTTAAAAAACAAGTTCTAATCTCAAAACGCACAGAGTCTGAATTAAGTTTTACATTTGCAACTTATGATAAAAACATTTCGGAATATTGAGAAGGTTGCCATTTATATTTTGGTGTGGATCAAGCTTTTGACCACCCCGAGGCAATTCCTCTTACTTTCAAGTGTGATCGTCGGTCTTTTTGCAGGTTTGGCGGTCGTAATCCTAAAAGCTTTTGCCTATTGGGTGTTTGTATTTGCCAATTATCTAGACAGCATTCTAAAATTGCCTTATAGCAATAGTATACTGCCTATTATCGGTATTTTGCTCACTGTTTTTATTGTGCAACGCTTTATGGGCGGCCACCTAGAGAAAGGACTTTCTCAGATAATGCACTCAGTGGCCCGAAAGAAAAGCCTGCTCCCTAGAAAACAGATCTTCGCTCAAATTATTACTAACTCGCTCACCGTAGGTTTTGGGGGTAGTGCAGGAGTGGAGTCACCCGTAGCGGTGACAGGCGCAACCTTTGGGTCTACCTTTGCCCAACACTTTAAGATGAGCTACAAAGAGCGAACGCTACTGTTGGCCTGTGGAGTTGCGGCAGCTACCTCAACGGCTTTTAATGCACCTATTGCGGGTGTTTTATTTGCTATTGAAGTGATTTTGGTAGATGTGAGTATCACCGCTTTTATCCCGATTATGATTTCAGCGGCTACCGGGGCAATTATCTCAACCATCTTCTTAGGCGAAAGCATCGTACTTCATTTCTACGAAAAACAACTCTTTGAATTTAGCGATATTTGGTTTTATATTATTCTAGGGCTTATCACAGGTTGGTTCTCGGTCTATTATTCTAGGTATTTTCAGAAAATAACCGAGTATTTCAACAAACTAAAAATAAAGAATCCATACAAAAAAGCCATGTTTGGCGCATCGATATTAGCTGTGCTCATATTTATTGTACCCACGCTTTTTGGTCAAGGTTATGAAAGCATCAAAACACTCTCAGGAGATAACCCCAATGCACTGCTAGACGGTACTATATTCTCAGCATTCAAAGATAAAACCTGGGCATTGCTCTTGTTTATTGGCTTGGCTTCTATCCTCAAAGTCTTTGCTGTGGGTCTAACGCTGAATAGCGGCGGTAACGGCGGTAACTTTGCACCCTCGATATTCGTGGGTTCTTATCTGGGTTTTCTTTTTTCTAACTTGGTCAACCTGACCAATTGGTTCAAAGTTCCGGTGGTGAGTTTTACACTCGTAGGGATGGCGGGTGTTTTTAGCGCTTTATTTCACGCACCACTCACGGCAATTTTCTTGATTGGTGAGATTACAGGCGGTTACTCGCTAATGATTCCGCTGCTAGTGGTTTCTTCGATTAGTTTTGCCGTGTCTAAGAACTATGAATCCTACTCTATGGATGTGAGAAAATTAGCCAAAAAAGGAGATGTATTCACCAGCAATAAAGACCGCAATATATTGACTAGCATTGCTATTGACGAAGTGCTGATCACTGATTATAAAACCTTGAGTGCTGAGGATGGCTTAGACAAACTCATCCAGATTGTGACCAATTCAGAACAGCGCAACTTTGCCATTGTCGATCAGAACAATAAAATTGTAGGTGTTTTAGACTTTAGTCTAGTCAGAGAAATAGTATTTAGTCCGCTTAAAGTAAAGTATTCAAAGATTAGCGAAGTGATGCAAGCCGCGCACATTTTGATTTATTATGAAAACTCAGTGTATATCATGCTTCAAAAACTAGAACAATCGGGCAAAGATTATCTACCGATTATCAAAGATGGCAAGTATTATGGGTTTATTTCAAAAATAAAAATACTCGAGAATTACAGGATTCAACTCAAATCAATGCGGGTAGAATAAGGTTTTTTAGCGGTGAGAAAATCCAAAAAAGAACTATCTTTGTAGGTGATAAAATACAACACAACTTTATAAATTTATAAAATCTTTTAAGAATGAAATTTTTTATTGACACAGCCAATCTGGCACAAATCAAAGATGCGCAAGACCTAGGCGTACTTGACGGCGTTACGACCAACCCTTCGCTTATGGCAAAAGAGGGAATTACAGGCAAGAACAATATCTTAAAACACTATGTTGACATCTGCAACATCGTTGATGGAGACGTGAGTGCTGAGGTAAATGCGGTTGATTATGACGGAATGATCAAAGAAGGAGAGGAGCTAGCAGACTTGCACGAGCAAATTGTAGTTAAACTTCCGATGACTCAAGAGGGAATCAAAGCTTGTAAATACTTTTCTGATAGAGGAATCAAAACCAACGTCACTTTAGTATTCTCAGCGGGTCAGGCGTTACTTGCTGCCAAAGCAGGCGCTACGTATGTTTCACCTTTTATTGGTCGTTTAGACGATGTGTCTACCGATGGACTGAACCTAGTGGCTGAAATTAGAGAGATTTATGACAACTATGACTATGAAACGCAAATTTTAGCGGCTTCAGTGCGCCATACCATGCATATCGTCAACTGTGCTAAAATTGGTGCAGATGTGATGACAGGACCACTTTCTGCTATTTTGGGCTTGATCAAACACCCACTTACAGACAACGGACTTGCGCAGTTTATTGCTGATTTTCAAAAGGGAAATCAATAAGCCAAAGCTTAGTAGATCCACATAAAAAAACGGAACGTAGATTTTAGTCTGCGTTCCGTTTTTTGTTATAATATATTAGAAATTATTTCTTCAAGAATTTCTCTACTTCATTTTTTAATTCGCCAAGGCTAAAGGTTCTTTCATAAAACCTACGTTTTTCCTTGCTGTAGATAATCGTAATCGGGATAGAGCCTGCCCAATGCGGATCAACCCTATCTTTCCAAGACTTTATGTTGGCATCGCTTAAAATCACTACCTCAGAGCGAATGTCGTGTTTGTTTATATACGGCAAAAGTTTGTTTTCTACCTCTGCGGGTTTGTCAAAACTAACCAGCACTACATTGACTCCTTTGTGCTTATAGGTGGTGTTGATCGATTCAAAATGAGGGAGTTCTTCAACGCAAGGTTGACACCATGTAGCCCAAAAGTTGATGACATAAATTTCATCGTCTTCAATGTGCAAAAACTTCTCAAATTCTTCAAAATCATAATACGGAATTTCAACTTCATCCTCTGTAAAAACTTCAATAGCTGTAGCGTTAACGCTATTAACTACTGAAATTTCATTGCTCTTACAAGAAGCCACCATCAAAACAATTCCGATAAAATAAATTTTCAATAAAGACATTTTCTATCTGTTTCAATCAAAGGTAAAAAAGATTGTGGTGGGGCTTGGTACAATTAACAGAACTTTAAAAAAAGTCTATTTATTGTCCACATAATCTTGCAAATAAGCGAATTTAGATGTCAATTTTCCGTTTTCCGTAATTCGAGCTCTAGCCAGAATGCCATCTTTGTCGCCGTTATAAAAAGAGGGAATTACTTTTTCGATAAACATCTGACCAAAACCTTCACTGGCATCTCTAGGCAATTCACACGGCAAATTATCTACTGCCATAACCGTAATAGCTGCAGGGTGTGAGTAAGGCACTTCATTGTGATCAGTGGGGTGATAGCCATAAAGGGGTTCAGCAATGGTAGAAGCTCTTAGGGTACAAGCAATTGGCCCGTCAATATCACATGAAATATCACCGACAACTTTGATTTTATTGTCTTTTGATTGAAGCATTTCTTTTGATAAGATAATTGGTGATTCTTCTTTATAGTAATGGCCAGTAATGAGTACATCAGCTACTTTAGAGAATTTCTCGAAATCTGACTCAAACTCGGCAGGATGGTTATAAAAGTTTTGTTTGTCAAAGTCTTTGCCGTCGATGCGTTTGTTGTAGTCCAATACGCCAATCTGAGTATAAACGGGTCTATCATACGTTTTTGTGAGAAAATCATGTGCAGAGACTTGTTTTATTTTTGCTCCGTCGAGTATATCTTTAGCTCCTTTGGCTACTTTGCCAGTTTCTCCGGTAAGAATAATTTTGATAGGAGGGAGCTCATGTCTTTTTATGGCATCTATGAGAGCTTTTTGGTCGGTAAGTGTTTCTGCCTTTGGCAAATTAAACAGTTCAAACTTAAGCCCAAAAGCTCTAAAGGTATTATAAGCACCCACAACTCCTGCATAATAACCAAAACCTATAAGTCGTTTGTTATGGCCATCGACAATGGTTTCGTGGTCGTACAACTCAATGTTTTTCTCGAGTATAGCCTGAAGTAAACCTCTGTTATAGGGCTGGTGTTTAATGGTATGCGAAAAGAAAAAGTATTTTTTATTGGGTATTAAGGCAGATACAGGCACTTCTTTTACGCCTAAAAACACATCACAATCAGAGACATCCTCAGATACCACTAAGCCTCGATCACTATAGGTATGGTCAGCAAATACTCTTACGTCAGATGACTCCACTATAATTTGAGCTTCTGGAAAATCTTGGATAATGCTTTGGGCTTCTTCTGGAGAAAATACAACCCTTCTGTCAGGCGGAGATTTTCGTTCTTTGATTAGTGCAAATTTCATCTTAAAGGCTTTTAAAAAACAAGGAATGCAAATATAACGAATCCTGATGAGAATCTAGAATGATTTTTTAGCTGATCATTTTATGTGTCAGAATGACTATATTAGCTGATATAAAACAACTTATCAATCGCATAAAAACTAGTTTACAAGGCATATTACTGTACATTTTTAACAGTCTCATATCTGTTTTATATATATCTGACAACTCTATTTATGTATATATAGAGTTGTAATAAACCTCGGAAACATCAATATACAAAGGCTTTTGGTGTTCTATTCGCAATGAAACGCAGATATAATATGCCTAGACTGTAATTGATTTGTGCTTTTGATTGAGAATCATTCGTATATTTGCAAAAAAAAGAAACTTATGAAAAGAGTTTACAACAAAGCCATCGTTGGCTTGATGATTTTAGGAGGATACCTAGCTTATGGACAAAGTCCAACATTACCTGCCAAGAATTACAATATTTTTGTAGAGAATGACCTAAAGCTATCTACAAACGAATCAGAAGGACCTGTTGCCTGTGGAGGCAACCTGACGGTTGCTGGCAACTATCAAGTTTCTGCTCATAGTGGTGGTGATTTTATGGTTGGTGGAGTAAAAATTGGTCTATTGGTAGGCGGTAAGGTGATCTATCAATCGGGGAATTCGGTAAAAGTCAACCAAAACGCCTATGTGAAAATTGGCAACCCAACTGGTTCAAATGTTTGGTATTTAGACCAAAATAACGCGGCATCTCCTATTAGGATTACACCTACGGCTAACTATAACTCATCTCCGATGATTTTATTACAAGCCAATAGAAACCAACTCGGTGGGGTAAGTGTCAGCAATAATCCTGTGTTTCAAAGTGATTTGATTGATTTTGCTCAAAGTTTTCAAGAAATGAGAGCTAGTGCTGCAAGCATTGCACAGTGTACGGGCAACGTGCAGTTATACAACCCAAATATGCAACCTATCGCCAGCACAGGACTTCCGAGTCAAGTGAAGATAAAGCTCCAAAATGGGGTGAATTATCTAAACTTAAGTGGTGCTGATATGAATAACGTGCAAGTATTCACTTTTGAGCACCAACCAAGTGCTGCTAAGACATTGGTTATTAACGTTGATGCGCCAGGTACTTTCAACTGGAAAGTATGGAATCAAGCCGGAATAGGTTTTCAAAACTGTCCTTATATTATTTATAACTTCCACAATACAACTCAACTCAATATTATTGGCAACTCTACTGTTGAAGGAACTGTATTTGCCCCTTTTGCAGATATTGCCAAAACGGTCAATCAATCAAATATTGAAGGTCAAGTAATCGGGAAATCACTGATTCATTCAGGAGGAGAGATGCACTACGCAATCTTCAAACCGAGTATTGCCGGATGTGCTGCACCGGTTGTCGTAGCACCCACAGCTGGGTTTTCTATAAATTCAACTGCACAATGTTTGGCTAATAACTTTTTTAAATTCACTAATACCTCAACTGGTGATGATCTTACGTATCACTGGGATTTTGGTGACGGCACTTCAAGTACAAACTTATCTCCAACAAAAACCTATGCTACTTCAGGAACCTATCAAGTTACACTGACGGCAACTAATGTATCTGGAACTAATTCAGCAACAACTCCGATAACAGTATTTGCAGCTACAACAGCAAATATAACTCAAACTACGACGAGCTCAGGTGCTGGTTCAATAACTAAGCAACTTGTTTTAAACAACGCCAATAGCTTCAACTCATATTATTGGGTTAGGCCAGGGCAAGGAAGTTATTTGTTTCCTGATCAAAGTGTGGTAGACTTCACTTTTACTGAGACGGGTTATTATCAAGTTGTCTTGGTAGGAGTAGATACCAACGGTTGTAAATCAGAGACAACTGTGACCATAACAATCGCTTCAGAAGATGTAAGTACCGGTAATGACGGTGGACTAGAAAGTGAAAGCTTAGGTGATGCTGTCTCTAAAAGATATGTTCAAAGAAAGCTACAAAGCATTTCAACACAACTTGCCAAGACAGATAACCTTATTTTCAGAAATTACAAAACTTCTCAATCAATAGCACGCACAGTAAATGCAGAGCCAGGACTTATCGATATGTTCCCGACACAACTGCTTTCTGGAGATGTAGCTCACGTCACTTCGCCTACAGATATATTAGATTATACGGTAGCCAATGAAGTCTTGAGTGTTGATTTTTCAGTAGACGGAAAAACCAAAGCGGTGGTGCTAGGAGTAAAAACGCTTGATCGTATTTACAACCATACCAAGGCATCTTGTGATCGACTAAAAGGAGCAGAGATATTAAATGTAGAAAGAGTTCACATCAACGGATATGACTTCTTAATGCAAGCCATTAAACAAAGAAACGGAGCGGTAGAGCACGCTATTTCTTTTGCCATCGGTAAAAACCAAACAGAAACTAATTATTCACTTCAAACCAACTGGTATGTGAATATCTATACCCCTTCACAGAGCGTATACAACATGCAAGTTTGGTCAGTATCTCCAGAGCACACTCAAAAACTAGTCAAAGATATTTTAAACAAGTTAAATGGCTTTCACCCTGTACAACAATCAGAGGTTCAGAAGATGCCAGAGACCTATGTTGCTAAAGTTTCAAGGGTCGGAATTGACTTGGTTTTAAAACTAAAAAGCACCAAAGAAGACCAGAGTATTGAAATTGCTATGGATGAGATTTATAGCGAAACCCACGGTTTTGCTTTAAGATACAATCCTGTGTTGTCAGAAGCTGAACAAACTATCCGCATAGAGATCAAAGATGGTTATGAATATGAAGGATTAGTACATGTCAACGGCGAAGTGCAAGATGCCTTCTACCACGCTGACGGAAACTGGGGGTTAGATTATGATGCAACATATACGACCATCAATCACTATCAAGTATATAATGATTTTGACCGAGTATACCAAGAAGATGAGCTTCCGGTAAACAGAAATGTAAGCATCCAAGCACACAGTGAATATGATTACTTAACGCTATACAAATCGCTTTTACCAGCTATGTTGGCAGATGATTATACAGATTATAGTTTTATAGCCTTTAAAGCCAAAGGAAGTGGTCTTTTAGAAATAGGTTTAGTAAAATCTTCTGTAGAAAACTGGAAGCACCAATACAGAGCAAACATAAACGTTAAGAGCGACGAAGAAATTTATTATATCCCTTTTAGCTTCTTTAAATCAAGTGCTAGCAATGCTAAAATTGTTGCTGATGACCTCACGATGCTCACCTTTACGTTCTTGCCTGTAGAAGCCGGTACTAATGATTTAGACCTTAGTATATCAGAAGTTAAGTTTGTCAAAAAAGCACCGCTAGGTTATGAGGAGTTATTGAATACTATGAAAAATGAGTATGTGACTTATCCGAACCCAACACAAGGTGAGTTCAATTGTTTATTGTACAGCGATGTGGTTACTGAAGCTACATTTACACTAAGAGACATTAGCGGAAAACTAATCTATTCTTCAAAAGTAAATCTAGTTGAAGGAAGAAACGAATTAGATTTCAATATCAATTTGAGAAGTACAGGTCTAATGTTTATGAACATTGCAAGTGATAAAACCAATTACGGCACCACCAAAATTCTATTCAAGTAACAAAACAAAACACAAATACTCCTGAAACCGCTTTGAGTCTAAAACCTCAAAGCGGTTTTTTTATGCGCAATATTAAGGCGCTTACTTAGTTCTAAATTGTTATATTTGCCTGAATAATTCAGTGTTTTATGCCGTTATACAGAGCTATCAAAGTTGATGACACCACACAAGTACTGGTCTGGAAGGTTACCGAGAGCTTCGCAGAGCTTTATAGAGAAACACCACTCAGAGATGTCTGTTTATATCGGTTAGAGCAGATGAAGTCAGAGGTGCATCAACGCTGTTTCCTAAGTGTTCGAAAGCTCTTAGCACAAGCGGGCTATACTGATTTTGATTTGGCTTATAACAATAATGGCAAACCCATGCTTCTGGATGGCAATCACATCTCAATTACACATTCTTTTGATTTTTCAGCCATCATTATATCAGACAGAAATACAGGTATTGATTTAGAGCAACAACGCGAGAAAATAATCAGAATTGCACATAAATTTACCAAGTTTGACAATGATTTCTTTGACAAATCAAATAAAACGCAAACTATTCGTCAACTCACGGCTATCTGGGGCATCAAAGAAGCCATCTATAAGTTTTATTCCATCAAAGGGCTGAGCCTTAAAGAGCATATAAACGTACTTCCTTTTGCTATTGACAGCGGAGAGCTAGAGGCTATAGTCACTTACGGCAACTTCCACTACAAACACCAAGCTAGATTCGAAGAATTTGAGAGCTATACGATGACTTACTTATTATAGCATGAAACATATTCTTCAAGACATTCTCAAAGCAAAATCACAAGGCAAAAAATTACTTGCCATACTCTTAGACCCGGATAAAATCAACTGGGATAGGCTAGAGCTTTTATTTGATAAAGTCAATCGATCAAAAGCAACCCATATTTTAGTAGGAGGGAGCAGTGTTGCAGAAAATCTCACAGATATATTGGTTAGTCAACTCAAACAAAATACCAGACTGCCCGTAGTGCTTTTCCCAGGTGATTATGGCCAAATCACAGCCAAGGCAGATGCACTTTTATTCTTGAGCTTAGTCTCGGGCAGAAATCCTGAATACCTCATAACACAGCAGATAAAAGCTGCTCCTATACTACAAAAAGCAAATATAGAAGTGATCCCAACCTCTTATATATTGATAGAAAGCGGCAACCAAACCGCTGTTGCACGTGTTTCTAACACACGACCTATTCCGCAAAATAATGTTGAGCTAATCTTGCATACTGCACAAGCCGGAGCATACTTAGGGCACCAATTGACTTATCTAGAAGCGGGAAGTGGTGCAAAGACTACAGTTTCAGAAGAAATTATCTCTGCAATATGTCGTGGAGTTTCTACAGCTTTGATTGTGGGGGGAGGCATTCGCACCCAAAAACAGATCGATCAGGCATATAGGGCAGGAGCTGATATGGTAGTTGTGGGTACTGTTTTTGAAGAAAACATTGATTTTTTTGAATAAAACTCAAAGCACTACAAACTACTGAATCAAAGGTATTTGCAATTTTAAAAATTGGGTTTTCGGTAAAAAAACACTTTTTAAAGCTAAACTCAGAATTTATTTTGCCTAATTAACATAATTTGGCTTGACTATTGTAATGGTACTAGGAAACACAAAAAAACATATTATGAAAAAGTTATTATTATCATTAGCTCTTGCTTTAGGTTTTGCCTTTAGCTCGTATGGTCAAGACATCTCTAAAAATTCATTAGGACTTCGTTTTGGGAGTAATGACGGATTTGGTGCAGAGATTTCATATCAAAGAGGTCTTTCTAGCAACAATAGATTAGAATTAGACTTAGGATGGAGAAACAGCAAACACACTTCTTCTTACAAATTAGTAGGAACCTATCAATGGGTTTGGAATATTGAAGGTGGCTTTAATTGGTATGCTGGTGTTGGTGCTGGTGTTGGTGCTTGGAACTATGATAATGATGGTGACAAAACCAACGGATCTTTCGGATTAGTTGCGGGTCAATTAGGTATTGAATATAACTTTAAAGAAGCGCCAATTCAATTGTCACTAGACATTAGACCAGAGTTTTATTTTGGTGGTACAAAATGGAATGATGGCTTTGGTCCAGATATCGCATTGGGAATCAGATATAGATTCAACTAGTCTGTACTATTTATGTATAAAAAATTCCCCTAAGAAATGTTCTTAGGGGAATTTTTTATTTAGTATCAATTGTAAATAGCTAGAAGGCTTAGGGATATGGTCTATTTTGAAATAATCTATTTTACATAATGTAAATTATGATTCAAATAAGACCAAGTATTTAATGCTATAATATAATGATTACCTATACTTTAAAACACATTCACTTCCATTTCTACAGCTATACCAAACTTCTCTGCAATAGTATGTTGAATCTTTTTAGCGAGATTATAAATCTCCAAGCCCGTTGCATTGCCATAGTTTACCAAGACCAATGCTTGTTTTTTATGCACACCTGCATCGCCAAAGCGCTTGCCTTTGAATCCTGCTTGCTCAATGAGCCAACCTGCAGGAACTTTGACCAACTGCGCTGAGACCTCATAAAAAGGCATATTTGGATATTGTTTTTCAATAGCTTCAAATACTGCTCTGTCTACGATTGGGTTTTTAAAGAAACTACCGCTGTTGCCTATTTCCTTTGGGTTTGGGAGTTTGCTTTCTCGAATAGCAATGACCGCATTGCTAATATCCTGAATTGATGGATTTATGATAGTGTGTTGTGCTAATTCTGCGGTGATCGCGCCGTATGATGTTTTTATGGAGTGCTTGTGTTTGGTGAGTTTTAAAACAACAGAGATTATTATATAGTTGCCTTTTTCTGATGTCTTAAAAATACTTTCTCTATAGCCAAACTTGCAGTCTTGATTAGAGAACTCCGTTATTTCTCCTGTTTTAATATCCATGGCTTTACACGAATCAAATACGTCTTTGAGTTCCACCCCATAAGCTCCGATGTTTTGAATGGGTGCAGCGCCTACGTTACCCGGTATAAGTGATAAATTTTCAATACCTCCATAGTCTTTGTCAAGTGTCCATAACACCAAATCATGCCAGTTTTCACCCGCTTGTGCCTCGACCCAAACCTGGTTTTCATCTTGATTGACCACTTCAATTCCCTTGATAGCAATGTGCAAAACAAGTTGTTGAATATCTTTAGTGAGCAACATATTGCTCCCCCCTCCTATGATAAAAAGCTGTTGGTCTTGATGCTCAGCTAAGGTGCTTTGTAGCACGTCTACAGATGAAACTGAAATAAAATCTCTTGCTTTTACGTCAATCCCGAAGGTGTTATAGGCTTTTAAAGAATGCATTTGTGATACTTTATGAGGGTTAGCAACGCAAATCTACAATTTAAAACTTAAGATTTTAAGCTAAATTCAGTTTCTGTAGTATGTTTTCTAGTCAAAATCAGACTTATTAAATTTATCACTAATTTTGAGGCTAATTTTTATACACGACTACAGATGAAAGCTTCTTATCACAAATATATTCTCGATTTTAAACGACCAAGCGGAACTTCTAGAGGTGTATTAACCCAAAAGGAAACTTGGTTTATCATTCTAGAGCACGACAACAAAATTGGCATTGGAGAATGTGGGCTCTTGCGAGGTTTGAGTATTGACGATCGAGATGATTACCAAGAGACGCTTAAATGGGCTTGTGAAAACATAGACTTAGGAATCGAAAAACTATGGACAGCCTTAACCGAATTCCCTTCAATACAGTTCGGATTAGAAACCGCTTTTCTCTCACTGGAGTCAGACAATCCGTTTGAAATATTTGTATCTGATTTCACCAAAGGCCTAAAAAGCATTCCGATAAACGGACTGGTTTGGATGGGTGAAAAAGAGTTTATGAAGGCGCAAATACAAGAGAAAATAACACAGGGTTTCTCGTGTATAAAACTCAAGATTGGAGCTATTGATTTTGACAAAGAATTAGAGCTTTTGAGCTTTATTAGATCAAATTTTGATGCAGATGAAATTGAGATTAGAGTCGATGCAAACGGAGCTTTTGATACAACTAATGCTTTATATAAACTAACTCAATTAACTGGTTTTGATATACATAGTATAGAGCAACCCATCAAACAAAAACAACCTGACAGTATGTCAGAGCTCTGTAAAACCACCCCTTTGCCCATTGCGCTTGACGAAGAGCTCATCGGTGTTTTTTCATATCTTGAAAAGGAGGCTTTGCTAGAGAGAATTCGCCCGCAATACATCATCTTAAAGCCCAGTTTGATCGGCGGATTCAAAGGGACAAAAGAATGGATAACTATCGCAGAAAAACACAATATCGGTTGGTGGATAACTTCTGCTTTAGAGTCTAATATAGGCCTGAATGCCATTGCTCAATTTACGTTTTTACAAAACAGTGCAATGCCTCAAGGATTAGGCACCGGTGGTTTGTATACCAACAATATTGGCTGTCCACTTGTTGTTGAAAAGGGCGAGCTGTGTTATGATGTAAATCAAAAATGGGAACTCCCTTCCCTGCTTAAAGTCTTGGGTTTTTAGATAATCTTGTTTATTGTGACAGGGCTCTAAAAATGATTGCTTTTTATTTTGGAGTTCATATAATAAGCAGTAATTTTGCATTGAACTTTTTAGAAATAGCTCAAAAATGAGAGTTTTTCAATCCTTATCAGCACTACAGCTGATTCCCTACCGATTAGATCCATCCTCAAGTACGACACTTTTGGCACCTCTAAATTCAATCAAACATTGTCCTCAACCTCAATTAAGCCGTTAAAGATTTATATTCTATTGCTATGTTTAAATTTATAATCAAGCATTTCAGTGTACGAACTTTGATATGGTCAGTGACTTTATTGTTGCTCACCTCGTTTATACTCTTAGTAGTATTCGCGTCTTGGTCTTATTACACACTAATTCTTCCTGTATTTTTGCTAGAGTTGATCTTATTTGATACCATTCAAACCAAACATACCTTACGTAAAAACTATCCTTTTTTAGCGCGATTCAGATATTTATTTGAATCTGTTAGACCAGAGTTTCGCCAGTATTTCTTTGAGGGCGAAACAGACGGAAAGCCCTTTAATAGAAGACAACGTTCTATTGTCTATCAACGCGCTAAAAACGAAAAAGAAACTGTTGCTTTCGGGATGCAAGATGAGCCTACCCGTGTAGGCTATGAATGGGCAGCCCACTCTATCTATCCGAAAAAAGCAAATCCAGAAACATTCAGAACCCTTGTTGGGGGTAAAGATTGTCAGCACCCTTACAGTCTTAGCCTGTTTAATATCAGCGCTATGAGCTATGGTGCATTGAGTAAAACCGCCATTACCTCACTTAACAAAGGAGCTAAAATGGGAGGTTTTGCACACAATACCGGAGAAGGCGGAATCAGCGAATACCACAGACAAGGTGGAGACTTGATTTGGCAAATTGGTACCGGATACTTTGGGTGTAGAGATAAAAACGGATTTTTCAGCAACGAATTATACGCTGAAAGAGCCCTTTATCCCGAGGTAAAGATGATTGAGCTAAAACTCTCTCAGGGTGCTAAGCCTGGCCACGGTGGATTATTGCCTGCTCAGAAAAACACGCCTGAAATAGCAAAAATCAGAAGTATTGATCCGTATACAGATGTACACTCTCCTTCAGCACACTCTGCTTTTTCAAATGCAACAGAACTGATTTACTTCATCAAAAGACTTAGAGATTTATCAGGCGGAAAACCTGTAGGCTTTAAGCTGTGCATCGGTAGAAAAGATGAGTTTGAAGAGATTATTGACGCCATGCTCACTACCGGAATCACGCCTGACTTCATCACCCTTGACGGTGCAGAAGGAGGAACGGGAGCTGCTCCGATGGAATTTATCGATTATATCGGTATGCCTGTGGCTGACGCCTTGGTATATGTGACAACCCTGCTTAAAAAACACGGCTTAAGAGATGAGATAAAAATTATTTGTTCAGGCAAAATTGTCACTTCATTTGATATTGCCAAGGCGATGGCCTTTGGTGCAGACGCTTGTTATAGCGCTAGAGGAATGATGTTTGCCCTAGGTTGCATACAAGCTTTACAGTGTGATAGCGGCAAGTGCCCTGTAGGTATTGCCACGCAAGACGCCAAACTTTATAAAGGACTTGACATCACTGACAAAAGCGTCAGAGTTGCCAACTTCCATAGAAATACGATGAAAGCTGTGGCTGAATTCATCGGTGCTTGTGGGTTTGAACATCCATACGAAATGACACCAGATGTATTATTCAGAAAGACAGATAAATATAAAAATGAGAGCTTTGGAGATATGTACTTCAACAAAAAATCAAAAGCAATCTAAACCAGCTTTAAAATCCTCCTTATTGGAGGATTTTTTTATTAGCCTTTATGCTATAAAAAACTTATATTTGCTTAACTAAAAAAAAACTTATTACTATGTCATTTTCAGAGTTATTTGATAGTGGTTTCAAAACCAGAAACAAAGGGCACTTTTCAGCTATAGTACGCGTGGCGTTGTCTAACGGCACAATTAGCGGTAAAGAAAAAATGTTCTTAGATAAATTAGCTAGAGAACTTGAGATCAACGAAGAGGAGTACAAAGCAATTTTGGCTGACCCTTTAAAATTCCCTATAAACCCTCCCTATTTATACGTCAATAGATTAGATCGTTTGTTTGATTTGGCACGAATGGTCAGATTAGACAATGATTTAGGCGAAAAACAAGTTGATGTGCTCACGCGATTTGCACTAGCACTGGGCTTCACGCCTTCTAATGTTGAGTATATCGTAGATAAAGCACTTTGTTTGGTAGACAAATCAGTTGATTTAGATACTTTTATGTATGAGATGCAAAATATGAATAAATAATCAAAGAGATCTTTGCTATATAAAAACCTGTGAATTTGGAGTTTACAGGTTTTTTTGTAATTTGTCTCCACAACTATTATTATACTAAAATTAGTTATGACTCAAAAAGTAGTTCTCATCACCGGAGCATCTTCGGGTATCGGAAAGGCAATAGCCGAATTCTTGCAACAAAAACACTTCATTGTATATGGAACAAGCCGAAATCCTGAACAAAATCTGGATGCTGAGGTTAAACTCATCCAACTTGAAGTGACTGATGCTAGCTCTATACAAACTGCAATAGCCCAAGTGCTGCACAAAGAAGGAAGAATTGATGTGCTGATAAACAATGCAGGAATAGGTATTACCGGAGCCTTAGAAGAGATTCCGACAGCTGAGATGAGACGCAACTTTGAGACTAATTTATTCGGTCCTATTGAGGTAATCAAAGCTGTTTTGCCTCAGATGCGCAAACAAGGCTCAGGACTCATAATCAACATCACTTCAATCGCTGGCTATATGGGCTTGCCCTTCAGAAGTGTATATTCAGCCTCTAAAGGAGCCTTAGAGCTCACTACAGAAGCTTTAAGGATGGAAGTGAAGCCGTTCGGAATACAGGTCACAAACATCGCCCCTGGAGATTTTGCCACCAATATTGCACAAGGGCGTTATCACGCGCCACTTGTCAAAGATTCAGATTATGAAAAGACCTATAAACTGACATTAGACTTGATGGATGCGCATGTAGATTCAGGAAACAATCCGCTAGAAATGGCAAAAGCAGTATATAAAATCATCAATACGCCTAGCCCTAAAGTGCATTATAAGGTAGGATCTTTTTTACAAAAATTCTCAATCATACTCAAGAGAATACTGCCTGATAAAGTCTATGAAGCTATGTTAATGAAGCATTATAAGCTTAAAAAATGATTTGATAAAATCAAATTTCATATCGTATAAAAATTTACCTTTGTATCATGAACGAGCATTTGGATCCGACAAACATAAATTTTACCCCTGAGGAGGTAGATGTAGAAAAAAAATTACGTCCACTCTCCTTTGATGACTTTGCCGGTCAAGAACAAATACTCGAAAACCTTCAGGTGTTTGTGCAAGCAGCCAAAATGAGAGATGAGGCGCTTGATCACACTTTGTTTCACGGCCCTCCAGGACTCGGAAAAACTACTTTAGCCAACATATTAGCCAACGAGCTTGGGGTGGGGATTAAAATTACTTCAGGTCCCGTTTTAGATAAACCCGGTGATTTAGCCGGATTACTTACCAATTTAGACGAAAGAGATATCTTGTTTATCGATGAGATTCACAGGTTGAGCCCAATAGTCGAAGAATATTTATATTCTGCTATGGAGGATTTCAAGATTGATATTATGATCGAATCTGGTCCTAATGCTAGATCAGTTCAGATCAACCTCAATCCGTTTACGCTTGTGGGCGCTACCACGCGTTCAGGACTTCTCACCGCTCCGATGCGCGCTAGATTTGGCATTCAATCTAGACTTAAATACTATAATACAGAACTGTTAACGACTATCATTGAACGCAGTGCCTCGATTCTGAAAATGCCTATTTCTATGGAAGCGGCAATAGAAATAGCGGGTAGAAGTCGCGGAACACCCAGAATTGCCAACGCCCTACTCAGAAGAGTCAGAGACTTTGCACAAATCAAAGGAGACGGTAAAATAGATATCAAAATAGCTCAATTTGCTCTAAAAGCACTACATGTAGATGCTTACGGGCTCGATGAGATGGACAACAAGATTTTGACTACGATTATCGATAAATTTAAAGGAGGACCAGTAGGAATATCTACTTTGGCCACTGCCGTATCTGATAATGCCGAAACTATTGAAGAGGTATACGAGCCCTTTCTCATTCAAGAAGGCTTTTTGATGCGTACACCCAGAGGTAGAGAAGTAACTGAAAAAGCCTATAAACACTTAGGAAGAATCAAGTTAAATACACAAGGAGATCTGTTTTAAATCGTTTTTTATCTTTATAATATTTAAGCTGTTTATTTTAGAAGTAAAGAGGCTTTAATTAGTAAAATTTTGTTAAATTGCGTCGATTTTCATATTTAGCCCTAAACTCAGCATATGTCAGCTAATAAGCACAGAAAAATATACTTCGAAATTTCAGAACGCAAGATCTTCTTGCGAATCATTGACTTGATTGTAATTTTTGCGGGTATTTTTTTTACAGAATATATCTTTAAGCTGGAGTATGTGAATTTTGATACCAATAGTTATTATTGGATTGCCGTACTCTCTATATATGTATCGCTATTAGGCACTATTTTCGGTATGTACCACTTGCCTACCACGACCAATTTTTTACAGATAACTAAAGGCGTTGTGCTAACGGTTTCAACTACTGTGGTGTTGTTCTTGCTCACCCCTATCTTTACGCCTCCATTACCACAGAACAGGATTCAGATCATCTATTTTTATATCGCTTTATTGTTTTCGTTATGGCTTTGGCGATGGTTCTACCTCAAGTTTTTTGCAACACATAGATTTGTAAAAAAGGCAATTTTGATATGTAATGAAAATGAATTTGAGCAATTAGCAGCTCCTTTAGAAAAATCTGATCCGCACTTTAAATTTATAGGGTTTTTAGATACGGCTAATAAAAATGCACTTTGCAAAAAATATCCTTATAGCGCAGATTCTCCACAAGAAGAACTCGGTGATTTTATCTTCAACAACGGTGTGTCAGAGATTATAATTTCTCCGAATGCCAATGTGAAATCAATTCACTTTGAATTGCTGGAGTTAATGGAACTCGGGATTGCCACAAAAGATTATTTATTTGCCTGTGAATCAATTTCGTATAAGATACCGGTTGATTTAATCGAAAATGATTTTTATAAACACTTCTCTTTAAATAGAAATAACAGCAATAAGCTCTACCAGTATTTTGTAAGAGGAATTGAAGTTTTCTCTTCAATTTTCGGATTGGTTATAAGTGCCGTATTTATTATGCCTTTTGTAGTTATCGGAAACCTGATCGGCAATAAAGGAGGTTTGTTTTATACGCAAGAGCGAATAGGTAAAAACGGAAAACCTTTTAACATCTACAAGTTTAGGACAATGGTTAAGGATGCTGAAAAAGAAGGTGCAGTTTTTGCCCAAAAAAATGACGCAAGAATTACCCCTTTCGGAAAGTTTTTAAGAAAGTCGAGAATTGATGAACTCCCACAACTTATCAACGTACTCAAAGGCGAAATGTCTATCATTGGCCCTCGTCCGGAACGCGCTTTCTTTGTAGATCAAATCACTGAGGCCGTTTCGTTTTACCCAACAAGGCACATCATCAAACCCGGACTAACAGGATGGGCACAAATCAACTACAGCTACGGAGACTCCATAGAAGATAGTGTTGAGAAACTCAAATACGATTTGTTTTATATCAAACACAGGGGGCCTTTATTAGATTTTAACATAGTCATTAAAACCATCGGAACTGTCTTGTTTTATAGAGGACAATAAAAAAATAGATTTATCTCAATCTGTTTTTCTCAAAAACACGTCTCGAATTTAGCCAATAAATAATAAGCCCTACCGTACAAAAACTAGCGGTGATGAGATACATAGTCGAATAACTGTACTTATCTCCTAAATAAGCCCCAAACATCATCCCTATCCCAATTCCCAAATCAAAACCCGTTAGATAAGTCGAATTGGCCGTACCCCTTTTAGTGTGTGGCGCCATATTGATATAGATGGTTTGTAGTGCGGGGAATAGTGTTCCATACCCCAAACCTATCAAAAAGGCAGAAATACAAAAAGCAACGATAGAATGGAAAAGTGCAAAGCTGATAAATCCGATAATAATCACACAGAGCGCCGTTGCCATCACCTGATGAATATAGCCTTTATCTACAAACTTACCCGAGGTAATTCTAGACAGAATTAATCCTAGGGCCAAGAACAAGAAGAAAATACCCGGATTAGAAACACCTGTTTGTTTACCATAGAGTGCTGCAAAGGCTATTAAAGTACCCCAGCCAAAAGTTATAAAAAGTTGGTTAAAGAAAACTGGAATGCCCTTGACAAGCATAAACCTGTCGAGTGATAGGGGTTGCGTTTCATCTAGTTTTACGCGTGTCGGAACCTTTATAAATGCCACAGCAATAATAGATAGCGCTCCCATAATTAGGGCGGCGGTTACTAGGGCATAAAAATCATAAATCTCATATATTTTTATAGCGATAAATGGCGCTATTGCCATGGCAATATTGGTATTTACCCCAAAGTATCCAATGCCTTCTGCACGTCTAGAAGCGGGTATAAGGTCTATGGCAACCGTGTTTGAAGAAACGGTGGTCAGTGCCCAAAAAAGCCCGTGAATAAAGCGCAATACGACAAAATACAAGATAGAAAAAGCCACATAATAATAACCGATATAGATGGCTATAAAACAAACCAATCCAAACAAAAACAATGGTTTACGCTTGTAGACATCTACCCAATACCCACAAAACGGACGGATAATCAGTAATGCAATTGCATAAGAAGAAAGTACAATCCCGATTTGTGAGGCTTCAATTTTCAATTCTTCTGACAGAAATATCGGAATAGTAGGCATTAAAAGGTTGAATGAACAAGCGACTAAAAAATTGGCTATGCAAGCAATGATAAAGTTCTTATTCCAGATTTTTTCTTTGGGTTCCATATATATATTATAATAGCAGTATAAAAAATACAGCTCAGAAAAGTCAAGGTTATAAAGCACAAAAAATAAAAAGAGCCTTACATAACAGCAGCTCTTTTTAAGAATCTTTACTCGCTTTAACAAAAGTAGCAACTAACCGAGTCTCCAACAAATTATCACAGCATTTTCAGATAAATATGGCACAGAATTAACAGTCTTTAACGTCTTTAAAAATACTGCCTGTGCTGGGCTGAAAAGATTCGGTGGCTTTTAAAAAAAGCATTGATATTGATGCTGATAATGCTTAAATTTGCGTTATGCAATTACAAAAACTCAACCTACTCAATTATAAGAATTTTTCTGAAATCAGTTTTGAATTTGATGCAAAAATCAACTGTTTTATTGGTCTTAACGGCATTGGTAAAACAAATGTTTTAGACAGTATTTATCACTTGGCTTATGGCAAGAGCTATTTTAATTCAATCGGAATTCAAAATATAAAACACGACCAAGATTTTTTTGTAATTGACGGCGAGTTTTTTAAAGAAGATCGCACCCATCAGGTAGTGTGTAGCCTTAAGAAAGGTCAAAAAAAGATACTCAAAAAAAACGGCAAGATTTATGACAAATTTTCAGAGCACATAGGTTTTATTCCGCTGGTGATCATCTCCCCTTCTGATAGCGATCTGATTTCTGAGGGCAGTGAGATAAGGCGCAAATTTCTAGACCAGATTATCTCTCAGCTTGACGCGAATTACCTCAACCAGCTCATCAAATACCAAAGGGTCTTATCACAGCGAAATGCACTTTTAAAATACTTTTATGCCAATAATATTTTTGAGAGAGAAACCTTGGCTGTATATGACGATCAGCTTAGCGCTTTAGGGAGTTTTCTACATAAAACACGTGCCGCATTTCTAACGGACTTCACTCCTATTTTTAGCAAATACCATTCGATGATTTCTAGCAATACAGAACAGGTGAGTTTGGTCTATCAAAGTCAGCTTTTTGAAAGTGATTTGCTCACATTACTTCATGAGAGCATCCAGAAAGACAGAGCCGTGCAGTATACCTCTATGGGAATTCACAAAGATGACTTGTCGTTTGAGATTGAGGGCTACCCCATCAAAAAGTTTGGTTCACAAGGACAACAAAAGTCATTTTTGATAGCGCTTAAACTCGCACAATTTGAATTTGTAAAACAACAAAACAAGGTGCAACCGCTTTTGCTTTTTGATGATATTTTTGACAAGTTAGACAAGATAAGAGTCGGTAAAATCATTGATTTGGTCAACCAGAATACCTTTGGACAGATTTTCATCTCTGATACTGATGTAGAGCGAACAGAGCATATAATCAAGCAAACTAACCAGCCTTATAAGTTGTTTAACCTTTAGAGAGTCTGAGTTTAGCCTTGATTTTCTTCCACCTATAGTTCCTGATAAATTTGGCTTGTTCAGCTGTAACCAAAAGTGGTTTATGCGCTTTCTTTGCCTTGTAATAGCCTTTTATATAATCGATACACAACAGCGGTTTTCCCTTTTTAAAGGCTAATTTCATTGAGGCCAATACTGTAATTACAGCTCCATACCCAAGGCTATAAAAAGCTTCTCCTTGTTTATACCTAGATGCGCTATTATATTGATTACCTGTGGGTTTAAGGTGTTTTACTTGAAGTGATTTGTCTACTGCTATTTCCCATCCGTAATACCTAGCCAAAAGCTCGTCTACCGTATCCCATCCCATGTCTGCTTTGAGTTTCCCGATTTCTAGAAAACAGGCTTTTCTATAAGATTTAAAAGCACCTCTAATGTGGTCATCATCGGTTAAGCTTTCTAAAATCAATTGATCGTTTTTCTCGATATAAGCCCTTCCTCCTGCCATACCTACTTTTGGATTGGCTTGAAACACTGCCGCTATTTGTTCAAAATAGTTCGTCGGTAAAATCAAATCACCGTCTAACTTGACAATAAAATCATAGTTATCGTCTAAAACTTCTAAGCCTTTGTTGAAGGCTTTGATAACCTTAGAACCCGGAAGGTGAATTGCCTCAGATGCGTTGTAGACCAGTTCGATGAAATCATATCTAGCGATGTATTCTTTGATAATCCTAGCGGAATTATCGGTTGAATTATCATCTACAATCACTACTTTTTCTGCTAATAAACTTTGTGATAACAATGAATCAAGCATTTTTATGATATGATCTTGCTCGTTATACACCGGAATGATGACATAATACCTCATTTAGGATTGTTTTTCGGCATAGACAATATAATACCTAGGTGTGAATTTTCGCAATAATGGTCTAAAGCCAATCTTATTCACAGGATTGGTCCACTTTTGTCGATCTATGATCTTCCAACCTGTTTTTTCTAATAGCCAGTCCAATTGCCAGTCTTCAAATTCGTGGTAATGCCTGTCTCTTAAATCGGTTTTACTCTGATATGCAGGGCTAAACCAGAGTTTAAGCGGCACAGAAACTACTAATTTATCTGCTTGAATCTCTTTGAATAGTGTATACGGATTCAATAAATGCTCTGCGATCTCTAAGGCGGTGACTACGGTATAATCTCGGTTTTGCAAAGCGCTGCGGTCTTCGTCTAAGTCTTCACCTAGCGTGTTTTTCACGCTATATCCCTCTGCGGTCAAGAGCTCTGAAAAAGGATTGCTTACTCCCAAATCTAACACTTGTGCTGAGCTAGGAATATGTTTTTTTATAAAGGCTAAGGTTTTATCGTATCGTTTTTTCGGAAAATATTGCTCGTACATATACATTACTATTATCTTTGCTAAAGTATACATATTTTCTCAGAAAACTTTTCATAATATTCGATGCGTCAAAATTCCGTTACAAAACAACTTTTTTGGTTTAGCCTGACCAGTTATATTGGCGTAGCTATCGGAATTGTTTCGGTGCTTTTTATTTATCCAGAAAACCCTGAATTCCTCGGAATCATTAGAACCATCGAGTCGTATTCTCAAATCGTCTTCCCCATAGTGCTTATAGGCGCTTCTCAGGCATTGGTGCACTATTACCCAACGCTTAGCGCTGAAAACCGAAATAGACTGTTTCTGTACAGCTTGTATGCTGTATTGATAAACTCGGTTGTAGTAGTAGCTGTACTAGCACTTATGTTCAGCTTCTTTGATTTTGAACTCAAGCATTTGGTTTGGATGGCACTGCCTTTAGGAATTTCAATAGCCTTCAACGAAGTGTTCAAACGCCAATCGCTCAACTTACAGAAGATTGCGTTGCCTACCCTATTTGAAAAGATTATTCCAAAGTTAGCTTTGCCGCTTATTTTTATATTGATTGGCAGTTATGCCATCACAACTGATCAAGGTATCTGGTTTTTTATAGTCGCTTATGTGCTGATGCTGCTGCTTACTGGAATCTATACCCTTAGAAAGGACCGCACAAAATGGGTTGCTGATTTCAAAAATGTATTCAAGTCAATCTCTAAAAAGGAATACTTCAGGTACAGTCTATTTGCCTTTACGGGTAGTTTGGGTTCGCTATTGGCATTCAGAATCGATACTATTATGCTCGGGCTATTTGGCTATGCCATGACCGATATCGGTATTTATAATATAGGAGTCTTAGTCGCCTCAACGCTTATTATTCCAGCTACCGGAATTTTTGCCATCAACTCTCCTGTTATCTCAGCACTTGTCAAGTCAAATAAAATTGAAGAATTAGGCCAGAAATATACTGAAAATGCCAAGCTGCTCTTTGCTATCGGCGCAGTGCTGTATGGGTGTTTATTTTTAGGAGTAACTGATTTGTTTTCGCTGTTCTCAACCAAAGCAACACTCTTACAATCTGTTCCGGTGCTTTTAATCCTAGGCTTTGGGATGGTTATCAATATGGGCACTGGCTTTAATTCAGAGATTATTACCTTCTCTAAATACTACCGTTTTAATGTGATTTCGATTCTACTGATTATCTTGTTAAACATTGGGCTAAATCTCTTATTTGTGCTTCAGTTCAAAATGGCAACCATCGGTGTGGCCTATGCTTCGCTGATTTCAATATCGATTTTTAATTTGGCCAAAGTCTATTATATCAAAGCTAAATTCGACATACTGCCCTTTGACAAAAAGTATGTACAATTAGTTCTGGTTGTCTTTTCAGTGGTTGGAATAGTGTATTTGTTGCCTAATCTTAAATTTTATTTTTGGAATTTAATCTTAAAAGCTGGGCTTTGCGTAATGCTCAATCTACTGCTGATTTATAAATTAAAATTGGTTTACTCTATTAACAACTATATCAACTATCTCAAAAACAGATTTTTCTAATATGTATTTGCTCAAAAGTCTGCTTTACTTCCCTCCTGTCGAAAAAACACTTTCTTCTGGCATCATTGCCTTTGGAGGAGATCTATCAGTAGAGCGATTGATATTGGCGTATCAAAGTGGTATATTTCCGTGGTATGACGATGCAGAACCTATTACCTGGTGGTGTCCTGAGCAGCGAATGGTGGTTGTCCCACAGGAATATAAGCCTTCTAAAAGCACGCGAAACATCATCAATAGAGGAGTTTTTACGGTGACGATGAATCAGAACTTTGAAGAGGTGATCAAAAATTGCCAGACCATACGACGCAAGGACCAAAGTGGTACTTGGATCAACAATGATATCGTCAAAGCATATACCGCGCTCTATAAAAAAGGATGGGCAAAGTCAGTTGAAGTCTGGCAAGACAAAAAATTAGTAGGCGGACTTTATGGCGTAGATTTAGGCAACGGAATCTTCTGTGGTGAGAGTATGTTCTCTAAAGTATCCAATGCCAGCAAAGTTGCCTTCGCTTGGCTGAATACCTACCTTCAAGAACATAACTATCTTCTCTTAGACTGCCAGTTGTACAACGAGCATTTAGCTAGTTTAGGCGCCTTTGAAATAGACCGAAGACTATTTATGCAAATACTAGCACACGCCCAAGAGAATACTTTAAAAACCTAGCTAAAAGAAATAGCTTCTACAGCATATTGAGAATGCTCAAGCCAAACATAAAGCCGTCAGTAGCATAGGCTGAGCCGTTGTATGACCTCACATAATCTACCCTAAACATTCTGAATTTGCCAAAACCAATATTCCCGAAACCTGCAGAAAACTCGTTGTAGGGTTTTCTATCTGGAATAGCGATGTTGTGGTATCCTAGATTTAAATGCCATTGCAGTTTATTGAGAAGCGGCACTTTATTCATCACATAGCCTTTGAAGTGGTGCTCAAAATGCATTTCTAGATAACTGTCATTGGTGCTGCTTGAATAATACGGCAATAGGTGAAATTGATTGAGATACCAACCTGAAGTACCGATATGGGTTTGGTTACCGTTAAAGTGTTTGTAGTCGATAAACGAAATGTCATCAGCACCAAAGAACTTTCCTGCTTTGAGGTTTGCACCTAGCGTTCCTTTGTTGCCAAAAGTTTTAGAATGTGTCGCGCGCGCCATCAACAAGTCGTGATTTAATCCGCTTTCAGAGGCTGCAAAGCCCTTTTGATAGCCCAAATACAGACTCGGATAATCTTCATTGGGCATATTCCATTTGGCATCCGGACGCGAGATGTATTCTTGTCCAAAACGGATGCGCATACCCAAATTGAATTTATAAATATGATTGGGTTCAAATGCCGCATAACTATCGTCAGTTGGGTCTAAGGGGTTGTTTGATAAATAGTCTTTGTCTTGGTTGAGCAGCACATAATCAGTGGTGTTAAACAGGGCTTTGCGGTTGGCATATTCAAGGCTTCCGCTCATATACAAGCCGTTGATGACCTCTTGTCCATAGGCTATATTAGCAAACTCCTTGTTGTATAATTTGATGTAATTGTCTTTAAAAAACAAGGTGCTGATCATATTTATAAAAGGCGAAATAGGCTCCGTCTCGTTAAACTGACTCACTTTACTACCTCCAGAGAGATTGATAGTCGCATAGTTTTGACGGTTGAATTGATGCCCAACATAACCCGTGACGCGAAGCCTGTCGTCAGACAATCCGTAATTGAACTTTGAGCCTATGGCTGTATAACTTCCCTTCTCTTCGTTTTCAGTAGAGAAACTTAGCCCAGAATTGAAGTTCCAGCCCTGAACGGTGTTGTAAGTTGTAGAGGCCAAATCAGAAATACCATCATACGAAAAACGCCATTTTTTGTAGGAGTTCTTATAGGTGTATCCCAATAAAATATCTTCAATCTTAAACCTATTGTTTTTTCTGTCTAACGAATCCATATATACCTGAGATTTTCTCAGGGTTTGGATGCTGTCTTTTTTGATATAATCTGTAAATTCTTCTTGGTTAAGTGGCACAGGGCGAATGTCATTCCAATACGCAAGGTCTTTTTTATTGGCTTCTTTGTCAAACGAAATGATTTCTTTAGTAAAGGTTCTCTTCTCAAAACTATCGACAAAGGCATAATTAGAGAAAACGTGTGTGAATTTACCGTTGAATTTTATACCAAAAAAGCCCGCCTCAAAGTTGAAGGTCTGTAAATTCTTGGTCCATTTGTCGTTATCGGAGTTGTAGCCGTAGTTCTGAACTAGCTCTAAGTTGTCAATAAAAGGCTGATTCATTCGGTAGCCTTTGATGTTTAATTCTACTGCATAGATGGCATACGAATCCTCAACAATATAAATATATCCTTCAAAAACGGGTTCTTTATCGCGTTTGGCAATCACCTGAATTTTATTGATCAGATGATCGTTTTCATCCGTAAAAGTACTTTCTAATTTGTACTTATAGTAGCCCAGTGCATTATCAGCAATCGGTGAAATCAACATCGATCCGAAGTCGACATAGTTGTTATAAAAATCTAAATCAGTGCCTTGAGCGGTATTAAAGCTAAATCCGTTGTCGTCACCGCTTATTTTTGAAGCAATGATGCGCTCTTTTAGTTTGCCTGGCTTCTGCACAGTAATCTCAGAAATAGTTTCAGAAAGGTATAAGATTCCAGAACGAGTGGAGTCTAAGCCCGCGCCCATATCCTCTAAATCAATTTTCTGCCCGAATATTTTCTCAGGAATATCTTTGACCTTAAAAATTCCCTTTGAATAGAAATCAGCCGTGTATTTATCTGTTTTGTCTGTATTTGCTTTTTTGTTTTTGATCGCATTTCTGATAATGCGATAGGCTGGATTCTCACTGCTGGTAATCACAATTCCCTCCATCATATAGCTTTGTACCTCAAGTGTAACGTTCTGAACAAACGGAAAAGAGGTGATTTCTATGGGGATAATTTCAGTTTTGAAGCCTAAACTTTTGACCACAAGCTTGTAGTTTCCCTTTTGTTTGATATCGAGTTGATAATCTCCGTTGTCGTTTGACGATGTGCCTACATATGTATTCTCAACGAGTACACTCACATACGGAATTGGGGTTCCGTAGGTATCGGTGATTTTTCCTTTGATCTGAGCTTGACTGAAAAAACCAATAAAAAGTAGTGCGAGAGTGAGTTTTAGTTTCATATACATATAAGGTCTAAACTGAATTTATTTTTGATAAGCTGTAAATATAATAAAGTATCTCTTAAGTCAGGCAGACTCTAAAAATTAGTTTTAAAACTAATATGTACAATTGAGTTAGAGAACTTTATTTCTTGATTGTCAGCACTTCCGTTGGCATAGACAAAGTTAAAGAGTCCGTTGTTAGTGATAAATCCGAAGCCAAAACCAAGGCCTAAGAGTTTCTTGTTGATAGCAGAAGCTTTGTCCTGAAAGTAGCCATAATCAGTGATGGAGTGTACATAAATACTCGGAGCCAATACATAGCGGTATTCTAACATCAATGAGGAGAGAAAGCTAGCTTGGAGCGAATTTTCTTGAAAGCCGCGCATTGAATTAATTCCGCCAAAACGATACAGCTCGTTGATGAAATAAGAATCACTTTGCAGATAATAGCCATCCATCTTTAAGTGGATGATGTTTTTCTCATTTAAATAAAAATTATTAAAGCCCAAGAGGTGTGCAAAATACTGGTTAGTATCGCCAAAAGAAGTCTCCCTCTTTCCTATACCAGCTTTGAGGTTGAGTTTTCTCTTTTCCGGAAAAAGGAAATCCTCTCTGTTGAGATCAAAATATTCAAAAGTAGAGGTAAAAAAACTGCTCTTAAAATCATTCAAACTCATCGAGCTCAGGCTTTGAATGTCATTAGAATTCACAGATTCATAACCCAGATAAATCCGCTGGTTGTATTTGATATAATAGCCCAGGTCAAAATTGGTTTTGGTAGTCTGAAACGTGCTGTCTTGTTTGTAGATATTTAGGTTTCCCCTCAGTGCAAAAGGCGTATTGAACACATACGGAAGCTCAGCCGAGAAATCAAAAGTCTGTTGCTGATTGCCGTCATTCTTCCAATACAACTTCAGGCGTTCTCCAGAGTTTAAGGCGTTGCTTAACAATAAATCTAAATAACCCGTGAACCGTAGGTTATCATCTTTGTCAGTATTAAAACCCACATAGCCGTCAAAACTATTGGCTCTGGCTTTCTCTAAATAAATAAAAACTCGGGTAGAGTCTTTAGTAAACAGAATTTCTGGTGGCTTAATCTGGTTGACAAATGAGAACTTCTGCACATCTTGGTATAATTCTTTGAGTGTTTTTTGGTTCAAAGTGCGCTTTCTATACATGCGCTTGAGTTGCTTTTTATGCCCTTGGTGAAATTTGTCATAGCCCATCACCACGATGTCATCAAGCGTCCTTTTTGAGCTGATCTGCTCCTTTAAGTTTGCGGTGAGCAGTGTGCCTTCTAGCCTGAAATCCTCTAGTTTTATCTTAGAAATAGCATAACCACTTTGTTCTAATTGCTGCATTAAGTCATGCATAAAAGCTTCAGTTTCTGTGATAGAAACTGAGATAGTGTCTTGCTTGACAAAATTCATTTCTTTTAAAAATGGCGTATCAGTGGTGATAATCCTTATAAAATTTGTTTTTTTGTCGAGTTGCAATTGAGAGACAAATGTAGAATCATTGGTTTTTTGTAGGGCTGAAATTCGGTGTTGCAAATAACCTAATCTAGTGAGCCTCTCTGAGAAGTTTTGAGCATAATCTGCAATAGCTTTTGGGCTCGCAAATTGCTTTTGATAGCCTATTGAATCGATGCGTTGCTTTTCTTTAGGCCGTTCCGCTTGGAGTTCTAAATAGAAGTGCTGAGCAAAAATCATATTGCTTAGGACTAAAAATAAAATACAAAAAAATCTTCTCATTTCTACTTAAAAAATAGCTGAAGCAAATATAAACAAATCAGCTGTTCTAGGCTTTAAAATCAGTCAAACCTCAGGTAGACTTATTTTTATCAACCGAAATACTAGAACGAAAAAAGCCGTCTCTTGTTGTGAAACGGCTTCTTGATATATCAAAACAACACTAAAGTTGTTTATAAATTTTTGAGGTTGATGATTTCTTGTTCAGTCAAAACTCTCCACATTCCTCTGGGCAAGTTTTTCTTAGTAAGTCCTGCAAAAGTCACTCTATCTACTTTTAGAACGTCATATTTCAGTTCTTCAAATATATTTCTAATGACTTTTACGTTTGAAGTTCTCACTTTAAGGCCAATCTCTGTTTTAGGCAAATCATCGATATAGCTGATTTCTTCTACAAATATCTTGTGTTGATCAACTGTAATTCCCTTTTGAACACGCTCTAAATCTTCGTATTTCAAATTGCGATCTAAGCTCACTTGATAGATTTTTGAGGAGCGTTGACTCTCTTGGGTAAACTTGGTAATCATATCATTGTCGTTGGTAAAAAGAAGCAATCCAGTTGTGGTGCTATCCATTCTACCTACCGGAATCAATGGGTTTTTACTTGCTCCGCTCACTAAGTTTGCCACGTTGTTCTGCACGGCATTAGATGAAGTCGAAAAGTTTTTGGGCTTGTTTAAAAGAATGTATTCTTTCTTTTCAGGAGTCAACAAAGCACCGTCAAATAAAACCTTATCGGTTCTTTTGACTTTATGCCCTAATGCTGTAATGATCTCTCCGTTTACTTTTACGTTGCCCGACGCGATGTATAAATCTGCTTCTCTTCTAGAACAAACGCCAGAATTTGCTATATATTTATTCAGACGAAGTGTGTCTGGATCTGCTTTAGCTTTGGGCTTGTTAGTAGTTTCAGGTTTTGCAACTGCCGATTTAGACACTGACTTTGAAGGTTTAGAAAAAGAATCACTCTTTTTTATAAACTTCGATTTTTCTTTGGGTTCTGATTTCTTGTCAGAAAACTTCGGCTTGGCTGAAGACGGCTTTTTTCTGTCGTTGCTACCTTTATTCATAGTACTCATTGTTATTTTATATTTTTATAAACAAAACCTACAAACATAAGTGTTTGTAGGTTTTACCTATCAAAAAACATTCCTGTATTTTGTATTTTATTTCTTGTATGCTACTTTTTTGACTGCTTTGATCACGTCATTGGCATTGGGCAACCACTCTTTCAGCAATACTGGCGAGAATGGAGCTGGTGTATCAGCAGTGGTAATTCTTTGTATTGGCGCATCTAAATAGTCAAATGCTCTCTCTTGTACGATATAGGTAATCTCTGATGAAACGCTCCCAAAAGGCCATGCTTCTTCTAAAATTACTAGTCTATTTGTTTTCTTAACCGATGCTAAAATGGTTTCGTGATCCATCGGGCGCACCGTGCGCAAGTCGATAATCTCACACGAAATGCCTTCTTTGGCCAATTCGTCAGCTGCTTTGTATGCTTCTTTGATAATCTTACCAAAAGATACGATAGTTACATCTGTACCCTCTCTTTTAATCTCAGCAACACCTAACGGAATAGTATATTCTTCTTCAGGCACCTCTTGTTTATCTCCGTACATCTGTTCAGACTCCATAAAAATAACAGGGTCGTTATCTCTGATGGCTGATTTCAGAAGTCCTTTGGCATCGTATGGCGTTGATGGCACAACTACTTTAAGCCCTGGTGTATTGGCAAACCAATTCTCAAAAGCCTGTGAGTGTGTCGCTCCTAATTGTCCTGCAGAAGCAGTTGGTCCTCTAAAGACAATTGGCATATTAAACTGACCTCCAGACATCTGACGCATTTTAGCAGCATTGTTGATGATTTGGTCAATCCCCACGAGTGAGAAGTTAAAAGTCATAAACTCAACAATCGGGCGGTTGCCGTTCATCGCTGATCCTACAGCAATTCCTGCAAAACCAAGCTCGGCAATCGGGGTATCAATCACTCTTTTTGGTCCGAACTCATCGAGCATCCCCTTTGATGCTTTATAAGCACCATTATATTCGGCTACTTCCTCTCCCATCAAATATATAGACTCATCTCTGCGCATTTCCTCGCTCATTGCTTCACATATAGCCTCTCTGAATTGAATTGTTCTCATATAAATATTTTACTTTTAAAAATACTACCTGCAAAAATAAGAAATTTTGTGCAAGTCTTGACTGTTTTTGATTAAATAAAAAAGTGGATAGACAAAAATGAAATCTAAACTATACACCCAAGCGTTCTAATATAAAATCAGCTCTGTTCTCTGGCGTATCTCTTGGCACTTCAGTCATATCATACCCAAAATCAGTATAGGTCTGCACCAAGTGTTCTTGAATTTTCTCTGCTTCTTCAAGGCTTTCATACCTCTCGTTATCTGTGAGGTAAATTTCATTCCAAACCGGCAAGATAAAAAGCTGTGAATAGCGGTGCTGTTTACAGGCGTGAGTAAAGCTGTTTGGATATTCATTGTCGCCAATAAAGTGCATATAGGCAACTACGTCAGGAATTCCTCTATCTATAAAGACAATATCCTCTTCTTCAGCCAGTGCTTCTTGATACTGCTTGATTCTTCCCTCCAATAGTTTTTGGCTAAAGAGCAGCGGGTCTTCTAAAAAGAGTTGGTCCGTTCCCTGTTGTTGTGCCTCAAGGGTCACCTGTCTAGAAATCTCTGGATAACAGACATATCCCCTTTTTGAAAGAGTTTCGATCAATGTTGATTTGCCCGTGCCTGGCCCCCCAATAAGGAGTATAATTTTCTTCTGCATTGTGGTGCTTTAATAAAGCCAACGAAAGTAAATAATTTTTACTACATACTGAAATGATTTAGTTGATTTTTTGTATATTTGCATTTAAGTTCTTTTATAGTTACTTTCTATATCCAATCTGGGGTCGACCGGTTTTGACAGCGGGTGGAATTGATTAGTAAGCACGTCGAGCCAAGTATGGTAGGCTCGTTAATATCTGCTATGCAACTTTTTTAAACGGCGAAAATAACTACGCTCTAGCTGCATAATCTGAATCACAGTAAGATTTGCCAAGTTCCTACTAGGTAGGAAAGCTTGATTCTCCTCAAAAGCCTTGGTTTACGGCGTTTGACTCAGGAGAACCGGAAATATAAACCTAGAGAGGGTAATGCTTTGAATCCTTCTTGACACTGATAAAGCTAAGCCAAAAACGGTTGTCTCAGGCCTGCCTTTTGGTCGAAAACCTAAACTGAAACTAAGCGTGTAGAAAGCTCTTTGATTGCTCGTTTGGACGAGAGTTCGATTCTCTCCGACTCCACTATTAAAAACCTTAACTTGTTTGTTCCAAGCAAGTTAAGGTTTTTTATTTACTTGTTTTGTACGGTTTATGTACGGTAGCTAAAATTTAACCTACTTTCATAAAACAACAAAGAGGGCAAAAGCCCTCACTCTTGGGTTAACCTAACGGTTTCTTCTTCTAAGCAAACATCCATTTTGATATTACCATTCTCTTTGTCCATAAAATCTAGTAGAGCATTATTTTTCACTAATTATTTGTTGACTGCAAAAGAATTTTCCGTACTTTCGGGAATGATAAGAGTTGAAAGTGAAATAGTACTAAACAAACTCTCTGACAACTGAAAATTAAACAGACTAATCTCTAGGAATGATTCTATTTAGATACTTAAAAGATAACTAACCTATATTATAAAGAGAAAAAAGATGAAAAAAAAGACCAACAGTATGTTCAACCCAGGTACGTATGATAAAAAGCTAAACCTCACTCTTCTCCTATTTCGCCTTGCCGCAGGAGGACTTATGCTCACCCACGGCATGGGTAAATTCACCACTTTATTCGGTAATGAGCCCATACAGTTTCCAGATCCATTAGGTGTTGGAGCAACAACCTCTCTAGCACTTACGGTTTTCGCCGAAGTCTTTTGTGCTCTACTTATAATGATCGGGTTGGCAACACGCTTTGCAGCAGTCGCATTACTAATAACAATGTTAGTTGCTGCTTTTGTTATTCATGCCAATGACCCTATTAGTAAACAAGAATTATCGTTGTTGTATGCAACAATATTTTTGGTGATTGCTGTGACAGGTGCAGGAAAATTCTCAATTGATAGATGGGTATTTTCCAGAAAATAGTCTGCAATAACTCGCTTTAAAAACTAAATCTTTATACTTATGTCAAACATCCAACTAATCATCGAAGAAAGAGCTGCCAATATAGGCAAGTTTATGGTAGGACGTTTATTGCCATTCAGACAAAAAAGAATGGTCGGTCCGTTTATTTATATCGATCATATGGGTCCTGTTAAGCTAAATGAACGGGAGAATTTTGATGTGATGCCACATCCGCATATCGGCCTTTCGACACTTACTTTTTTGTTTGAAGGAAGCATTATGCACCGTGATACGCTGGGCAATGAAGTAGAAATAAAACCTGGTGAGGTCAATTGGATGACTGCAGGAAAAGGAATCGTCCACTCAGAGCGAACACCAGATTATCTGAGAAATTCGTCTTTGTTTCTGCACGGATTACAGATTTGGGTTGCACTGCCAAAAGAATTCGAAGAAATGGAACCCTCTTTTTCACATATCGAAGCTAATCAAATTCCGACGTGGACACAAGGAGACTTGCAGTTTACTTTAGTAGCGGGCGAAGCCTTCGGCAAAAAATCTCCCGTTCCAGTTTTAAGCAAACTCTATATGTTGGAGGTGAAAAGCAAAACAAAACAAATTGTGAATATTGGTCACGAACTCTTTGGCGAATCTGGATTGTATATCCTAGAAGGAGCAATTGAGAGCGATGGCAATATATATGAACCCAAACAGTTGTTGATAGCCAAAGACAGTACACTTTGTGAGTTTACAATCCATGAAAACAGCACTATTTATATCTTCGGTGGAGAGCCTTTTGCAGAAGAACGCTTTATCGATTGGAATTTTGTATCGTCAAGTAAAGAACGTATTGAAGAAGCTAAGCAGCAATGGATATCAAACTCCTTCCCTAAAATCAAAGGCGACGAAACAGATTATATTCCGTACCCAACATTTAATAGAAAATAAAAGTCAGGAAATTCAAATATTTATCACTTGAAACTATAAAAATTACTATAAAATCAATTATTTATGAAAGACGACAAGAAAAAACTCACTTCAGTATCTGGCAGACCAATAGCTGAAAATCAGAATGTGAAAACCGCAGGCAAAAGAGGACCTATGCTTTTAGAAGATTTTTGGTTCTTAGAGAAATTAGCTCATTTTGACCGAGAGGTAATTCCAGAGCGAAGAATGCATGCCAAGGGTTCTGGAGCCTTCGGTACATTTACGGTTACGCACGACATTACCAAATATACCAAAGCCAAAATATTCTCAGAAATCGGTAAAAAAACTGAAATGTTTGCGCGCTTCTCCACAGTTGCAGGAGAAAGAGGTGCTGCGGATGCAGAAAGAGACATTAGAGGTTTTGCGATGAAATTCTATACAGAAGAAGGCAACTGGGATTTAGCAGGAAACAATACTCCTGTATTCTTTATGAGAGATCCTTACAAATTCCCTGATCTGAACAAAGCGGTAAAAAGAGACCCGAAAACCAACCTAAGAAGTCCAAACAACAACTGGGATTTTTGGACTTTATTGCCCGAAGCACTACATCAAGTTACCATTGTGATGAGCGATAGAGGTATCCCAAAATCATACAGACATATGCACGGTTTCGGGAGTCATACCTTTAGTTTTCTGAATGCTGAAAACCAGCGCTCATGGGTGAAGTTCCATTTCAGAACTGCACAAGGAATTCAAAATTTGACCGATGCAGAAGCACAAGATTTAGTAGGAAGAGACAGAGAGAGCAATCAACGTGATTTATTTGATTCCATCGAAAAAGGTGATTTTCCGAAATGGTACCTAAAAGTACAGATTATGCCTGAAGAAGATGCGAAAAACTACCGATTCAATCCGTTTGATCTGACCAAAGTCTGGCCACACGCTGATTATCCACTAATGGATGTAGGTGTTATGGAACTGAACAGAAATCCTGAGAATTATTTTGCCGATGTAGAACAAGTAGCATTTAACCCAGCGAATGTGGTTCCAGGTATTGGATACTCACCAGACAGAATGCTTCAAGCTCGTTTGTTCTCGTATGGCGATGCACAGCGTTATAGATTAGGAGTAAATCACTATCAAATCCCTGTAAACACACCGAAATGTCCGTTTCACAATCCTCACAGAGATGGCGCTATGCGTGTAGATGGCAATGAAGGAGCAACCATCCACTACGAACCAAATAGTTATGGACAATGGAAGGAAAGCAAAGAATATGCAGAACCAGCCATGCTTCTAGAAGGCGATGCTTTTCATTATGACCACAGAGAAGATGAAGATTACTTCACACAACCCGGAAACTTATTCCGAATTATGTCACCTGAACAGCAACAAGTATTGTTTGAGAATACTGCACGAAATATGAATGGCGCTGAGCGATTCATCCAGATAAGACATATTGGTAATTGTTATAAAGCCGATCCTAATTACGGAATAGGTGTTGCAAAAGCACTAGGCATTGATATGAATGAAGTAGATTTGTTTTAAAAGAGAAACAGCAATAAAAAACCAACATTGTCAATAGCTATTTTTATTGATAGTGTTGGTTTTCTTCTTTTAACACCAACTTTAATAGCTTTCAAATGCAATTTATACAAGTCATTTTGCGCGGTGTCGGGCAAGTGATGTTTCAGAACAACACTTATTCGGGTATTTTATTTCTTATAGGTATATTTTATAACTCTTGGCTCTTGGGCTTGGTTGCTCTTTTGGGTACAATCATAAGTACAGCTACTGCACTGCTGTTGAAATATCCAAACAAAGACATTCAGGACGGACTCTACGGTTTTAACGGGACCTTGACTGGTATTGCAGTGTTTTGCTTCTTTGAACCTACTATTAGCAGCATACTAGCGCTTGTTTTGGGCGCATTATCATCAACTTTAGTTATGCATTATTTAAAGAGAATCGTCCCTCCTTTTACTGCTCCATTTGTACTGGTGACTTGGATCATGATATATACGTTACTGTTTGTTGTACAATTACCCTTAAAAATAGCTCCAGCTTTAGAGTTCAATTCTGTTGATGTGTTTGCCGCCACTAGTAATAGTTTTGGTCAAGTAATGTTTCAGGAAAACATTATCACCGGAGTTTTTTTCGTTGTAGCAATTGCCCTTAACAACCGACTGATGGCGGTATATGCACTCTATGGAGCGCTATTGGGTTCGTTGACAGGATGGATATTTGCAGTGCCTAATACAGAAATCAATGCTGGACTTATGGGTTATAACGCCATTCTTTGTGCTATTGCCCTAGCGAGTAATCACAGAAGAGATTTGCTGTGGATGACTATAGCAATTATTCTGTCCACGGGGTTAAATATAGTTCTAGAAAAGACTGGAATTATAACGCTAACCGCTCCTTTTGTTCTATCAACTTGGATAGTACTAAGCATTAAAAATCATATTCCATCATAATCATAAAACCTCTATTCGTCTTGTTTTATGAGCATTACCTTGGTTGGTTTAAACTTCTGCTCTAACCATTCTTTTGCTTTTTGTACATCAATCTTTGCATTCTTGTCTTGAGTGCGATAAATCACTACTGTTAAGGCCCTAGCACTATCTGTTTGCTGATTGACTAGGTGTTTCCCTATTGAAATCTCTTTCAGCTCAGGAAATAAGATACCGATTTCTTTCAGTAACTCAGAGTCATCTATCTTATACTGACTGAGTTCTTGTTTTAGATTATTGATCATGATATCTTTTTCAGTCAATGTTTTATTCTGATTTCCAATTTCATTTAAGATTTCGCTCTTAATGTCCTTAACATCCTGTCTAATTTCTAATTTTGTGTTGTATAAATCATATTGACTGAGTTTGTCTTGTAGTTCTGAAATCTCCTCTTCACTGAATTTTTTAGTCAGAAAAGCCAGTTCTATCTTTTTAGGACTAACGTTGTATTTGGTGTTTTTGTAAATCAACATATATCCGTTATTGACAAGCTCAGTAGTGATAAACTGTTCAACTTTTTGACTGAATTTTTTGGTGTTAAAAAGATTATATGCCAGATAAAAACTCGGGATAATCATCACGAATATCAAAGTGGTAATACCGTATTTTATCTTCTTCTCCATGGCTGTATCCATCTTAGATACAGGCTTGTATTTTAGATATTTAATTATGAAGAAAGTCGAGATGCATATAAAGAAACAGTTGATAGTATATAAATAAAACGCCCCGAAAAAATACGAAAGATTCCCGATAGCCAAGCTATATCCCGCTGTACAAAGCGGAGGCATCAAAGCAGTAGCAATAGCCACTCCGGGAATAGGATTTCCTTTTTCTACTCTAGTGATGGCAATAACACCTACTAATCCACCAAAAAAAGCAATCAATACGTCATATATGTTGGGTGAGGTCCTTGATAAAATCTCTGATTGAGCTTCTTTAAAAGGGCTTAGCAAAAAGTAAAACCAAGCTACTGACAAACTTACGATCGTAGCAATCAATAGGTTTTTGGCTGATTTTTTAAGCAATTCGAAATCATAAATAGCTAGAGCAAATCCAGCGCCGACAATCGGACCCATAAGCGGCGAGATAAGCATCGCTCCGATAACTACCGCAGTTGAGTTTACGTTGAGCCCGATAGATGCAATTACGATTGCACAGGCTAAAATCCATAGATTTGCGCCTTTAAAAGAGATGTTTGATTTGACATTGTCTAAGACTTTCTCTTGCTTGTCTTCACCATTGCTAAGATTGATAAAATCAAAAAAACTATTGCCTTTAAAAAAACTATTCTTATGCTCTAACATTTCTGCTGAAGTTAATGATTTATACTAATTAGATACTCTGTGTAATTTATTACAAAAATATCAATATTTATTACTTTGTAGAATTATAATATCACAATCCAACCAAATAAACTCATTCTTGTCAATGGACTAAATTTATATGTCCCTAATTCAGGAACTATGCCCCAAAACTGAATAGTATTTTATAACTTTGCTACTCCAAAAAAATCAAACCTAATAATGTCTAATACTATCCAATTACTTCCCGATCACGTAGCCAACCAAATAGCTGCCGGAGAAGTAGTTCAAAGACCCGCTTCCGTAGTAAAAGAACTCTTAGAAAACGCCATTGACGCAAAGGCTACAGACATAAAACTAATTGTCAAAGACGGAGGAAAAACCCTTGTTCAGGTCATCGATAATGGTTCGGGCTTAGGAGAAACAGACGCTAGACTTTGCTTTGAGCGCCACGCTACTTCTAAAATAAGAATTGCTGAGGATTTGTTTGATTTGCATACCAAAGGCTTTAGAGGCGAAGCACTTGCCTCGATTGCGGCGATTGCACACGTAGAGCTCAAGACCAAACAAGACCAAGAAGAGGTGGGCGTACACCTAATTATTGAAGGGAGTAAAGTCATTGCTCAAGAAGCAATCGTTACGCCAAAAGGAACCTCTTTTTCTGTAAAGAATTTGTTTTTTAATATTCCGGCCAGAAGAAACTTCTTAAAATCTGATGCGGTCGAGATGAGACATATCATCGATGAATTCCATCGGGTAGCACTTGCGCATCCACAGATTGCCTTTTCGATGTACTCAAACGGCAACGAGGTTTTTAATCTGCCTTCTTCAAATCTAAGACAACGCATCGTAGCTGTTTTTGGAGGAAAAACCAATGAAAAATTAGTACCGATTCACGAAGATACAGATATCGTAAATATCTATGGATTTATCGGCAAACCAGAATTTGGAAAAAAAAATAGAGGTGAACAGTTTTTCTTTGTAAACGACAGATTCATCAAAAACGGCTATTTGCATCACGCCGTGTTAAATGCCTTTGACGGATTGCTCAAACAAGGCACACAACCCTCCTACTTCATATACCTCGAAGTGCCACCACATACACTTGACATTAATATACACCCTACAAAAACAGAAGTCAAATTTGATGACGAACAGTCTTTGTATGCTTTTTTGCGTTCTACTATCAAACACAGTTTAGGTCAGTTTAATATTGTGCCGGTGTTAGATTTTGACAAAGACGCTACACTTGACATTCCGTATGAGTTCAAGGATAAAGACACCCAAACGCCAACGGTAATGGTTCGCCAAGATTTTAATCCTTTTAAGAATGACGGACAAGAGCCTTTTAAATCAAGTTATAAAGAACCAACCTATAAAAGTCAAGCGCAGAGCAGTAATTGGGAAGCATTGTATGTAGGTTTAAAAGAAGATTTTTCAACTATTGAAGTGGAGCATACCGAGCCAGAACAGGTCTTTGGTTCGCTTTTTCAAGAAACTGGGACAGCATCTGATTTTGATGAAGAAACCTCAGCCAAAACTTATCAAATTCACAGAAAATATATCGTGAGTCCAATAAAATCAGGCATTATTTTAATCAACCAGCAACGCGCCCATGAGCGCATACTCTATGAGGAGTTCTTAAAAAAAATAACCCTTTCAAAGTCAGTCACACAAAAACTGCTCTTCCCTATTGAAATCAGCTTTTCTCCATACGAGATAGCACTGTTACAAGAACTCAGCCCTACGCTCAAGCACTTGGGCTTTGAGTTTGATTATATCGAAAAAGAAAGCATTGGTTTATCCGGACTTCCATCAACGGTTACAGATATAGAAGTGCACAAGGTTTTTGAGCAACTTATTTTTGACCTCAAAGAAGGTATCCCAAAAAACAGTTATTCGCTGAATGACAGCATTGCAAAATCTATCGCAAGTAGCCTCGCACTAAAAACAGGCACTCAACTCACAGAGGCTGAGCAAGCAAATATTGTGGATATGCTTTTCGCTTGCAAAGAACCTGCCGCTTCGCCTTCTGGCAAAACTATCTTTATTACGATGGGTATTGACGAACTTGACCGCAGGTTTTAAACCCGCCTAAAATAGCTTTATCTAAGGCTTTAATACATCTTTATCAACACTTTTAATACCTTGCTCAAAATCTGTTTATAAATAACAGAAAATTTAAATATAAAATTAAAGTGTTTTTAGTATATTTGCTATTAAAATTTTTATAGAAATTGATTCGCATCCACGACAAACAATTCGTACCCTTTTTGTCAGCAAGCCAGATAGACAGTGCTATTGCACGCATGGCACAAGAAATAGCTGACGATATTGATGAAGAAGTCCCCATATTTATTGGTGTACTCAACGGCTCTTTTATGTTCGTTTCTGACTTTATGAAACATTATAACAGGCCTTGTGAACTCTCTTTTATCAAACTCTCCTCCTATCAAGGAACCACCACAACAGAAAAAGTCAATGAACTTATAGGTCTTGGTGTCAATGTAGAAAACAGAACAGTTATCATTCTCGAAGACATCATTGATACCGGAAACACACTTGTGGTACTCAACGATTTATTCAAAGACAAAAAAGTCAAAAGCCTCAAAGTAGCCACGCTATTCTTCAAACCTGAAGCCTACAAAAAGGAACTCCCTATCGATTATATCGGTATAGAGATTCCGCATAAATTCATCGTAGGATTTGGTCTGGACTATGACGAGCATGGCAGAAACTTGCCAGAGGTCTATCAACTAAAAGAATAACTAAATATTTTTACGACAGTATATATAAATTATAACAGCTAATGATTAACATAGTTTTATTCGGGAAACCGGGAGCAGGAAAAGGAACTCAAGCAGAATTCTTAAAAGAAAAATATAATCTAGTACATATTTCAACAGGTGATGTTTTTAGATATAACTTAAAAAACAATACAGAGTTAGGCCAGCAAGCCAAAGAATATATGGACAAAGGCGACTTGGTTCCCGATCAACTGACCATCAAAATGCTTCAAGATGAGGTTGAGAAAAACTTAGATGCCACAGGTTTTTTATTTGACGGATTTCCTAGAACTATCGCTCAAGCAGAAGCTTTAGAAAAATTTTTAGCTACAAAAAACTGGAAAATCACAGCTACTATTGCCTTAGCGGCAAATGATGACGTACTTGTGCAACGTATATTAGAAAGAGGAAAATCAAGCGGAAGACCAGACGATCAAGACGAAAAGAAAATCAGAAATCGCTATGATGAATACAACCAAAAAACTGCTCCTCTAATCAATTATTATACCCAGAAAGACTTGTTTTATTCTGTGGACGGTATCGGAAGTATCGAAGAGGTCACCCGAAGGTTAAGTGCCGTAATAGACGATTTTATAGATAAATAACTAAATGGAAATATTATTAATATTATTCTTAATTCTATTAAACGGAGTTTTCTCAATGTCTGAGATCGCGCTGATATCCTCTCGTAAGAGCAGGTTAGAAAGCGAGGCCAAGAAAGGTAGTACCAGTGCAAAAGCAGCCTTAGACTTGGCAAATGCTCCAAATAAATTTTTATCTACAGTACAAATCGGGATCACCCTTATCGGTATTTTAACCGGTATTTATTCAGGAGAGGCTATCACGGCCAATATGCAGGCTTTTCTTGAGCAATATGAGGTATTCCAACCCTTTGCTAAATCATTAGCAGTGACAATCATCGTGATATTAGTCACTTTCTTTACCCTAGTATTGGGTGAATTAGTACCCAAACGCATCGGGCTCACCCATCCGGAGAGCATCGCCAAGATTATGGCGTTGCCGATGAAGTTCGTGTCAATTATCGCTGCACCTTTTATATGGTTATTGACAGCTTCGACAGAGTTTTTATTAAAATCTTTTAGAATAAAACCCAACCAAGACGGCAGAATCACTGAAGAAGAAATCAAGGCCTTTATCAAAGAAGGTACTGAAGGCGGTGAAGTTCAGGAGATTGAGCAAGATATCGTTGAGCGTGTGTTTCATATTGGTGACAGAAAAATCAACTCGCTGATGACCCACCGTAAAGGTGTCGTACCTCTATCGCTTGATTATTCATTGGATAAAATAAAAGAAGTTATCCTAAATGAAATTCACTCTATCTATCCTGTTTGTGAAAACAACAACCTCGATGAAGTAGTCGGCGTGGCACATTTGAAAGACCTGTTTGCCAATTTCGAAAAAGGCACTGATTTTAACCTAATGGATATCATCAAAGAGCCCGTATATTTCATCGAACACACTTCTGCTTATAGTGCCTTAGAGGCTTTTAAAACCTCAAAGATTCACTACGCCTTAGTCACTGATGAATATGGTGTGATCCAAGGTATTATCACCCTAAATGACATCCTTGAAGCACTTGTGGGCGACGCATCTGATTTCTATCAAGATGAATTTCAGCTAGTAGAGCGCGAAGACGGCACTTGGCTCGTAGACGGACATTATTCACTACACGACTTCTTGACGCACTTTGAACTCGACGAACTTATCAATGATTTTAACGTTACAACAGTAAGTGGACTAATAATTACAAATATCGAAAGAATCCCTAAAGAAGGTGAACGAATTCCTTGGAATAGATTTGAGTTTGAAATCATGGATATGGATGGTATCAAAATCGATAAAGTATTAGTCAAAGAAATCTTACCCGAAGAATAATCTTATTCAATATAATCTACCTACAAAACCGTCTTAGATCTAGTATTTAAGACGGTTTTTTGATGGATTGCTTTTATACTTTTGTATTTTAGCTGACTAAGACATCCGCAACTATGACATTGATAGAAAAAACAATTGCCTTCGTAAAATCTGAATTACAATTTGCTGAAGCCGGACACGATTGGTACCATATCCAGAGGGTTTGGCAGCAAGCCAAGCATATTGCCACTGATTACACCTGCAATATAGAAGTAGTTGAACTCGGCGCACTACTCCACGATATTGCCGATTCAAAATTCCACGATGGCGATGAGAATATAGGCCCTAAAAAAGCAGAGAAATTCCTTCAAATCCTCGGGGCCAATCCAGCGACTATTGAGCAGGTCATCGATATCATCAAAAACATTTCGTTCTCTAGTAGAAGTACGCAAGACAAGAGCATCGAACTCCAGATTGTGCAGGATGCTGATCGTTTGGATGCTATCGGAGCCATCGGTATAGCTCGAACTTTTAACTTTGGCGGTTATAAAAACAACCTTATGTATGACCCTGAGCAAAAACCGAGATTAGACTTGAGCAAAGAAGAATATAAAAAATCTGACGGCACCACCATCAATCACTTTTATGAAAAATTATTGCTGCTCAAAGACACAATGAATACCGAGAAAGGCAAAGAATTGGCACGTGTCAGACACGCTTTTATGGAGGCTTTTCTCCAGCAGTTTTACGACGAGTGGAACGCTGTTATATAAAACCAAAAAAACCTGCCAAGAAGCAGGTTTTTTTATGATAAACAGATTGGCATAAACTAATATGCCAATAAGTCTTTTAGTTCTTTCTCAAATCTATTTTTAGGTAAATACAGATCTTCTAAGTTTTTTGTAAACGGAATTGGCGTTTCTAAACTCGCCACTCTCCTAACAGGTCCGTCGAGTTGTTCGAAGCAATGCTCAGTTACTAAAGCAGAAATATCACTGGCTATCCCCCCAAAAAGACTGTCTTCTTGAAGTATAATCAGCTTGCCAGTCTTTTTCACCGAAGCGTAAATCGCTTGAGTATCTAAGGGCTGAAGTGTTCTGAGGTCAAGTAAATCAGCTTTGATGTCTGGGTTTTTGTCCAATACCTCTAAAGCCCAATGCACGCCAGCTCCAAAAGTGACAATCGTAATATCCTCTCCTTCTTTAAGTAAGGATGCTTTACCTAAAGGAAGGGTGTAATAATCTTTAGGCACTTCTTGGTATATACTTCTATAGAGCGCTTTGTGTTCAAAAAACAATACTGGGTTCGGGTCATTGATGGCAGTTGTCATCAAACCCTTAGCATCATACGGAAAAGCAGGATATACTACTTTTAGTCCCGGCGTTTTTGTAAACCAGGCTTCGTTGGTTTGCGAGTGAAAAGGTCCCGCCTGTACACCAGCGCCACATGGCATTCTGACAACTACGTCGGCTTTTTCGTCCCAGCGGTAATGGTTTTTGGCTAGATAATTTACAATCGGGTTAAAACCTGTAGATACAAAGTCTGCAAACTGCATCTCTACGATGGCTTTATAGCCGTTAATAGACAATCCCATAGCGGTAGAAACGATAGCTGATTCGCAAATGGGCGTATTTCTGATTCTATCTTTTCCGAATGCCTCTACAAAACCTTCTGTTATCTTGAAAGCTCCGCCATATTCAGCGATATCCTGACCCATTATCACTAGGTTGGGGTATTTCTCAAAAGATTGTTTCATCCCTTCTGAAATTGCATCTATAAAGCGAATATTTGCCTTTTCTGAAGTTGGATAAATTTCAGCGAAATGAAAAGGAGCATAAACATCTGATAACTCTTGTTCTAGGTTGGCTTCTATAATTGGCTCAGCAGAAGCAGTTTGGTAATGCGCATCAATTTCTGCTTTGATTTCCTTGCGCATCTCAGCATCCTTATCTTCTGATAAAACGCCTTGTGCGAGCAAATAGTTTTTATAATTCTCAATAGGATCTCTTTTGCCCCATTCTTCAATCAGTTCTTTTGGCACATACTTAACCCCACTCGCCTCTTCGTGCCCTCTCATCCTGAAAGTCTTGAATTCTAAGAGTATAGGTCTTGGTTGTTTGCGCACTGACTCAGCTATTGTCGATAGCTTAGTAAAGACTTCTAAGATATTATTTCCGTCAATGATATGTGATTCCATACCATAACCCAGTGCTCTATCGGCGATGTCTTTGCAGCGGTATTGCTCGTTTGTGGGCGTTGACAATCCGTAGCCGTTGTTCTCAACTACAAAAAGCACAGGCAGATCCCATACAGAAGCAATGTTCAGCGCCTCGTGAAAATCTCCTTCGCTAGTGGCTCCTTCTCCGGTAAAAACAGCGGTAACTTTTTGATTGCCTGACAGTTTATGCGCCAATGCAATACCGTCTGCCACACCCAGTTGCGGGCCCAAATGCGATATCATTCCGATAATCTTAAACTCTTGCGTTCCGAAATGGAAAGAGCGGTCTCTACCTTTGGTAAAGCCGTTTGCCTTGCCTTGCCACTGTGAGAAAAGTCGAGAAAGCGGAATCTCACGCGTGGTAAATACACCTAAGTTTCTATGCATCGGCAAGATGTATTCATCTTGGTCCAATACAGAGGTCACACCCACAGAAATAGCCTCTTGACCAATTCCTGAAAACCATTTAGACACTTTGCCTTGGCGTAGCAAAATAAGCATCTTCTCTTCTATGAGTCTGGGTTTTAAAAGTTTTTTATATAAGCCTAAAAGCTGTGCGTCTGTAAGGTCTTTTCTGTCAAAAATCATTGTCGATTACTTTAAAAATAAACAAGCCAAATTTAGGCTTTTTAATTGTACTTTCTCAGAAGCACATCAAATGTTTTCTGAATGTTTTGAGTGTGATTTACCCCTTGAATACTTCTCCGTTAATCAGTACTTTATCAATCAAATCAGTCCCAAAACTGTAGGGAATTTGATAGTAGTTAGGGATTTCTTTGGTGATGATTAAATTGGCAATTTTTCCTTTAGTGATACTGCCCACTTCACTCTCGAGCCCCATCGCATAAGCGCCGTTAATCGTAGCGGCATTGATGGCTTCTTCTGGAGTCATCTTCATTTTGATACATGCCGTAGCCACCACAAAATTCATGTTTCCGCTTGGCGTGGTTCCAGGATTGAAGTCTGAGGCTAAGGCCAGTGGAAGTCCGGCAGAAAGCATTTGGCGTGCTGGAGTGTAAGGAATACTGATGAAATATGAACACGAAGGCAGTGCCACAGGCATGGTTTGTGAGCCTTTTAGCACGTGTATATCCTGATCAGTCATTACCTCTAAATGGTCTACAGACAACACCTCATGCTCCACACACAGCTGTATACCCCCGATACTAGTAAATTGATTGACGTGAATCTTGGCCGGAAGTCCATGCTTTTTGCCCGCTTCGATTACTTGTTTGGTCTGGGCAACCGAGAAATAACCGGTTTCTAGAAAAGCATCGATATAATCAGCTAAACCCTCTTTGGCAATTTCAGGAAGCATTTCTTGGGTAATCATATCTACATAGGCTTGTTGGTTTTCTTTGTATTCTGCCGGAAAAGCATGTGCACCTAGAAAAGTAGCTTTGATGGGCAGTTTATAGGTTTCTTTTAACCTCTTGATTACCCTTAGCATTTTGAGCTCGCCCTCAAGCGTTAAGCCATAGCCCGATTTTATTTCGACAGCTCCGGTGCCTTGAGAGATTACCTCCTCGAGTCTGTGTTTTGATTGTTGGTATAATTCCTCTTCTGAGGTTTTGTTTAAGAGCTGGGCAGAATTTAAGATGCCTCCGCCCCTATTGGCAATTTCTTCATACGAGAGTCCGTTGATTCTATCGACAAACTCCTGCACTCTGTTTCCTGCATAAACGATGTGTGTGTGCGAATCTACCCAAGTAGGCAGCACCACTTTTCCCTTGGCATCGATGGTGTGTGCAGCATGTATTATCGGTAGATTTTCCATTTTACCAAAATCGGCAATTAATCCGTTTTCTATCAGCAAGTAAGCGTTTTCTAAAGTAGGCAAAACTGCCATTTCTGAACCTGAAACCTTGCGAACACCGCTTTCTCTGATTTGTACTAGTTGTTTTATATTGATAATAAGTGTCTGCATTGTCGTGTGTTTATAGTGAATAAAGTATTGTCGCTAAGTATATTGCGATACCTATGGCAAGTAAAACAAGGTTAAAACCAAACAAGAACATAGTATGAACTAAGGTTTTAATTCTTGAGAATCCAAAGACTCTTTTGTGTGCTTTATAAAAGTAAATAGGCAGCCACATAAATAGTATAAAATAGCATATACCAAAAATATAAGAAAAATAGTCGTGTTGTAAAAACGGGAAATCATCTATCACGCCCAATATAGAAATGATCACAAAAAAATTCAGCAACAGAAAAGAGAAGTAATGCAGCGTGAAAATGCCGTGGTCAAAGAAATACCACTTTTTCTTGTCGTGGAAAAGCCACATAAAGAAGGCGAATACCGGCATATAACAGAACAAGAATGTAGGGAGGTTCTTTGCAAATATATCTAAGATTTTTTCTCCATAATCGGGATCAGAATCAGCTTTCTGAACAATATTCACCACCTCTAACAACACTTTTCTCTTAAAATAACTGTCTTGCTGATCTTCAGGCAAAAGATGTTGCCTCTCAAAATAATCGTCTAATACTGCTATTGACTTTGGTTGGTCTATAGTTGGCTCTTTAGGTGTTTGAGTATTTTGAATTGCGCTTTTTTCAGAGAATTCTATTGTGAGTTGGTCAGGATCTACATAATAAGTATCCTCAATCTTGCTGATTAGCCCGCCTACAAAAAACACAAAGAAGCTAACGAAAATATAGAGTTTTACAGGTGCTACAAATTGCTTTCGCCTTCCTTTGAGGTATTCCAGCGTTAAAAGCCCAGGTTTGAAAAGCAAGTTTTTGACCGTTTTCCAGAAACTGCCTTCATAGTGCAGTAAGTCTTCTATAAAATGCGTAAACAGATAGTGAAATGGCTGACGCGTTTCTACGTTTTCTTGTCCGCATCTCGGGCAGAAACGCTTGCGGACTAAAGAACCGCAGTTTTGACACTTTTTATCTTCTCTGAGTTTATGATGGCTCATATATAGCGTTTAGGTTATCTAAAAATAAGATCTTTTACCACTACTTTACCAGCATCCTCATTCATCATCTTGATGATTTTCTGTTTTCCGTAAAGCAATTCTTCGCGAAGCACTGCAGAGGTAAGCCATACATACAATACGCCATTCTTGAGCGTCACTTCTTTAGTATAATTATTCACGCCTGCTCCCATCAAATTCATCCACGCCTGTTTGACATCTACTGCATCCAGCCCTTTTTCGAGTTTGTTTTTTTGGATAAACTGCTTTAGTACATCACTGATCATAAAGCTATCATCGTCTTGTCTTGATTTACTCATGGTCAGTTGCGGTTAAGTTTATTGGAGATGCTTTTTTGTAATAATAGGTTTTGTCCTCTTGGTTTTTAAGCACTAATTTATCGGCAGTAAGCTCTGTGATAGTCATTTCTCTATCGTCAAACTCAGAGTGAAATTCAATAAAGAACTTACCACTTTTCTCAACAACTTTGATTTCATCCCTAAAATCATCCACTATAAAAGTACCGTCGAGTTGTGGCGAGGCTTTAACATAAAAGCCTTTGTGAGTAGCATCAACTTCATAATAATCATAGATGGTGTTCATACCAAAATCAATTTCTTTGGCATCTGGCTGTTTCACTTTTTCAATTTCCCAATAGCCATTTAAGAAATGTATATCAGATTTTTCTAAAGAGGTACAACTAAGGCAGGTGGCTAATAGTATGGCAAAGAGGTATATTTTTTTCATATCACAAAAACAAGATTAATGCGTAAAGTTATAAAAAATAAAGACCCTATCGAGGGGATATAGTCTTTTATTTTTAATAGGACAAGTAATTTAGTAAGAGTGTTTTTTGATTTGATTTCCGATAATTTTTCATTTTCTTTGCCCCCACATGAAATTAGTTTCTCTCATATTGTTTATTTCCTTGATTTGTACAAGGACTTCTGCCCAATACAAACAAATGCTTCACAAGCCTTATATAGACAAGGTAGCGGATATTCATCAATTGTACCAAAACACCATTAACAATGGTATTCAAGACTCTTTATCAATAGCCATATTTACCAAAACAATGAAGGATTGGGCATTGGCTAATAATGATAAAGAACTTGTCTTAGAAGCAGAACTCTTAAAGGCTTACTCCTATTGGTATATTTACAGTACTAAAGATTCTGATTTAATTCAAAACCTTATCAAAATAGCCGACAAAGCCAAAAAGGAACATATTCCACACATAGAAGATCGTGCAGTAAAGGTTGTTGCAACGTATTATTGGGGCATCAAAAACTATGAGAAGGCATTTGTATGGTTATTGCGTTCTGCCAAGATTTTATAGAATATGGATCCGGACAGTTATCCAAATATGGCTGCACAGCTCAATCTTATAGGAATGAGCTATTATTATTTTGGAGATTATGAAGAGGCTGTTGGCTATTTAGAAAAATCGAGCAAGCTCAAAAAAACAGTTTTTAATGCAACCGAAGTTATAAGTACTCAAAACACCTTGGGATTATGCTATCAAAACTTGGGCGACTTAGACCAATCAGACCAATATTTCCGAGCTATTATTAAAGACACCACCGCAAGTGCAATTTGGAGGGGAATTGCTTCTGGAAATCTTGGTTATAACCATTATCTGAAAGGCGAATTTGAAAAAGCCATCCCTTTGTTTGAAACCAATATTGCTGAAGCACTCATCCAAAACGACTATGGACTTGCTGCTGGATCTCTCACTCCCTTATCTGATATCTACCTAAAACAACATAAGTATAAGGAAGCCAAACAAAAAATAGAAACAGCTAGAAAATATATTCAGCAATCTGGAGAAACAGACCGCCTTCGGAAATTATACCCCGTCATGAGCAAATGGTATGCTGCCAATAAAGAACCCGACCTAAGTGTGGCTTATCTGGACTCATCATTGGTCGCAACAAAAGCCTATAACGAAAAATACAATGGCTTACAGTTGTTGCGTGCTAATCAAAAGGTAGCAGCAAAGAAACAGGAATTGGAGATTGAAAAACTAAATACAGAAAGCCTACTAAAACTAAGCCAACGCAACTTCATTATTTCTATAATTTCACTCTTGTTAATAGTGAGTATTCTTGGTTTTTGGTTTCGGAACAAGTACCTCTTAAAAGAACAACAAATTAAAGAGATGGCACTAGAGAATACCAAAAAAGCATTGACTAGTGCAAAAGTTCAGCTCGAAAATCTTAGGTTCAAGGTTCGCGAAGACAACAACCGAATTATCGAATTAGAAAAAATTAAAACTGATGAAATAGACTCAAACTTACTTTCTCAACTCAAATCTAAAATTATTTTGACTCAAGAGGATTGGGCACAATATCAAGATTTATTCAAAGCGGTGTATCCAAGTTTTTTTCCGTTACTTTTGGCTTCGTATCCCAATTTGAGCCAAGCGGAACTGCGGTATCTGTGCTTAATAAAACTCCAATTAAACAATAACGAAATGGGCTTGTTGCTTGGCGTTTCAACAAACGCAATGCGCGTAACCAAACACCGCGTTAGAACTAAACTAAACCTAGAAACCCACGAAGACCTCCAGTGCTTCATTCAAGACTTAGACGCAAACTTTGAGAATTGATACTTCGACTTCGCTCTATAAAGATTACTTCTGCGTCAAGAGAAATCTAAAAAAAACTAGATAGACTAAATCTGATATGTTGTAGTGTCTTTTAAAAAAAAACTAAGGACAGATTTACTTCAAATTTCAGGCACTGAACAAGAGTATATTGCCCGATACCTACTCTGTTTTTTCTTTTTCCTACTTGTTGTGGCTCACAACAACACCTCCTTAATCCCTATAAACGCTACAAAATTCAAGTTGTAATGCTTTTGTAATGCTTGAGAATATTTATTCCTCTTGTATTCTCCCCAACTTTGTCTTGTGTCAAAGAAAAAACATAAAAGGCTATTGGTATTGCTCTTGATTTCAGTCTTGGGAGCAGTATTGCTTTGGTCAGTTTGGAATTTTTATAATAACCAACTCTTAGAAATAGACCAAGCCATAAACCAATTAAACAAAAATTAAAATAATGCTTCTAGAAAATAGCGTAAACACCGATTCTAGTCAAAACTGTTTTTTTAATAAAAGCACTTAAAAATAAATACTAACCAAACTGATTAAATTATGAGAAGATTTACGTTTCTATTTTTCCTAACCCTATTAAGTTCACTTATGTGGACTTCGGTAAATGCACAGCAGTATTGTGTTGTAGCTGGCGGCGATACACAAAATGACAACATTACAAATGTTACTTTCGCAGGTATTAACAATACCACTACCACTCATTCTGGGTATAATGATTTTACTGGCTTGGTGGCGCAAGTAGCTCAGGGAGAGCAGCAGCAGCTCTCGGTGACGATAAATGCTTTTTTTGAAGGAAATGACTATATTTATGCTTTTATAGACTGGAACGGGAATGGTACTTTAGATGATGCAGGAGAGGTCTATACCCTTGCAACCTATACTTCTTCGATTGGGCCACATGCACTGAATGTTACGGTTCCTAATGATGCGGTTTCTGGTAATATTCGTATGCGTATTATAGTTGCTTATATTAGACCTATTCCTGATCCCTGTATGAATTTAAATTATGGAGAGGTAGAAGATTATACAATTAGCATAACTCCTCCTCTTGCAGCATGCCCAACAGGAGATTTCACTTTTACTACCCAAGCAGAAATAGATGCTTTTGGGGCTACGTATGGGCATTGTACAGAAATCCCTGGGAATGTTTTTATACGAGGTGTTATTACGAACTTAGACGGTTTGTCTTCCTTGACAAGTATTGGAGGCTATCTTACTATTCAAGTTAACCTTCAATTAACAAGCTTAGACGGTTTGTCTTCCTTGGAAAGTATCGGAGGGTATCTTGAAATTCGAAGTAACCCTCAATTAACAAATTTAGCTGGTTTGTCTGCTTTAACAAGTGTTGGAGGCTATCTTGCTATTCAAAGTAATTCTCAATTAACAAATTTAGACGGTTTGTCTTCCTTGACAAGTATTGGAGGCTTTCTTTCTATTCAAGTTAACCTTCAATTAACAAGCTTAGACGGTTTGTCTTCCTTGACAAGTGTTGGAGGGTATCTTAATATTGGAAATAATTCCGTGTTAGCGAATTTAGACGGTTTGTCTTCCTTGACAAGTGTTGGAGGGTATCTTAAAATTCAAAGTAATTCCGTATTAACGAATTTAGACGGTTTGTCTGCCTTGGAAAGTATCGGAGGGTATCTTAATATTCAAAGTAATTCTCAATTAACAAATTTAGCTGGTTTGTCTGCCTTGGAAAGTATCGGAGGGGATCTTAATATTCAAAGTAATTCTCAATTAACAAATTTAGAAGGTTTGTCTGCCTTGGAAAGTATCGGAGGGTACCTTAATATTCAAAGTAATTCTCAATTAACAAATTTAGACGGTTTGTCTACCTTGAAAAGTATCGGAGGGCATCTTTCTATTCAGAATAATTCCGTATTAGCCGATATTTCAGGACTTTCGGATATAGACCCCATTACCATTACAGGAGCTGGTTTATATATAAGGAATAACCCTCTTCTTTCGGTATGCAACCTATCTAACTTCTGTACCTATCTTGCTGGCAATGGTGAACGCTCCATTTCTGGAAACTTGAGTACTTGCTATGATGTGGATGCGGTAGTTGCAACGTGTAACGCATCGGTATATGACTGCCTTGATTTGGAATTAAATATTGGAGATACCTGTACAGACGCTGACGGCAATGAAGGAACAGTTGATGAAGATTGTAACTGTTATGTAGAGCCAACTCCACCAGTGGGTGACGCATGTGAATGGACTGTTCATATATGGGATAATCATTGGGGAGATGAAGTTACTTGGTCTTTAGTAGATGAAGACGGCAACGTACTTCTTCATGGAGGTAATTATAGTAATGGTTATGATCATACACAGACTGTAACAACTGAAGGACCACTTACATTCACAATTTCCAATAATGGAACTTATGGTGATAATAAACCAAATTATACTGTTTCCAATGGTACTGAGATTCTTGCAGAAGGTCAATTGGCTCCCAATACACATGCCACTCAAGTCTTTACTGATTTAGATTGTGGTGGAGTAACTCCACCAGTAGATTGGGATTGTCCTGATTTGGAAGCCAACTTTGGTGATGCTTGTACAGATGCCCATGGCGACGAAGGAACAGTTGATGAAAATTGTGAATGTTATGTTGTACCTACTTGTTCAGCAGAATGGACAGGAGCTGTAAGTGAAGACTGGAATACTGCTGCTAACTGGTGTGATAACACAGTGCCAACAGCTGGTTCAAACGTAGTAATCAATAGTGCAAATCTTGCTATTATAGATATAAATACAGTTGTTACTGTAGAATCGATTACTTTAGGAGCTGCTGCAAATGTTGCTGTTAATGGCTTATTAAAAGTAGGAGACATCACAGTAGCAGCAGGAGGTTCATTAGTAATTGCTAATGATGCAAATCTACTCCAAAGTGAAACTGCTACAAACACAGGAAACATTACTGTAAAAAGGAACACCGTTATCAAACATCTTGACTATACCATCTGGTCATCACCAGTAGCAGGTCAAGAACTTGAAGCTTTCTCTCCGAACACACTTGCTAGCAGAATTTATCAGTACAATACATCTATTGATGCTTGGGAAGTTACTGCAGGCAATTTCACAGCAGGAAAAGGAATTATGTTTAGAGCACCAAACCTATTTGATGACGGAAACTACCCAAATGCCTATACGTATGAAGGAGTATTTACAGGAACACCTCATAACGGAGATATTTCTGTTAGTTTTTCTCAAGTAGGTGAATATCAAGGAGTGGGTAACCCATACCCTTCTAATATTAAAATCACAGGAACTGACAGTTTCTGGAATGCAAACCCTACTGTAGGAACATTGTATTTTTGGACTAATACTAATGCTTGGAATACTGGAACTGGAGACTACCTTGCTAATAACTGGGCTACCTATTCTAATTTAGGAGGTCTTGCAGCAGCCAATGGTACAAAAGTACCAGTAGATGTAGTTTCAGTAGGTCAAGGTTTTGTCATTGAAACTCCAGGTTTAAGTTCAGTATCGTTTAATAACGGTATGAGAACTGCTCAAAATAGCGTGTTTTTCAGAACTATTGAAGAAGATAAACACAGACTTTGGTTAAATCTGTCTGATTCATCTAGTGAGCTAAATAATATCCTTATCGGATATATGGACGGAGCTACACAAGGCGAAGACCTTAGAATTGATTCTAAAATGTTCAATTATAATGGGTCTGCTCTTTATAGCCTGATTGAAAGTAACGGATTTGCATACACTATTCAAGGGCGTTCACTTCCGTTTGATGATTTTGATGTAGTACCTCTAGGGTTTAGAGCTACGACTTCAGGAGCGTTTACGGTTTCATTATCAAACTTTGATGGAGTGTTCGCACAAGGTCAAGACATCTTCTTAAAAGATAATTTGACTCAAACACAACACAACCTAAAAGATAGCGATTATACGTTTGTGAGTAATCAAGGAGAGTTTACTACTCGTTTTGAGGTTGTGTACAGAACATCAATGGATGTTACAGACCCTGAACTTAGCAATGCTTGGGCTGTGTATGTCAAAGACAAAACATTCTTTATCGAAACCCAAGGAATAGATCTGAAAGAAGTAATGGTTTACGATATGTTGGGTAGAGTTATTTATGAAAGTCAAGCACAAGGTAATAAACACTCATTTGCTCAAATAGGTGCAAATCAAGTATTAGTTATCAAGGTGATTACTACCGACAACGAAGTGCTAACTAAAAAAGTTAGTAACTAAACCACTCAATAGAAAAATAAATTTTACACCACTAAGCCGCCTCGAATATCGAGGCGGCTTTTTTAATGTTATACCTTAGTTTATGAGATATTTATAAGGAGGTTTAATCTAATTATTTTATCTAGTAATCTATATCCATTACTTAGGAATAAGACAAATAGTGAAAACCTATAAAAAGAAAAAACACTTGCAAAAAATGTTTTTTGCAAGTGTTTCATTTTAATTATTTATTGTCTGATAATCCGTATAGATTATTTTAAATTAGACATTGATAATAATAGTAAGTGACTTAAGCTAGTTTTTTATCTAAGTTTACTTTCAGAGCTTCTAAGAAACCTTCTGTAGTTAGATAATCAGCCTCAGTAAGTCCTTCTGGTTTTACTAGCATAGCCAAGTCTTTGGTCATTTTTCCGCTCTCAACTGTATCGATACACACTTGTTCTAAATTTTCACAGAAAGTGATAAGCGCTGGGTTGTTGTCTAGTTTACCTCTGTGCATAAGTCCTCTTGTCCAAGCGAATATAGAAGCAATAGGGTTAGTAGAAGTTTTCTTTCCTTGTTGGTGCTGACGGTAGTGTCTGGTTACAGTTCCGTGTGCTGCTTCTGCTTCTACTGTTTTTCCGTCTGGCGTTACAAGTACAGAAGTCATAAGTCCTAAAGAACCAAAACCTTGAGCAACGGTGTCTGACTGTACGTCTCCGTCATAGTTCTTACAAGCCCAAACAAATCCACCACTCCACTTCATAGCCGAAGCTACCATATCATCGATAAGTCTGTGTTCGTAAGTGATTCCAGCTTCTTCAAACTGTGTTTTATAGTGCTCTTGATATACCTCTTCAAAGATATCTTTGAAACGTCCGTCATAAGCTTTAAGAATTGTATTTTTTGTAGAAAGGTATAATGGCCATTTTTTAGTCAATGCCATTTGGAAAGATGAATGTGCAAATCCGTAGATTGACTCGTCTGTATTATACATACTCATGGCTACTCCGTCTCCTTTGAAGTTATAGACTTCCCACGAAGTAGTCTCTCCTGCTTCGTTAGTAAAGCTCATCGTAAGGGTTCCTTTTCCTTTGATTACTTTGTCTGTAGCTTTGTACTGATCTCCGAAAGCGTGACGACCAATAACGATTGGTTTTGTCCAACCTTGAACGTATCTCGGTACGTTTCTCATAATGATTGGCTCTCTAAAAACAGTTCCACCTACGATATTACGGATGGTTCCGTTTGGTGAACGCCACATTTCTTTTAGTCCAAACTCTGTTACACGCTCTTCGTCTGGCGTAATAGTAGCACATTTGATTCCCACGTTGTATTTCTTGATTGCCTCAGCAGCATCGATAGTCACCTGATCGTTGGTCGCATCTCTGTGCTCAATACCTAAATCATAATATTTGATATCTAAATCAAGATAAGGAAGTATAAGTTGTTCTTTAATGAATGACCAAATAATTCTTGTCATCTCATCTCCGTCTAATTCCACTACAGGATTAGCTACTTTAATTTTTGCCATAGTAAAGTTATATTTTTAGGGTTCAGAATAAAAATTTAGCAAATATAAACATTTCCAGCTATAAACACAATGTATTTAAAGCTTTAAGACCTGTTTAACGCATGGTTTTGGCAGTGAATAAAGGAGGTTTAAAGGAATTTTAGGTAAAGTTTTAAAATGCAAAAGACGTATCTACTGATAGGTCAAAATGAATTATGCTAAAGCTAATTTTACTTTAGGGGTAAATATTTGACACGTGAAAACTATTTATTTATGTCAAGCCTGCCCTCTTTCGGCTTTCAGCAAAACGGTCTTTGCTCTTAGCTCTCTTGGCTCAATTTTATAAGCCCTACTCACATTCCGTCTACTTTTTCTTTGCCTGTCTTTTTATAACCCATAAATTTGCAGAAAAAACAAAGTGAATAGAAAGAAAGTGCAAAAACACCATTACTTAAAGCTGGGCATATCAGCAGTATTGATTGGTATTGCGGCTTCACTCCTTGCCTTTTCGCTAAAATTCATCACTGAATACTTCCAAGAACACATCTTTGAATGGGCTATACAAAACAACCGGTTTTATTTTATACTACTGCCCACAATCGGAATCACCGCAATTTATTTCTTGCGCAAACACCTTTTCAAGAAACGCAGAAATAAAGGGATTACAGAGATATACAAGACACTTTACCAACGAAAAGACCACTTGCCTCTGTTCAAGATTCCATCGCATTACCTGAACGGTTTTCTGACAGTCATCTTCGGGGGTTCAACCGGAATTGAAGTTTCTACCGTGGTAGCTACGGCTACGATTGGCAATTATGCCTACAAAAAACGCACTTCTGCCAACAGCTATAAGTTAGAGCTCATTTGTGCGGGAATCACTGCAGGTGTGGCGATATTGTTTGCTAGCCCGATTGGCGGTTTACTTTTCTCCTTAGAAGTAATTGCCCGAAAAGTAAATAAATCTCTGCTGATCGCTTGTGGGGCATCAGCCTTGGTGGCTTGGGGATTGCTGTTTTGGATGGGCTCAAAACCGCTTATTGACTTAGGTGTGAGTGATTGGAAGTGGTCAGCTCTCCCGTTCTTTATGCTGTTGAGTTTATGTAGCGGTGCATTGTCTACTTATTTCACCAAGCTCGTCGTACATATCAAAAACTACTTTTCAGGTATCAACAACAATTTTATCAGAGTAAATTCTGGTGCGCTTTTGGTGGGCGGAATGCTTTGCTTTGCCCCATACTTGTATGGTGATAGCTATCACGGCGTTTCAGAAGTACTCATAAACCCGCAAGGATTTTCTATTTTGTTTTTGCTGTTGTTGGCCTTGCTCAAACCCTTGGCAGCAGCACTCACGCTGGGCGCAGGTGGCGATGGCGGCGTTTTTGCCCCGAGTATCGTAGCAGGTGCTTTCTTAGGTGTGGCTTTTGCGTTGCTGTGTAATGCGCTATTGGGCACTTCGCTCATCTATATCAACTTTGCACTGGTAGGTGCTGCTGCAACCTTGTCAGCTTCCATCTACGCTCCTTTTACAGCGCTTTTTTTGATTTGCAATATGGTACCCAACGGATTCTCGCTGTTTTTCCCCATACTGCTGGGCGCTTGGATAGCCAAGTTATTTGCCAAAAAACTCTTGCCCTACAACGTCTATACCTATAAAATGGACGCTTAGCAAAGTCCAATCCTTTTTCCTTTTCAGCTAACTGGTTTTTGATAATTTAACTGCTAAATAGCCAACCCAAAAAAATAGAAAACAGCACAAATCAAAAAAGCTGAACCATGATGTCATGGTTCAGCTTTAAGTAATAAATGTAATGCTTTAATAAATCACAAACCTAGACTTGGCTTGGCTTTTTGATTGGTCACAGCAATCTTAAGCACCTCAGCCATGTCTTTTACGTAGTGAAAAGTAAGGCCTTTGATATATTCTTCTTTGATTTCGTCAATGTCTCTTTTGTTGTCTTGACAAAGAATGATCTCTTTGATATTCGCTCTTTTTGCCGCAAGGATTTTCTCTTTGATTCCTCCCACCGGTAGCACCTTTCCTCTAAGGGTAATCTCACCGGTCATAGCCAGTCCTTTCTTCACCTTTCTTTTGGTAAGCGTAGAAACAAGCGAGGTCAACATCGCAATTCCCGCACTCGGCCCGTCTTTTGGGGTGGCTCCTTCAGGCACGTGAATATGAATGTTGTATTTGTCAGCAAAATCAGGATCAATGCCCAGCGCTTCTGCATTGGCTTTGATATATTCCATCGCCAAGGTGGCAGACTCCTTCATCACATTGCCTAAATTACCAGTCAGTGTGAGCGTTCCTTTGCCTTTTGACAAGATAGACTCAATAAACAAAATATCGCCACCTACGCTGGTCCAAGCAAGTCCTGTAACTACTCCAGCAACATCGTTGCCTTCATATTTATCGCGCTCTAATCTCGGCGCCCCTAGCACTTCAATGATTTTCTCATCGGTGATTTTCACTTCATAGGCTTCTTCCATCGCGATAGACTTGGCAATATTCCTGACAAGTTTAGCGATTTGCTTTTCTAGGCCTCGTACACCTGATTCACGTGTATAGCCTTCCACAACTTTTTCTAATTGTTTTTTGCCTATCACCACTTGTTTATCGGTGAGTCCGTGTTCTTTAAGTTGTTTGGGCAATAAGTGTTGTTTGGCAATTTCTACTTTCTCTTCAATAGTATAGCCTGTCATATTGATGATTTCCATCCTATCTCTAAGTGCAGGCTGAATGTTTGCCATATTGTTTGACGTAGCGATAAACATCACTTTTGACAAGTCATAACCCATCTCTAAGAAGTTGTCATAAAAATCAGAGTTCTGTTCTGGGTCAAGCACCTCTAGCATCGCCGATGAAGGATCTCCGGTATGCGAACTCGACAATTTATCGATTTCGTCCAATACAAATACCGGATTTGAGGTACCCGCTTTTTTGATACTTTGTATGATTCTACCCGGCATAGCGCCGATATAGGTCTTTCTGTGCCCTCTGATTTCTGCTTCGTCGCGCAAGCCTCCCAGAGAAATTCTCACATATTCTCTACCCAAGGCTTCAGCCACTGATCTCCCGATAGATGTTTTACCTACTCCTGGAGGTCCGTAAAGACAGAGTATCGGAGACTTCATATCATTTCTCAGCTTGAGTACAGCCAAGTGTTCGACGATTCGTTTTTTGACATCTTCAAGACCAAAATGGTGTTTATCCAATATCTTTTGAGCGCGCTTCAGGTCAAATTTATCTTTAGAATATTCGCCCCATGGCAGTTCTAAATACAATTCTAAATAATTTCTTAGAATTCCAAAGTCAGGTGATTGCGGATTGGTTCTTTGTAGCTTTGAAAGTTCTTTTTCAAAGTGTTTCTGTACCTTATCATCCCATTTTTTGGCTTTTCCCTTTTGACGCATTTCCTCAATTTCCTGATCATAAGAAACGCCACCCAATTCTTCTTGAATGGTTTTCATTTGTTGTTGCAAGAAATATTCGCGTTGTTGTTGGTCAAGGTCAAGGCGTACTTTAGACTGAATATCATTTCTCAATTCGAGTTTTTGCAATTCAGTATTCATAAATTTCAGCGTTTCTAAAGCTCGAGTCTTCAGGTCTAAAATCTCTAATAGCGTTTGCTTTTCCTTTACATCAAGATTCATATTTGACGACACAAAGTTGATCAAAAACGAATCACTCTCAATGTTCTTAATAGCAAACGTAGCCTCTGACGGCAGGTTTGGGTTTTCTTGAATAATTTTAATAGCCAATTCTTTTACGCTATCAGTAATCGCTTTAAACTCCTTGTCATCCTTCTCTGGGCGCACTTCAGCAAACTTTTTGACCTTGGCTTTCATATACGGCTCTTCTGTGACAAACTCTTCGATCTCAAAGCGTTTTTTGCCCTGTATAATCACCGTAATATTGCCGTCAGGCATTTTGAGTACCTTTAATATTCGGGCAACCGTACCAATGGTATTGACATCTTTTGCTGTAGGTGTTTCTGTTTCTTCTTGTATCTGAGACACCACCCCAATTACTTTTCCTTCTGAATTGGCATCATTGATAAGTTTGATAGATTTGTCTCTACCCGCAGTGATCGGGATGACCACTCCTGGAAACAACACCATATTTCTAAGGGGAAGTATCGGCAACACCTCAGGCAACTCTTCTTTGTTCATCTCCTCTTCGTCTTCTGGGGTAAGAAGGGGAATCAATTCTACTTCTGATTCAAAATCTTGTAGTGACAAATTGTCAAGGGATAATGTTTTTTGTTTAGACATAGTATAAATTAAGTCATTTTGTCATTATTGACATGCGCTTTAGGGGCTGTTGTTATAGCACCTCAATCTACAAACTGCTATAAATCAAGCTGAATCGCTTTGGCTATAGGCGTTTTTCACTTCTTGAAAGTCAATCTTTATGCCATAAAACATGCGCACCAATATTAGTATAGTATTCAAAACCTGAACAACCTAACTGTCATAAAAAAACCGTTTCAATTGTGAAACGGTTTTAATTATTTTTAGAATAACGTATAGTCAATTAGCTCGTGAAGTTCTTCTGGCTCATCTATTGTCTCAGCAATCTTAAGTTTGATAAGTCCTACATCCTTAGCATACCAATATTCGTGTAGCAAAGGAGGCTCTTGGTCTCCGAAAGGCTCTCCATTATACAAAAACTCAGTATCAACCATCGCCGCTACTTTGATAACATCTGGATAATTAATGTTGTTTACGGTATAACTTCCTTTAGACTCAATCACGCTCGTTGTTGATACGATAAGTTCCATTACTTCATCTGGCTCATCACCCACCATAGTTATAGTAAATTCTTCTTCCCATCCTTGACCTTCGTTCAAGTAATCTTTCAGAAGAATCATCTCTATACTTTGATTAAGTGAAGGATAATTTACTCTAGCGTAATAATTTCCGTTTTCTTTTCTCACGAAATCCTGAGCGTCATCCGTAAGGTCTTGTGCATTGATTATAGCACCAGTCATTCTGTAATAGATCTTGCCATTAATGGTTTGAGTAGAAATAATTTTAGCAGGATCTGTAGGTATGTTAGTATAATTCCAAATATTTCCTACAGCCATCGGAAAATAATCTCCTGAACTCGGATCAGACGGATCGTCAGGAAAATTAGGATCATTTGGGTCAACTGGATCAATAATTCCAGCACCATAAGGAATGTTTAACATCGTTCCTTGAGAAAATACAAGCTGTTCTACCCCAGGCATAACCTCCTCAGGGATATCTAAGTCAGGAAATTCACCATCGGGTAAGTCCATTCTTGCTTGAGCACCTTCATCTGTATCTGGGATAGTGGTGTCTGCCATTCTATAGCCTACAAACTGAAAAGTACCCGAGATAGATTGGTTATCAAAATTTATTGAAGTGATAGAAAAAGTAGAAATATTCTCACCCGTGATAGGATGCTTACTACTGAATGTTTTTCCGGTTGCGGCTTCTATAAAAGTAAAATCTGTCTGACCGTTTACATAAGTGCCCGTGAGTGCCCCTTGGTTCTTAATCAAGAAGACTCCGTTAGGGTGAACGGCTTGAACTTGGAGTATCCCGCCCTCAACTTTAGCTGAAGCTTGGTCTGTTTTGTAGTTTACACTGCCATAATTCGCTGCAAAAAACACGTCGTTTGTCGGCAGGTCCTGACCTCCTAATCCATCATCTATTGGCTCTACGTCACAAGAAAGCATGCCTAAAGCAGCAAATAAAGCTAGTGAAATTCTGAAAAGTTTATTCTTCATCTGTATAGTTTTTTTTAAAGGTATCAAATATAGTTTTTTTCTTATTAGAACAAAAACTTAATATAAAATAATTTCGTTTTATATGCTTGCATAGTATATTTTTGTTATATTTGAGGAATAATTATTGATGATAAATAATGAGCGATAAAGAAAAAACTGTTGATTATACCCTGCGAGAAACATGGCAAGCCGTTTCGCGTATGTATAATGAAGAAGCCTCAAACTACGGAGCAACAATGGCGCTAGGCTTTGCACTCTTGAGCATAGACAGAGACGGCACCTCCTCAACAGCCCTTGCACCAAAGATGGGAATGGAACCTACGAGTCTTACTAGAACTCTTAAGTCTATGGAAGACAAAGGGCTTATTGTCAAGAATAAAAACCCAAAGGATGGCAGAGGTGTCATTATCAATCTCACTGCGTTAGGTCTCGAGAAAAGAGAACTGTCTAAACAAACCGTTTTGCGGTTTAACCAAGTTGTAAAACAAGAAATCTCAGAAGTAAAGCTTGCCATCTTCAAAGAGGTGTCTGCATCTATAAACACATTAATAAACGAAAGAAAAATATTCAAACACGACAAATAACCATGAAAAGACTAATTAAAAAAGTAGCTGTCATCGGTTCGGGAATTATGGGCTCCGGAATAGCCTGCCATTTTGCAAATATCGGAGTAGAAGTATTGCTTCTTGACATCATACCCAAAGAACCAAACGAGACTGAACTCAAAAAAGGATTGACCCTAGAGAGCAAAGCTGTGAGAAACAGAATTGTAAATTCTAATCTAGCTTTAGCCCTAAAATCGAGCCCCTCACCTATTTATAGCCAGAAGTTTGCTTCGCGTATCACTACCGGAAACACTACGGATGATTTACAAAAAATTAAAGATGTAGATTGGATTATCGAAGTTGTTGTAGAGCGACTTGACATCAAAAAAGCAGTCTACGAGCAAATCGAAAAATACCGCAAACCCGGAACACTCATCACCTCTAACACTTCGGGTATTCCTATTTATTTTATGAATGAAGGAAGAAGCGAAGACTTCCAGAAACACTTCTGCGGAACGCACTTCTTTAACCCAGCGCGTTACCTTAAACTTTTTGAAATCATTCCAGGTCCAAACACCGCACCTGAAGTTATTGATTTCTTGAGCCAATACGGAGAAAAGTTCTTAGGTAAAACTGCGGTAATTGCAAAAGACACTCCAGCATTTATCGGAAACCGTATCGGGATTTTCGGAATCATGAGTCTTTTCCACTTGGTCAAAGAAATGGATCTGACTATTGAAGAAGTAGATAAACTCACCGGTCCAGTCATCGGAAGACCAAAATCAGCTACCTTCAGAACTGTGGATGTAGTAGGTCTTGACACACTTGTACATGTTGCTAACGGAATCTATGACAACTGCACAGAAGACGAAGCGCACCAACTCTTCAAACTACCGAGCTTCATCAATACAATGATAGAAAACAACTGGTTGGGGAGCAAGACAAAACAAGGTTTCTATAAAAAAGTTGACAAGGATATCTTGGCGCTTGACTTAAATACCTTAGACTATCGCCCACAACAAAAAGCAAACTTCCAGACCTTAGAGCTGACTAAAACTATCGACAAACCCATTGATAGATTTAAAGTGTTAGTCAAAGGAAAAGACAAAGCAGGTGAATTTTACCGCAAGAGCTTTACTGCGATGTTCTCTTATGTAGCCAATAGAATACCTGAAATAGCAGATGATTTATATAAAATAGACGATGCTATGAAAGCGGGCTTCGGATGGGAAAACGGACCCTTTGAAATCTGGGATGCCATCGGTGTTGAGAAATCAATTCCGTTAATGGAAGCCGAAGGTTATAGCCTTGCCCCATGGGTTAACGAAATGTTAGCCGCTGGAATCAAAAACTTCTATACAGTTAAGGATGGTGCTACTTATTATTATGACATCACTTCAAAATCATATAAAAAAGTACCCGGACAAGACGCCTTTATTATTCTAAACAACATTAGAGAGTCTAAAAGAGTTTGGAGCAATAGCGAATCTGAAATTCAACACCTTGGAGATGGTATCTTAAACATTGAGTTCAAGTCAAAAATGAACTCTATCGGTAGCGGTGTGTTGCAGGGAATCAACAAAGCGATTGACCTAGCAGAAAAAGACTATCAAGGTCTTGTGATCGGAAACCAAGCAGCTAACTTCTCTGTTGGAGCCAATATCGGAATGATATTTATGCTTGCCGTAGAACAAGAATACGACGAGCTGAACCTCGCTATCAGAATGTTCCAGAACACCATGATGCGCATTCGCTATTCAGGAATTCCGGTCGTGGCAGCACCTCACGGAATGACCCTTGGTGGAGGTTGCGAGATCACCCTTCACGCTGACAAAGTGGTAGCCGCCGCAGAAACCTATATCGGGTTAGTAGAATTTGGCGTGGGTGTGATTCCTGGTGGTGGAGGTTCTAAAGAAATGGCGGTTCGCGCCTCTGACCTTTATCGCAAGAATGACGTAGAATTAAACGTACTCCAAGAATACTTTATGACTATTGCAATGGCCAAGGTTGCCACGTCTGCATACGAAGCCTTTGACAACAACATCTTCCAACCCGGAAAAGATATAGTAGTGATCAACAAAGACAGACAGATTGCAGAAGCCAAGAAACACGCTCTGATTATGGCAGAAGCGGGATACACACAGCCTATACATAGAAAAGACATCAAAGTTCTAGGAAAGCAAGCACTCGGAATGTTCTTAGTAGGGACAGACCAAATGCAAGCCGGAAACTATATCTCTGAACACGACAGAAAAATTGCCAACAAACTGGCCTATGTGATGGCTGGAGGTGATTTGTCAGAAGCGACTTTAGTGACAGAACAATACCTGTTAGACCTAGAAAGAGAAGCATTCCTTTCGCTTTGTACAGAGAAGAAAACACTAGAGAGAATTCAGTTTATGTTAACCAAGGGGAAACCCCTTAGAAACTAAAAAAAGAACAAAGAATTAAGTACAAAGTATCAAGATTAAAAACATTAGATAAGTAGTGTTGTATTTAAAACATAGAAATTATGCATCAATTCGAAAAATTAAAAATTTGGCAAAAAGCAATGGATGTTGCTGTCCAAGTTTATAATACTACTTCTGAATTGCCTATTGATGAAAAATACAACCTGATTTATCAAATAAAAAAATGTGCAGTTTCTATTCCTTCTAATATTGCTGAAGGTTCAGGAAGAAATTCAAATAATGAATTTGCTCATTTTCTAGGAATTGCTAATGGATCAACTTATGAATTGATAACTCAACTCATACTTTCCAAGAAAATTAATCTTATCGATGAACAAAAAATAGATCCTATTATCAATGAACTAATTGAAATCACAAATATGAACTTTGCTTTGCAAAAAGTATTGAAAAGCAAAAGCTCTTAATTCTAAAAAAAATAGTATTTAAGTCGTAATACTTAATACTCAATTCTTAATACTAAAAAATTATGAAAACAGCATATATAGTAAAAGCATATAGAACAGCCGTGGGCAAAGCGCCCAAAGGCGTGTTCAGATTCAAAAGACCTGATGAGCTAGCCGCAGAAACCATTCAGCACCTGATGGCAGAACTTCCTGACTTTGACAAAACAAGAATTGATGATGTGATGGTGGGTAACGCCATGCCCGAAGCTGAGCAAGGACTGAATGTAGGTCGACTTATCTCACTGATGGGACTAAAGATAACTGATGTACCCGGAGTAACCGTCAACCGTTATTGCGCTTCTGGAATAGAAACCATTGCTATGGCAACGGCAAAAATTCAGAGTGGTATGGCAGACTGTATCATTGCAGGTGGTGCTGAGAGCATGAGCTTTATTCCGATGGGAGGTTACAAACCCACCCCAGATTACGGAGTTGCCAAAGCCGGTAACGAAGATTATTATTGGGGAATGGGACTAACTGCAGAGGCTGTAGCCCAGAAATATAAAGTCTCTCGTGAAGACCAAGATGAATTTGCCTATAACTCACACCGCAAAGCTTTGCAAGCACAAGCAGACGGAAAATTTGACAAACAAATCGTACCGATTACCGTTGAGCAAACCTTCGTAAATGCAAACAACAAAAAGGAAACAAAATCATATATCGTAAACAAAGATGAAGGCCCAAGAGCAGACACGAGTATTGAAGTGCTGTCAAGACTTAGACCTGTCTTTGCCAATGGAGGCTCAGTAACCGCAGGAAACTCGTCTCAGATGAGTGACGGAGCTGCCTTTGTGATGGTGATGAGTGAAGAGATGATGAAAGAACTGAACTTAGAACCCATCGCTCGACTCGTGAGTTATGCCGCCTCAGGTGTAGAACCTAGAATTATGGGAATTGGTCCTGTTAAGGCAATACCCAAAGCGATTAAGCAATCGGGACTTTCACTTAAAGACATAGAGCTCATCGAGCTAAACGAAGCTTTTGCTTCACAGTCATTAGCTGTTATCAGAGAATTAGACCTTAACCCCGACATCGTAAACGTAAACGGTGGAGCTATAGCCCTAGGTCACCCACTTGGATGTACCGGAGCTAAATTATCAGTACAACTCTTTGACGAGATGAAACGCAGAGGCAACAAATACGGAATCGTAACCATGTGTGTAGGAACCGGTCAAGGAGCAGCTGGGGTATATGAGTTATTCTAAATGATGAATTTTGAATTTTGAATTATAAATTATTAGGCTTATGAAAGATAATTAAATTGCCGATAAAGCCTTTGATTTTGCACTATCAGTAATTGATTTATACATCAAACTGAAGCAAGAAAATGAATTCATAATTTCAAAACAACTTTTAAGGTCTGGATCAAGTATTGGTGCCAATATACAAGAAGCTATTGCCGCACAATCAAAAAAAGACTTTATAAATAAATTGTCAATCGCATCTAAAGAAGCAAGAGAAACTAAATATTGGCTGAGGCTACTTGATAAATCAGAGTTGACTAAAGTTCCAGTCGATAGCTATTTAATAGAAATTGAACATATTATCAATATCCTAACCAAGATTATTAAAACATCTCAAGAAAGTCTTTCTAAAAAATAAGTGCAAAATCACATATCAAATTATAAAACATTTAAAAATTCCTATCTCACCAGCAGGAAGGTATAATTCAAAATTTAAAATAAAAATTTCAACGCTAAAAAAAATTAAGCTATGAACAACATAATTAGAGGAGGACAATTCCTCGTAAAAGAAACTAAAGCAGAAGATATCTTCACTCCTGAGGATTTTTCTGAAGAGCAACAAATGATGAAAGAATCTGTGATGGAGTTTGTAGATCGCGAGATCTGGCCCAACAAAAACAGATTCGAGAATAAAGACTATGCGTTCACCGAAGACTGTATGCGAAAAGCGGGTGACCTAGGCTTTTTAGGCGTAGCCGTACCTGAGGCTTATGGCGGATTGGGTATGGGATTCGTCTCAACTATGCTCACCTGTGATTATATTTCAGGTGCAACAGGCTCCTTTTCTACTGCCTTTGGGGCGCACACCGGAATAGGCACAATGCCTATTACGCTGTATGGTACAGAAGAGCAAAAAAATAAATACGTACCTAAATTAGCGACGGGCGAATGGTTCGGGGCCTATGCTTTGACTGAACCAGGTGCTGGCTCAGATGCCAACAGCGGAAAAACAAAAGCTGAATTAACAGCGGACGGAAAAAACTACAAGATCAACGGTCAGAAAATGTGGATTTCAAACGCAGGTTTCTGTTCGCTTATGATTGTATTTGCGCGTATCGAAGACGACAAAAACATCACCGGATTTATCGTGGAGTACGACCCTGCAAATCCAAACGGAATTACCTTAGGTGAAGAAGAGCACAAACTCGGAATTAGAGCCAGCTCTACCCGTCAGGTTTTCTTTACTGACACCCTAGTCCCTGTTGAGAACATGCTTGCTGAGCGTGGCGAAGGCTTCAAAATTGCGATGAACGCTTTGAATATAGGGCGTATAAAACTTGCTGCAGCTTGTCTAGACTCTCAAAGACGCATCATTTCGGCTTCTGTAAACTATGCCAACGAGCGCATACAGTTTAAAACACCTATTGCAAACTTTGGTGCTATTAGACAAAAAATAGCTGAAATGGCTACTAACTGTTTCGTAGGAGAATCGGCTTCGTATAGAGCTGCTGGAGATATCGAGAAGAGAATCAATATCAGATTAGAACAAGGAAACACACACCAAGAAGCAGAGCTTAAAGGAGTAGAAGAATTTGCCATTGAATGTTCAATTTTAAAAGTAGCCGTTTCTGAAGACATACAACACGCTGCTGATGAAGGAATCCAAATCTTTGGAGGAATGGGATTCTCAGAAGACACACCTATGGAAGCTGCTTGGAGAGATGCGCGTATCGCTAGAATTTATGAAGGCACCAATGAGATCAACCGCATGCTTTCTGTAGGGATGCTTATCAAAAAAGCGATGAAAGGACAAGTAGACCTCTTAGGTCCTGCGATGAAAGTAGCTGATGAGTTGATGAGTATTCCGTCATTTGACGTACCTGATTACAGCGAATTATTTGCCGAAGAAAAAGAAATCATCGAGAAGCTTAAAAAAGCATTCCTGATGGTTGCCGGTAGCGCTGTCCAAAAATACGGACCAGAATTAGAAGAACACCAACAACTATTAACCGCCGCTGCTGATATGCTCATCGAAATATATATGGCAGAATCAGGAATCCTACGCGCTGAGAAATTGGCGAAATCAAAAGGAGAAGAAAACGCAAAAGAGCAAATAGCAATGGCTAAATTATACTTATACCACGCCATTGATATCATAGCTAGCAAAGGAAAAGAAGGTATTATCTCGTTCTCTGAAGGCGATGAGCAGCGCATGATGCTTATGGGACTACGCAGATTTACCAAATATGTGAATATGCCAAACATCGTTGAATTGCGCGAAACTATCGCTAGCAAAGTAATTGGCGAAAACAAATATCCGTTCTAAGAATTAATTGTATTTTTTTGTTTTTATTAAAAAGGCGAGTTGTTTCTGACATCTCGCTTTTTTTTTTATGAAAAACAGCTGGTGCTTGACCAATAAAATCTACACAATATAAAATCTACAAAAAATATACAAGCACGCATTTAAACCTGTACTTTTCAAACCCATTACACCCGCTGAAAAAGAAAATCTAACCTGCTTTGCACACTGGCTTTTCTCTAAGTACTTCATTATTTCTGGTCACCTATCTTCTAAAGAAGAAAACCAAAAAGCCTGAATCTCCCCGTTCTACATATATTTTCAAAAAGTCTTTGTTTAAAAATCCGCAATAGGCTATCTTTGCACGTCTTATAATTTATTTAAGGAAACACGATGAAGATATCTTACAACTGGCTAAAACAGTTTATAAAAACCCAAAAAACATCTGAACAAATCGCTGTCTTACTGACAGATTTAGGCTTAGAAGTTGAGGGCATAGAGCAATTTGAAACAATCAAAGGCGGACTCAAAGGGATTGTTGTAGGTCAAGTCCTCACGTGTGAGAAACACCCCAATGCAGACAAACTAAATATCACCACAGTTGATGTGGGCGAAGAGGCTCCACTTCAAATTGTGTGTGGTGCAGCCAATGTGGCTCAAGGTCAGAAAGTTGCAGTGGCAACAGTAGGTACTACGCTATATGACCTTGACGGAAAATCTTTTCAAATCAAAAAAAGCAAAATCAGAGGCGAGAACAGCTTCGGGATGATTTGTGCGGAAGACGAATTGGGCTTAGGAAGCGCTCATGACGGTATCTTAGTTTTAGACGCCAAAGCTAAAGTGGGAACACCGGTGAGCAAAATTTATGATGTTGAAGTTGACGAAATACTTGAAATTGGCCTTACCCCTAACCGCGCTGATGCAATGAGTCACTGGGGCGTTGCACGCGATCTAAAAGCGGGTATGCAACAACAAGGCATTCACACAGAACTGGTCACTCCTTCTATCAGTAACTTCAGGGTTGACAAGCGCACGCTAAAAGTAGATGTAGATGTAAAAGACACCAAACTTTGCCCAAGGTATTGCGGCGTAACCATCTCTGGCGTGACGGTCAAAGAATCACCTGAATGGATAAAAAACAGGTTGAGATCTCTTGGAATTGCCCCTAAAAACAATATTGTCGACATCACTAATTATGTACTTCACGAACTAGGTCAACCCCTACATGCTTTTGATGAGGCAAAAATTAAGGGAAATAAAATTGTGGTCAAAACAGTGGCTGCAGGCACTAAATTTGTCACCCTTGACAATATAGAGCGCATTTTGAGCGATGAAGACCTGATGATTTGCAACGAAGATACGCCTATTGCACTAGCAGGTGTGATGGGAGGGCTCAATTCATCTATCACTGAAACTACCTCTAATATATTTTTAGAAAGCGCTTATTTTGATCCGGTAACAGTCAGAAAATCTGCCAAACGCCACGGAATAAGTTCTGACGCATCCTTCCGTTACGAAAGGGGTATTGACCCGTCAATTACAGAATATGCACTAAAAAGAGCGGCTATTCTAATCAAAGAACTCGCCGGTGGTGAAATCACTTCTGACACCATTGACCTCTGTCCTAAAAAAGTTCCAGGGTTTCAAGTAGTACTCAACTTTGAGACGCTAAACAGAATTGTAGGACAAGAAATCTCTAAAGAAGTAGTCAAAAACATCCTTACCTCACTCGACATCAAAATCGGGAGTATCTCTGAAGTGGGCCTAGGACTGACTATTCCGCCCTTTAGAGTAGATGTGCAACGAGAAATTGATGTGGTAGAAGAAATCCTTAGAATCTACGGATACAACAACATTGAATTCAGCCAAAAACTGAATGCTTCGATTTCGAATTCATCGCAAACAGAAGAATATAAATTACAGAACATCACGGCAAATCTCTTAGTCTCAAACGGTTTCTATGAGATTATGTCCAATTCGCTGACGACACCAGCTTATAACCTGCTGTCTGAGAATATACTCAAAGACCAAACCGTGACTATCCTCAATCCACTTAGCAACGACTTGTCAGTTATGCGACAATCACTATTGTTCAGCGGGTTAGAAGCCATTGCATACAACTTAAACCGAAAGAAAACAGATATTAAGTTTTTTGAATTCGGAAAAACATACAAAAAACAATTTGCTGAATACAACGAAGCGCGTCACTTGGCAGTTTTTGTCTCAGGAAACAGAACGGCTGACAACTGGCTAGAGAAAGCACAACCCTCAGACTTCTTCTTCCTTAAAGCACATCTGACAAAACTCTTGAACAGACTAGGCCTTAAAGACTTAACCAGCGCACCTCTAACTAGTGATATGTTTTCAGAGGGAATTGCTCTTGTCAAAGGAAATGAGCTCATAGTGGAGTTTGGAGTAGTCAAAAAATCAATCTTAAAAGAGTTTGACATCAAACAAGAAGTTTTATACGCCGATATCAAATGGGAAAATGTAAGCAGAATTGTATCTAACAAAATCAAGTTTACAGAGATTGCCAAATACCCACAAGTCAAAAGAGATTTGGCACTGCTTATCGACAATCAAGTGACTTTTGAAGATATTTATCTGACAGCTATGCAAACGGACAAACAACTCATCAAGAAGATTGATTTGTTTGATGTTTATCAAGGTGATAAACTACCTGAAAACAAGAAGTCATATGCTGTGAGTCTTATTCTTCAGGACGAAGAAAAAACACTTACAGACGAGAGAATCGACAAAGCGATGAAGACGATTATTGAAGAGCTCAATCAGAAATTAGGCGCAACGCTAAGATAAAATATAAGACGGCTTTTAGAGATCTACCACTAGCGTATCATAAGCCAAAAACACATTGTCCGGAAGGGTGCATTGCACCTCTTGATGAAAACCCAACATAGGGCTTATATGAACAATATAAGCCCTTTCTGGTTGTACTTGGTCAATGAAGGCTAGCGCTTCAGGAAGTGAAAAGTGCATCGGGTGTGGTGTTTTTCTTAGGGCATTGACAACCAATACCTTCACTCCTATTAGTTTTTTAAACTCCTGACTATCAATATAGCTAGCGTCAGTTATATAAACAAAATCTTTAATCCTAAAACCAATGATAGGCAAACTGCCATGCATCACGTTGATAGGAATTACATCGGTATCACCGATGGTGAAATGCGTGTCTTTTTTAATGAGTTGTGCCGCTACCTCTGGTGCTCCGGGATATCTGTTTTCAGTCGTGAAGATATAATCAAAGCGTCTGTGTAGAGCTTCTAAGACATGAGCTTCTAAATAGATAGGCAGCTTGCCTTGTCTGTGACAAAACGGGCGAATATCATCCAGTCCTGCGGTGTGATCCGCATGTTCGTGAGTAAAGAGAATGCCGTCTAGTTTAGTGCAACCGCTTCTAAGCATTTGATACCTAAAATCGGGGCCACAATCAATTGCATAAGTATAGTCTGCCCAACTCACTAAAACAGAAACCCTAAGCCTAGTGTCTCTTGGGTCTTTGCTAAAACAAACGGGATGTGTACTGCCTATAATTGGGATGCCTTGCGAGGTGCCCGTGCCTAAAAATTCTACTCTCAAAATCTACTTTATTTCTCAGACAAAATTAAGGAAACTATTTTTTCTCAACAAGACTAGTTTTGTTTATATTCTACAAACTGCACTTCAGCTACCTAACCTATAAGCAATAAGCAGTTTAGCAAATAAAATTAAAGTAGTCCGTTGTATTTTCTGACAAGCCATTCCAGACTTAAAAAAGCTATGATGACTCCTAACAAAACCCAGAAATCTATTAAAGGGAGTTTCTTAGAACGCTGTTTTTCAACGGCTTTGAACTGATCGTTTTGCAGTAATTGACTAATCAAATCCTCTAATTGGTTTTCGAAAAACACCTTACCACCAGTGTTCTGAGCCAATAATTGCAGTTTTGTATAGTTTGCACCAGAGTATTGTTTTTCAATATCAAAGTCAATTACTTCAAAACTGCCGTTATACACCGTGTTAGAAGTTGATTCTTTGAGTACAAACGAATAGTTACCTGGGCTTAATCCGTTGAGATTAGCTTTATAATAATTGTGACTCAGCAATAAATCATGTGCTTTTGACTCATTAGTAGTCGTGTTTTTGAGTATTAGCGACAGCTTTGCATCTTGATCAAATTCATAGTTCTTATTGAAATACTGTGCAGTGATTTGAACATCCTCATCAGGGTTATAAAAACGCTCATGATTGACAACCAATGATTTGCGCTTATTATCTGTAGCCAAATACCGAATTATTTTATTTATAAATAGATCAAAGTCTTCAAAGCTTTCTGTTTTTGAATAATGACTCAAACGCCATTTCCAGATGCCCTCTCCTAGCAATACAGCCATTCTTTGTTGTTGTCTCTCAGCAAAAAACAACAGTGGCTTTTCAGTATTAATACTGCGAATGCGCGCGTCTAAAAGTGTCTGAATATTTTGTTTGATTTCAAGATTTCCGAATAAGTTCTCTAATGGCGGAAAGTCTTCAAAGCCTATATCTTCTTGTGCAAATACTGAAAACCCAGAATTATATGCAGCCAGAAAATCTTCTTTTTGCATCGAAGGTCTAAATCCAAATACCTCTTGTTGGCGACTTAAGAAGTTGAAATCAGTGTGTTTCCCGGTAATTACAAAATAGTTTTTGTCTGATTTTTTTAATTCGTCAAAAACTTTTTGAAAAAAATTAGTAGGCTGATACACTAATACCACGTCATATTCGGCAAGAGAACTAATATCTGAAGGAGATACAATTGTGAGTTTATTTTGTTCGTTGGTCTCAATACTTCTCTTTAAGACCCCTAAATCAGGATGTGTAATTCCAGAGATAAGCACTACCTCTGTCTTCTGATCAATCACTTCTACAGCAAAATTCTTGATGTTGTTATAAGTGTTTTTTTCTTTTTCTGCGGATGTAATTACCGCCTGATAAGTCATCACCCCTACCTTAGAAGCCTCTAGTAGTGCGCTAACCACCTGTGATGAGTTGTCTTTTGAGAAGTTGACTTTTTGCTTAAACAAAGTCTGCTCGCCCTGTTTAATACTAAAATCAGCCTCTATATCTTTATCGCCTTGATAGCCCAAGAAAATCTCTACGGGAAATTTATTCTTATAAAATGCATACTTATTGGCATTCAGTTGATTGATCTTCAAATCAAAATGAACGATAGTGTCACCTAAGACCATGGGATAAACGATATTTTTATCAGCAAAAGCATAGATATAATCACTGCCTTGGGTCTGATTGCCATCAGTTAAAAGAATGGTTGGAAAAGTAGTGTTTTTAAAAACTGCAGCAGTATTTTTAGCTAATTTATCAATGCGGGTCTGGTTGCCATCAAAGTCAAAATCCTCTGACATTTTAGCCTCTGCGTCAAAACGATACAAACGAACATCAAATTTATCTCTTAATCTTGCATCAACAGTGATTTTGTCTTTTAGAGCAAGAACTAATGCATCTTGCTGGAGCTCTTTGATTGAACGAGAATTATCTACAGCCACAACCAGCGGTGTCTTGATGTGTTCGTATTGCGTAGAGGTAATCTTAGGGTTGATAAGCAAAAGCAGCAGGCCAAACAAGCTCAACAAACGAAGTGAAAAAAGGAGTTTATTGCTGTTGCGTTTACTTTTTGATTTATAAAAATATTGAAACCACGAAAGTCCGAATGCGATGACAAAGGCAAATACTATAAGTAGTACGGTGTTGGTTTCCATAGATATATTTAGGGTTCAAAACATCAAAAATACAAATATTATTGACAAAGTGTCAAAGCTTTTTTTCTGAGCATTTATTTTGTATTTTTGACAGCCTAAAACCACTGGTCAATATGCCAAAATTTCAGTCTATACTTGATTTTGGCACTAGGGCTTGGTTTTTGTAATCAAAGAAAATTAAATCTTAATCTATACCTAGTATGTATTTTATTCTTATCGGAGCAATTGCTCTTTTTAGTTGGATAGTGAGTTCGAGGCTGAAAAGCAAGTTTGAAAAATATTCAAAGATTCAGCTTAAAAACGGCATGAGCGGTGCTGAAATTGCAGAAAAAATGTTGGCTGACAACGGAATTTCTAATGTAAAGGTAATCTCAACTCCGGGTAGGTTAACTGACCATTATAATCCTACAGACAAAACTGTCAACTTAAGTGAAGCCGTATATAACCAGCGCAATGCTGCCGCTGCCGCTGTAGCTGCTCACGAAGTAGGCCATGCAGTGCAACACGCTCAGGCTTATAGCTGGCTACAAATGCGCTCAAAGATGGTTCCGGTAATCGGAATTGCCTCGACCATGTCACAGTGGTTAGTGATGGGTGGGCTTGTCTTAGGCTTTGCCGATAAATCAGGCATCGGAATGACCGTGGCTGTAATCGGACTTATATTTATGGCTGTAGCCACAACTTTTAGTTTTGTTACGCTTCCAGTAGAATATGACGCCAGCAACAGAGCACTGGCTTGGTTAAAGAACAAAAACATGCTTTCACAACAAGAATATGCAGGTGCAGAAGATGCGCTAAAATGGGCGGCAAGAACCTACTTAGTAGCTGCTTTGGGCGCCTTGGCAAACTTACTGTATTGGGCTTGGAGAATTCTCGGGTCTAGAGACTAAAGAAAAATACCATAAATTCAAACACCATAAAACCCTCTTAAAGTTATGCACAAACTTTAAGAGGGTCTTTTTTTTGTGCTACAAAAGACTAACTTTGTAATTAAACAAAAACAAAACCTATGCTAAGTGATTCAAAAAGGCTACAGGCCTTATTATACCACGCAAAACCAAGACCAGGTAAAATAGAAGTCGTTCCTACCAAAAAATATGCTACACAAAGAGATCTAGCTCTTGCCTATTCTCCTGGAGTTGCTGAACCTTGTTTAGAAATTCAAAAAGACATAAACAACGTTTATAAATATACCTCTAAAGGAAATTTAGTAGCAGTAATCACTAATGGTACGGCTGTTCTAGGACTTGGAGATATCGGTCCAGAAGCCTCAAAACCAGTGATGGAAGGAAAGGGATTACTATTCAAAATCTTTGCTGGAATTGACGTATTTGACATTGAGGTAGATACTAAAAATGTTGAAGAATTTATACAAACAGTAAAAAACATCGCCCCTACTTTTGGGGGAATTAACCTAGAGGATATCAAAGCTCCAGAGTCTTTTGAAATCGAGAGAAGACTCGTAGAAGAGCTCAATATCCCGGTGATGCACGATGACCAACACGGAACTGCAATTATTTCTGCCGCTGCCCTTATCAATGCAATCGAATTGTCTGGAAAAGAGTTTGACCAGGTGAAGATTGTCATCTCTGGTGCTGGGTCTGCAGCAATCGCATGTTCAAAATTATATATTGCTTGCGGAGCCAAAAAAGAAAACTTCTTGATGCTAAATAGCAAAGGAGTACTTAAAAAAGGTGATGACAGGCTTTCAGAAATGCAACTAGAATTCGCCACAGACAAACCCATCTCAACACTAGAAGAAGCTATCCAAGGAGCAGATGTATTCATCGGATTATCATCTGGAGATATACTAACGCCTGACATGCTTCTGTCAATGGCAGACAACCCAATTGTGTTTGCTATGGCAAATCCGAATCCTGAAATCAAATATGATTTGGCTGTGTCAACCAGAAAAGACGTCATTATGGCGACGGGGCGTTCTGACCATCCTAACCAGGTGAATAACGTATTGGGCTTTCCGTACATCTTTAGAGGTGCCCTTGACGTAAGAGCGACTAAGATCAACGAGGAGATGAAAATGGCAGCTGTGTTAGCATTGGCTAATCTTGCCAGAGAATCAGTACCTGAACAAGTAAATATTGCCTACGGAGAAACTAAACTTGCCTTTGGCAAAGACTATATCATCCCAAAACCATTTGACCCACGACTCATTACTGTAGTCTCACCGGCTGTTGCAAAAGCTGCTATAGCAACCGGTGTTGCACTAAACCCCATTACAGATTGGGCAAAGTATGAAACCGAGCTTTTAGAGCGTTTTGGCAACGACAATAAAGTGGTCAGAATGCTTTTAAATAGAGCCAAGACAGACCCTAAGCGAATTATCTTTGCTGAAGCAGATAGTATGGATGTACTCAAAGCTGCTCAAATCGTAGCTGAAGAAGGCATCGGCTTCCCGATACTCTTGGGGAACAAAGAGATCATCACCAGAATGAAAGAAGAAATTGGTTTTGATGAAGATGTAGAAATTATCGATCCAAAAACAAACGAAGAGGATGCGCGAAGAGATACCTATGCACAAGCCTATTGGGAATCGAGAAAGCGAAAGGGAATTACGCTTTTTGAAGCGCAGAAATGGATGAGAGAACGCAACTATTTTGCTGCGATGATGGTAAACGAAGGTGATGCTGATGCACTGGTTACAGGCTTTACAAGAAGCTACCCTACGGTTGTCAAACCAATTATGCATCTTATTGGCAAAGCGCCAGGAGTTTCAAAAATTGCAACGACCAATCTAATGATGACTAAAAGAGGACCCATATTTTTCTCTGATACAGCCATCAATCCTGACCCTACCGCTGAAGATTTGGCAAATATTGCACTGATGACCGCCAAGACTATCAAGATGTTTGGCATAGAACCCGTAATTGCTATGGTGTCTTTCTCAAACTTTGGTTCATCAACACAACCCAGTACAGTCAAAATCAGTAAAGCGGTGGCTTACCTTCACCAGAACTTCCCGAATCTGATTGTGGATGGAGAAATACAAACTGACTTTGCACTAAATGCAGAACTGATTGCCTCTAAGTTTCCGTTTTCTAAATTAGCCGGAAAGAAAGTAAATGCACTGATTTTCCCTAACTTAGAATCTGCAAATATCACCTATAAATTACTCAAAGAATTAAACCAAAACGAATCTATTGGTCCTGTAATTTTAGGTTTAGACAAGCCTGTGCACATTTTTCAGCTAGGTGCTAGCGTAGAAGAAATGGTAAATATGGCTGCTATTGCTGTAGTAGATGCTCAAGAGAAAGCAAAAAAGAAACTTCAGAACTAAAGTCTAAGATTTGAAATATAAGAAAACAAAACCCAAGAGTATTTATTTTTATATTGGCATGCTCTTGATGGGAATAGTGCTTTTTGCACTCAACAAAATTGAAGATAACAAGAATCAGCAATCAATTGATGCTATCTCTCTTGAGTCAACTAAAGACGCAAAAGAGATAGCATTCTCTAATGAGTTAGAGCATTATTTTTATCCAACTTCGACCACCGGAGTGGTGATTGACCACGAGAACTATACGCTTTCTTATTCTGAAGCGCACGAACAAGCTGAGTGGGTGGCTTACAGGTTGCTGCCAGAGCACTTAACAGACGACAAGCGCAAAAGACCTAGCTTTAAACAAGACCCTTATATCACTACTGAATCAGCCAAGTTGAGCAATTATAAAAACTCGGGCTATTCTCGCGGACATCTCGTGCCCGCTGGCGATAGGGTTTTTTCTAAGCAAGCCTATGACGAAACTTTTTATACCTCTAATGTGTCGCCTCAGATTTTTGAGTTTAACGCAGGAGTATGGAACAGTCTTGAGGTACGCGTGCGCAACTTTGTCAAGGCCAATGGCGGTGTTTTTGTGGTGACAGGTGCTGTGCTTAGCGATGGGCTTAAGACCATTGGCGATGAAAAAGTGAGTGTGCCTGACTACTTTTATAAAATTATATTTTATGAAAATAAAGGTGACTACAAAATGGCAGCTTATCTTATCCCACACAATAAAATTAAAAAGCGGAATTACAAAGACTTTAGAACCACTACAGATAGTATCGAAAAACTCACCGGCATTGATTTCTTCCCCACGTTAGACAAAAATATTCAAGAAAATCTAGAGAGCAAAATTGATGCAAACTGGTTTGAATAATTTTGTGACAAATATCCTTTTGGTAGAGGTCAAAAACCAAGCTATAAAACTACGTTAACGTGCATTTTGTGCTTGGCAATGTCTGCTAAAATGCTTAATATTGTTTCTTCTGAAATTTAAAATTTAATACCAGCACAACAATTACAAGCAACTAATACTCAATTATCTGAAATAAATTAGCCCTATTATTTAGCGCTTACATTCAAGTGTTTTGATTATATTATTCATAAATTATGTCAGTACAACTATATAATCCTTTTGAAAACTTATTTTTAGACGATAAAACCTGTTTTTTAACTGGAGATGAACTCAGTAGTCCAGAGGATAACATCACTGTATTCCCTGAATGGATTTTAGATCGTTTTGATTACAGAGAACGAAGCTTTCAAATGATAGATTCAGTCAATTCTTTCTTGTACAAAGATTTGAAACTGCCTTGCTCAGAAAGAATTAAAAAAGAATTTGACAAGCTCGATCTTGAAGTAATGGCCGCTTTTGACCTAGGCTACCATGGCGTCAAAAACCTAGACTCTCAACGCTTATTTTTATGGATAAGTAGAATTGTTTACGGCACCTTATTCAACGAACTAAAACTCGAGAAAGCGATGAAACAGAAGGTAGACAAAGAGTTCAAACTCTCTGCCTCGCTGCAAGAACGCTTTAGTTACTTCCATTTGATGTTGCAATCACTCATCGCTCCTATGGCATTTGAAGAGCCAAAACCCTGGAGTATTGCTGTGGTAAAAGTCAAGTATTCTGAAGAGATTTTCAACTATAGAGACGATGCTGTAAACCTTATTTTTTCTTTGGGCATCAAAGGCTTTGGCATAGTTGCTTGTTTGCAAGACAACGCAATAGTCATGGCAAAACAACAAGAGGTGTTAGATAAAATTGGCGATACAGAACTTCATCCCGTACAGTTTGAAGAACTTTGTGCGCGGGTTTTATACACCAATTATCTGTTGCAAGACCGACCAAAATATGCGTTAAGCAGTACAGATGACGGATTTCTAATCAAGTATCAAGCACCTGACAGCGCTGATAATCTGCCTAAATTTGCAACGTGGAGCAATGAGATGTTCGGGCAAGTTTTAGAGGATTACTGGACACCTTGGGGGTTGAAAAAAGAAAACATCACAGTTTTCCCAAATCCTCCGGTCAGTTTCTTAGAGGCGCCTCATAGTTTAGACTTTGTCAATCCTGAAGGCATAAAGCTTCCGTATTAACTATACAAAATTTTTAAAAACCTATATTTGTAACAAACAAACACTGTAATGCACTTTATTTCTGAAGAATTAGATTCGTATATCACACAGCACTCAGAAGATGAGCCAGCACTCTTGGCAGCACTCAACAGAGAAACCCATCAAAAGGTGCTCAGACCTAGAATGCTCAGCGGCCATTTTCAAGGTAGAGTATTGAGCATGATTTCTAAACTCATCCGACCTAAAAACATATTAGAAATAGGCACGTATACAGGTTATGCTACCTTGTGTTTGGCTGAAGGACTTCAAACAGAAGGTATAATTGACACTATTGACAACAACGAAGAATTAGTTGATTTCCAAAAAAAATATTTTGAAAAATCAGCTTATTCAAAACAAATACACTCCCATTTAGGCAATGCCCTAGACATCATTGCAGGGCTTGACAGAACCTATGATTTGGTTTTTATCGATGCAGACAAAGAGAACTATATCAATTATTTTAATTTGATTTTGCCCAAAATGAATTCAGGTGGCTTAATCTTATCAGACAATGTGTTGTGGAGCGGAAAAATACTCGATGAGGTCAAAGAAAATGATACTTCAACCAAAGTATTACTAGCTTATAACACACTACTCAAAGAAAACGACAAAATTGAAACGGTCTTATTGCCTATCAGAGACGGGCTGACATTAAGCAGGGTTAAATAAAAAATATGCAAGAAGAAAAAGTAATTTTAGTAAACGAAAAAGACGAGCCTTTGGGCTTGATGCCAAAATTAGAAGCACATGAGAAAGCACAACTTCACCGGGCTTTTTCAGTGTTCATCTTAAATGATAAAAACGAGCTGATGCTTCAACAAAGAGCTGCACACAAATACCATTCGCCCTTGCTTTGGGCAAACACATGTTGTTCGCACCAACGAGACGGCGAAAGCAACATCGAGGCCGGAACGCGTAGACTACAAGAAGAAATGGGCTTTAGCGTGCCGCTAAAAGAACTTTTTTGGTTTATCTATAAAGCTCCTTTTGACAACGGACTCACTGAGCACGAACTTGACCATGTGATGATTGGTTATGCCAACCAAGACCCCGTCATTGAGCCAGACGAAGTAGCCGCTTGGAAGTGGATGGACATTGATGCAGTGCGCAAAGATATCGAGCAAAATCCAAAGTTGTATACGGCTTGGTTCAAGATTATTTTCCAAAAATTCTATCACTTTTTAGAGGAACAAAAAGTTAAAAACTAGATCAATTATGAGAGTAACTGTAAGTAGAAAAGCCCACTTCAATGCCGCTCACAGACTTTATCGAAAAGATTGGTCAGCAGAAAAAAATGACGAAGTCTTTGGCAAGTGCAACAACCCTAGTTTCCACGGACACAACTATGAGCTTATCGTCAGTGTTACCGGAAACATAAATCCTGAGACAGGCTATGTCATTGACATCAAAGACCTCAAGGATATTATATACCAAGAAGTTGAGTTGCCTTTTGATCACAAAAACTTGAATATTGATGTTGAGGAATTTAGAGACCTCAACCCTACTGCAGAGAATATTGTGGTGGTGATTTGGAATAAAATCAGAAAAAGACTGTCCGCTGATTTAGACATAGAGGTCATCCTTTATGAGACACCGCGCAATTTTGTCAGTTATAAAGGAAGCTAGCTTTCATCACATGAATTCTAGTACTTAACTCTTAATTCTCACACATGAATATTTACCCGCTAATCTTCAAGCCTATACTAAAAGAGCGAATTTGGGGTGGACAAAAGCTCGCCACACTCTTTGGCAAAGAATTGCATTCAGACCAAATTGGTGAAAGCTGGGAACTCTCTGCTGTAGATAACGACATCAGTAGTATTGCCAACGGGTTTTATAAGGATAAACCACTTACAGAGCTCATTGCTACATTTCCTGATGAAATCTTGGGAGCGAGAATAAACAAACAGTTTGACGGAGAATTCCCGTTGTTATTCAAACTTCTCGATGCCACAGAAGACCTTTCTATTCAAGTACATCCAAGTGATAAATTAGCCAGAAAACGCCACAATTCTTTTGGCAAAACAGAGATGTGGTATATTATTCAAGCAGATACAGAGGCTAGAAACATCATTGGTTTCACCCAGAAAATTTCGCCTGAACTATACTTTGAACACTTAGAAAACAACACTTTAGTCAGTGTGCTAAAAGAAGAAAAAGCTCAAAAAGGCGATGTTTATTTTTTAGAAACCGGAACAGTTCATGCTATTGGCAAAGGAAACGTGATTGCTGAAATACAGCAAACCTCAGACATCACTTACCGCATTTATGATTGGGACAGAACTGATGCTAAAGGAAATTTAAGAGAGTTACACTTAGATTTAGCCCTCGATGCAATCAACTACAACCCGACCGATACCCGAAAAAGATACACAAAACAAGTAAATACGCAAAACAAGATAGCACAAAGCCCCTATTTCTCAGTAAATTATATTCCGCTAAACGGAGAAATTTCACTCTCTAAAGACACAGATGCCTTTAGAGTATATATGTGTACTGAAGGCGAATTCTGTGTTTTGTATGCCAACAAAAAATACGATTTCAAAAAGGGAGATACCATACTACTTCCTGCTATACTCAACCAATACAGCTTAGAAGGAAAGGCAGAATTATTAGAGATTTATATCTAATTCTTTAGAGATTAAAACATATCAGATGAGACACGTATATTTAGACAACGCATCTACTACACCCATAAGAGAAGAGGTTATTCTAGCTATGACTGAGGTTTTGCACAACAACTTCGGAAATCCTTCGTCAACTTATGCCATGGGCAGAAGTGCTAAGGCAATTATCGAAACAGCGCGCAAGCAAATTGCTAAATACTTAAATGCTACTGCTCAGGAAATTATATTTACGGCTACGGCTACAGAGGCCAACAACTGGATTTTGCGCAACGCAGTTCAACAGCTACAAGTTAAGCGAATTATCACAAGCAAAATAGAGCATCACGCCGTTTTAAATACGGTACTTGAACTTCAAAAAGAATACGGAATCGAAGTCAGTTTTGTAAATCTAGTTGAAAACGGCAATATTGATTACACTCATTTAGGCGAACTGCTAAAAGACCAAAAGCCAACTCTTGTCAGTTTGATGCACGTGAACAACGAAACAGGTAATATACTGGATTTACATAAAGTGGCTGTTTTATGCAAAGAACACAGTGCGTATTTCCATTCAGACACAGTGCAGTCTATGGGCAAAATCAGTTTTGACCTCAACCAAACACCTATTGATTTTCTCGTAGCTACCGCACATAAATTTCACGGTCCTAAAGGCGTTGGGTTTTTGTTTTCTAGAAAAGGGATTCAGCTCAAACCACTCTATTTTGGGGGTGGTCAGGAAAAAGGCATTCGTCCAGGCACCGAAAGTACCCATCAAATCATAGGTCTAGCAAAAGCTTTAGAGCTGTCGTATCAGCAGCTCGAATCAGAGCATAACTACCTAAAAAAACTAAGAAATTATTTGATTCAGAAATTAGACGAGAATTTTTTGGGGTATAGAATTAACGGAGATGTAAACAACGGAGCTCCACATATCCTCAATATTCAATTTCCTTTTGAGCCAAGTACAACGGCTACCATACTCTTTAGTTTAGATATGAAGGGCATAGCTGTTTCTAGGGGGAGTGCTTGTCAGTCAGGGAGTATCAGTCAATCACACGTGCTTATAGAAATGCTTATCCAAGAAGAACTGACCAAGCCATCACTTCGCATTTCGCTTAGTCATTTCAATACCACAGAAGATATAGACCTATTGATAAAAGCACTTCACGAACTTTAATCAAGGCTGTTGTATAAGAGAAAATGAGCAAAGCAATTAACCTTTGCTCATTTTCTGTTCTAGTTCTTTTTGGAATTCTTCTAACACGGGTTTTACCGTGCTTTCAGGAAGGTCAGCAATCCTGATATACATCAATCCATCAATAGAGTTATTAAAAAGAGGATCGACGTTAAACGAAATCACCTTTGCATTTTGTTTGATGTATTTCTTAATCAATACGGGCAAACGCAAGTTGTCTGGCTCAATTTCATCGATAATTTTGTCAAACTTATTTAAGTCTGATTTGGTCTCATTGAACACAAAATCCTTGTCTGCATCTTTGAGTTTTACTTTGTATTCTTTCTTAGGGTGCACATATTGCGCGATATACGGATCATAATAATGTGATTTCATAAACTCAATCATCAATGATTTTGAGAAATCTGAAAACTGATCACTGATGCTCACACCCCCAATTAAAAATTTATGCTCCGGATAACGCAACGTAGTATGCACAATTCCTTTCCAAAGTAAAAACAGTGGCATTGGTTTCTGTTGGTATTCACTGATGATAAAAGCACGACCCATTTCGATAGATTGATTCATCATAGCGTGGAGTTCAGTCTCAAAACGGAAGAGTTCTTGCAAGTAAAACCCATCAATTCCGTATTTAGGAAAAATCTCAGAACCCAATCCCATGCGGTATGCACCAGCTATTTTCTGTGTATCCACATCCCACAAAAACATATGGTGATAGTATTGGTCATATTTATCAATGTCAATAGACTGGTTTGTACCCTCTCCTATTTCTCTAAAAGTAATTTCTCTAAGTCGGCCTATTTCGTATAAAATATTGGGTATTTTCTCAGCATTCACAAGAAATACTTCATAGTTCTTGCTGTGCAAGAGTCTGCCTTCATTTTCTCTTAACCAATCTACCTCTGCAACAATCTTATCGTGATTAGCTGCTTTTACAATTTCCTTTGGGGCTTTAGGTGACTTTAGCATAAAGTGCTGTGTATTCAGAATCTTTGCGTTAGTCTTCATAAAGGCATTAGACAGCATATAGGTTTTCTTTCGCAAGAATGCGCCAAAGTCTTCAGTGCTTGCATATTCATTTTGTTCTGCCACACTTATGGGCTTACCGATTCTAATCTTAATAGTTCGGTTTTTCTGAGTCAATAATTCTGAAGGTAATTTAGCCGTTCTAAGTGTGCCGCTCAGTTTTGATAGCATATAAAAAAGCGGGCTGTTCTTGGCATGAAAATAAATCGGAACCACCGGAACTTGTGCTTTTTTAATGATTTTGATGGCTCCTTCTTCCCAGTCTTTATCAATAATCAAATTGTCATCTTTAAAAGTAGATACTTCTCCCGCAGGAAAAATCCCCAAGGGTTTGTTCTGACTCAGATGCAATAAGGTTTCTTTGATTCCGGCAACGCTTGATTGTTTGTCTTTGTGATCCTCAAACGGATTCACTGGCATCACATAAGGTTTCAGTGGCTCAATTCTGTGTAGCAAGAAATTGGCTATAATTTTATAATCAGGATTGCGTTCGACCATTAGCTTCAAAAGCAGAATACCGTCAATTCCGCCCAACGGATGATTAGAAATAGTGATATAGGCACCATCTTTCGGAATTCTCTTGAAGTCCTCTTCTGGAATGTCAAATTTTATCTGAAGATCCTCAAGTATGGCATTTAGAAATGCAACGCCCTCCAGGTGTTTATTTCTATCATATACCTTATTTATAGTTGAAATTCTGAGTGATTTTAATAGCGACCATCCCAGAAATGTACCCACAAATCCGAACTTATCTACCTTTAAGACCTTAGCAATTTCTTTAGCAGAAACTAATCCCATTCTTTTTTTATTTGAAGCGATTACAAATATAATCAAAAAATAATTATCAAAGCTTTCACAAAAACCTGATAGCCCCTAATTTCTTTGAGCTTAGATAGCTAAACGCTTTATGACTAAACAACTATAGAACTCCTATTGTCTTTAATAATAATTAAAACTAGATTCTACTATATACTAAAGTAGAAAGTATATCTCTTAGCAAATGTCGATACCACCCAAAAAATTCATGTATCTTTAATATTGCTATCTTTGATTTACAATACCATCATATACAACTGAAATTATAATAAACCACCCTCAATCCATGAAAAACAATCTAAAATTCACACCGCTACATCGCATGTTGCATTGGGCTATGGCACTTGCTATGCCCGTATTGTTTATAACCGGTTTTTTGAGAATGAATTGGATGAACAAACATCATATAGTAGAGATTATAGAAAGTGAAGTGGGTGCTACACTGCCCAAAGAGCAAATGACAACTATTGCCAAAGCCATACGCGCTCCGATGTGGGAATGGCACGAAATCTTTGCAAAAGTCATGATAATTTCTTTTGTCATTCGCATACTCTATATGCTAGTGAAGGGAATCCGTTTTCCAAATCCGTTTGCAGCCTCACTGCCGCTTAAAGAACGCTTGCAGGGTCTCACATATGTCTATTTTTATGTGTTTGTGTTTATTTCTGCGGTTACTGGAATTTGTATAGAAAAAGGCTTCTTCGCCGCATCAAAAGATACTATAGAAAGCATCCATAAATTGGGTTTATATTGGTTCCCTATTTTTGTCGTATTGCATTTTGCGGGAATTCTAATTGCGGAATATTCGTCCAAAAAAGGAATTGTCTCAAAGATGATTGGCGGAGAATAATGAATCTAAATTATCAGGTTTAGGATTGGTTTACATCTAAAAGTTTAAAATACTGAATACAAAAACCTATCTTTGTGTCAATGAGAAAGATACTAGTCATATTCTTTATTTCACTCTTCTTGTTTTCAACAACGGAGCTGGCTGAGCTATTGCGAATTCCAGTCTTGATTACCCACTTCAAAGAGCATAAAGAACACAATCCTGACATCTCATTTATTGATTTCTTAAATCTACACTACAACAACCAACTACCCGATCACCACCACGACAAAGAAGCAGACACGCATAACGAACTCCCTTTCAGTGGTTCACACGGGGTTAGCATCGTTTTTGTATCCCCTTGTCCTTTTGTTATGCTACCCCAAAACACCATTGAGGTGAATACCAAACTCAAATCTACTTTTTCAAATGACCAATGCCTAGAAAACAACTACTTGTCTTCTATTTGGCAACCTCCTAAAACCTGTTAATCCATCTGAATTTTTATTTACAGCGTTCTAAACTCTATTTATTAGTTTTTAAAACTCTAATTTTCAATCGATTAATAAAATAAAATCATGTTACATAGAATCATTGATTTTTCCGTCCGTAACAAACTTATTGTTGCGTTGCTTACACTTGCGCTTATTCTAATTGGTAGTTACGAAGCCACTAAACTCCCTATTGATGCCGTGCCCGATATTACAGACAATCAGGTGCAAATCATCACTGTTGCCCCCTCTTTAGGTGCAACCGATATTGAGCGCCTGGTCACCTTCCCGATCGAACAAGCCAACAGCAATATCAGCGGTATAGAAGAAATCAGAAGTTTTTCTCGTTTCGGACTCTCACTGGTCACTATTGTATTCGACGAAAAAACTGATCTGTATTGGGCAAGACAACAAGTGACTGAACGCCTTCAGACCGTTCAGAAAGAAATCCCAAAAGGTGTAGGAACGCCAGAACTCGGGCCTATTTCTACTGGCCTTGGCGAAATCTACCAATATGTGGTGCGTCCTGAAAAAGGCTATGAAGACCAATATGACATTACTGAACTGCGCAGCATTCAAGATTGGATTATCCGTCGACAACTACTCGGAGTCAAAGGTGTGGCCGAGGTGAGTAGCTTTGGCGGAAAACTCAAACAATACGAAGTTGAGGTCAATTCCAATAAACTCCAAGCACACGATCTGAATCTTAATGATGTCTTTACAGCGCTAGAAAACAACAACCAAAATACAGGTGGCGCCTATATCGAAAAAGGCCCAACGGTTTTATACATTCGCAGTGAAGGACTCATCGGCAACAAAGAAGATATCGAGAATATTGCCGTAAAATCTACTCTAGAGGGCGTTCCGATATTTCTAAAAGATATAGCCACGATCAAAACTGGTCATGCCACAAGATATGGCGCTATGACGTATAATGACCAAGGCGAAGTAGCCGGTGCTATCGTGATGATGCTCAAAGGTGCCAACAGCAATGACGTCATCAAAGATGTCAAAGAACGCATCGAAAACATCCAGAAAACACTGCCCAAAGGCGTGCTTATCGAGCCCTTTTTAGACCGAACCAAAATGGTAAACAATGCCATTAGAACTATCGAAACTAACCTATCAGAAGGAGCACTCATCGTACTCTTTATCTTGGTTTTGTTTTTAGGAGATTTCAGAGCGGGTTTTTTAGTGGCTTCTGTGATTCCGCTATCGATGCTATTTGCTATTATTATGATGAATTTATTTGGCGTCAGCGGTAACCTGATGAGTTTAGGCGCTTTAGACTTCGGGCTGATTGTCGACGGAGCTATTATTGTGGTCGAAGCGGTGTTGTTCCAACTCCATCGCGGCAAGCGCTTCTCTGTGCTACAGAAAATCACTCAAAGCGAAATGGACCAAGAAGTGAGCTCTTCTGCTACCAAAATGATCAACAGTGCCGTGTTTGGACAAATTATTATCCTAATTGTCTACTTGCCAATTTTCACCTTACAAGGCATTGAAGGAAAGATGTTTAAGCCCATGGCGCAGACTGTTTCTTTTGCGCTTATCGGTGCTTTTATACTATCGCTTACCTATATCCCAATGATGAGCTCTTTGGTATTGAGCAAAAAGAAGAAAGTCAAAGCCAATTTCTCAGATAGAATGATTCAGAAACTAGAAAACATTCACCAGAAAATGCTTATCAGAGTTTTAGAATTCCCTAAAATAGTAATCGCTACTACCCTATCGCTCTTTGCACTTGCTATGGTTGTCATGTCTGGATTAGGGGGCGAATTTATTCCTGCGCTAGAAGAAGGAGACTTTGCCATTGACACCCAAGTATTAGTTGGGAGTAATCTTCAAACTACTATCGAATACACCAATAAAGCAGCCCATGTACTCCTTACAGAATATCCAGAAGTAGAAAAAGTAGTCACCAAAATTGGAAGTGGAGAAGTACCTACTGACCCTATGCCCATGGAAGCCAGTGATATGATGGTGATTCTAAAAGATAAAAAACAGTGGACGTCTGCCAAAACCTTTCCAGAGCTAGCTGATAAAATGAGTAAATCACTCGAAGCCGTTCCGGGAATTAGCACTGGTTTTCAGTTTCCTGTACAAATGCGCTTTAACGAACTCATGACAGGTGCCAAACAAGATGTTGTCTGTAAGATTTTTGGAGAAAACCTCGATAGCCTTACCCAATATGCCCATCGTTTTGAAGAAATTATCAAAACCGTCAAAGGAGCTGAAGAAATCTATGTCGAAACCGTGACAGGACTGCCTCAAATTGTGGTGAATTTCAATAGGTCAAAAATAGCGCAATACGGACTCAACATCGCTGATATCAACAACATCGTGAATACCGCATTTGCAGGACAGAGCGCGGGCAAGGTCTATGAAGGCGAAAAGCAATTTGATTTGGTCTTGCGCCTTGATCAGCAACAACGCAAAAACATTGAAGATATCAGAAGCCTACTCATCCCTACAGATCGAGGCCTACAAATTCCGCTATACGAATTGGCTGACGTGGCTATTATAGATGGTCCGGCACAAATCCAGCGCGAGGATTCTAAGAGGAGAATTGTAGTGGGTTTTAACGTCAAAGGTCGTGATGTGCAGAGTATCGTTGAAGAACTACAGACCAAAGTAGAGAACCAACTCAAGTTTTCTCCAGGCTACTACGCCACTTACGGCGGTGCTTTTGAAAATCTAAACCAAGCCAAAAGCCGTCTGATGATTGCCGTGCCGATGTCTTTAGTGTTGATTTTTGTATTGTTGTATTTTGCCTTCCATTCGATAAAGAAGAGTTTGCTCATCTATACAGCCATTCCGCTTTCTGCCATTGGAGGGATTTTCTTTCTCGCCCTAAGGGGATTGCCTTTTAGCATTAGTGCTGGCGTAGGATTTATCGCTTTATTTGGCGTAGCCGTGCTCAACGGAATTGTGCTTATCGCAGAATATACGCGACTCAGAGAAGCGGGAGAAACTGACCTGCGAAGAGTTGTGCTTAACGGAACCAAAACCAGAATTCGCCCAGTACTGATGACGGCGCTTGTAGCTTCGCTCGGCTTCTTGCCCATGGCAATCAGCAAAGGTGCTGGAGCAGAAGTACAACGACCACTAGCCACTGTGGTTATCGGAGGGTTGTTGCTGGCTACTTTTTTAACCCTTTTAGTCTTGCCAGTATTCTATATTTTATTCGAAAAAATAAAATTCACTAAAATGAAAACACCTAAAAAAGCACTGGTACTCCTAGCCTTTCTAGCGATACAAATTCCAGTGTTTGCACAGACAATTACCCTAGAAAAAGCTTTTGAGATGGCTGAGCAAAACAACCTAAGCCTCAAGAGCAGTGAGCTACTCACTGAGTATTATGCCAAACGAAAAGCCACTTATTTTAACCTGCCGCACACCTCTTTTAGTATAGAAACAGGGCAGCTAAACAGTGCGACCTCTGATACTAAGTTTGACATCTCACAATCCTTTAGCTTTCCTACGGTGTATAGCAATCAGAAAAAACTATTAGCACAAGAATGGCATACGGCTGTTATAGAAAAAGAACACAACAAAGTTGAGCTCAAAAAATCAATGAGTCAGTTGTTTTATCACATCTTGGTGCTTAGAGAAAAAGAGCGCATCCTCAAGAAAACGGATAGTTTGTTTACAGGTTTTTTAGAAAAAGCGCAGATTCGGTTTGATAAAGGGGAGTCTAATAGTATGGAGATTACCTCAGCTGAGCTGCAGCACGATAATCTAAACATACAACTTGCGATGCTAGAGAACGAAATTGAGCTGTCTAAAATCCAGTTGCAGTTATTGCTCAATTCAGACATTCGATATGAACCCATAGCTGAAGATAGTATACTGAAAATAGCGTTCTTAGAAAGCAGCAGCACTGCAGCAGCTCATCCCTCTATACAACTAGCTGCGCAGGAATTTGAACGCGCTAAACAACAGCTCAAACTCGAAAAGTCAAAACTACTGCCCAACTTCTCGATTGGCTATGCTAACCAAAGCTTTATAGATATCAACGACAACCGATTTAGCGCTGTGATGGCGGGAATTGATATTCCGTTGTTCTCGGGTAATCAAAAGGCGCAGATTAGGGTAGAACAACAAAAATTGGGCTATACCCAGAATGAGTTAGCAATCAAAAAAGCACAGTGGAAAACAGATTATCAAGTTGCTCTAAGCACTTATCAGCTGCAAATACAAATTGTAGAGCGCTATAAAACCAAGCAATTACCACGAGCCACACTGATTTTTAAAACGGCTGAACAGCAATTTCTGAACGGACAAATCAATTATCTAGAATGGGTGATGCTCAACAACCAAGCCTTCCAGATTCAAAATGATTATTTTGATGCAGTGATGCAACTCAACCAAAATGCCATTCATATACAATACCTTATTTCAAAATAAAATAGCTATGAAAAACATATATTTATTACTCGGTTTACTCCTCATTTCAGGCTGTTCAAACAAAGAACAAACAGAGCAAAACACACATGCAGAGTCAGAGACCTTGCTCAAATTATCAGATAAACAATTGGCTTCGTTTGAGCTAAGCACCACCGAGTTGCAAGAAAAATCAATAATTCAGACCATTAGGCTAAACGGTGTGATAGAGCTACCTCCGCAGAACTTAGTCTCTGTAAGTGTGGCAATGGGCGGATATTTAAAATCGACCAAACTGATGCCCGGCATGTACTTCAAAAAAGGAGAAGTATTGGCAGTATTAGAAGATCACCAATACATACAACTTCAACAAGATTATTTGACTGCCAAAGCACAACTGCAAAATGCAACCTTTGAATATCAGCGTCAGAAAGAATTAAACCTGAGCAAAGCGAGTAGTGATAAGGTCTATCAACAAGCCATGTCTGATTATCAAAGCCTACTTCTATTAAAGGAAGCTTTAGAAGAAAAGCTGCGATTGCTGCACATCAACCCCAATAGTTTATCGCCAGGCAAAATAAGCAGAACCATCACCATCTATGCGCCTTTTGAAGGATATGTCACTGCTGTAAATGCCAACATCGGAAAGTATGTATCGCCTGCAGAGGTGTTGTTTGAACTCGTAAACCCCAAGGATATGCATTTAAATATAAAAGTCTTCGAAAAAGATTGGGGAAAAATAAAGACAGAACAACCCATCATTGCCTATTCTAATACTAATCCGACAGAGAAATACAGCGGAAAAGTGGTTTTGGTGGGCAAGGCAATTACCAGCGAAAGAACCCTTGTGACCTATAGCATCTTTGATACCTACCACCCTGAATTGCTACCCGGAATGTATATGAATGCAGAAATAGAAGTACCCGATGACCACAGCCAAGCCTTGCCAGAAGACTGTGTACAGACTTTTGAAGGTGCTAACTATGTGTTTATTGCTTTGGATAACAACACATTTGAGATGATCGCTGTCGAAGCTGGCAATACCGGCAACGGATGGACAAGCATCAACAGTCCAGAAAAACTAAAAAACAAGAAAATCGTACAACAAGGTGCCTATACCCTACTTATGGCACTGAAAAACAAAGGAGAAGAAGATTAGATTAGATCTCCACTAAAAACCAAAAAGCCGTCTTAAAATATATTTGAGACGGCTTTTTGGTAAATTTTTGGTTGTACTTATCTAAAACTAAAAGCAATTCCTGCTGATGCGGTATTATATTCCTGGAAGGTATAATCAGCAAAGATCTTAAAGAAACCTAAGTTCAATCGGGCACCTAGAGTTCCTCTCATCCCGTTGGCCTCATAGCTCATAGAGATAGGGTCTTTTACGTATTTAATATCCGGTTGTCCTTCTTTCTGGTAAGTAATGGCATAATCACCTTTCATCTTCATCGTGGCATTTCCGTTGTTGTAACCCAATCCGCCATAAAAAGTGGCGAATTTTAGATCCATCGAGGCTAAGGCCTGAACAGTCCAGGTATCAATCTTAAACTCGGCTTCACCGTTTTGTACTGTAACGCTAGTATTGCCTGTCTCATTTTCAATATCATAGGTAGTTGTAGCCGTAGTATAGGCAGCAAGAACAGAGATACTCAAAAACTGATTGTTTATTTTGAAGTACTGCGTAAGGTCGTGTTGTAGTCCGATTCCGAATAATCCTGTTTTCAGATCAGTACCAAATTTCATATTTGGCACAAATCTAAGCTTTAGATCAGTTCTTGTAGGTAGCCCAAACCCAAGCTGAACCATGGGCAGTGGCACGGCATTCATCGGCAGGTCTTTACCGATTCCCTTAGGCATCTCAAAGTTACCGATGAGCATCTTGCCATCCTCATCCGGAATGGCCACTCTGATTTGCGTACCCTGCTCAGCATCACTCATAATCGTATTGATTTGTGTTTCGCCATTAGGCAAAGTAACGTATTTATAATCAGCAGGATTAAAATTAAAGTTTTGAGCAGATGAAGGTACAAAGGATGCAGACGGATTGATAGTAAAATCAAATCCAAACTTACTGTGCGTTTTGGCAGTTGTATACCAACCTGAGTTCAAATTATACATCAGTCCTTTGACCACAGGCTCTGTATAGTTTTGTGTCAATTTGCTCGCGTCTTCACCCGCAAGCAAAATAGTTTCAAAATTCTGAGCATAAGAGAATTGTGAAACCATATAAAAAACGGAAAGTATAAGTATCTTTTTCATTTTATATTTATATTAACATTTACACAAATGTAAACAAAATAATTTATGGTGGTTCTACTTCTGCTCTTTAATTATAGGTGCTCACAGAAAAATCAGCAATTTAGCCTACTAGCTCTTTTTGCTGATAACTAGCAACTCATTCTGTCCTTCAATGCCTGTAAGTGTCGTGATTTTGACCTGAGACAAATCAAAGAGTTCTTTATAAACTTCATTCCGCTGTTGGTCTTCTGAAGAGTTATTTAAGGTATTAAAAAGTATACTGCCGTGGGGTAACAGTAAATCCAAGACTTTATCTGCGAATGCGTGCTGAAATAAAAAACCAGGCATCACATGGTCTTCAAAAACATCGATGATAATCAGGTCATAGGTTTGGGTTTCTTTCTGTACAAATTCTTTTGCATCGGCAATGACTATTTCTAGAGTTGAGATGTTGTCCAGACCAAAGTACCTATGAGCAACAGCGATGATTTCAGGGTCAAGCTCCACTCCTTTGATCTGACCTTTATAGCCTATTTCATCTACCAAAGTTTTGATCACGCTACCTCCTGCCACACCTAAAACCAGAATATCATTCATGTCTTGAATGCGTTCAAATCCTATTTGCTTCAGTCCTACTCGCAAAGCCCTTTGCAAGCTGCCGTAAGAGTAATTGACAGAATTGGCATCCAGCACCAGTTCGCCATTGTGCAGCGTGACTTCTATCGTCTTACTTATGCTAGACGTTTTTGTATAGATGTTTATGGGGAATAAATAACTGATGATTTTTTTAAACATTGTTTGGCGTGGTATAAGAAAGACTAACTGATAAAGTTCCAGATATTTTTCTTTTTGGTCAACTCTATAAAAGCAGCCCTCAATTTTTGGTTTTCAGGCATAAGCATCGGCGCATCTTTGCGCAACAACTCAAAAGCAGCCGCTCTTGCCAACGATAGTATCTCTCTGTCTTTGACCAAATCAGCGATTCTGAGGTTTAGAATACCGCTTTGTTGGGTGCCCATTAAGTCTCCAGGACCTCTGAGCTTGAGGTCTACTTCGGCAATTTCAAAACCATCATTAGTAGCAACCATAGTTTCCATTCGGGTCTTGCTGTCATTTGAGAGTTTGTGCGAGGTCATCAATATGCAATAACTCTGCTCAGCGCCTCTACCCACGCGTCCTCTTAACTGGTGTAGTTGTGACAGCCCAAAGCGCTCAGCGCTTTCGATAATCATCACACTGGCATTCGGAACGTTCACTCCTACTTCAATAACCGTTGTGGCGACCATTATATCAGTTTTTCCGTCAGCAAAGAGTTTCATCGCAAATTCTTTTTCTTCTGCTTTCATTTTTCCGTGCACCACGCTTATGCTGTATTTGGGCAACGGAAAATCTCTGGACAAGGCTTCATAGCCATCTTCCAAATCTTTAAAATCCATAGATTCAGATTCTTGAATAAGCGGAAAAACCACATATATCTGTCGTCCTTTCTCGATCTCATCCCTGATAAACTTCCAAACACTGAGTCTAGAATTATCAAATCGATGTGAGGTAATGATTGGTTTTCTTCCTTTCGGCAGCTCGTCAATCACTGATATATCTAAGTCTCCATACAGGCTCATCGCCAGTGTTCTAGGGATAGGCGTAGCGGTCATCACCAGTATATGGGGCGGTATAGTGTTTTTCTTCCATAACTTTGAGCGCTGTTCTACCCCAAAACGGTGTTGTTCGTCAATGATGGCAAGTCCTAAGTTTTTGAACTTTACTTTATCTTCTAAAAGTGCGTGCGTACCGATGAGAATCTGCAGGCTCCCCTCTTCTAATTCACGGTGAATAATCCTGCGTTCGGCTATTTTTTTAGATCCCGTAAGCAGTTTTACGTTGAGGTTTATCTTTTCAGAAAACTCTAAAATGCTCTCATAATGCTGATTCGCCAATATTTCTGTCGGCGCCATAATACAAGCTTGAAAACCGTTGTCCAAAGCCAGTAACATACTCATAAACGCCACTATGGTCTTGCCTGAACCCACATCACCTTGCAACAACCGATTCATTTGCGCATTGCTGCCCAAATCATTTCTGATTTCTTTGATCACGCGTTTCTGAGCATCTGTCAGCTCAAAAGGCAAGTGGTCTTTATAAAAAGAATTAAAATAATCACCTACTTGGCCAAAAGGGTGGCCTTTGATTTTGTTCTTGCGAATCAAGTTCTGCGTAATGAGTTGCAACTGAATAAAAAACAACTCTTCAAACTTCAGCCTAAACTGCGCCTTGGCGAGTTGCTCTTGACTTTGGGGGAAATGTATATTAAAAAAAGCCTCTTGCTTAGACATAAACTTATACTGCTGCACAAGCGATGGCGGAAAAACCTCGACAATCAAATTGCCTGTTTCTAAGTAAAGTTGCTGCATGCATTTGTGCAGCACTCGAGATGAAATTCCTTTTTTAGTAAGCGTTTCTGTAGACGGATACACCGGTTGCATAGCCGTTTTTAGGTTTTGTTTGTGCTCTGCAAGTAAATCCATCTCAGGATGTGGCATAGAAAAGCTGCCGCTGATGAAGTTTATCTTGCCAAATATCACATAAGGCTCGTTGATTTTCAGGCTTTCTCTAATCCATTTATAGCCCTGAAACCAAACCAAATCCATCTGTCCGGTAGTATCAGCAAAAGTCGCCACCAAGCGTTTTCCTCTTTTTTGTTCGACAACTTTAAGGTGAACAATCCGCCCGACAATCTGAACCTCTGCATTAAGTGAAGGATGTAATTGATTGATTTCGTAATACTTTGTCCTATCGATATACCTATTCGGAAAAAGCTGCAGCAAATCTTCATAAACAAAAATGCCCAATTCCTTTTGGAGCAATTCTGCCCGTTGCGGACCAATTCCCTTTAAGTATGCAATAGGCGTTTTCAGAAGATTACTCATGATTGTGGTTTAGACTCATACAAAAACAAAAATAGACATTTCTACTACTATCTAAAAAGACTTTGTGGTTTTTGTTAAGCAGCACTTGCCAACCACAATTTATTCGGCAAACTCCAAGCTAGGTTCGGTATATTTTTATATTTTTACCTTTTTTAAACCACATACTGATTATTATGAATAACTATAAAGCAACGGTCAACAAAACCGAAACTTTTGATCTGAACGATGACGCCATCAAAAAGCTAGACGCTATCGCAATCGAAGAATCTGTATATCACATACTTAAAGAACACCATTCACACAAAGCCGAAGTGACGGCCGCTGATTTCTTAGCCAAAAAATACACTGTAAAAGTCAACGGAAACACCTATGAAGTGGATATCGCCAGCCTACTTGACCAACGCATTAAAGAAATGGGCTTTGAGGTAGGCGCTACTAAACAAGTAAACGCCATCAAAGCACCTATGCCAGGACTCGTACTAGAGATCAATGTCAATGTGGGACAAGAAGTTCAAGAAGGCGACGACCTGTTGATACTCGAGGCGATGAAAATGGAAAACATACTCACTTCCCCTAGAGCTGGAATCATCAAATCAGTAGCTATCGACAAAGGACAAGCCGTAGAAAAAGGACAATTGCTTATTGAGTTTGAATAACCACAGCTGTCGATTCAAATAAATAGATTACACCAAAATAGAAGTATAACGCCATAGGCAGAGCTATACTTGAATTTAGTTAGATATGAAAAAAATATTAGTTGCCAATAGAGGAGAAATTGCCATCAGAGTGATGCAAACAGCTCAAAAAATGGGAATCAAAACCGTAGCTGTGTATTCTACAGCAGATAGAAATGCACCTCACGTAAAGTTCGCTGATGAGGCGGTCTTAATCGGTGAAGCGCCCTCAAACCAATCTTATCTCTTGGGAGATAAAATCATCGAGGTCTGTAAAGAGCTCGGTGTCGATGCCGTGCATCCCGGCTATGGTTTCTTGTCTGAAAATGCTGATTTTGCTGAGAAAGCAGAACAAAACGGCATTATCTTTATAGGCCCGCGCTCAAAAGCCATACGCATTATGGGTAGTAAATTAGCCGCCAAAGATGCCGTGAAGGCCTATGACATCCCGATGGTTCCGGGTCTAGACCACGCCATTACAGATGTGGCTGAAGCCAAGCAAGTAGCCCAAGAAATCGGGTACCCAATTCTGATTAAAGCCTCTGCTGGTGGAGGTGGAAAAGGAATGAGAGTAGTGGAAAACGACCAAGAATTCGAAACACAAATGCAAAGAGCTATCTCTGAGGCTACATCAGCTTTCGGAGATGGGTCTGTATTTATTGAGAAGTATGTAGGTTCGCCACGACATATCGAAATACAAGTGATGGCAGACACTCACGGAAACGTAGTACATCTTTTTGAAAGAGAATGTAGCGTTCAGAGAAGACACCAAAAAGTGGTTGAAGAAGCACCTTCTGCTGTACTTACTCCCGAAATCCGTCAGGCAATGGGAGAAGCAGCCGTCAAAGTAGCCAAAGCTTGTGATTATGTCGGAGCAGGAACGGTTGAGTTTTTGTTAGACGAAAACAAAAATTTCTATTTTCTCGAAATGAATACCCGTTTGCAGGTGGAACATCCTGTAACTGAAATGATTACAGGAATTGATTTGGTTGAAATGCAAATCCGAGTGGCAAGGGGCGAAGTTTTACCAATCAAGCAGGAAAATTTAACGATTAAAGGACACGCTTTAGAACTTCGTGTGTATGCGGAAGATCCGATGAGTGACTTTTTACCGAGTATCGGACATTTGTCGGTTTATCAAATTCCGGAAGGAAAAGGAATTCGTGTGGACAACGGAATAGAACAAGGAATGGATGTTCCGATTTATTACGACCCAATGCTGGCAAAGCTCATCACATACGGAAAAGACAGAGACGAAGCGCTACAGCTTATGCTCAAAGCCATAGAAGACTACAAAGTAGAAGGTATTTTTACTACCCTAGCTTTCGGTAAGTTTGTTTTTGAACACGAGGCTTTCAGAAGCGGGAATTTTGACACCCACTTCGTAAAGAACTACTACAACGCTGAATTGCTAAAAGCAGAAATGGCTGAAGAGGCAGAAATTGCCGCACTCGTAGCATTCAAACACTACCTAGCAGACAAAAACACCGTTAGACTTCCCCACTAAAAGATCATTCACCCTACCGCTTTGCGCTTTTCTAGAAAGACTGAGCAGGTATATTGAAAGCATAAAAATATGGATACCAAATTAAAAGTATTAGAAACCAAAAAAGCCGAAGCCGCTCTAGGTGGAGGTCAAAAGAGAATAGACGCACAACACGCCAAAAAGAAACTCTTTGCACGTGAGCGCGTTGAATATTTACTTGACGAAGGTTCGTTTGAAGAAATCGGAATGTTTGTCACCCACCGCACCAAAGACTTTGGTATGGACAAAGAGGTCTATCTAGGCGACGGCGTCATCACGGGTTACGGAACCATCAACGGACGCTTAGTCTATGTCTTTGCACAAGACTTTACTGTTTTCGGAGGTTCGCTCTCTGAGACCCACGCCGAGAAAATATGTAAAGTGATGGATATGGCGCTCAAAGTAGGTGCGCCAATGATTGGACTAAACGATTCGGGTGGTGCCAGAATACAAGAGGGTGTGCGCTCCTTGGGTGGTTATGCCGATATCTTTTACCGCAACGTACAGTCGTCAGGAGTGATTCCACAAATCTCTGCCATTATGGGCCCTTGTGCCGGTGGAGCCGTTTACTCGCCTGCGATGACAGACTTTACGATGATGGTTGAGAACACTTCTTATATGTTCGTCACCGGTCCTAACGTAGTGAAAACAGTGACTAACGAAACTGTAACGGCAGAAGAGCTGGGCGGTGCTTCGACCCACTCGACCAAATCAGGTGTGGCGCATACCACCTCTGCCAATGACGTAGAATGCTTAGAAGACGTTAAGAAACTCTTGTCGTACTTGCCTCAGAACAACACTGAACTCCCTCATAACTTGCCCTATACGCCCACTGACGAAATCAGGCTGGCGCTAGACAGCATCATCCCCGATAGTGCCAACAAGCCTTATGATATGAAAGACGTCATCAACAACCTGATTGACGAAGATTCGTTCTTTGAAATTCACAAAAACTTCGCTGAGAATATCGTGGTAGGTTTTGCGCGCTTAGGCGGAAGAAACATCGGAATTGTAGCCAATAACCCCATGTTCTTAGCCGGATGTCTAGACGTAAACAGCTCTACAAAAGCGGCGCGTTTTACCCGTTTCTGTGATGCCTTTAACATTCCGCTACTCGTATTGGTTGACGTTCCTGGCTTCTTGCCCGGTACAGACCAAGAGTGGAACGGAATCATCGTGCACGGTGCCAAACTACTGTATGCGCTATCTGAAGCCACCGTGCCAAAGGTGACCGTAATTACGCGTAAAGCCTACGGAGGTGCCTATGACGTGATGAACTCTAAACACATCGGAGCAGATATGAACTACGCTTGGCCTTCTGCTGAGATTGCAGTGATGGGAGCTAAAGGAGCCTCAGAGATCATCTTCAAAAAAGAAATCGCTGAAGCCGCTGACCCAGCTGCTAAACTCTTAGAGAAAGAAGAGGAATACGCACGCAAGTTTGCCACGCCCTACAGAGCCGCACAACGAGGTTTCATTGACGAGGTCATCTTGCCTAACGAAACCCGCAAGAAGCTCTTAAAAACCTTTGCCATGCTCAAAAACAAAGAAGTCGTGCTGCCTAAGCGCAAACACGGAAACATTCCGCTTTAAGCAAACAGCATAACAGATATATTCAAAAAAAGTAGCAAGACACTCAAGTCTTGCTACTTTTTTTATGCGCTGACATACTATTCTGATAACGTAGAACAGTCTGCTTGTTTAAAAATTAAATAACACTTGTGCACAGTCCTTTTGCAAAACACAATAGACATACCCATCCAAATACTACCTAGCAGCAGGGCTGACAAAAAGAATAGCAACAAAACGGAATGAAAATTTCATAATTAAAGAAAAGTTGTATAAACTTGTGGATATTTATTAGTTAGCAGTAATGCTGGGGGACGTGCTAACTTGACACAGACGAACTAAAATTGACAACGAATAGCAAATAAGATTTGAAACTATGGGAGTCGGACTATTAATTGGTTTATTATTATTAATTATTTTTTCCCTTGCGGGAATTGTACTACTTATATATTCAAGAAAGAAAAAATCTAAAATTGGACTTGCAGTTTCAGTTGTTATGCTCTTGTTGGTCATCTTTGTATTGTTGACCAACACAATTGACGAATTGAGTATATCAAAAAAAGACATCGTTTCAGACTTAAAGTATATAAACATTGAGCTAAAAGACGACTTTGAAATAAAAAATAACAACGTGACAGGAATGCCAGAGAGAATACAAGAAACAGAAATTCAAATCACGCAAAAGGACAAAGACCGAATAATTAGTGAAATTAAAAATTCTGCAAACTTTAAATCATTTGCAAATGAACAAGAACTGGCTAATGACACCGACACTGAGCAATTTGGAACAAGTGGTAAAATATTCAATTTTAGATACCCGGATTTTTATTCAAGAGAAACATATACAAACATTGACAGCTTTCCGACAAGATTATTTGTATCCATTTATGACAATACGAACACACTTAAATACCAAAGAATTGAGGACTAAAAGCACTACTGCTAACAGCACATTTGCAATAGGCGGGGTTTCGTGCTCCGCAGACAGTTTAGTGGTAGCCGAAAGTTTTGAGCTGCGAATAAACCTTTGTGGTAAAAAGCCCGCCCATCGCAAATCTGCAAACCGTCAGGCTGTGAATAAACCTCTTTTCACCTCTTTTTCATAAGATTATTCTACTTCCTTACTTGTATAAATGCTTTTTAAGCGAGGTTGTTCTTCAAGCTAAATATGTAGTTTGATTTATATAAGAAGCTCTAAAAA
>DATJBW010000019.1:0-92638 GCA_035515135.1 Flavobacterium sp.
CACACCAAACCAAATGCACCAACAAAATAAAATAGCAATGAGAACCTATAAAAGAAAAAACACTTGCAAAAACGTTTTTGCAAGTGTTTAATTTAATTATTTTTGTCTAATAATCTGTATCGATTATTTAGGACGGGACAATCTAGAGTTAGCTTATCTAATAATATATCTTTCTACTTCGCCCTTCTGATTCATCAGCTTAATGCGCGTAGGTGCATTAGGATTTTTTCTGGCCAATATATCCGGAATATGCTGCACGTCAGTAATTTTCACCCCGTTGACAGACAAGATTATTTTGCCCTTGAAATCTGCATCATAGTCTTTGGCATCTTTTATTTTTGCGCCAAAGTCAAGACCGAATTGTTTCTTTTCTGCTGCAGAGAGGTTCTCTACTTCCATCCCAAAAAACTCAGCCGCCAGCAATTCTGATTTGGTGAGTTTCACTGGAATTTTAAATTCTTTAGACTTTCTTACCACATAGACATTCACCACATCATCCGGGCGTTTGGTATTGATATAGCCGGTGAGCTCCGCAAAAGAATTGATGACTTGGTTGTCAATTCTAATAATAATATCACCTTTCTGAACTCCCGCTTTTTCAGCTCCGGTGCCTTGCGTCACTTCGTTTACATAAAATCCTTGGGTGCGGTGAATACCCAACTCTTCAGAAACAGCTTGGTTGAGCTCACCTCCTTTTACGCCCAGAACTCCTTTCTGCACATTGCCAAACTCCATTATATCTTCAATGGTTTTTCTGGTAATATTAGACGGAACCGCAAATGAATAGCCCACATATGAACCCGTATTCGAAGAAATCATAGTATTGATTCCGATCAGCTCACCCCTGGTGTTTACTAGTGCTCCACCGCTATTACCTGGATTGACTACAGCGTCAGTTTGAATAAAAGATTGAATGCTATTGCCTTGAGCAGGCCCGACGTTCCTAGCTTTGGCAGAGATGATCCCGGCGGTAACCGTTGAGTTTAAATTATACGGATTTCCCACTGCCAGCACCCATTCACCCACTCTTACCGCATCAGAATCGCCAAAAACAGCATAGGACAAATCATCATCCGTATCAATTTTTAAAAGAGCGATATCTAACTGTGAATCTGTACCTATTAGTTTTGCCTTGTAAGCTTGTTTGTTGTGAAGGGTAATCTCAATCTCAGAAGCGCCATTAATCACGTGGTTGTTTGTCACTATATAACCATCAGCAGAAATTATCACGCCTGAACCTGTACCTACCTGAGCTTGTTGTTGTCCGCCTCTGTAGCCATAAAAGAACTGTAACATAGGGTCATTGACTTGTCTATAAGACACGTTCTTGACGTGTACGACCGAGTTGAGTGCAAGTTCTGCTGCTTCAGTAAAATCAGGCGCCTCAGCTGTGAAGCCCACATTTTGGTAATTGGCAACTGGAAGTGTTGCAAGTGTAGTGATGCCATCTTGTGTAAATGACGCATGTTCAAAAAACATTTTGTATGCTCCTAGAGTTATTCCTCCACTCATCAAAGCAATCAAAAATAAACTTGAAATTCTTTTCATTGTATGAGCATTTTTAAAATTATAGTCTAAAATTAAAACATATCATTTACTATAAAAAAGCTTTTAACTGCTGATTAACAAGCTTTAACTCTTTTTAACAACCAAGACAACTCTTGGAATAAGCTCCATATACAGAGGTGTCGTATACTGTTCTAGGAAAGCTATAAATGAGCTAAATATTTTTTGAGAACTACTTCAGATATCGATTGGAGAGTTTTTATTTAATGAGTATATTTGCAACCTTAAATACGTGAGAGATGAATAAACTTTTGGTTATAGGTACAGTAGCTTTTGACGCCATCGAAACTCCTTTCGGGAAAACCGATAAAATTTTAGGCGGAGCAGGAACATTTATCGGCTTGTCTGCCTCTAATTTTGATGTAGAAATTGGAGTTGTATCTGTGGTGGGAGAAGATTTTCCGCAAGAATACTTAGATTTACTTACTGATCGAGGCATTGATATCTCAGGTATCGAAGTTGTAAAAGGAGGCAAAACCTTCTTCTGGAGCGGACGTTACCACAACGATTTGAACTCTAGAGATACACTAGACACCCAACTCAACGTATTGGCTGATTTCAAACCCGTAGTTCCTGAATATTATAAAGATGCTGATGTAGTGATGCTGGGCAACTTGCACCCAAACACACAAATGGAAGTGCTTGACCAGTTGACCACAAAACCAAAACTCATCGTATTAGACACGATGAACTTCTGGATGGATTGCGCACTGCCTGAACTGATGGAAGTAATCAAACGCATCGATGTCATCACTATAAATGACGAAGAAGCACGCCAACTCTCTGGAGAATACTCTCTAGTGAAAGCAGCTCAGAAAATTCACCAAATGGGACCAAAATACGTAGTCATCAAAAAAGGAGAACACGGCGCACTGTTGTTTAATAATGACGAGGTGTTCTTTGCACCTGCCCTACCCCTTAAAGAAGTATTTGACCCAACCGGAGCAGGAGATACTTTTGCAGGAGGATTTACAGGTTATATCGCACAAAGCGAAAACATCTCTTTTGAGAATATGAAAAACGCCATTATTTTTGGGTCTAACTTGGCTTCGTTCTGCGTAGAGAAATTCGGAACTGAACGCATGTTAGAATTAAACAGAGAGGAGATCTACAGAAGACTCCAACAGTTTAAATCCTTGACACAATTTGACATATCGTTACAAAAATAAAACTCCAAGCCTCTTTATGAGGCTTTTTTTGTCTGAAAAAAACACCATACACACCCATGAGCGACGCTATAAAACACGAATGCGGAATTGCACTTTTAAGACTTCTGAAACCCTTGGAGTACTACCAAGAAAAATACGGCTCTGCTTTTTATGGAGTAGAGAAAATGTATCTCTTGATGGAAAAACAACACAACAGAGGTCAGGATGGTGCAGGGCTGGCAAGCATCAAATTTGATGTAGCTGCAGGCGATAGATTTATCTCAAGAATTCGCTCAAACGAGCCACAACCCATTCAGGATATCTTTACCCAAATGAATGAGCGCATCAACGCTACGTTAGATGAGCATCCTGAAAAGAGAAATGACGTAGCTTGGCAAAAAGAGAACATTCCGTATATAGGCGAATTGTTTTTAGGACACGTAAGATACGGAACCTATGGGGGCAACAGCATTGAGCACGTACACCCTTTTTTGAGGATGAACAACTGGATGCACAGAAACCTAATTATTGCAGGAAACTTTAACCTGACTAACGTAAAAACACTCTTTGACAACTTGGTCGAGCTGGGGATGCACCCCAAAGAAATGACCGATACGGTAACCGTGATGGAGAATATCGGCCATTTTTTAGATGACGAAGTCTATGAGCTCTACTTGCAATGTAAAAATGAAGGCATGACCAAAAAGGAATCTTCTCCAGAGATTGCCAAGAGAATAAATATCGGTAAAATTCTCAAGCGCGCTTCTAAGTTTTGGGACGGGGGCTTTACGATGACCGGTCTTTTAGGGCACGGCGATGCTTTTGTGCTGAGAGATCCTGCGGGAATAAGACCGGCGTATTTCTATCAAGATGACGAAATCGTTGTGGTAACTTCTGAACGCCCCGTAATTCAGACTGCTTTTAATGTGCCGTTTGAAAAGATTCGAGAAATCGATCCGGGAAGTGCGCTGATAATCAAAAAAGACGGCAGCGTTTATCAGGAAGAAATCATGACGCCACTCCCTAAAAAAGCCTGTAGTTTTGAGCGTATTTATTTCTCTAGAGGAAGTGATGCACAGATTTACCAAGAGCGCAAAGAACTCGGAAAACTCATCTTGCCAAAAGTTTTAGAAGCCATTGACAACGATACAGACAACACCGTGTTTTCATATATCCCAAACACAGCGGAGACTTCTTTTTACGGGATGAGCGAAGCCGCCAACGATTTCTTGAACCAACGCAAAAACAAAGAAATCCTTCAACAGCGCAAAACGCTAACCAAAGAGAAACTAGAAGAACTGCTTTCTGTCAAAATTAGAACAGAAAAAATTGCGGTGAAAGATGCCAAGTTGCGCACCTTTATTACTGCTGACAACTCCAGAAATGATTTGGTAGCGCACGTCTATGACGTGACTTATGGCGTGGTCAAGCCCACAGACAACTTGGTGATTATCGATGACAGTATCGTCAGAGGAACTACCTTAAGAACCAGCATCATCAAAATTTTAGATAGACTTAACCCAAAGAGAATCATAGTGGTATCGGCTGCTCCACAAATCAGATATCCAGATTGCTACGGTATTGATATGGCTAAGTTTGGCGATTTTGTAGCTTTCAGAGCCGCCTTGGCACTGCTCAAAGATACTGACCAGCTGCATATTATAGAAGAGGTTTATCAGAAATCACTGACGCAAGTAAAGCTTGAAGACACTGAGGTAATCAATTACGTAAAAGAAATTTATGCTCCGTTTACCAACGAACAAATCTCAGATAAAATAGCCGAGCTGGTTTCTCCTGAAAACCTGAAATCAGAATTAAAAGTGATTTTCCAAACTGTAGAAAACCTTCATATCGCCTGTCCTGAGAACCTTGGCGACTGGTATTTCACTGGAGACTATCCCACTCCTGGTGGTAATAGAGTGGTAAACCAAGCTTTTATCAACTTTTATGAAGGCAGCAACGAAAGAGCCTACTAAGCATTTAAAAAATACAGAATATCTGACTGCTGTTTGAGATAGTCAGCATGCTTTTTGAACTATGAGAGAACACCTAACACAAACCCGAATCAGATATGCTGAGACCGATCAGATGGGCGTGGTTTATCACGGAAATTATGCCGTGTTTTTTGAAATGGGCCGTGTAGAATGGCTGCGCAACACAGGTATATCCTACCGATGGATGGAAGAAAACGGCATTATGCTTCCGGTGGTTTCGCTGACGATGAACTATAAAAAACCTGCGCGTTATGATGAGCTTCTGACCATCAAGACCATCTTTAAGAGTCAAACCTCTGTAAAAATCGAGTTTGATTATGAGATTTATAACGAAAAACAAGAACTGCTCACCACGGGTTATTCAATGTTGGTCTTTGTGAATAGAGCTACAGGCAGACCAACCGTTCCGCCAGAATACCTCACTGAAAAACTGAAACTACACCAACTACTATAACAACCACAACCAAAAAAACGGAGGCGCTGAACAATCAGACCTCCGTTTTTTATTTTGCTAGAGCTATTATTTAATTTCCTTTAAACGCAGGTTTGCGCTTTTCTAAGAAAGCTGTAGTTCCTTCTTTGAAATCTCCGGTAGCAAAACACTCACCGAAGAGTTCGATTTCTGTTCTATAACCGTTGACACCGTCTTCAAAATTGGCATTAATAGCTTGAATTGCTTTTCCGATGGCCACAGGAGAGTTTCTCATAATCTTTGAGGCAATTCCCTTAGCAGTTTCTAACAAGTCAGTTTGTGCTGTGACGTGATTCACCAGCCCATAGTTGAGCGCCGTTTGTGCATCAATCATAGAGGCAGTCATTATCAACTCCATCGCTCTTCCCTTCCCGATGAGTTGTCCGAGTCGTTGCGTACCGCCATAACCTGGTATAACTCCTAGAGAAACCTCCGGAAGTCCCATTTTTGCATTGTCACTTGCGAGCCTGAAGTGTGAAGCCATCGCCAATTCTAATCCGCCACCTAAGGCAAAACCATTGATACATGCAATGACTGGCGTTTTTAGTTCTTCGACAAAGTCAAACAATACGCGTTGCCCTTCTCTGGCTAAAGCAGCTCCTTGTTCGTTAGAAAAATGGGCAAACTCTGAAATATCTGCGCCTGCAACAAATGCTTTTTCGCCACTTCCGGTGATAATAATCACGCGCACATCGGCAGACGTATCTGCTTCTTTGAAGGCTTGGTGCAATTCTAAAATAGTCTCTTTGTTTAGGGCATTGAGTTTGTCAGGACGGTTAATCGTGATGGTTTCTATGCCGTTTTCTCTTTGTGTGAGGATGTTGTGATACATAAATAATCAAGTTAAATTCTCTGGATATACGTGCTTTGTGAAGCCACTCTATAAAAAAGAGAGCGCGCTTTTTTTGAATCCCAAATATACAAATATATTTTGTTTATCACTGAAGACAGGCTACTACAAGAATTTCTGAAATCAACTATTAGTTTTCAATATACATTATAAAATATAATCTGTAATATAAATAAAATGCGTTTAAAATTAATTTAATTTTGTTAGTGAAAAAGTAGTAAAACCGAATCAAACTCAGCTAATAAACCAAAGAAACACAATAGCAACGCCATTCTCACCCACATAACACAAAAGAGAAGCTTTTATAGTAGGATAATTCCTGCTAACTAAAAAAGAACAACAACACGAGTTATAATTAGATCAGAAAACACAACTAGAACCAGTCACTATTTTTCACTACTAATCTTACTAGCTACACTTATGAGCACCAGAAGCCTCCTTCACCTACTGACATTCAGTATACTTAGCTCCTCAGCACTGTTTTCTTGTCAGAAAGAAACAGAATTCACTGATGATGCATCTACCTATCAACAGAAAATTGACATAGCTGTGGACAGCACCCGTATTGCCATTGAAAATCAAATTGGAAAAACCATTCCAAACCTAAACATCTATATCCAAACCCCTAAAGGATCTTGGTTTTCTAGTTCTGCAGGAACAGGCTATCAGAAGATTACTGCCGATACCTATTTTAGATTTGCCAGCAACACAAAAAACTTCACTGCCGCTGCTGTGTTAAATATGAAAGAAGACGGCTGGTTGAATTTAGACCATAAAATCACTGATTTGATACCGGGCAGCACTACGCCCTATGTACCTGAAACCAGTGCTTGGAACATCCCCAACAAAGAACAAATAACCATAAAAATGCTATTGCAACACAGCGCAGGTGTGTATGATGTAGACAATGACGAAGTACCTGGTTATGACGGAATGTCATTTACAGAACATATGCACACTACCCAACCCAATCATCAGTTTAACGTGGATGAAATGATGGAGCAGCTTGTGTTACATCAACTCTCTTATTTTTTACCCGGCACCGGATATCACTACAGCAATACAGGATATGCTATTGTGGGCGAAATAATTAGCCGTGTATATTCCCTTCGTGCAGGCACTCAAAAAAACCTAACAGATTACCTGTATGACAAAATATACGGACCCCACACCGCTGTACCGCTTCCTATTCACTTCCCTTATCTAGCGACTGATACAGAGCTTGCGTCACCCTCAAGTTGTGGACATATTTTAATAGATGCGAACAATGTCGAAGAAATATGCAACTATAATATGAGCGGACAAGTAGCCGAAGGCAATGGCTATACAACCATGAGAAGTCTTAATACCTATATACGCACGTTACTTAAAGCAGAGAATATTTTGTCAGCAGCATCTGTTGCGCTCATGAAAAACCAAGTGTCTGTAGCTAATCCCAATTATGGTCTGGGTTGTTTTTATACACAAAACCTAGGCTACGGACACAATGGCGCTAGAATCGGAAACTTTACGCTGATGGTCTATGACCCGGTCTATGACATTTCAATCATCAGCTATATCAGTGCTTTTGATTTAGATCAGTTGATGACAACTTTTGCGGCAATAACTGAAGTTGCTTATGCTACTAGAACTGCACTTGGCTATCCAGGTTAGCCCTGAGCTTCAAGTTTTAAGGAGTAGAAATACAACTTTTAATGCATAGAGCTCGTGAGCCATAAATTCAATTATCTCATACTAACCCAGGCATTAAAAGCCTTAGAGTTTTTCTGTTTTATTTTTATTCCCTAAATTAGACACTTAAATCTTTATAACAAACCCACATAAACCTCACATAAAATCCTACACACCATGAACACTTCAGAATTATTTAATTTAAAAGGAAAAACCGCTATAGTTACAGGTGGTGCAAACGGAATAGGAAAAGCTACAGCGATGATGTTAGCCAAGCACGGTGCAAACATCGCTATCGGTGACTTCAATCTAGAAGACGCACAGAAAACGGCTAAAGAAATTGAAGCCTTGGGCGTAAAAGCAATCGCAGTATCTTGCAATGTATTGAAAGATGACGACTTAGTTAATTTAGTGGCTACTACTGTCAAAGAATTAGGTGGCATCCATATCTTAATCAACAATGCCGGCGGTGGCGGTGGCGGTCGTGAAAACCCGTTTAAAATTTCTGTAGAAGACATCAAAAGAGATTATGAACTGAATGTTTTTAGCGGATGGAGACTATGCCAACTAGCTGTACCCCATATGAAGAAAGCAGGTTACGGATCAATCGTGTTTACCACCTCTATGTCAAGTATCAACAAGAGTCCTAATATGAGTGGTTATGGAGGGTCAAAAGCATCTGTAAATCATATGGTCGCTAATTTAGCCCATGACTTCGGTCCAGAAGTGCGCATCAATGCTGTAGGTCCTGGAGCCACCAGAACGGCTGCCTTAGAAAGTGTATTGACACCAGAAATCGAAAAAACAATGTTGGCACACACCCCAATTAAGCGCTTGGGAACAGCCGATGACATCGCCGGAGCTATGTTGTATTTTGCCTCACCTATCTCAGAATGGGTCAGCGGGCAGACCATCTTTGTAAATGGCGGTGGCGAACAAACCCTAGAATAACTACCACTAAAAATCATGATTTTTTCAAGTATTTTATATGCCCCAATTGGCTATCTACTACTATGGTTAAGATACCGCGACAAAAAACGAGTCAAAGCTAGGCTTGAAAAGGAATATGAAGGCAGCTACAGTGTCGCTGGAGCTTGGCTTATGGGTAAAACTTTTGGAATTCTACTGTTCAGCCTATTGTCACTATTCCTTTTAGCTATTATCGGACGTATACTTTATGATTTAATGTTCTAGCCCAAACTTTACCAATATTTTATTACCCATAGGTTTTATGTTTCTTCAAGTTTTGGTATATTACCGCAAAACAAATATTTCAATGGGAGACTTAGAATACCTAGTAACACAAGCAACAGATTTCATCAACAAATACACCTATGATCGCCTGATTCAGTGGGGCGTAAACGAGCGACTAACCGTTTATATCAATTTAATTATCTTACTGTTGATTACGGCATTTTTCGTAATCCTCATTCATTACTTAACACGAAAAATAATCCGTCAAGTATTGACTTCGATGGCAAAAGGCAAAAGACCTTTCACTTTATTTTTAAGAGAAAACAAGTTTGCCTATTACCTTGCACTGATAGCCCCCGTATCGCTCATTAGTTTATCCATCCCGATAATTTTTGAGAATTTCCCAAAGCTCATCAAACCGCTAAATGTACTTCTTGATATTTATATCGTATTTATGGTCATCAATATTATGATGGCTGCTCTAAATGCCTTTGGCGATAGACTCAGAACCAACGAAACCTTCAAACACAGACCCATCAAGAGCTACTTGCAAGTTGTCAAAATCATCTTGTATCTATTTGGTGCCATAGCGGTATTCTCTCAACTCACCGGTAAAGACCCCGTGGCGTTCTTTAGTATTATGGGTGCCGCCTCAGCCGTGTTGTTGTTGATGTTTAAAGACACCATTATGGGATTCGTAGCCAGTATTCAGGTCACCATCAATGATATGGTGCGCATCGGAGATTGGGTCGAAATGCCAAAATACGGTGCCGATGGTGACGTGATAGACATCAACCTCACCACCGTAAAAGTCCAAAACTGGGACAAGACCATCACCACCGTGCCTACGCACACCCTTATTTCTGACTCGTTCAAAAACTGGAGGGGAATGGTAGAATACGAAGGCAGGCGATGCAAGCGCTCAATCATCATCAAACAGGGCTCTATCCGCTATATTCAAGATGAGGAGTTAGAACACTTCAAACAAATTCAAGGTATCAGTAAATATATCGATATGAAGAAAGCCGAGATTGACCTGCACAACAAAAAAATAAATGCAGACAGAAGCTTGCTGCTCAACGGGAGAAACATCACTAACGCCGGACTCTTCAGACAATATTCCACTTGGTATATCGAGAATCACCCGGGCGTACACAAAGACAAAATCAAGATGGTGCGCCAAATGTCACCCACCACCAGCGGATTGCCTTTTGAGTTTTATTTCTTTACCAATACCGTGCAATGGGTTGCCTATGAAGGCATCGCAGGTGATATTTTTGATCACTTAATCGCAGCTGTCAAATACTTTGATCTCGAAATCTTTGAAGAGCCTTCAGGTGTTGACATCAAGAATTTAGGACGTAAAGCTGCACAAAATAAAGCTAAAATCTAACTAAACAAGTTTACTTTTACCCCTGTGAATACAACAATCAACACCTATGGACAAGCATGAAACACCACCCCAAAAACAATCTAACGACCCACTACACGGCGTGAAACTCCTAAACATTCTAGAGGTACTGGTAGAAAATTACGGTTGGGAACACTTGGCGACAAAAATCGACATCAATTGTTTTAAAAAAGATCCTTCTATCAAGTCGAGTTTGGTATTTCTCAGAAAAACCCCTTGGGCAAGGGCAAAAGTAGAACAGATTTATTTGGATTTAGAAAAGAAAAAATAATCACCTATCCACATCACCTCCTATGCAAGAAACCGCAGAACACATTATCGTCAATCTACTTGCCCAGCAGCGTGTCTTTTTTGCAACCCATCAAACCAAGGACATTGATTTTAGGCTAAACCAACTGCGCAAGCTCAAAAAACTAGTGCTGCAATACGAACAAAAAATAGCCGATGCACTCTGGCTAGACTTGCACAAATCTCCTGAAGAGGCGTATTTGACCGAAACCAGCATAGTGCTCAGCGAAATAGATAACCACCTCAAACATCTAGAGCAGTGGGCAAAACCCAAAGCGGTGGCCACCCCAATTCACTTGTTTCCGTCTTCGAGCAAAATAATCTATGAACCCCTGGGCGTGGCACTGATTGTCGCCCCTTGGAACTATCCCTTTCAACTACTTTTCAATCCGCTGATCGGAGCAATCTCAGCAGGTTGTTGTAGCCTTTTAAAGCCCTCACCTGACGCGCCCAATATCGCCAAAGTGATGCAAGAGATGATAGCCGAAGCCTTTGACCCCAAGCACATCTGCCTTGTGCAAGGCGGACGCGAGACCAACAGCATTTTATTTGCCCAACGATTTAATCTCATCTTCTTTACTGGAAGCCCAAAAGTGGGCAAAGTAGTAATGAGAGCAGCAGCGGAGCACTTAACACCAGTGATTTTAGAGCTTGGCGGCAAAAGCCCGTGCGTCGTAGATGCCGATGCAGACCTGGATGTCGCTGCCAAACGCATCGCCTGGGGAAAGCTACTCAACGCCGGACAGACCTGCATCGCGCCAGATTACCTCTTTGCACATAGCACTATCAAAGACATTTTACTCGATAAAATTGCACAACACATGAAGTTGATGTATGGCGAGGACAGCAAACAAAGTCGCTTTTATCCGCGCATCATCAACCAGCGAGCCATGGATAGATTGACCGAGTTGCTATCCCACGGAAAAATCCATACGGGCGGCACATTTGACAGACAAGAAAAATATATATCACCTACTATAATTGACTATGTATCGCCTGATTTTCTACTTATGCAAGAGGAAATATTCGGACCTATACTACCGGTAATGACGTTCGAGCACCTCGACCAAGCCATCGACTATATCAACACTAACGAAAAGCCATTGGCACTGTATTACTTCGGGAAAAACAAAAATGCCGCAGAGGTACTTACCAAAACCTCTTCGGGCGGAGCCTGTATCAACGATGTGATTTTACAGGTAGGAAACCATCACCTGCCTTTTGGCGGCGTAGGAAACAGTGGTATGGGCAGCTATCACGGGCAGGAGAGCTTTCTGGCGTTTAGCCACAGAAGAGCTGTACTCACCACCCCTACTTGGATGGATATTCCGTTTAAATACGTGCCTTTTAAGTATTTCAAACTGCTTAAAAAATTCATCTAAACCAAAATTCCCTCCGATAAAAAACACCACACCTAAAAATAACACTATGGCATTTTATGATCTTGAAGCTGTCAAAATAAATGGCGAAACCATCGCTATGAATACCTATAAAGGCAAAATTATCATAGTGGTCAACACCGCTAGCAAGTGCGGTCTCACGCCGCAATACGAAGGCTTAGAGAAACTCTATCAGCAATACAAGGCACAAGGTCTGGTGATTTTAGGCTTCCCTTGCAACCAATTCGGCAAACAAGAACCGGGCTCGGCTGAGGATATCCAAGAGTTTTGTCAGATAAACTACGGCGTAAGCTTCCCGATATTTGCCAAAGTCGACGTGAATGGCAACTCGGCACACCCGATTTTTAAATTCCTCAAGGCAAAGCTTTCAGGTGGTATTTTTGGACGCCGCATAAAGTGGAATTTCACCAAGTTCGTCATCGACGCTCAAGGAAACCCTATAAAACGCTTTGCCCCTACTACCAAAACAGAAAAAATGGAAAAGCTAGTTGTAGAACTTCTGAAAAAAGCAGAATCCAACTAAGCAGCAATACTGATCAATACCCTTGTACTGCCTATACATAGGCTTATATAAAGATACATATAAGTTTGAGACATTCTATTGCCAGTAAGCTCTAGCTGTCATTTATTGAGCTCTTGACCCACACAACTTAATTGAGCTCTGAAACCACAGCATTAATTGTGAAATCCAAACACTTAACTTAGCCTTTCTTATAAAAGAACTGCAATTACCTTGCTCAATTGCCTAAAAATTTTGTATCTTTAGAATAAAACAAACAATGACTATGAAAAACAAATTAGAAAAATTAGCAACTGAGAAAAGTACACCTTGTGTAACCATTACTTTAAACACACACAGAACCTATCCTGAAAATGCACAAGATATCGTATTGCTGAAAAATCTACTCAAAGAAGCAGAAAACAGAGTAATCGCGGAATTTGGCAAAAAAGAGGTAGCGGGTTTACTACAAAAAATCGAAAGTGTTACGGGTGAAATTGACAACAACTACAACCTCGATAGTTTACACATCTTCCTTTCTAACGACACCCAAGAGATTGTAAAATCTGCTTGGCCTGCACACCAAAACAAAGTACATATCTCTGACAGCTTTGCACTGAGACCTATCATTAAAGAACATCTGAGAAGTGAAGAGTATTTGGTAGCGCTACTCTCACAAGGTGGTGTACAAGTATTTAAAGCTGTAAACGACCACATCACAGAAGAAATCAAAAACGATGACTTCCCTTTCGAAGAAATGCTTCGCCCGATAACCGGTGGTGAGAATACGAGTGACGCAAAACACTTAGACAACGTGGTTCGCGAATACCTTAACCGAGTTGACAAAGCCTTAGTTAAAGTGCACAACCAAACCGATATGTCGTGTATCGTAGTTTGTACAGAAGACAACTACAGCAGACTGATGCAAATTGCAGACAAACCAAGTATGTATGTAGGTCACGCTTTAATTGACTACAACAACAGCAAAGCAGAACAAATCGCTAAGCAATCTTGGAAAATCGTTCAAGTGATGCAAAAAGAAAGAAGAACAGTAGCAATCAACGAGATGCAAGAAGCAGTAGGCAACGGAAAAGTACTCTCTGACTTGCAAGAAATCTATGCCGCAGCCCTTGACGGAAAAGGTGACTTGCTTATCATTCACCAAGACTTCAGCCAACCCGTAATGATGACCGGTGAGAGAACCTTTGACCTCATCACAGATACTACACAGCCCAATGCAATTGATGACATCACCAGCAACATCGCTTGGGAAGTGCTCTCTAAAAAAGGACGCGTGGTATTCACGGCACAAGACGAAATCAAAACACTGGGTAAAATCGTACTTAAGACAAGGTATTAGAACAGCCCTTACAGTGATAAGTAGTTAGCTTAAAAATGCTGTGTACTACTTCAGAAACAAGACCTGCTATTTGATAATAGCAGGTTTTTTTTATAGTTTTATAACCTATTACAAAGCGAGTGGTATGCCTAGCTCATCAACTTGTAGTAGACAGCCTATGAAAATCATCCTTTTAAATACTGTACAACTCAACAAAATCCCCAGCGGCTCAGGCATTGCCAAAGTTGGTGAGCACTACTATGTGGTAGGTGATGATTCGCCCTATCTATTTCTGTTGGACAAAGATTTTAAAACCATTTCAAAAACACTGCTTATCGATACCGAATATGATGCTGCACACAGAATCATAAAAGCAGAAAAACCGGACTTTGAAGCACTAGAACTCATTGCAGCTAATGAGCTGATTATCTTCGGATCAGGTTCTAAAACTCCACACAGAGATATTTTTATGCACATCATCCTAGGCAACCATCCAAATCTGGAGACCTATGATATCACTGCATTTTATCAGAACTTGAAAGACTTACCTATCTTCAGCGATTCAGAATTAAATATTGAAGCCACCGCTTTTTATGACCACAGGCTTTTCCTTTTTAACCGAAACAAGAATCTAATCTTAGCATTTCAATATGCTGACTTATTGGCGTATATCAAAGGAGAAAAGGCATTCTCACCACCGATTATCAAACACTTTGCATTGCCAAAGCTAAATGGCATAGAAGCAGGTTTTTCTGGAGCAACGAGCTTAAAAAACCAACCCAAACTCCTCTTTACCGCCTCGGTAGAAAACACTACTAACGCCTATGATGACGGAGAGATTATGGGTAGCTTTATCGGGATGATTGATATTTCAGACGGAACTATATCTGAAACCTATGATTATTGCTCCATCCCTAACACCGATGAAAAGTTAAAAGTAGAGTCAGTGACTATACAGCAGGAAATTGAACTAGGCAAAACAAAAGTCGCACTGATCACAGATGATGACAAGGGTAATTCTATTATAATAGAGGCTTTGCTGCTGTGGTCAGAGAAAAGTTAAAAAACCAATACAGACTTATCATCAAAAAACATTAGCTTTGAAATCAAGCAATACAACTAAACCTGAAAGCTTATGAAAACAATCGAATTAAAGCCAAGAGAAGACCTATCTGACGACCTAAAACTCAGTAGAGTGTATGTACAGCTAGATACCTACCTAAAAGAAGTAAATAAAAAAGAACTGCCTCAGCCTATTGTAGCTTCAGTAAATCAAGATATAGAAGAGATAAATTCCACAACATTAAAAGACGGTGCACTGAGTCGATTTGTCAAACGGAAACAAACCCAAATCATTCAAAAAATACAGAAAGAGCTCAAAATCGTACCTAAGAAATACTACCGAAACATGTGGCTTGCATTGGGTATGACCGCCTTTGGGTTGCCTATTGGCGTAGCTATCGGGATGAGTTTAGGCAATATAGGTCTACTTGGTATTGGCTTGCCTATCGGCATGGTATTCGGACTTTTTGTAGGCAAAAAAATGGACCAAAAAGCATTCGAAGAAAACAGACAACTGGATGTAGAAATCAGGTATTAAAATGCTAACTAAGTTTAACTTTATCTTATTATTTATTTGTCTGGGCTGCACACACATCTACGCACAAGACTATGGTGACTTTCCTAAAATAAAAAAAGAAAAACTACGCAATGATCTTGATATTGTGTACCAAGCACTAGACAAATTTCACTCGGGCATGTATTGGTATACCCCAAAAGACAGTGTGGATAATGCCTTTCAAGAGGTCAGGACCATGATAACTCAGGATATGAATGTACTTGAATTTCATAAGCACATTGCGCCACTAGTGGCACTAGCCAGAGAAAACCACACCAGCATCAGCATGCCTGAAGACATCAATAAAAAAATAGTCAACCAAACTGCTTTTCTACCCATGACGGTGGTTTTCTTAGGTACCAAGTTATATTGCCTTGACAACGGCTCAGCACTAAACGACAAAACAATCCAAGGGCAAGAAATCGAACTTATAAATGGAGAGAAACCAACGGAAATAGTAGAGAAAATAGGCAGTCTGCTCAACACTGACGGTTATATACAATCAATGAAATACACTGATTTGAGCCTGTTTAATTTCGCTAGATATTACTTTTATTATTATGGCGAAGTGCCTGAATTTGAAATCAAGTTTAAAAACAGTGCGCAACCTATTACCCTACAGTCAGAAAAGATTGAAGATATCAGAAAAAACCTACAGTCTAGAAATACTGCTACAAGCGTCAAGACTACACCAGAAAAAGACTTGTTAGACTTTCAACTACTTGATCAACACACCGCGTATTTAGGCATACATTCTTTTTCAAATTCGGATATTACAGCGCATTCAAAAGAGAAAAACTTAAACGATTTTTTAGAACAAAGCTTCAAATCAATAGCAGCACACAAAATCAAAAACCTAATCATTGATGTCAGCCAAAACGGTGGTGGTACTGAAGGCAATGAAGGACTATTGTATTCGTATCTAGGCCCTAATTATCAGAAATATATAAAAGTAGCTGCCAAGACCCAACAGGCTACTTTAGACAACGGCATTGACCCGCCTATCAAACTAAAGACTTTTGGACTAATAGAGCGAATATTTGTCAATAAAAAGATGAAAGACGGTACACTAGAGCGCAGAGAATGGATTGGCGAAGGGCTAATGGCTTATAAAAGAGAACCCGAGAATAAATTTAGCGGCAAGCTATATGTCATCATCAGTCCACTCACTTATTCTGGCGGCAGTGAGTTTTGCAATATGATTTACACCAACAATCTAGCCACCTTTGTGGGCTATGAAACAGGTGGTGGTTACTACGGAAACACCAGTGGATATAGCAAAGAAATCACTTTGCCGAATTCTAAAATAGTATTAGACATTCCTGCCTTGCGGTTTATGATGAACGTAAAACCCAAACTTCCGTTGGGCAGAGGCGTGATTCCTGAATATGAAATTATCCCTACTTTTGAAGAGTATAACAATGGCGAAAATCCTGCTTTGAGCTTTATTCTGGAACTGATTAAAAATCAGAACTAATGCAGTATATCTTAAATAAAACCCATCTGAAATTACCTAAAAACAAGAATCATGAAAAAAATACTGATCGCACTCATCGGAGTTTTGATGTTTTCGTGTACTGAAAAACAACCGCAATAAACTGTCATTGAGCCAAGTGATATAACCCAAGATACTGAACATTTTGATTGGTTATTAGGCAAATGGAAAAGAACTAACGAAGTTGAAGGAAAAGAAACTTTTGAGCATTGGCACAAAACCCAAGCCAATGAATATATCGGTTTTGGGTATAATATGCAAAACAAAGACACCATTTGGCAAGAAAAAATGGAGTTGCGCAACCTCGAAGGAAAATGGAATTTGACTGTAAAAGTTCCGGATGAAGCACAGCGTATTGTTTTTTATGGCGTGAGGCATACCCCAGAGGCATTTATTTGTGAGAATCTCAAAAATGACTTTCCTAACCTCATAAAATATCAGAAAAACGGCGAAAAGATTCATGCCGAAATAGCTGGTGGAGAAATGCAAATTACCTATGATTTTGAAAGGCTGAAAGAATAAGCTAGCTTTAGCATAGCTTAGACGAATCAATGAAGTAAAACTTAGACAAATGGAAAACTCAAATCAAACCAAGCAGAAAAAATTGACATTACTTGGCTTCACCTGCATGTTGATTCCATTTATTCTATATGCTTTATGGATACAGGCTTTTAATAAAGGAGCAACACAAACAGAAAGACTTCTAATTTTTAAAACGAACTTACCCAATTTTCTTGTAGAGAGTAACAGCACAATGAAGATCAGTATTGTTTTTAGTGCATTAGCAATTATTTTAAGCAGTATGACTTTAATGAAATTAAAAGGAATTTGGAGGTTATTTAACATCCTGATTCTAGCTTTGAGTTGTATACTATTATTTTTAAATATATCTTAAAGATGTAAATCCGAAAAAAAGAGGATTGAAAAAACTCTAAATACCAAGAAAACAACCTATACTTCAAGTCTGAAACAAGATGCATTAAAGCATCCAATGGAGGATATCTTTGAACAAAAATCTTTGAGTTTTATAGGGAAGTTCACCAGTCAAAATGAATTTACAGTTTATGACCAAAAGAACTTTATAACCTGGTATGTGCCCAACTTAATAAGGAAAACCAATAATTATACAGGAAAAATACGACAAGCAAAAAAGAAAACTGTAGACTTACAAACGTAAAATTCAAATGGATAAACCTCAGCACACTGCTTATAAGAAAATAGCCGAAGCTATCGAACAACTGCAATCAGACAGTACTGAGTTATGCTCGAGTTATGACATTGCAGATAAAATACAGCTAAATCCCTTTGAGTTGCAAAAAATATTTAAAGATTGGGCAGGTGTTGACTTTGAAGAATTTCAATACTATACAAGTAAAGCATACACCAAAGAAACACTGAATAGTACATCAACTGAAACTATAGGTATGCATTTGCCTCCGCTAAAAATAGAGCCAATGACTGCTGAGGAGTACAACGGCAAAAAACTCACAATAAAATATAGCTTTGCAGAGACTATTTTCGGGCGTGTGTTGATGGCTTCTACGCAAAAAGGCATCTGTTATATCGCATTCTCAGAAGATGATAAGCTTGCGCTGGCAGTCTTAGAAAAACGCTTTTCTCAGGCGCATTTCGCTTATGAAACGGATGCCATCCAACAACAGGCTTTGTTGCATTTCTCACCAAAGACAATACATTCAAACAGTCTACCACTACACCTAAAAGCAACTGACTTCCAACTCAAAGTTTCGCAAGCACTCTTAAAAATACCGATGGCAAGCTTAGTTACCTATGCAGACATTGCCATGGCGATAAGACAACCAAAAGCCGCTAGAGCAGTGGGCACAGCTATCGGCAGCAACCTTATTGCCTTGTTGATTCCGTGTCACAGAGTGATTCCATCTACGGGTTTAATCGGCGAGTATATGTGGGGACCTACCCGAAAAAAAGCAATTATCGGATGGGAAGCAGCACAGAAGAAACTAAGATTGAAAGGCTAATCTACCACAACTCTATAGGTGGGGTCTTCAATAATATTTACCTCAATTACCTTTTCTGCATTCTGAAGCAACTGGCGGCAATCAGGACTCAGATGGCGCAATCGAACGGTTTTACCCACTTTTAGATAGCGTTCTGTGAGTTTATTGACGCATTCAATGGCACTCATATCGGCAATTTTGCTCTCTTTAAAATCAATGACCACTTCTTCAGGGTCAGTAAGTATATCAAACTTTTCAGTAAAAGCAGCGATTGAACCAAAGAAAAGTGGTCCGTATATTTCATAGTGTTTTACCCCCTTATCGTCAATATATTTCCTGGCTCGGATGCGTTTGGCACTTTCCCAAGCAAAAACTAAGGCGGATATAATCACTCCAATCAATACTGCTAAAGCCAAGTTTTTCAAGAAAACAGTGACTAATATCACTACAATTCCTACAAAAATATCGTGTTTAGGCATTTTGTTGACCATGCGTACAGTAATCCACTCAAAGGTTCCGATAGCTACCATAATCATCAAGCCCGTCAAAGCAGCCATAGGCATTTTTTCAATCAGACTACTCCCAAACATCACAAAAACCAACAACATAACTGAGGCTACAATACCTGAAAGTCGCGCTCTAGCTCCGTTAGAGATGTTGATCAAGCTTTGTCCAATCATCGCACAACCTCCCATGCCTGAGAAAAAACCGGTTGTGAAATTTGCCAGACCTTGTGCCACCGCTTCTTTATTGCTGCGCCCTTTGGTCTCTGTGATTTCGTCGACTAAATTTAACGTCAATAAACTTTCGATAAGCCCCACTCCCGCCACTATTAAGGCATACGGAAAAATAACTTGTAGCGTACTAAAGTCAAAAGGCAAATCAGGAATATGAAAAGGAGGAAAACCACCTTTGATAGAAGCAATATCACCCACAGTTGTCGTGTCAATACCCAATACCGCAACCACGCCAAAAACAACTAAAATGGCAGCCAGTGGTGCAGGAATCGCCTTGGTAATCTTTGGCAAACCCCAAATAATTATCATGGTCAGAACTACCAAAGCCAACATGGTCCATAAAGCAGTGCCATGAAGCCAACTTCCAGAGCTCATATCCTTAAACTGCGGAATCTGTGACATAAAAATCACTATCGCCAGACCGTTTACAAAACCATACATAACAGGCTGAGGTACTAATCGGATGAATTTTCCTAGACGAAGAAATCCAAAAGACATTTGCAAAACACCGGCGAGAATAACTGTAGCAAAAATATATTCAATGCCATGGCTTTTTGCCAAAGCCACAATTACTACTGCTACTGCTCCTGTTGCACCAGAAATCATCCCTGGACGACCTCCGAAAACAGAAGTGATCAGCCCCATCGAAAAAGCCGCATACAAACCCACAAGTGGTGACAAACCCGCAATCATAGCAAATGCAATCGCCTCAGGAACCAGTGCCAAGGCAACGGTAAGACCAGACAAGACTTCTGTCTTGTAATTGACCTTCTGCTTTAAATCAAATAAATTAAAATATTTCTGCATGCTTATATATAATCGGGTTGATGTAAAATCTAATTTTTAAAAGCAAGGATAACACTCACTTTTAGAAGTGGGCAAAACTACAAAAATCAAAATAGAAGAAAGAAGAAAGAGCAAAGAAGAAAGAGCAAAAAACAAACTGTCAATTTTAAGTTAAGACATTCTAACTTTTGATATTAAGCCATTTTACTTTCTTACTTTTGCACAAAATCCAACCCTTGTCTGAGAATCCTTCAAACCAAAAGAAAAGAACCTATTTACTACTTGCGGGAATATTACTTATAGCCGCAAACCTACGACCTGCATTGGCAAGTCTAGGCCCCTTAGTAGATGACATCAGACAATCAACAGGACTGAGCAATTTGCTTTTAGGACTTCTCACTACCTTGCCTTTATTGGCTTTCGGAATCGTGTCGATGTTGGCACCCGTTTTCACTAAAAGATTCGGAATTGGGAGGGTTCTGCTCTTTGCTTTGCTACTACTCACTACCGGAATTCTCGTACGCTCTTCGTCATGGATTCCCGCACTATATATCGGAACGGTACTCTTAGGAATTGCAATTGCTTTTGGTAATGTATTATTACCGACCTTGACCAAGCAAAACTTCTCTTCAAATTCTGGTGTAATTACCAGTTTATATTCAGGTACTATGGCTGTCGGAGCCTCTGTAGCGGCTGGTGTTAGCATTCCGCTTGCCCATGACTTTAACTTTGGGTGGAGAGGATCGCTACAGATATGGGCGCTACTCTCTTTTGTCGCCCTTTGCGTATGGATGCCGCAGTTATGGCGATTAAAAAGAGTAAAAACAGATAGAAAACCCTTTCAAGCCATCAAAAACATGATGGGACAAAGCTTAGCCTGGAAGGTTGCATTTTTTATGGGTTTACAATCCTATACTTTTTATGTGATACTGGCCTGGTTGCCAGATTTATTAGTGAGTAGAGGCTATGACTACGAAACTGCGGGATGGATGCTCTCACTCTCACAAGGCACAGGGGTTTTAGGCTCTATGCTCATCCCGATTATCGCCGGAAAAAGACCCAACCAGCGCTCGGTTGTGATGTTCTTAATCGGGTTAGAACTCATGAGTTTGCTCGGCTTATTATTCCCTAGTTTTGGTTCTGAATGGATATGGGCTTCCACCATCGGGTTTGTGTTGGGTGGCTGTTTTGGACTTGCATTATTATTTTTAGTTTTGCGCTCTAGCGATACTGAAACAGCAACTGAACTCTCAGGAATGGCACAGTCTGTAGGTTATTTCATCGCCTCTACAGGACCGATTATCATCGGTAGTTTATTTGATTTGACAGGCAACTGGAGTTATCCCATTATAGCGCTAATGTGTATCACATTGCTTAAACTCTATATGGGCTTAGAAGCAGGAAAAGAAGGAACAGTCAAGCGCGGATAATCCCAAAATAAGAAACCTATTTTTACTGCTTTTGTAGTTCTTTTTTTGTTTATATTTGGGTTTTAAGATTCCTTTAAAACCTAAATTTTGAGAATATTACTCCTCCTAAGTATCTTATTAGTCGCCTGTATCACTACTGCACAAGACAGAGCATTTAGGTACGGCATCAACGAAGTCAGCTATACTTATGCAGAAACCTATAGTCCACCCGATAACATTGAATTTATTTTTGTTGGCAAGGCTTCGTATAGCCAATACTTTTTTACTGATCTTCAGAGGGAGATCCTACGTGCATTTGATAAAAAAAACATCCAAATAGCATTTAGATATTTGGATAAAAAAACACACTATAGCTCAATAAAAACCACTGAACAAACCAAAGCTATGTATTATCTGTCTATCGATGAATCAATTAGTATCGAAGAGCGCGCTGGTTTTGATAGAGTTGTAAGTTTTAACTTCTCTGGCAAACTCATCGATGCGTCAGATTTCTCTGAAAAGTTTAGTTTTAAAAGTATCGCAATTGCCATTCACGATATAAATCAACAGAATAAAGACCTGGCAAATTACCTATTTAGCAGGTTGTATTTTAATTGAAGTAATAGATCTATAAACCAACACAATCACTATGGAACTCAACAGCAAAAAACTTGAACGGACTTCTAAATTAGTCAATTACACTATTTCGATTGTGTTGTGTATATTCTTGATTTTATTATCCGGAAAAATCATTGGCGACCTCGATGCTACAACCACGAGACCTGAGGTCGAATTCTTTGAAAACAAAGCTACTATGGCAAACCTAGTAGAAAATGCCGATGCCATCCAAGCGGATATCGAGAACCTATACACTAAAAAAAGTTCGATTGAAAAAACCATTGCCACCGCCAAAGAAAACTACCACAACGAAAAACAATCTTTTGACAATTGGTTAGAAACCAGAAAAACTTTAGGTTCTCCAGACAAAGACCAAGAGGTGATTGACCGGGCAAACAGATTGGACGAGTTGCACAAAGTAGAACAAGATTGGCGTATGCAACTAAGTGCTAGACAAGATGAAATCGACAGCAAAAGCAACGAATTCACAGCGGTGCAAAAACTAATTGACGACCAAAACAACATTGCTTATCAAAGATATGAAGCTGATCTCAAGAAATATGAACTAAAAGTCTTCTTGATTAGGCTCCTCTTTGTCGCTCCGATTCTAGGCATAGGCATCTTCTTTTTTATCCGATACAGAAGACATAAATTCTGGCCTTTGTTCTTTGGCTTTAGCTTATTTTCGTTCTATGCTTTCTTTTTTGGACTGGTGCCTTATTTGCCAAGTTATGGTGGATATGTGAGGTATGCCGTGGGAATCATACTGTCTGTAGGGCTGGGGTATTATGCTATCAAAAGCATTCGTCAATATGTAGAACAGAAGAAAGCAGAACTCAAAATTTCGACACAAGAACGTGCTAAAAACGTAGTGGTAGAAGTTGCCGTCAAAGCACTTGACAACCATTTTTGTCCTTCGTGCGGAAAAGATTTTATCATTAAAAAATGGGAGTTCCCTTCAAAACATATCGCAGATGATGCCTATAAATTAGTGACTGATTTTTGCAGACATTGCGGACTAGAATTATTCTCAAACTGCAAAAAATGCGGACACAAAAACTTTGCACACCTGCCTTTCTGCTCCTCGTGTGGCACTGAAATAAAGACTGAGCAATAGAGGAGAACTCTAGTATTGTAGTTAGTGGAAGCAAATCATTTACTAGTGATAGAGTAGTTAATACTCATTTTAAAACAACTTCACAGGACAATAAATATTCTATGGATTCAGAACTTTTAAAATTAGTTATACCCTTAGGATTAGTAGCTATTGGCTTTTATTTAAAATCAGCAAAATACATAGAAACCAATGCGCCTAAAAACTTATGGATAACCTTAATTATCGTCGGGCTAATCGGGTTTATCTTAAGGCTAATGCTCTTTTTAATAAAATAACCTTGTTTGACTTCTTACTTAATCCTTTCTAATGCACCAAAGTTGTACACGATTATTTTCTTTATCTGAGCTATAAGATTTATATTTGCTTTTTCACAAAAAACAGCAATGCAACAACTCACACAACTCACAGCAATTTCTCCTATTGACGGTAGATACAGAAGCAAGACAGAAGGGCTTGCGCCTTATTTTTCTGAACATGCACTGATCAAATACCGCGTTCAGGTGGAGGTAGAATATTTCATCGCACTTTGTCAACTTCCGTTGCCACAACTGAGCAATATAGATGCTAGTAGCTTTGAAACCCTACGCAATATCTATAAAAACTTCTCTACAGCTGATGCGCAAGAGATCAAAGAAACTGAGAAAGTCACTAACCACGACGTCAAAGCCGTGGAGTATTTTATCAAAAATGCTTTTGACCAACTAGGGCTTTCGCCTTACAAAGAGTTTATCCACTTTGGGTTGACTTCTCAAGACATCAACAACACCGCCATTCCGCTTTCGACCCAAGAAGCTTTTCAGGATGTATACCTAAAGAGTTTGATTCAACTTGTGGCAAGGTTAAAAGAAATGAACCTGCAATGGACTGATGTGCCAATGCTTGCTAGAACCCACGGCCAACCCGCTTCTCCTACGCGTTTAGGAAAAGAACTCGGCGTATTTGTAGAGCGCATCGAAGAGCAAATGCGACTGCTTTTCAACATTCCGTTTGCGGCTAAATTTGGCGGTGCTACAGGAAATTTCAATGCACATAAAGTTGCCTATCCTGAAATAGACTGGAGAGCTTTCGGACAAAAATTTGTAGAAGAAACTCTGGGTCTTCACCACTCCTTCCCTACGACTCAAATAGAACACTACGATCATTTTGCAGCGTTTTGCGACGCTCTAAAGCGTATCAATACGATAATCATCGATTTAGACAGAGATATCTGGACCTATATTTCGATGGATTATTTCAAACAAAAAATCAAAGCGGGCGAAATCGGGAGTTCAGCCATGCCGCACAAAGTAAACCCAATTGACTTCGAAAACTCAGAGGGAAACTTGGGTATTGCCAATGCAATTTTTGAACATCTTTCGGCTAAACTACCACTCTCGCGTTTGCAACGCGACTTGACTGATAGCACAGTGTTAAGAAACATCGGCGTTCCGTTTGGGCATACCCTCATCGGTTTTGAAGCTACTCTTAAAGGATTAAACAAACTGCTTTTGAATGCTGACAAGCTCAACGATGACTTAGAGCGAAACTGGGCAGTTGTTGCAGAGGCCATTCAGACGATTCTGCGCAGAGAGAATTATCCAAATCCGTATGAAGCACTAAAAGAGCTCACTAGAACAAATACGGCAATTGACAAAAATGCCATCCATAATTTTGTGCATACGCTATCTGTTTCTGAGCAGGTAAGAGCTGAATTACTGCAGATTACACCTCAAAACTATCTTGGCATCTAATTATATATAACTAAAAAGAAGTTGAACATGAAGAAGAATTATTTTGCAATACTGATGGCTGGCGGTGTCGGCTCAAGATTTTGGCCGGTGAGCACACCTGAATTCCCAAAGCAATTTCACGATATGCTAGGCACGGGCACCACACTATTGCAAGCTACTTTTTCTCGTTTATCAAAACTAATTCCCGCTGAAAACATACTGATCCTGACCCATGTCAGATACAATGATTTGATTCTAGAGCAACTCGATGTAGCACCTGAGCAAATCATTCTAGAGCCTGCCATGCGCAACACCGCTCCGTGTATCTTATATGCTTCGATGAAAATCAGAAAGATGAATCCAGATGCTCAAATCTTAGTAGCGCCCTCTGACCACTGGATAGAAGACGAAGATTTGTTTTTAGAACACCTCAAAAAATCATTTGATTTCTGTGAAAAGCAAGACGTAATGATGACTTTAGGTATCCAACCCACTTACCCAAATACGGGTTATGGCTATATCGAATTTGACAAAAGCGATACGGCTCCTATCAAAAAAGTACGTCAATTCAGAGAAAAACCAAACAAAGAAACCGCTCAAAAATTCTTAGACAGCGGAAACTTTTTGTGGAATGCTGGCATTTTTGTCTGGTCAGCCAAAACCGTTATCGATTCTTTTGAAAAGCTACAACCGCAGATGTACGCCCTTTTTGAGAAAGGCATCAACCTTTACAACACCGATAAAGAAGTAGCTTTTATCGAAGAGAATTATCCAAAAGCAGAGAACATTTCGATTGACTTTGCAGTGCTAGAAGATGCAGACAATGTATATGTACTGCCGTCAGATTTTGATTGGAATGATTTGGGCACATGGCGCTCGCTCTATGACAAACTCCCAAAGAACCAAGACGGAAATGCGGTGGTAAATGCAAAACTCATCACAGATGATGCTCAGAATAATATTATCAGCACCCAAAAAGGGAAATTGGTCGTACTCAAAGGGCTTTCAGATTATATCGTTGTCGAGACAGACGGCGTATTGCTTATATATCCGAAGTCTGAAGAGCAGAACGTAAAGCAAATTGTACAGGATAACAATTTGTAAAATATTTAAAGAAAAACACCCATCCACTCTCGAAAGTAACACATTTACGTCCATTACTGATAATAAAACGTAACAAAATAATATTTAGAGATATTTTAACATTTATTTGACTTTAAAAAACTAATTTCACGCTCTAAAAAAATCAGAAATGCACGAATTTGATTGGATACAGCTCATCAATCCTGAGTTCTATATCAACATGAAGATAGCCGGAGTTAACATCGGGCTTTGGGTGGTTTTGTTCATCGTTTTTGCTGAGACAGGACTTTTTGTAGGTTTCTTCTTGCCTGGAGATAGCCTATTGTTTTTGGCAGGTGTATATTCAACTGAATTAGTAAGTCAATTCGTTCAAGTCGAAAGTGATTTTCTCAACGTATTTATACTCTCATCACTAGTGGCAATTGCCGGAATTCTCGGCAACATGGTCGGTTATTGGTTTGGAGCCAGGAGTGGCCCGTATTTATATAGCAGAAAAGACACCTTCTTATTTAAGAAAAAACACTTGTACCAATCCAGAGACTTCTTTGATAAACACGGCGGAAGAGCTATTATATTCGCGCGTTTCTTCCCTATTTTCAGAACATTTGCGCCTATTGTAGCCGGTATTTCAGGTATGAGCAAAAGACCTTTTATGTTGTATAACATTCTGAGTTCTATCATCTGGGCTTTCTGTCTTATTTTTGCAGGACATTATTTAAGTGACTTATTTAGAGCTACTTTTGGTATCGAACTCAAAGACAATATCGGACTAATAGTGGTTATCTTGGTTGTGATTACCACGCTTCCAGTAATTATCAAACTGGTTAGAAAACCAAAAAAGACTACATAAACCCTCAAGAAATTGATCAGTTACCACATACAAAAACCTTGTCTATAACGAGGTTTTTTTTTGCTTATCACTTTACTGCCTCTACTTTTAAAACAGAGCAGCACTTCCGGTTTCAATCACTGCCCGACTAACGTATTTCTGCATCTTTTGAAATTGTATTATCAGTTGATACATTTTTATTTTTGTTACATTTGTCTCCACTAATTATAGGCTATGGAAAAATTCAAAAAATTCACTCCTCATATTCTTTCTCTGGTAGGATTTATCTGCGTTGCACTTATTTATTTTTATCCTGTCTTAGAGGGAAAAGAAATTTACCAATCAGATATCGTGCAGTATATCGGAATGGCAAAAGAGCAAAATGATTTTAGAAAAACTGAGGACATAGAACCCTATTGGACCAATGCCGCTTTTGGAGGCATGCCCACCTATCAACTCGGAGCCAAATACCCACATAATTATATCAAAAGTCTAGACTCCGTATTGCGTTTTTTGCCGCGACCTGCTGATTATCTCTTCTTGTATTTCCTCGGGTTTTATATCTTGCTTTTATCCTTGCGCATCAAGCCCCTCAAGGCTTTCTTTGGAGCGCTGGCCTTCGGGTTCTCTACCTACCTCATTATTATTCTAGGCGTAGGGCACAATGCCAAAGCACACGCTATTGCCTATATGCCTATGGTGGTAGCCGGTGTGCTGCTGGTTTTTCAAAAGCGCTATATATTGGGCGGATTGCTCACTATGCTTGCAGTTGCGCTAGAAATCAGTGCCAACCACTTTCAGATGACTTATTATCTATTGCTGCTCTTGCTAATTATCGGAGTGTATTATAGCTATAACTTTATTAAACAAAAGGACTTTAAAAGTCTGGTCTATAGCTTGGCTGTTTTTATGGGAGCGGGAATTTTAGCTTTAGGTGCCAATGCCACCAATTTGATGGCTACTTCTGAATACGCAAAAGTCAGTACGCGAAGCAAGAGTATGCTGACCACAAACCCTGACGGAAGCCCAAAAACTTCTGACAATGCCATGTCTTATGAGTACATTACTGAATACAGTTACGGAAAAGCAGAAAGCCTAAACCTTATTGCCCCTAGGCTTTTTGGTGGTGGAAACTCAGAAAAGCTAGACGAAAATTCTAACGTACACCAGTTTTTGGTCAATCACGATATACCCAATCAATACATTCCTTATTTAAGAGATAATTTCGGTAGGACCTATTGGGGCGATCAACCTATTGTCGCTGCTCCTGCTTATATAGGAGTCGTTGTTTTCTTCTTGTTTATCCTAGCTTTATTCATTGAGAAAAGAAAAATTAAATACGTATTCTTGACAGGAGCCCTCATTTCGCTTTTGCTCTCGTGGGGAAAAAACTTTCCGCTGCTCACTGATTTCTTTATAAATTACGTTCCGATGTACGACAAGTTCAGAGCGGTTTCGTCAATTCAAGTTATCTTAGAGTTGTGTATGCCTGTTTTAGCAATTTTAGGACTAACTGCTTTCTTTAAATCAGATAAAACTGAGCAATGGGATGCGCTCAAAAAAGCTGCTCTACTTACTTTAGGACTATTATTACTCTTGCTTTTAGGAAAGGGAATGTTCTCATTTACTTCTGCTAACGACCAAAATTTAATCGATTATTTGAATTATACGGTTCAGGATAATTCGTTTGGCTTTGAATTTATGAAAGCCTTACAACGCGACAGAATGGAGGTTTTCTCAAGTGATTTATGGCGCGGAATTATATTGGTGTTACTTTCAGCCCTAGTTCTTTTCGGATTCAACAAAGGCAAACTGCACTACACAACTACTGTAGTTGTTATTGGGCTACTCATGGTAGGTGATTTGTTCTTCGTAGATAAAAACTATGTAAATGAAGAGAGTTTTGTAGAGCGCTATGAGATGCAAGAGCCTTTCAAGGCAAGCCCTGCTGACAAAGTTATCTTAGCTGACACCTCTATACACCGTGTTTTTGAAGTTGGAGCAGGCATGAATAGCGCCAGAACATCTTATTTTCATCACTCTGTGGGTGGATATAGTGCGGTGAAGCCAAAGAAAATCCAGGAGTTATTCGATTACCAAATTGCCAAAGGAAACCAAGAAATTCTGAATATGCTCAACGTAAAATACGTCATCAATACAGACGAAGAGGGCAATACCGTTGCGATGGAAAATGAGGCTGCTTACGGAAACGCTTGGTTTATAAACGATGTTGTATCAGTTACTGCTGCTGACGGAGCGATGGAAGCACTTAAGAGTCTCAACAAAACTAGCGCTGTGTTGAACACCCAAGAGTTTAATGACATTCAAACTGAGCATTTTACTACTGATAGTCTATCTTCAATAGAATTGACGCACTACAAACCCAACTTCTTAAATTATCAGTCTTCAAATCCTTATGATGGTTTGGCTGTTTTCTCAGAGATTTATTATCCAGAAGGTTGGATCGCCACTATTGACGGCCAAGAAACCGAAATCTTTGAGGTGAATTATAGCCTCAGAGGAATCTTAATCCCTAAAGGAAAGCATCGCATTGAGTTTCGTTTTGAACCCCAAGTGGTCAAAACAGGAAGCAAGCTCGCTCTGGCAAGTTCAATCCTGATGCTGCTGCTGATAATGGGAGGTGCTTATACCCAATTCAAAAAATAAATTAGAAAATCCGGATTATAACAATTCGGATTTTTTTTGTCTAATTCTTTCTTATCTACTATAAATAGAGAGCTGTAGACAATTTACGCTTTTAGCTGTAAAATTATTTTTACACCTAGCCCTAAAAAAAATAGGGGTGACTGCATTAGAAATCTATTTTTTTATACCTTTGCCCTATACATTTATAGGGTATAAAAAAATAAACACGCTAATTATGTCAACATTTAGATTTCAGGCAGTAAAAGAAGCCAACTCAAGAAAAATTATACATATAGACGAAACCGAAAGGAGATCTGCTATTTTCGGGCAAAATGTTTTCAACGATAATTCGATGAAACAGTTTTTGACTATGGATTCTTATAAGGCACTCAAAGATGCTATCAACTTCGGCAAGAAGATTGACCGAAATATGGCTGACCACGTTGCCGTGGGTATGAAAGAATGGGCGCTTTCAAAAGGAGCGACACATTATACACACTGGTTTCAGCCCTTGACAGGAACTACAGCTGAGAAGCACGATGCCTTTTTTGAAACTTCGATGGACGGGAGCGATCCGGTTGAGCGACTTTCAGGAACAGCACTTATCCAGCAAGAACCCGATGCATCGAGCTTCCCGAATGGAGGTATCAGAAACACCTTCGAAGCCAGAGGATATACCGCTTGGGACCCTACCTCTCCTGCTTTTCTCTACGGGACAACACTCTGTATCCCCACTGTATTTATCGCATATACCGGCGAGGCACTTGACCATAAAACGCCTTTATTGCGTTCGTTAAACGCTATTGATATCGCTGCAACAGAAGTTTGCAATTACTTCGACAAAAACACCAAGAAGGTCATCGTTACCCTAGGTTGGGAACAAGAGTATTTCTTGGTTGACAACGCACTGGCCAACTCCAGACCAGACATATTGATTACCGGAAGAACCATGTTAGGACATACTTCTGCCAAGGGTCAACAACTAGAAGATTATTATTTTGGTTCTATCCCAACACGCGTTTTGAATTATATGCGCGATTTAGAGCACGAATCTATGCTACTCGGGATTCCTGTAAAAACCCGTCACAACGAAGTGGCTCCGAATCAATATGAGCTGGCGCCCATTTTTGAAGAGATGAACTTGGCGGTAGACCACAACTCATTGCTGATGGATGTGATGCAAAAAGTTGCAGAGCGCCATCACTTAAAAGTACTCTTTCACGAAAAACCCTTCAAAGGCGTTAACGGATCAGGAAAACACAACAACTGGTCATTGGCTACAAGTAGCGGCACTAACTTACTCAGCCCTGGAAAAACTCCGATGAGCAACTTGCAATTCTTGACCTTCTTCATCAATACAATCAAAGCTGTATATGACCACGAAGAACTGCTTAGAGCTGCTATTGCATCTGCCGGAAATGATCATAGACTCGGTGCTAACGAGGCGCCTCCCGCAATTATCTCTGTGTTTATCGGTTCACAGCTCACTAAGGTTCTTGACGAACTTGAAGGAGTATCCACCGGAAAGCTTTCGCCTCAAGAAAAGACGGACTTAAAGCTGAATGTTGTTGGCAAAATCCCGGATGTATTGCTAGATAACACCGATAGAAACCGAACCTCTCCGTTTGCATTTACAGGAAATAAATTTGAATTTAGAGCCGTAGGTTCTAGTGCCAATTGTGCCAATTCAATGACTGTACTCAATACGATAGTTGCAAAACAACTCAAGGACTTTAAAAGAGAAGTAGACGAACTTATCAAAACTAAAAACCTTAAGAAAGACGAGGCTATCTTTAATATCTTGAGAGAATACATCAAATACTTCAGAGACATTCTCTTTGAAGGCGACGGATACAGTATAGCTTGGGAAACTGAGGCTAAGAAAAGAGGTTTGAGCAATCATACCACCACACCAGAGGCACTCAAAGCTAGAGCGTCTAACAAAGCAATCGAGCTATTCTCAGAAATGGGTGTTATGAATCGCGTTGAAGTAGAAGCGCGTTACGAAATCGAGGTAGAAGAATACATCAAGAAAATCCAGATTGAAGGGCGTGTCTTGGGTGATATCGCTAGAAATCACGTGATTCCAACGGCTTTGCGCTACCAAAACTTAGTGGTCAAAAACGTAAGCGGACTAAAAAACATCTTTGGTGAGGAATACAAAACCCTGGGCAAAGAACAAATTGCAATCATCAGAGAAATCTCTTCTCATATTGAAGCCATCAATTCACTCGTCGAGAAAATGACCGAAGAACGCAAAAATGCCAACACGATATCAGTTTTAGAACTTCAAGCAAAAACCTACTGTAATGTGGTGAAACCTTATTTTGACCAAATCAGATACCACTGTGACAAGCTAGAGCTTGTGGTAGACAACGAGAGTTGGACACTCACAAAATACAGAGAGTTGCTCTTTACGAGATAGACTTTCTAATAAGTGAAATTTGAAAGCACAAAAAACTCCCAATGTGATTGGGAGTTTTTTATGGCTTGCTTACTTTTTGAGATCATACACAAAAATAGAATTGCTATCTGCTTTATAATAGAGCACACCTCCTATTTCATCTACTGTATATTCTGGCTTTTTATCTTTCAGTACAATTTCCTTTTCTTTTTTACCAGTGTCTTTGTTGATTTTCACGAGTCCAACGCCATCATCAAGTTTAGTGAGTATAAACTGGTCACTTTGGGTAGCAGCTGTAGCTTTAAAGCGCTTTAGCATCTCAGCAACAGAAGCGCCACTGGCTACTGCCATTCCGCCTGCTAGTTCTGCATCGCGCTCTGATTGTTCATCATATCCCGCTAGTTTATTTTGCATACCTGAATTTACTGCAGAAACAGCTACCGCAGCAGTTGCTAATGCAGATGCTCCAGCTAGAATAGCTCCGAAGGCACTCTTGCCTGGTGCTCGGTAATATTCCTGCCATTGCGTATCTCCCTTCCAGTTCATTAACAGCATATTTTGATCACTTGTAAGTAAGATTCCCTCTTTGCGAATCTCTACGTGAGACGGATCTTCTTTGCCGTCAAATTTGGTTTTAGTCAAAGTACTCACGTCACCATTTGCAGCCCCTACTGCATACAGAGTCTGGTCAGCGCTGATCAGATAACGGTTATTTTTCTTATCAAATGTAGAACTCACAGCACCTGCTCTTTTATATTTAAGTGGTTTATTCCATACTTGTTCTCCTGATTTGAGATCTACAATGTTGGCATCTTCAGAAGTTATATAAAATAGACCTTGTGGAGTGTGAGCCATTGTCAAAATATCGGTTCCAGTTTTAAGTGGTTTTTTGAAAAGTGTTTGTCCGTCAAAAGAGATTTTATTGATTCCGCCTTCATAAATTCCGAATAGAATTCCGTCATCCATCACATAAAAATGCTGTACATAACCTTTTGTTTTTGGTGCTTTATCCCAAAGATCATTTCCGGTATTGGCATCTAGAAAAGCAATGTTTGATTCATTTTTGGCGGCAAAAACACTGTTGCTACCACCGTCGCTTTGGTTGCTTACTACAGCAATACCTTTGGGTAATATTTCAAAATTCACCACCTGTCCTTTTACTTTGTGATCGTCTTTCCATAATTCCGCTCCGTTAACCCCTACCTTATGAATACGTGTGTTTTTTCCATTATTCACAGACTCAAAAGCATAGATTTCTCTTTCTGAAGCATCAGTAACCATCCAATTGATATTCTTTATTTTGTTCTCCCAAAGCGTTTCGCCAGTGAGGGCTTTTTTTGCTACTAATCCTTTTGTAGTAGGGACAATTAAATGTTCTTTCAAAAGCAAAATAGCTCCACTCACCTGCATACCTCCATCAAGATTGAAACGGTAATCTTCTTTACCCGTATTCAAATCATAGACCGCAACGGCATTGGCATATTTTTCTTCAGATCTGCGTTGTCCAGTTACAATTAATTTATTTTGTGGCATTTTCACCTCACAGCTAGAGGCTAGTTTCCAACCGTTACTTTCAGTATTAAACAAAACTTGTCCAGACATATAATCTATGACTGATTTTTTGGCTGTAATGTTAGCAAACCCACCTTGGGCAACAATAACGTAAGGTGCACCCTGAACAAAGGTGAGTTCTTCTGGTTTTACTCTTCCGTATTCAGTAAAGTTAAACAGTAAGGCTTGGTTACCTGGTTTTATTCCTACCAAGCCACTATTGGTAGCAACAACCATTGTTCCACCTTGGGTTAAGGTCATTTCGTTAATCTTCGCTCCTGTGTCATACCTGAAATCAGGCTGTTCTGCACTTTGTGCAGAGGCCTGGAGACCAAAGATGAACAAAAAGGCAACTAACCCATAATTAAATATTGAATTCTTCATAATTAATGCTTTTAAATATTGATAACTCAAAGGTGACGCAATAAAAAAGAGAACCCAATAAGGCAGTTGACGTATATGAAGATTTATGCTAATCTTAAATAATTAAAAGAAACCTATAAAGACCAACTAGAAATTTATTGTAACCAAATAACCCCCAAGAATCTCAACATATATTATTCTTTTTACCTTTTAACTTCTACTCCTATAAAAGAAAAGTCTTAACAAGCTCATACTAAAAATCTTTTTTCACTACTTTTATCTGGTCTATCAAACCAGGCTAGAAATAGGCTGATAGCTATATCCTAAAACCAAGCTGATGACTGATTTTTTCAAGCATTTATTTAGCGAATTTGAATTTCCTCTAGAGAATCCTATCTTGATTTTCTCACTGATCTTGTTTATTATTTTGCTGTCGCCCATATTGCTCAGAAAGCTGAACATTCCGGGCATAATAGGGCTTATCATTGCAGGGGTAGCCATTGGCCCCTACGGATTTGGAGTGCTCGAGAAGAGTTCTGCTATTGATTTATTCTCTACTATTGGGTTGCTTTACATCATGTTTATCGCCGGATTAGAGCTAGACATCAACGATTTTAAATCAAACAGAAACAAAAGTCTATTGTTCGGTTTTTTTACCTTTATCATACCGATGGGCATTGGTTTTCCGGTATGTCATTATTTATTGGGCTACGATTTTAACGCCAGTTTCTTAACTGCGAGTATGTTTGCCACGCACACCCTTGTCGCTTATCCAATTGTCAGCAAACTGGGTGTTTCTAAAAACCAAGCCGTGGCGATTACCGTAGGCGGAACAATTCTTACCGATACGGCGGTGTTGATTATTCTGGCAGTGGTTATCGGTAAGAGTCAAGGTAAATTAGACGTAGAATTCTGGCTTAGACTAGGAATTTCATTGGCTATTTTCTCTGCTATTATGTTCTTGATTGTGCCTAGAGTAGCCAAATGGTTTTTCAGAAAGTTAGAGAGCGAAAAACATTCGCATTATATTTTTGTGTTATCCGTAGTTTTTTTTGCTGCCTTTTTGGCTGAGGTAGCTGGAGTAGAACCCATTATCGGAGCATTTGTAGCAGGATTAGCGCTCAACAAACTCATTCCACATTCTTCTGCGCTGATGAACCGCATCGAATTTATCGGCAACTCACTATTCATTCCGTTTTTCTTGATAAGCGTCGGGATGATAGTCGATATAAGTGTCATCATGAAGGGTTCTATAGCAATTATTGTGGCGGGTACCTTATCAGTGGTGGCTTTGTTCGGAAAATGGTTAGCGGCCTTATTTACGCAACTCGTCTTTAAATTCACAGCTGCTCAACGCCAATTGATATTCGGACTTAGCGGAGCCCATGCGGCAGCCACTTTAGCAGTTATATTGGTGGGCTACAAAGCAAAAATACTTGACGAAAACATTCTAAACGGAACTATTATCTTAATCCTAATCACATGTATTGTGGCTTCTTTCGTTACGGAGCAAGCCAGTAAGAAAATCATTGTCGAATCAGAAAATGAGGATGGCATCCATACCATAAAAACCAATACTGCTGCTGCAAACGAGCATATATTATTGCCTATTGCCAGTGCGATGAGCATCGAGAAACTATTAGAAGTTGCGATTCTGATTAAAGACAAAAAATCTATCAACCCGGTATCTATATTATCTGTAGTATCTAACAATAGCGAGGCAGAAATCAATATCATCAAAACGCGAAACAAGCTAGAAGAATTTGTCAAACAAGCTTCTGCTGCGGAGACTAATCTGAATATCATAACTACTATTGACCACAATGCAGCTAGCGGAATTACACGTATCTCAAGAGAAATTATAGCTGATATTATTATTCTAGGTTGGCCACGTCATTCGAGTTTTCTGGATAAATTAATCGGGGAGACTATTGACAATATTCTGAGTAATAATGATAAAACCATATTTGTATGCCATTTAGAGAAACCATTAGCCGTTCACAAAAGAATCGTAGTTGCGGCTCCGCCCCTTACGGAACACGAAAAAGGCTTTGAACTATGGATTATCAAAATAGCCAAATTAGCCCAAGAACTGAGTCTTTCTATTCAACTTTACTGTAATGAGACTACTGAGAAAGCTGTACGTCGTGTGTTTAAAACCGCTAAACTCTCTGTGGCAATCACTATTCAAGAGTTTTCTGATTGGGAAGGTTTACTGCTCTTAGCAGAACACATCCACCAAGATGATTTACTTATTTTAGTTTCAGCCAGAAAAGGAGCAACTTCGTATATGGGGGTTTTAGACAATTTGCCAACTAAGTTAGAGAAATACTTTCCGCTCAACAGTTTGTTTGTCGTTTATCCACAACAGTTTGAGAGTGTTAATGACGACAGATTCTCCGATTCAGATATTTCATCTGAGCCCCTAAACAAAAGCATAGAAGCCGTTCAGAAAATTGGTAAAGAAATCAGTTCTATCTTTAAGAGGAAAGATTAAATCAATCTATTCTTCTTCAAAAGGATTGTAGTTTGAATAACTTCTCCATTTCTCTATGCACTGCGTCATATCTTCCGGAAGTTCGGTATCAAAACGCATGTATTCTTTCGTTATAGGATGTTCAAATCCTAGAGTTTTGGCGTGAAGCGCTTGCCTTGGAAGCAAGCTAAAGCAGTTATCTACGAATTGTTTGTATTTTGTGAATGTAGTTCCTTTTAAGATCAGATGTCCACCGTAGCGTTCATCGTTAAAAATAGGATGTCCGATAGACTTCAGACTCGCTCTAATTTGGTGGGTTCTTCCTGTTTCTAGTTTACACGAAACAAGTGTGGTATATTTAAAGCGTTCTAAAACTTTATAATGCGTTACTGCCCATTTTCCCATTTCAGGATCCTGGTACACAGCCATTTGCATTCTGTCTTTTAGGTGTCTGCCGATGTATCCGGTTATGGTGCCTTCTTCTTCTTTGAGGTTGCCCCAAACCAAAGCGATGTATTCTCGTTCTGAGGTTTTGTGTTCGAATTGTTTTGCCAGACAAACCATGGCTTCATCGGTTTTGGCCACAACCAAAAGTCCGGTAGTGTCTTTGTCAATTCTGTGTACAAGCCCTGGTCTTTCACTTGAATTCATCGGAAGATTCTCGAAGTGATATGCCAAAGCATTGACTAACGTTCCTGAATAATTTCCGTGTCCTGGATGCACTACGAAATTAGGAGGTTTATTAATAAGCAAAAGCACATCATCTTCATAGACAATATCCAGCGGAATATTCTCAGGGATGATTTGGTACTCGTACTTGGGTTTGTCAAAAAGAACTCTGATACTATCGCCTCCTTTGACTTTATAATTAGACTTTACAGGAGAGTCATTTACAAGAATACTTCCGTTTTCAGCTGCTTTTTGGATTTTACTTCGAGTCGAATTCTGTACCAGTTGCATCAGGTATTTATCGATTCTGAGTGGTGATTGACCTTGCGTTACTTCAAAATTATAATGCTCAAAAAGTTCTTCGTCAAGCTCGGTATCGTTGGGTATATCTGTGTTCATCTGTTTCTGAAAGCTTTATTCAATTGCACCTTCCTGAAAGGCTGCTTTTCCGTCTCCAAGTACAAAATCAATTTTAGAGGTTCGCATGATTTTGTCTCCTTCTTTGAGTACTTTTCCTTTGTGGTGCAGCTCTAAAACCACATCTTCAGCAAAGTAAGGCTTATAAGTTATCGTTCCTTCTTCAAGTCCGATTGAGCGGAGAGTCGGCAAGGCTTGTCTATAGGTTTTGTCTCGTAGGTTAGGGATTTCTACCATTTCGTAAGTAGCGGCATTTAGTTTTAAATAAATCTTCCGCCCGCTTTTTACTTTTGATAAAGGTGATGGGTCTTGCTCTACGATAGAATTTGGAGGAAATTCTTTCTGAAAACTAATCGTGTCATTTATTTGGTACTTAAGATCTAAGTTTTCTAAGAGTTCTTTTGCCTGAACCACAGTCATTTTTGACAAATCAGGCACCTCAATTTCCTCGCCGTGATTGGTCGAAAAATTCAAGTACTTAAATAAAGCAAAGCATAAAATAACTACTAAACCTAAGGCTAATAGTAGTTGTTTCAAAAATAATTTACTTCTAAGAAATGCGATTAAACTCACTTTTTCTGTTTTTTTAATTCTTTGCAAAGATAGAAAATAGCCCCATATATAATGAGCGTGAAGCATAAACTTATCTATCAAAGCAATAAATTCTAGCAAAAGTAGCTAGCATCGAAAAGATTTAACGCTGAAAAGGCTACATTTGTATCGGCAAGTATATCCTCGCCTTGAGAAACAGCAAAAAATCAAATCTAAAAAACCTATAATCAGATGACTAATAACGATATATTCAAAAAACTCCGTGTTGCCTTGCAGTTAAGAGATGACCAAATTGTAGAAATTATGCAATTAGTAGATTTCAGAATTACAAAATCAGAATTAGGAGCTATATTTCGCGCAGAAGACCACGAAAATTATATGGAATGTGGTGATCAGATTTTACGTAATTTCTTAAACGGATTGGTTATTCACCTCAGAGGAACCAAAGAAAATCCGAAGAATCCTAGAGAAGTATTGGCAAAAAACGAATCGGTGATTGCTAAAAAAGCTACTGTTGCCAAAAAGGAGTATTCGGATAAAAAGAATTATTCTGACAAAAAGCCATTCGCAAAGAAAGCACCCACAAAAGGAAAAATAAATCCGATTAATAAAGACTTTAAAGCGACTTTAGCCAAACCGAAAAAGAAGGATACTGAATAATAACCTAAGATTTTTCTAGAAGTTGATGCTAGTGATGATATTCACCACCGAATTGGTGATGTACTGAATACCGATAGCCAATACGATGAATCCCATAATTCTAGAAATAGCCACAATTCCTGAAGCTCCAAGCACTTTTGAGATATAATCTGCACTTCGCAGGATCAAGAAAATACTCAATCCGATGGCTAATACTGCTAAACAGACAAGCAATTGGTTGAGTGTTCCTGAATTGTCTTGGTGGGTTGCAATCATTAGCGAAATAGAGCCCGGACCAGCCAACATCGGGATGGCAAGAGGTGTTAAGGCTATATCACTACGACTTTGAGCGTCGTGTTGTACTTCTTTGTTTACTCCTCTGTTCTTGCTAAATCCGCCTGAGAGCAAGGCAAAACCAGAGTTCATAATCACAATTCCTCCCGCAATCCTTAGGGCATCAATACTGATCCCAAAAAACTTCAATACATATTCGCCTACAAAAAACGAAATCGTAAGTATAATCACTACGTTAATCGCTGTCCAAATAGAAATTCTCGAACGTTCTTTTTTTGTATTTTCTTGTGTTAAGCCAATGAATATAGGCACAGCCCCAAGTGGGTTTAGTACAGAAAACAAGGCGAAAAAGATGTAAATAAATATGTTGTCCACTTCTAGTATTTAGTTTGGTGCAAATGTAAGACAAATTAGAATTAGCTGCATAATCTTACGACTAAAGTTTTTTGGGACTTAGGATGTATATTAATTAAAAAAAGCTACTTGATGATAGTCAAGCAGCTTTTGGTTTATGTACAGTATCGTATGGGTTTATTCTAAGATAAATGAAATATTTACGTTTGTTCTGATTTCTATTTCTCCTACAGCAATGCTTTCTTGTTGAGCGCCATCACTCATAAGTTTTGCCTCTGCCATTGCAACATTCCTAAACATCGGCGGATTGTAGTAGGATTGTGAATTGTCAGAAACCATAATGGCTTTTCCTACTTTTTGACCTAAAGCTCCTGCATAATCAGAGGCTTTTTTCTGGGCGTCTTTGATGGCTAATACTCTAGCTTCTGATTTTAATTTTTCTAGTTCAGAGGACTGAAAAGTCACTCCGTTGACTCTGTTGACGCCCAACTTTACCAATTCATCCATAATTACCTCATATTGAGACAAATCTCTTAGGGTGATGTTGATGGTTTGAGAAGCCATATAATAATTCTTCTTTTTGGTATAATCATACTGAGGATATAGCGAAACACGCTCTGATTTGATGTCCTTCTGATTGATTTTGGTGGTTTTTAGATATTTCAACACCTTGTCGATTACTACGTCGTTGTCTTTTTTGACCTTAGCCGACGCTTCTCCTTTGGTCTCTACAGCGATAGATAGCACTGCTTCATCTGGAATTACTTTTACGTTACCTTCTCCAGAAACAGAGATTTGAGGTTGTATTTTTTGTTCTTGTGCTTGTAGGCTCATTCCTGCTACGACAGTCAATATCAGAATTAATTTTTTCATAGGATTTTTATTTTGGTTAATAACAGTCTCGGCAAAATCAAAACTTGTGCCAATAGCCTATTTATAGCTTTTTTGTTTTCATCATATAGAATAAAATCAAGATGGGTGCGGCAAGCAAAACGACCATTAGCGTATTGCTCCAAAGCATAGATGGGTATAAAATCAAGGTCATTACATAACCCGCAATTGCTCCTCCGAAGTGAGCAGTATGCCCGATATTATCATTCTGTGCTTTCATTCCGTAAATAGAATAAAGCAAATACCCAATCCCAAAAAGATAAGCGGGAATCGGTATGGCGAAAAATAAGTATAAATTGGAATCTGGACGAAACATAATTGCGCTATAAATAATTCCGGTTACAGCACCCGAAGCTCCTACCGCTCTGTAATTATAGTTGTTTTTGTTGAAATTCAGCGAGAGGATGTTTCCGAAAAACAAACTCCCAAAATAAATAATCAGGAAAAACCAAGTGCCTACATAGGCTATGACCACAGGTGCGAAAAAGTAGAATGTCAGCATATTAAAGAGTAAATGCGTAATATCTACGTGCAAAAAAGCAGAGGTAAACATTCTGTATCGCTCTCCCTTTAAGATACTCCCGACATGAAAGTTGAATTTCTCAAAGAAAGCATGGTCGTTAAAACCTTTGTAGCTTACTAAAACATTGGCAACAATAATTGCCCACAAATACAAATCTTCTAAAATCATCCTCCTACTCTTTTGGTGTTATAACCTTCTTTTTTAAGGTATTCTATAATCTTATCTCTAAAATTGCCTTGAATAATAATTTCGCCGTCTTTCTGACTTCCGCCAACGCCACAAAGTGTTTTGAGTTTTTTGGCTAGGTCTTTCAGGTCTTCATCAGTACCTTGAAATCCTTTGACAAGTGTAGCTACTTTGCCTGCTCTATTTTTTTTGTCTAGATGTAATTCTAAGTGTTGTTTGCGGTTTTCAGGGGTTTCGATATCTTCTGATGTATCAGAGAAATCAAAGTCTTCGTTAGTAGAAAAGACAAAACCACCTAGTGCGCTCAAGTCGTTTGTTTTCTTGTTTTTCATCAGTTTCTATTCATAAAAGTAGGCAAAGATACAAAAACTAAAATGGCTACTCTTAACAGTTTTAAGTATAAATTAACCTAAGAGTTTCTCAGTTTCTCTACAATTTTGATTGCCTGCTTGGCTTCTAAAACATCGTGTACTCTTAGAATAGAAGCACCTTTTTGCAAAGCAATCGTATTGAGAACAGTTGTTCCGTTCAGCGCTTGATCAGCATTTATGTCAAGTGTTTCATAAATCATCGTTTTCCTAGAAATGCCTACTAGATTCGGCAACTTGAGTTGTTGGAAAAGTTCGAGTCTTTGCATCAACTCATAGTTTTGTGAGGTGGTTTTTGGTAAACCAAAACCTACATCGATAATTAGATCATTGATTCCTTTGGCTCTGGCTAGAGCAATTTTCTGAGAAAAATACAACAGAATATCGGCAACCAAATCGTCATAATCTGTGAGTGTGGTCATCTCCTGAGGTGTTCCTCGAGTGTGCATCATTATATAAGGCACTTGATATTTTGCGACGACATCCATCATTTTGTCATCTAAACTTCCAGCAGAAATATCATTGATTATGGCTGCTCCGTTATCTAAAGCTACTTTTGCTACTTCGCTCCGAAACGTATCTATCGAATAAATCACATCAGAAAACTCTTTTGAAAGAATTTCCATTACGGATTTCATTCGGTTTACTTCTTCATCTTCCGAAACAAAAACTGCATTCGGTCTTGAAGAATACGTTCCGACATCAATAAAATCAGCTCCTTCCGAAAGCATTTTTTCGGTTTGAAGTAAAATTTCTTTATCTGATTTATATCTCCCTCCGTCAAAAAAAGAATCAGGAGTAAAATTCAGGATTCCCATTATTTTGGGAGAAGATAAGTCGATTAGTTTTCCGTTGCAGTTTATGGTCATTTGTTTTGTTTGTTAAATCGTGTAATCGCCGATTTATTGATTCGGTTAAACGATTCAACAAATTGACGATTCAACAAAAAAATACTACTTTTGAGCAAATTTACATCAATGAAAAATACTTCGGAAGAATTCGACCAAATAATAGCTGTTTGCAGAACGTTATTCGTTAATAAAACTAAGGATTACGGAACCGCTTGGAGAATTTTACGTCTTCCTTCGCTTACTGACCAGATTTTTATTAAAGCCCAAAGAATCCGCACTTTACAGGAAAATTCAGAACGTAAAGTTGACGAGGGAGAAGCTTCTGAATTTATTGGAATCATCAATTATTCTGTGATGGCCTTGATTCAACTCGACAAAGGAGTCGGTACAGAACCTGATTTAACATTGGATGAAGCTGTTGTTTTATATGACGAAAAAGTAGCGCTTACGAAAGCGTTGATGGAAGCCAAAAATCACGATTACGGTGAAGCGTGGAGAGATATGCGCGTGAGTTCGCTTACAGATTTGATTCTTCAGAAATTACTTCGTGTCAAGCAAATTGAAGACAACAAAGGCAAAACCATAGTATCTGAAGGCTTGGATGCAAACTATCAAGATATGCTTAACTATGCGGTTTTTGCACTAATCCTGATGGGGTTTCATAAAAACTGTGTAAACCCGATGACGAGTTAGGATGGCAGATTGTTGACTAACGATTTTATAGCTGTTTATAAGCAATGATTTTAACAGTCTATAAGTCATAACAACACATCTAATTTTGTTTTTTTGAATAAAGTTTGTATTATGAGAAAAGATAAAGAAAACACTAAAGAAACTTCTACGGCTTTTAAAGAAGATGCTCTAATAGTAGAATCAGCAAAAATAGCCTCCTCTAAAGCTATTAGGTCTTCTACAGCTATGGGTATTACAATTAAAGTAATAAAAGACAATAAAATTATTGAAATCAATCCTGATAAATCAGTAAAAGTTATAAGAATAATCTCAAAACCCCAGTTAGATACTTCATCCCTAAAAAAAGGAATGGTTTTAGAAAGAAAATAATATGTCTAAAGCAAGATTAAGAGTATTTGCAGGACCTAATGGTTCAGGGAAAAGTACCTTGTTTGCTTCTTTTTCGAAGAAGTATAATGCTGGAGTTTTTCTAAACGCAGATGTTATAGAGAATAAACTTGCAACAAAAGGCTTTATTGATTTAAATGAATACCAATTAAACCTCACTCAGAATGATTTAGATAATTTTCTAAAAACTGAAAGAGCAACTTCTCTAATAAATAAATCAATTAGTGATAATTACAAAATTGTGTCCCGTCCTAAATAGTCGATACAGATTATTTAGGACGGGACACACTTATCGTTCGCAATTAGCTGTCCAAGTCTCACCATCTTTAATATAAAGAATTTGTAAGGTAGAAGCGTCGATTCTGATCACTTGCGTATCATCCCAACCGATATTTACGACTCCATTATCTCCGTCTTCTTCAAATTCTACTCCGGTGATGTTAGGAATTCCGTTTGAGAAAGCAAAATTATACTTGTTCCCAACTTTTGCTACGGTTACACTTCCGTTGTCTGAACTAATATTTTCTTCTCCGTCAGTATAGCTAACGCTACCGTCATAGGTTCCGACAAATAAATCATTGTTTGCAGGATCATCATCTTTACTACAAGAGAATGCTAAAAAAGCTAAACAAACAATACCGAAAATTTTAAATACATTTTTCATAACAATAGTTTTTAATTGGTTATGCTATTAAATATGCAATAAATAATTCAAAAAAACTAAACAAAACACAATTAACTGTATATCAAAAAGTTACAAAAAAAATAAAGCGACTGAGAAAAACTATTATTTGTGGAAATTCCACCCCAAACAGTTGTAATTATGTAGAAAAATTTAGAAAAAAAATGTTTTTTATTTGCCCAATTGTTCCTTCAGGTATTTGATTTCTTCATTAAATCTGGCTCTTAAATTAAAGTTTTGAGCCAAAAGTGCTTCTTCTTTTTCGGCTTTCAGGTTTTTTATAGCAGATTTTATTTTTTCTTTTAAGAGTGGATTCTGATAATCGTTATACCAATAGAGCGTTTTGCTTAATTCCTCTAATTCATCGTAGTTGTGTTTGGTAAGAGGAATTTCGTCAAATCGTTCTTGAAGATTTTTAACCATTTCCTCAATTTCGGATTCTTTTTGCATTTCCAAATCTCGTAAGTTGCTTGCTTTTTCGTATTTCATCTCTTTTACAGCAAGATTTTTTTCATCTCGGAGTTTTTCAAGCTCCGATTCCTTAATTATAAGTTGTGCTCTGTAATTCATAGTTTTTTTTGACAAAAATAATCTCGCAAACCGACAAACTATGACGAAAACTATTTTTTATAATTTCTCAAAGATTTTTTGAGAATTTCTGTGATATTTTCCCTTAACGAAACAGGCTCTAGAACGGTAATTTCTTTTCCCATTGAGAGAATTTCCATTATAAAATCACGTGTCGGACTTATAAAAAGCTCAACAATACATTCTTTTTCTTTTTCGGAAACGATTTTTTGGGAATGATGTAAAGGAAGTGATTTAAGGTATTCAATTTCTTCGGGTAAAACGGACAGCACCACTTTTTCGGGTTTTGTTCCGTCTGTGATGATTCCGTAGGAGTGTCGGAATTTTTCTTCCATAGACGGAATTCCCTTTGTAGAGTAAATGGTTTTCAGGGTTTTAACTTCCGAAATACGTTCCAATCCGAAAGTTTTGATTTGTCCGTCATTCGGGTCGAAAGCTACCAAATACCAACGAAACAAAGCCTCTTTCAAAGCCAAAGGATATACTTTTCTTGTCGGATTTTTTGAAGTATTCCCGAATTTCTGATGTGTAACTTCGACTTCGTATTTGTTTTTAATGGCAAAAAGAAGTTCCTGTAAATACTCCGTTGCTAATGGTTTTCGTTTTTCTAACAACACATATTCCGAAAGCGAATCGGGCAGGCTTAAAAAATCATATATTTCAAACGATTCAATAATTCGTTGTGTTTTTTCATCCATATAATCTTCTTCTATTCCATAAGTATTAGAAGAGCGGTTATACTGAATGTCAATATTATAAATTTCCCGAATCTCTTTCAAATCACGTTCAAACGTCCGTTTGGAAAATGAATAATTTTCGTCTGAATTATAAAACATTCGTTCCAAATAATCCTCTATTTCCTTAAACGAACAAGGATTTTTCCTGATTCGGTTAATGATTAATAAATGACGTTTGATGTAGTGCTTTTTGGACATTATTTGCTTTGGAATTGTTTTATCAAATCTTTTGCTAAAATTTTTATTCTTTCTTCTGTTCGATTAGTAATTCCTTTTTCTAATTTAATTTGATTTAAAGACATTAAACCTAAATGACGTGAGTAAAGTATTTTTGATTTTTCATTAAGTTTATCTTTGATTTGATGCAAAGCATATTTTGATTTTTTTCCAAAACAAATAATTACTTCTGTTTCTTTTAATTCTTCTATTAATCTTTCGAGATTACTTATTTCTTTTATCTTGGAATCTAAAGGCTCTGTTCTTTTGTCATTTTTACCTAAATATCCTTTGTAGTAAACTTGATTATGGGAGTTCGTTATTCTGAAATCATATCTGTCTTTAAAATCTTCTGCAATAAAATCTCTCTTTTTTAATTCTTTAAGTAAAAGTTCCAAATTACAGCCCGTTCTTCCAAAAACTAACTCTCCTGACTTTAATTCTTCTTGTCCGGGACAACTAAAAACGAAAGTAATTCTGTTTATTCTTCCATTATTGAAATTTACGGTTTCTCTTTCTCTCATGATCTTAAATTTTTCCAAATATAACCATTAAAAATCAATAAAGGGTACACCTCTCTATACTTCCTCAAGGATTTTTCTACTTCATTTAAACGTTTTTCCGATTTTGCTATTAAGTAAAATACAATATTATTGTCAGCAATATAGGTAGTAAAAGGAGATACTTCTTTTACTAAATCGTGTTTCTTTTTTTGAAGTGTTTCTTTCCAATTTTTCCGATGTCTAAACTGAATCACACAAATCACAGAGTTTTTACAAATGCTGTTTAAAGAGTTTTTCAATTCGCTGTACAAAATGTGTTTGTGATTATTGTTTTTTACTTCCATTCCGTTATCAGGGTCAAAAAACAGTAATTGATTTTTTACAGAAGAAGTTTGTAACGAAGAAACCAAATCAGAAAAATATACTTTACGTTTTTTATTTGTGAATATTTCTTCGGGTTCAAACCTGAAATTAATATTTTTTTGCTTAAAATATTTTTCAATAATTTTTGCATTTCGTTCGTGTTTGTGTTCGCTGTTTTCTTCAAGAAATTTTATAAGTTCCTGATTTTTATTTCCTGCTTTGGCTTTTTGGTAATTTCGCTTTTTACCATCGTTTGAGCTGTCATTTTCCGTTAACATCGGAACAAAAAGAATTTCATTAAACCGAATATCTTCGCTTAATGTTTTCAGCAAATCGTACTTAAAAAGGTCGATAATATCTCCAAAATATTGATGTTTCATTTTAGTTTGTTTATTTATAACTAACAAAAGGCTCTTGTTTTCCTATAATCGGTTTGATATACATTCGTATATTTTTTTCAATATCATTGGCAACCCAATAATAATATTTCGGGTCAAGGTCAATAATTCTTACGTGAAATTCATCTTCAAATAAAGATTGTTTTTTCTTTTTCCGATTCGCTTTGGCACGTTCCAAAAGTCGTAATGCAGAATCCGATTTTTCAATAAGTTTCATTATTTGTTTACAAGTATTTTGGCTTTTTCCTATATACAAAGTAATTCGCTCTATTTCTTCATTTTCAAATAATAAAGCACGTTGTTCAAAATCACTTGGAATTTTCTCCCATTTCTCTTTAAAATCAGAAATCCAATTTGGCTTTTTCACTATGTAAAAAATGTAGATTCCCGATTTGTTTTCTAATGAGCTTAATTCTTTCTTATAATTTTTTAGGTTAAAAGACACATTACTTTGACTACAATACCGCATAATGCTTTTGCTGATAAGTCGTATATCAGAAGCGGTTTCTTCTAATTTTTGGTCTATTTCTTCAAGAGTTTGTATGAGTTTCATATTTTTTTAGCTTCCAAAACCAATGGCTTTTCTGATTTTTGGTTCGTAATAGGTTTCTTTATCCAAATTAAAAATATCAGCCAAAGACATTTCTGTATCGATCTGAATGTTTTTACCTAATTTTTCCAACAAAACATTGGTTTTGTTTACCGAAAGTTTTTTAAATTCATAAATAGCGGTCAATCTTCCTTTTCGCAACAATGCTTTGTCAATATTCCGAACATCGGTATTAAAAGTTGCGATAATCTGTATTCCCAAACTTTCTCCTAATAATCCGTCAGTTAAATTCAGCAAAAAAGACAATCCCGAATTTTGCCTGTTATCTCTTGAGACAACAAGTTCTTCCGCATCTTCAATAACCAAAACACAATTTTTCCTGTCGATTAAAAATTCTGTCAAAGCAAAATTTTCTAAACTCCCTGCAATTTTTGGAGAAAGAAAAATCACTTCTTTTGTTTGTTGATGAATCAGGTGTTTGATGTAAGTGCTTTTCCCTGTTCCGGGTTCTCCGTGAAACAAATACAAACCTTTGGTGTTTTCTTTTCGGATATTTTTGAGAATATTCTGATGAACTTCTTTAAAAGCATCGTTGTAATGTAAGTTTAAATTTAGTTTCGGTTTTTTTAGCTCAATTTCTGTCGTTGTCAAACCACTGTCATTTCGTGTGATTAATCTTATTTCTGTTGTTTTTTTCTTTTTCTTTTGAAGAAATAACATTAGCATTTGAAGTTGTTCTGCTTCAACTTCCAAATCAGAACTAAAAACAATTTCAATCGTATTGTGTTCTAAGTGAATCATTATATTATTTTTCAGAATGAAAAAATGAATGAAATAAAAATTCTTTTCTTTTTCAGGAACATACTGTTGACAATAGTGCTCTTTTATTATTTCATTCTTTAATTCGGAAAAAATCCATTTTCTTGAAGCTGTAATATCTACATTAGTTATTTCTTTAGTATTCGGAATCTCTTCAAAATATCCGTAATACAAAGACATCGAAGAAATACGTGTATTAGTATTTTTGAACAAATCAAATGACGTTGCTTTTAAATTTAGTGCTTTCATAATCGTTTTAATTTTTCTGCAAATTAAAACTACGCCTCCGTCAAACTATGACGAGGTTAAAAATATTTATATATGTCATAGTTTGGCGGAGTGGTAAAATACTTTTGTCCCAAATCAAAAAATATTTTATATGAAAACTAAATTAAACCTGACAGTTATGGCTGTCGCTTCGGCTTTTGTAATGATTTCCTGTGGTGGAAATGAAAATCAAAAAACAATTAAAAACCTCGAAAAATGTTTGGGTACTATGAAAACGATAGAAGGTTCAAACAATATTTCTGAAGAAGAAGCTATTGCTATAGCAAATTGTATGTTACCACATTTACAAGCGGTAAAAGATAAGGTCGATAAAATGAATCGTGAAGAAGCGGAAAAATTCTTAAAAGAATTAGAATCCGAAACTGAAAAAAGCGATTACAAAGAAATCATCAAAGAACTGAATTACAGAAAAGTAAAAAAACTTGCCAATCTGAAACAAAATGACGATTCTGAAGATTATCATTCCGAAGATTGGGATAAAATCATTGATGATTACGAAGAATATGTTGATGAATATATCGAGTTTATCCAAAATATGAACTATGAAGACAGTTCTTCAATGTCAGAATATGCAACCTTATTAGAAAAAGCGGAAAGATTAGGTTCTAAATTGGAAAGAGCGGAAAACGATTTAAGTAAAAGCCAACTTTCCAGAATGACAAAAATTCAAAATAAAATGAATAATGCTGTTTTGGAAATGCAGTAATAAATAAAAAACCCTTTCAGAGTTTCGAACTTTGAAAGGGTTGAATACATTATTTATTTTCTCTCCTCAATCCACTTTCTGGCATTGAAAAAAGCTTCTAACCAAGGGATAAAACCTTATTCATAATGACCTTTTGTAGAATGTATATAGACAATAGAATCGGTTATACTGTAAACTAATCTATCTTCTTTGTTGATACGTCTTGACCACTTGCCTGTAAGTTCGTGCTTTAATGGCTCAGGTTTTCCTGTGCCTGTAGTCGGGTGTTCCCGCAACTCATTTAGTAGTTTGTTTATTTTTTTAAGTGCATTTGTATTTCCTGATTTTTTATGCAGTTCGATATCCTGTAATGCCTTATCCGTAAAGTCTATCTCATAACTCATAAACCTAAAAATGCTTTTTGGTTTTCTTTTGTTAATCTAGTGACTTTACCTTCTTTTATTTGTTGCTCAGACTCTTTGATTTTCTCTACAAATTCAGGATTATAAGGAGATTCCGTTTTTTTGAAAGGAATTTCCAAAGCCTTTAAAATTTGTTTTATAGCAACTTCCTGTTTCTTGTTTTTTGGGTGTATGGTAATAGCATTCATCGCATAATAGATTTTGATATTCACAAAGTTAGTAAAAATATAGAATGTTCTACACTCCTGAAGTTCAGTTTTTGCTAAAGAAAAATTACCTTCTCTCCTCAATCCACTTTCTAGCATTCACAAATGCTTCTAGCCAAGGAGAAACTTCATCTGTTCTGCCTTCTGGATAATTTGCCCAGTTCCATTGGAAGGTGCTTCGCTCGATATGCGGCATCATCACCAGGTGCCTTCCGGTAGTGTCACACATCATAGCTGTATTGAAGTCTGAGCCGTTTGGGTTAGCAGGGTAACCTTCATAAGTATATTTAGCTACGATGTTGTATTTGTCTTCTGTGTATGGAAGTTTAAACTTCCCTTCTCCGTGCGAAATCCAAACGCCGAGTGTAGTGCCCTCTAAAGAAGACAACATTACCGAATTGTTTTTCTGAATGCGCACTGAGGTGAATCCGCTTTCGTGTTTCTCGGAGTCGTTATGCAACATTTTTCCGTGCACTTCGTGCTCAGGATTGATCACTTCTAGCTCCATAAACAACTGACATCCATTGCAGATTCCGACAGATAAAGTATCCTCGCGCTTGAAGAATTGCTCTAATGCTGTACGAGCTTTTTCATTATACATAAAAGCTCCCGCCCAACCTTTGGCACTCCCTAGTACATCTGAGTTAGAGAAACCTCCGACAGCACCGATAAACTGAATGTCTTCTAGGTTTTCTCTACCCGAAATCAAATCGGTCATATGCACGTCTTTGACATCAAATCCGGCCAAGAACATCGCGTTTGCCATTTCTCGTTCTGAGTTGCTTCCCTTCTCGCGTATAACCGCTGCTTTAGGTCTTTTTCTGTTAGGGATAACTGGAAGCTTACCTGTGAAATGCGACGGAAAAGTATAGGCTAGAACTTGGTTTTTATAGTTGTCAAAACGCTCTTTTGCCTTGTTGTTTTTGGTTTGTTTGGCATCTAACAAATAGGAGGTCTTGTACCAAACATCTCTCAGTTGCGGAACGTTAAAGTCAAACTGCTCTTGGTTATTTACAATGGTCAGTGTATCTGATTGAGTGACTTTACCGATATTGAAGAACTCAATATTATGTTGGTTTAAGATGGCTTCAACTTCTTTATGGGCTTGGAAAACCAATCCGATATTCTCAGCAAACAACACTTTGGCAGTGTCATTTTCGCCTAAAGAAGACAAATCAAAAGCAGCGCTCAGGTTGTGATCAGCAAAACACATTTCGAGTAAGCTCGTGATAAGTCCTCCACTGCCGATATCGTGTCCGGCTTGAATATGTCCAGCTTTGATTAAGTCTTGGATAGTATTGAATGCTTTTTTGAAATAGGCAGCATCTTTGATTGTTGGTGCTTGGTTGCCTATTTTATTCAGAATTTGTGCAAAAGAAGAACCACCGAGTTTGAAGCTGTCTTGAGATAGGTTGATATAATAAATCGACCCACCGTTTTTTTGTAACACAGGTTCAACAACTTTAGTAATGTCGTTACAATTTCCAGCTGCTGAGATAATCACTGTTCCCGGTGCGATAACCTCATCATTTGGATATTTCTGTTTCATCGAAAGCGAGTCTTTTCCGGTTGGGATATTGATTCCCAATTCGATGGCAAAATCTGAACAACCTTCCACAGCTTTATACAAACGAGCGTCTTCGCCCTCATTCTTACACGCCCACATCCAGTTAGCAGATAGCGAAACGCTTTTTAAGCCGTCTTTGAGTGGTGCCCAAACAATATTTGAGAGTGACTCTGCAATGGCATTTCTACTTCCTGCCACAGGATCGATAAGCGCTGTTAGTGGTGAGTGTCCGATGGTGGTCGCCACACCTTCTTTTCCTTTGTAATCCAGGGCCATCACACCCACGTTATTCAGTGGCAATTGCAACTTGCCCGCACATTGTTGTTTGGCTACTTTACCACCTACGCATCGGTCTACTTTATTGGTCAGCCAATCCTTACAAGCCACTGCTTCGAGTTGTAGCAACTGCTCTAGATAAGCTGGAATTTCTTGTTGGCTATAGGCTAAGTCTGTATAGTTTGTTTTGACTGTTACGTCATTCATAATTGTCTTTGGCGAGCTACCAAACATATCTGATAAGTCAAGCGCCATCGGCTTGCTATTTTTTGTTTTGGATTCAAACAAGAAATGGTCGTCAGCGGTCACCTCACCCACTTCATACATCGGAGCGCGTTCTCTTTCTGCCACTGTGCTGAGTTGGTCGATATCTTTTTTGCCAATGACAAGCCCCATGCGCTCTTGCGATTCGTTTCCGATAATTTCTTTGTCAGAAAGGGTTGGGTCTCCTACGGGCAATTTGTCTAAATCAATTTTACCCCCTGTTTCTTCTACCAATTCAGAAAGACAGTTCAGGTGTCCTCCTGCGCCGTGATCGTGGATAGAAACTATGGGGTTGTGGTCTGCTTCAACCATAGCACGTATGGCGTTGGCAGCGCGTTTTTGCATCTCTGGGTTAGAGCGTTGGATGGCATTAAGCTCAATTCCTGAACCAAAAGCTCCGGTATCAGCACTCGAAACAGCTGCACCTCCCATACCGATGCGGTAGTTCTCACCACCTAAGACCACAATCTTGTCGCCTAGTTGTGGTGTTTTTTTGATGGCTTGGTCTCTTTTTCCGTAACCAATACCTCCTGCCATCATAATTACTTTGTCAAAGCCCAGTTTGCGCGCTTCTTCTTGGTGTTCAAAGGTCAGTACAGATCCTGTGATCAGCGGTTGCCCGAATTTATTGCCAAAATCAGAAGCTCCATTGGAGGCTTTGATTAGGATATCCATTGGCGTTTGGTACAGCCAGTCTCTCTCCTCCATAGCTTTTTCCCACGGACGGTTTTCTTCTAATCGAGAGTAGGCAGTCATATATACGGCTGTTCCGGCTAGCGGAAGTGAGCCTTGACCTCCGGCTAATCTGTCTCTGATCTCCCCTCCTGTTCCGGTAGCAGCACCGTTAAAAGGCTCTACGGTGGTAGGAAAGTTATGCGTTTCCGCTTTTAGTGAAATTACTGATTCAAAATCTTTGGTCTGGAAGTAATCTGGTTTGTCAGCTGTTTTTGGGGCAAATTGCTCTACAACTGGTCCTGCTACAAAAGCGACGTTATCTTTGTATGCAGACACTATTCCGTTGGGATTTGCCTGCGAAGTGTTTTTAATTAATCGAAACAGCGAAGAGGGTTTTTCTTCTCCGTCAATAATAAAAGTACCGTTGAATATTTTGTGACGGCAGTGTTCAGAGTTGATTTGAGAAAAACCAAAGACTTCTGAATCCGTTAGTTTTCGCTCTAGTTTGTCTGATAATTCATCGAGGTAAGCTACTTCTTCTTCGTTGAGCGCCAAACCTTCTTGCAAGTTAAATGCCGCTATATCGGCAATCTCTAAAACAGGTTCTGGAGCGATGTCAATGCTAAAGATATCCTGACGCAATCCGTTGTATTTCTGGAATAGCATCGGGTCAAAAGCAGTGGCTTTTTCTGTAGACTTGTCAAACTCTTCGATGCGAATGATTCCAGAGACACTCATGTTTTGTGTAATCTCTACGGCATTGGTACTCCATGGCGTAATCATCGCAGCGCGAGGGCCTATAAAGAATCCGTCTAGCTGTGGTTGCTCAATTTTGGTTGCTCCTCCAAAGAGCCAATTGAGTTTCGAAATAGTTTCGGGTGTAAGTTCAGCCTTAGCCTGAACGACATAAACCGTTTGGTTTGGGTTTTCAAAAAAGTGAATCATTGTAGTAGTTGTGTTGAAAGCACAAAGTTACTTCAAAAATTCGTAATTTGAAACGGAGTTGTAATCCTGCTAAAAGATTTGTGCGCTATTTGTGTATCTATTTATAAAACAATTCACAATAGGTCATTCATAAGTGCTTTTATGCTCTTTAAGCACCTCTTAAACTATCAGAAAAAAACGTTGCTACTTCGGACCAAATTCTTTTGGAGCTCTGAGATTGCTGCGATTAAAGTCGTTAGAGTTGTTCTGAATATTATTAGAGGATTGATTTGAAGTATCCATCGTCGGACTTGTAAGATTAAGTATTATAGGAAAGGTGTAAGATACTCTAACAGCTTTATTATTCAGAAAACCAGGCCTCCACTTTTTAGATTTAGCTATTACCCTAGCGGCCTCTTCTCCTGTACCATATCCCAAATCTCTCAGTACTTTAATAGAAGAGAGTGTGCCGTCGCGTTCTACTACGAAATGCACGATAATACTACCCCTTATGGCTCGTGGAATGTTATTTGGGACATTATAATTCATCGCTACAAACTTGCGAAACCCATCTATACCACCATCCTCATATTGAGGCATAGTCTCTGTTTTAGTATATATAGTATCTTGTGAAGCGGTGCTATTTTCAAGAGGTGTCTGTGCTACTACTTTTATAGGGATAGGCAAAGTGAGTTTGACTCTTACGGGTTTATCTTTAATAAAACCAGGAGTCCATTGCTCAGAGGTGTTGATTACCCTTACGGCTTCTTCTCCGGTGCCAAAGCCTAGATCTCTAAGCACTTGGATAGTCGAGAGCTGTCCGTCAGGCTCTACTACTAGACTCACGATAACTAATCCGTTTAAGTCAGTTTTGACGATGTCAGGTACAACGTAGTTTTGGGCTACGTACTTTCTGAAACCGTCCAGTCCGCCATCTTTATATTCAGGCATGACATCGGCAACTACATAAATAGAATCTTGGCTAACATCTTGAGCAAAAGAGGATAAACCAAGCATCAAGCTTATAAATAAAGTGAAAAAGCTCTTCATCAAATACAGTTTTTTTGTCAATAAAACACAACCCATCCACCTAGACAAGTGGATATTGGACAAATATATAATAATAATTAACAGTATTCAAGACCTATCACAAGCCTAGTAAAGATTATAGCTTAACTCTATAGCATTGCCTACAACCACAAATTAATACAACGTATACAACCAAAAGAAAAGCCGCCTCAACAACTGAGACGGCTTTTGGTTTAAACTTTTCAAACAGCTCACAAGAATAGCAGTGGTTGAAGTTATAGTTAGATTATTTCAAACTTCTTACACCCATATTATAGAGTGTAAAAGCTTGTAAGTCAGCATTCTCTTCGATGGTTTTCGAAAGTGGCTTTCCTGCTCCGTGGCCTGCGTTTACTTCAATTCTTATCAATACAGGATTAGTACCACTTTGTTTGTCTTGTAATTCAGAGATAAACTTAAAGCTGTGTGCCGGTACCACTCTATCGTCGTGATCAGCTGTAGTTACTAGTGTAGCAGGATATGCTACGCCTTGTTTCACGTTGTGTACAGGTGAGTATTTCAGCAAGTACTCAAACATCTCTTGGCTTTGCTCTGAAGTTCCGTAGTCATACGCCCATCCTGCACCAGCAGTAAAGGTGTGGTAACGCAACATATCGAGCACACCCACGGCAGGAAGTGCTACTTTAAATAGCTCTGGGCGTTGCGTCATACACGCACCCACAAGCAAACCTCCGTTTGAACCTCCTCTGATGGCTAAATAATCAGATGAGGTATAACCTTCTTTGATCAAGAATTCTCCTGCTGCGATGAAGTCATCAAATACATTTTGCTTTTGCAATTGCGTTCCGGCTACGTGCCATTTTTTTCCGTATTCTCCACCACCTCTAAGGTTAGGCACTGCATATACACCTCCGTTTTCTAACCACACAGCATTGGCAATTGAGAATGCTGGCGTAAGGCTAATATTAAAGCCTCCGTATGCGTAAAGAATAGTAGGATTGTTACCGTCTAATATGATTCCCTTTTTATACGAAATAATCATCGGAACCTTGGTGCCGTCTTTTGAAGTATAAAATACTTGCTTTGACTCATAATCATCTGCATTGAATTGTGCTTTTGATTTTTCATACACACTCGTTACGCCTTCTTTAGGCTCATAGGCATAAATGGTTCCTGCCGTGATATAGTTCGTAAAAGTGAAGTATAAGGTTGTATCTTCTTTTTTACCGCCAAAACCACCTACAGTACCAATGCCTGGAAGTTCAATCTCGCGCACTAATTTTCCTGAATAATCATATTGCTTTAAGTGAGAGATAGCGTCTTTCATATAGTGTGCAAAGAAGTAGCCACCACCAGTTGAAGGCGAAAGCACGTTGTCAGTCTCTGCGATAAAGTCAGTCCAAGGAGCTGACGGGTTTTTGGCATCCATAATCACAATCCTGTTGTTTGGTGCATCTTTGTCAGTGACTACAAACAACTTGTTTGCATTGTTTTCGATAACCGAATATTGGTTGTCAAAGTTGTTCACCACATTCACTATTGGGCTGTTGGGTTGCGACAGGTCTTTGATATACAACTCATTTCCGTAAGTTGAGTTAGCGGCTGTAATGACTAAGTACTTGTCATCTTCAGTCACTGCTCCGCCCACATAACGTCTTTTTTGATCCAGTCCAAAGACTACTTTATCTTCTTTTTGGGAAGTGCCCAATTTGTGGTAGTATAATTTGTGTTGGTCAGTCTTGGCTGATAGCTCACTTCCCTCTGGCTTGTCGTAGCTCGAGTAATAGAAACCTTCGTTTCCTTTCCATGAAAGTCCGCTGAACTTGATATCAATAAGGGTGTCTTCTTTGATCTCTTTAGAGGCCACATCCATCAATATCACTTTTCTCCAGTCACTTCCGCCCTCAGAGATGGCATAGGCGATGGTTTTGCTGTCTTTTGAGAAAGCCACATCAGTCAGTGAAGTGGTGGCGTCAGATGAGAAGTCATTGGGGTCTAAAAACACCTCTTCGTTGCCGTCTTTGTCTTTTCTATACAAAACTGATTGGTTTTGTAGTCCGTTGTTTTTGTAATAGAAAGTATAGTCTCCTTCGATGAAAGGTGCGCCTATTTTCTCATAGTTCCATAAATCTTTCAACCTATTTTTGATTTGATTTCTAAACGGAATCTTGTCTAAATAACCGAAAGTAAGGTCATTTTGGGCTTTTACCCAAGCTGCAGTTTCTTCCGAACGGTCATCTTCTAACCAACGGTAAGGGTCTTTAATTTCAGTTCCGAAATAGGTGTCAACATGATCCGCTTTGCGCGTCTCAGGATAAACCAGCGCTTCTGGTTGTGTTGCTTCTGACTTTTTATCGCACGAAATCAAGGTAACTACAACAAACATAGGTAGAAATATTTTTTTCATTGATGTGAATGGATTTTGATTAATACTAACAAAAGTAGGGTTTTATATATCAGATTCAAAATAAAACACACAAAGGGCCTTTGAAATTCAATAATTTCTAAAGCCCTTTGGTTGTAAATGTTCTGAAGACTAACTTAGTATCTAAAGCAATATTTGGTTTTTGATAACCACTAGTAAATCACTTTCTTAACCGACGTTTTATTTTCAGTTGAAGTTATTTTGATGATTAATACCTGATTGGCATGCGCCATATTTATCGAATGCATTGAAGTGTTGAGGTTTTGGTTTTCGTAAATCACTCTGCCCAACATATCATATACCACAATGCTTGCCATATCAAATCCTTTAGAAGCAACCTCTAAGTTCCCTGCTTTTGGGTAAGCGCTCCAGTTGTCTTGAAGAATTACATCCTCAACACCAAGTGCTGTTCTGTATACCAAAGTAAAACGATCATTCACACTTCCTAAGTCTGAATAAAACTCATAAGGTCCTTCTTTGAGGTTGTGCATTAGATTTAAAAGACTGTCTTTTAGATAGATTTCTTGGTTTTGGTTTTCTGCTGCGAATAATCCGTCAAAATAATCTAAGTTGATGCTGAAATCACCCGAAATCGTAAGGTTTAGTCCTACAGCCACTTCATCAGTATCGTCAAAAGGCAAGGCTCTACCTTGTACGACTAGTCCTTTGTTATTAGACAATGTGTATATACTTACAAAATTACCTCCGAACATAGCTCCGTCAAAATCATCTTCTCCATTAGAAGCACCTGCGGCATACGCCAACATAGTTTGGTGGAAAGCACCTTGTGTATTTCTGATACTTAGCTTTAAGATGTGTGCTTCGTCCTGATTACTGTCTTCTTGTTCAGCTGCAAACAAGGTGTTTTCAGTGGTTTGTGCCAGTCTGTAAAATCGGTCATTCGGGATAAAGCCATTTTGTCCATTATTTATGTTAGATACGCGCATACTATTGCTGAACTGTACTATTCCTTGCTTGGCTGCAATAAAAAACCCTTGACCTGAAGCAATATATCTTGTAGGCGTGTTGTAGTTTGGATTAATCGTTGTTCCGCCACCTACATAAGGAGTTGCAGCTGTTCCGGTACGTAACTTGACATTATAGACAGCAAAGTCGTTAGCAACGTAGTTATATGAGTTGTTACCATACACAGGTTTAGTATTGTGTGTCCACAGATATACGTTTGACTCTAGAACCATATTGTTATCGTTATAAAACTTTACCACATCAATAGCTGAAGGATAAGGATTCCCAAAAAAGTTCCAAGCATATTCTCCTTGTGGATAGCCATCTAGAGGGTTGTTTTCTTCTACTCCAGGTAGTTGGTCATCTATATCACCTGTGGTCTCAAAAGTATAGGTACCTGAGTTGGGCGTTCCTTCAAATACAGCCTGAAAGACTTGTGGTGTGCTTGCTGCGTTGCTAGGGAAATTACTAGGAGCTTTGATAATATATCCATGTCCTTGTTCCATCACACCTGTGTGTGTTTTCCATCCTTTTTGTTGATTTCCATCGATAGTTGGATCCCATCGATAGCTACTTTTATTACCTGAAGTTGGTGAGAACTGCGCTGTGGTTTCACCTGTTACGGGCGAACCCCAATATGTAAAATCATAGTTATGCATAGGCAGACTATTTCTTTTATAAGTAATACTACCCAGGTTTTGATTAAAATCAGTTTCTTGAATAATACTACCGTTATTTTCTACAATTACAGCATTGGCTGCAAGCTCGTTAATAAATCTATTGACGATATATACATAATCATTAGCGTTTATGCGTAAAGAGCCACCTGCACTTATTTTCAGTTCACAAGTAGCGAAGCTACCATTTGTTTGCGTGTCATAAGCAGCTATCAATTCGGTTTTAGTATTTTTGTTTGGCGTTGACAATCCAGGAACCACATTCCCAGAAGCATTCGTCCAGCTAGTTCCATTCCAATAAAGAGTCGTAGCACAGGCTTGTTCATCTGGCATACCGAATTCATCTGCTCCGATATCAGGCGTAGTAGTACTTCTGCTCTGACCATCAATATCTTGATAAGGGATCCCAAACGGACCAAACATAGCCGACAGGTTTACTCCTTTGTCATTTACCCAAGCATTGTCATTAGTCACGTGCAGGTTAAAATTAGATACAAAGGGCGTATTTTCAGTACCTGAGTTCAGGTCTCTTGGTGCTGTAGAAGTGGCTTTCCAATTGGCTAATGTCTTTTTGTAAGCAGGATTATCAACTGACTGCCAACTTAAATTTCCGTAGGCTCCTATAAAAGAACGTATCTGAGAAGGATTAACCCAATAATTATTGTTATCTAAATTAGAGAAAACAGTTGAGAATGCAGGTGTGCCATTAATAGCTATAGCTGCTTTATACGAAGAGTTTCCAGCATCTGTTTGGCTATTGATAAAGATGTTGTTTCTGACATCTAGGTTGCTAGCGTTTACGATCATAAGTGCAGCCGTAAAACCTGTAGCTTGGTTTTGGCTCATATTTACGGTATTGTGATAAATCTTATATCCTTTACCTTTTTCTGCAAAAATACCATAACCACTTTGATTCCAACTTCCACCACCTTGTGAGCGCACATTAGCCACAAAATTGTTGGCAACTAGTATTTTCACATCTGCTAAGTTGCTTTCTGAACTAAGTTTAATACCTGCAATAAGGTGATTTGTTTGTCTATCAATTCCTAAAATTTTATTTCTATGAATTTTTCCGTCAGTACTATTACCACCTATATAAATTCCTCCAAAATCTTCTCCACCACTAAAGGTCACATCAAGATCATAGATAATATTGTCTTGTATATTAAAGGTCTTTACGCCTCTAACATAAATCGAATGGGTGATTTTATCTACTCCAGCGTCCGTACCGAAATCATTGTCTATAACAGTGATATTTGAAGAGAAATTAGCCTCATTGTTGGCAATATAAACCCCTTGTTTTACGCCCAAAAAAACGTTATTAGAAACCTCTAAATTAGAAACTGGGTTGTTAGACTGTGCTCCTACTGTATTGTTATCACCTGCAAAAATGGCTCCTGAAAACGCATAGTCAGCATTGTAGAAACCTTGTTTTAGAGAGGTGTTTTTAAGGGTAATATAATTAGACGCATTAGTCAGCCAAATCACTGTTCTATTTGAATAATCTAAGTTACAGTTGTTCTTAAAAAATAAGTTAACTGTATCGGTATTATTATTAGAACCATTAAAAACAATATGTTTTGCTCCATTAAATTTAAACAATGCTGTCACTGGAGTCCAAGGATTTATATTTTCTCCTATAACATTCACATTTCTGTTAGGGGCAGGTTTAAAGGTAATAGTTTTGGTTGCTGAAGCTCCTGAAATGGCGTTTATAGTTATCGGAAACACCTCCCCATTAGTAGTAGAGAACGTCTCTTTGTCTAACAAAAAAGTAACTGCTCCGCTAACTCCTTTGGTATTGAGGTGCTCTACTGCCGATATAAGTGTAGTAAAATCTCCTGAAGTACCGATGTAATACACGCCGCTAAGTGCTCCTGTAGGAGGTGCAGCCATAGTAGTTTCGATACTAAACTTTTCGCTATTGCTTGAGGTATGAGCAAAAATAAATAAAGGTAGAAAATACAATAAGAAAAGGATTTTACTTTTCATAACAATACAAATTTTATTTTGGGTTTTATTTAAATACTTTTAAAAAATTAACTTATAAAAAAAACATTTTGCCGCAGAACAAACTCTATGCCAAAACAAAAGAAATTCTTCTTTCTATTTCCGCTGCAAACTTACAAAAAGCAGAAAGGAATAAAGTTGTTCTGTTATTGATTTATACTATGCAAGCATAGCATAAACCTACACGCCAGATTACCTTAAAGCTCAAGCAACTGATATCTACTTAAATATACAAATAAAACTACAATAATCATAGTAAAACCTAAACACTTTCTCTCTTTAAACACGTCAAATATTGACATAAAACAATCAGAGACGGGCTGCTTCAGTTGCAATTTTATTTTAGAAAATTGTATATTTATAAAAAGACCCGCTAATTTTTAATTCTAAAGACAATATTCTACATTTGAGAATGCAAGTACAACCCAATAAAGGGCTTATCCAGAATCCAAAAAACCATCCTATGAATCCAGATGATATAGAAAAAATTGAACTCGACTATTTAAAGCTTGAAGACTATCTAGCCCTCAAAGAAGCCATGGAAAAGTCGTATCCGAATATGACCAATCCGTCGTGGAGCAAAGACCAAATCAAAGTACTCCTTGACAAATTCCCTGACGGCCAGGCGGTGATAAAAATTGATGATGAGCTTGCTGGTTGTTGTTTGTCTATAATTGTAAGCGCTGCCAATGTCGAAGACGACCTCACTTATAGAGAAATCACGGGCAACTACAGCTTTAGTACGCACAACAAAAACGGCACTTTTCTCTATGGTATCGAAATCTTCATCAAACCCGAATACAGAGGACTGCGGTTGGGGCGTAGGTTATATGACTTCAGAAAAGAAGTCTGCGAAAAGCTAAACCTCAAAGGCATTGTCTTTGGCGGAAGAATCCCGAACTACCACAAATATGCCCAGGACATCACCCCAAAAGAATACATTGAGAAAGTAAAAGAAAAAGAGATTGAAGACCCTGTGCTGAACTTCCAAATCTCTAATGACTTTAGACCTATAAAAATCATCAAAAACTACCTCGAGGGCGATACTGCCTCTAACGAGTTTGCGGTATTGCTCAGATGGGACAATATCTATTACGAAAAAGCGCTCAAAGAGGCATCGGTCAAAAAGAAGACGGTGCGCTTAGGTCTTGTGCAGTGGCAAATGCGTCCTTATGCCGATGTGGACTCGCTCATGCAACAAGCCGAGTATTTCATAGATACCGTATCGGGTTACCGTTCAGACTTTGCGCTTTTCCCAGAGTTTTTTAACGCGCCGCTGATGGCAAAGGACAACAACCTCTCTGGCTCAGAAGCCATACGCGAATTGGCAAAATACACTGACGAAATCGTGACGCGTTTCTCGGGCTTTGCCATTTCCTATAACATCAATATCATTACCGGAAGTATGCCTGAGATTAGAGACGGCAAACTTTATAACATAGGTTATCTGTGCAAGAGAGACGGAACGGTAGAGAGCTACGAAAAACTACACGTAACCCCTGATGAAGCGAGAGTTTGGGGAATGCAAGGCGGAAATAAACTAGAGATCTTTGATACGGACTGTGGCAAGATAGGTATTTTGATTTGCTATGACGTAGAGTTTCCAGAACTCAGCCGTTTGCTGGCAGATGAGGGAATGGATATTTTATTCGTGCCTTTTTTGACCGATACCCAAAACGGCTATTCTAGAGTGAGACACTGTGCCCAAGCAAGAGCAATCGAAAATGAATGCTATGTAGCCATCGCTGGCAGTGTGGGCAACTTGCCCAACGTTCACAATATGGACATACAGTTTGCGCAATCTATGGTATTCACGCCTTGTGACTTCGCCTTCCCTACCAGTGGTATCAAGGCAGAAGCCACACCAAATACAGAAATGATCCTGATAGCTGACGTAGACATCGACCTGCTCAGAGAATTGCACGAGTTCGGAAGCGTCAAGAACCTAAAAGACAGACGAACAGATGTGTTTGAGTTGAGAAGGAGCAATGCGGATTAAGTATCCACTAGTCTCTGCTCTTTCTTCTTTATTCTTTGTTCTTTTTGACCTCCGGGTATAGAATCACGCGCAGGGTAGAGTCATTATAGAAATAGCTCATCATCCAGTTAATAAAAATAGACAACTTATTTTTGACGCTCAAGATGAGCATCAGGTGCAAGAACATCCAGAAGAACCACGCGAGGCTCCCCTTAAAGCTGAATTTAGGCAAATCGACAATCGCCTTTCTTTTCCCGACCGTTGCCATAGAGCCGCGGTCAACGTATTCAAATTCTTTGAGGGCTTTGCCTTTTAGCATGCGCTTGAAGTTATCCGCCAATAGGCTCGCCTGATTCAGTGCGACATTGGCCAACTGCGGATGACCTCTTTTGTAGGTAGGTGTTTTCATCGAGGCGATATCTCCCACGGCATAAACGCCGTCTAGCTCCGCTACTTGATTGTATCTGTTCACGCTAATACGCCTGCCCCCAACAAGGACTTCTTGGGGCAAGCCTTCGAGTATATTCCCCGCCACACCAGCTGCCCAAATCAGGTTTCGGGTCTTGATCTGCTCGCCTGATTGTAGGGTTGCTACCTCGCCGTCATAGTCTGTTACCAGCGTATTGGTCAGTACTTTTACTCCTAATTTCTCTAGATACTCCCTAGAGGCTGATTTTGCCAAGTCACTCATCACATTCAGTGTGTTGGGCGAACTCTCCACTAGATATACGGTGAGTTTAGAAAAATCTTTTTCGGGATAATCTCTAGGCAAGATATTCTTTTTCATCTCTGCCAATGCACCTGAGAGTTCAACTCCTGTGGGGCCACCTCCTACCACTACAAAATTCAGCAGGGGTTCTATTTCTTGTGGGCTTGCCACCAGTGCATCTTCAAAGTTCTGCAAGATGTGGTTTCTGAGTTGTAGTGATTCGGGTATTGATTTCATCGGGAAGGCGTGCTTCTCGATATTTGCATTGCCAAAATAATTAGAGGTACAACCAAAGGCAATGACCAGATAATCATAGCTATAGTCGTCTAAGGTGGTTTTGAGTAGCTTGCGTTCAGTATCTACAGACAGTACTTCTGCCACGCGTATCCTCACATTCTTTGACTTTTGAAATACTTTGCGCAGCGGAAAAGAAACACTGGTAGGCTCAAGCCGAGCCGTTGCCACCTGATACATCAAGGGCTGAAATTGATGGTAGTTGTGCTTGTCTATCAATAAGACATCATAAGCGGTATGATTGAGTTCTTGTGCCAATTTCAAACCTGCAAAACCGGCACCCACAATAACGATTCTCTTTCTTGTATCCATAACTAATCCTTTCTAGTGTAGTTAACTTCAATTACAAATATAATTATTTGAAACCAATCTAAATAATTATATCAATGGAAAGTTGAGGCAGTCTTCATCGAGTGACGCTGTAACGTAGTAACGAAGAAAGTTAATTTCACTTCTGCTTAAACAGCAGACAGGCGAACTGACGCTATGATGGAAGAACTTGAGGTAGTAAGTTTGTTGTGAGTATTGAGTACAAAGTAGTAAGATGAAATTCTTTCAGCAAAGCGGTCTCTTCCACAGCATTTAAAATTTATAATTCAAAATTTCCTGCCTGCCGGCAAGGCAGGAAAATAATTTTCAAGCGAAGTGGTCTTTCATTTAAACGGTTACACAAAAAAGACCTACTCCTTAGCAAAAGTGCTATAGAAATCGAATACCTTCTTCGCTCGTGCTGGACCTACAACGGCGGTTATATCTTCAAGGCTGGCTTTTGATAATCGCTTCACAGATCTGAAGTGTTTGATGAGTGCCACCATGGTTTTCTCACCGATACCCGGAATGGTCTCGATGGAAGTTTGCAAGGCATTTTTGCTGCGCTTTTGCCTGTGAAAGGTAAGCCCAAAGCGGTGGGCTTCGTTTCTGATGTGTTGGATGACTTTCAGCGTCTCAGACCTTTTGTCTAAATACAGCGGAATAGGGTCGTTGGGGAAAAAGAGTTCTTCTAGTCGCTCAGCAATACCGATAATAGCTATCTTGCCTCTAAGCTCAAGGCGTTCTAAACTTTTGAGTGCTGAGGAGAGTTGCCCTTTACCTCCGTCAATCACAATCAGGTTGGGCAATGACTCGCCTTCATCGAGTAGCCTTTTGTATCTTCTGTAAACCACCTCTTCCATCGAAGCAAAATCATCCGGACCCTCGACGCTTTTGATGTTGAAATGCCTGTAGTCATTTTTGCTGGGTTTGCCGTCTTTGAATACCACACAAGCCGCCACAGGATTAGTACCCTGAATATTCGAGTTGTCAAAACACTCGATATGCCTAGGCTCTACAGATAACCTGAGGTCGGCTTTCATCTGTGCCATCAAGCGCTTGGTATGTCGCTCGGGGTCAGTGATTTTTATTTGTTTGAGCTGCTCGATTCTGAAGAACTTGGCATTGCGTTCTGAGAGTTCTAACAGCTTTTTCTTGTCCCCTAACTGCGGAACGGTCACTTTTATCTTGGTGCCAAGGTCGAGTTCAAAAGGCAGAATCACTTCTCTTGTATCCAGCTGAAAGCGGGCTCTAAGCTCGATAACCGCCAATTCCAAAAGTGTTTCGTCAGTCTCATCCAAGCGTTTTTTGATTTCCATAGTATGTGAGCGAATAATAGCTCCGTGCGAGATTTGCAAGAAATTCACATACGCAAAACTGTCATCAGACACGATGGAATACACATCTACATTCGATATCTTCGGACTGACAATGGTTGATTTTGATTGGTAATTCTCTAAGATTTGGATTTTCTCTTTGACCTGTTGCGCTTCTTCAAACTCTAGGTCTGCTGCGTGTTGCAGCATCAATTTCTTGAATTGGTGCAAGGAATCTTTGAAGTTCCCCTTTAATATCTCGCGCACTTCTTTGATTTTCTCAGCATAGGCAGCCTCAGTCTCAAAGCCCTCACACGGACCCATACAGTTTTTGAGGTGGTATTCTAAACACACCGTATATTTACCTGAACGGATATTGGCTTGCGATAAATCATAACTACAGGTGCGCAACGGATACAGCCCTCTGATCAAATCGAGTATGGTGCTCACCGTCTTGAAATTGGTATAAGGTCCGAAGTATTCTGAACCGTCATTGATTTTGTTGCGCGTGGCAAAAACCCTCGGGAAGGGTTCTTTCTTGAGGCATATCCACGGATAGGTCTTGTCGTCTTTGAGCAGAACGTTATACCGAGGTTGGTATTCTTTGATGAGGTTGTTCTCGAGCAACAGCGCATCCGTCTCAGTAGGCACCACGATGTGCTTGATGGTGACAATCTTTTTGACCAACACATTGGTCTTGGCGTTGTCGTGTACTTTATTGAAATACGAACTTACGCGTTTCTTGAGGTTCTTCGCCTTGCCTACGTATAATATCTTTCCGTTTTTGTCATAATACTGATACACCCCCGGATTGTCTGGGAGGGTTTGTAGCTGTATTTCTATCGGAACGAACATTTTTTATTTAGTTGAAAATTGCCTGCCTGCGAGGTAGGAAAGTGGAAAATTGAAAGTGGAAAATTGAAAGTGGAAAGTGGAAAGTTGAAAATTGAAATCCATCATTCACAATCCATCATTTACAATCCATCATTCACCATTCATCATTCACCATTCATCATTCACCATTCACCATTCAAAAAAGCATAAACCTAAATTCTAAAAATCCCTCCAAATGCGATAACTGTTTGTGCAAAATAGAAGCTATGTGATGCTTTATCAGCGGTAGAACCTGTAGTCCTGACGTTGGGCATATCGATATAACCTCCTTTGAGTTCGGTTTGGATGAAGAAGTATTTGAATAGGGTGACATTCAGCCCTACTTTAGCTGAAAGCCCGTACCCCGAGATATGGAAGTCGTCATGACGCGCTTTGTCCATCAGGGTGGTATTTGTTTTTGGGTATAAAACCCCTACGCCAATTCCTTCGGTAAGGTTGATTTGTATCTTGTCAGTGTCGTTGTTGCCGATGTATTTTGACAAGTCATCCACACGTGAGAACTCCACATTGACATAGTTCAGCCCATCTGTGTGTTCAAACTTCAGAAATTCTTCTGTCAGCAATACGTGGTCGTTAGCGATAGCTTCGCCATACGCACCTCTATCCGGATAATTACCCGAGTACTTCACCACTTTGTCTTGGTCCATCACATACTTCATATGGTCTACACCCACTGAGATGTTGTAGTGATCAGTAAGAAAATAACCCACCCTAACATTGGTCTGCGGAATAGTCATCCTCGCAGGATTGATATAATCAAGGTGCCATCCTTTGGGTTTGTCTTGTGCTTCTACGTCATAAAGCGTGAAGTCATAATCATCTCCTTGAAAGCGAATATCAGATTTGGTAAAATAATCTCTGTTTCCTCCCCAATAGAAATAAAATTTGCCTTTGTTGTGGGCAGTATATTTCTCTGGGCTAACAAAGTCATCTTGCTGACCAAAGCCTTGGAAGCTTATAGCTAAGACCATTAACAATAAAATATGTCTCAATTGTAGTATCATTAAATAGTTGAAATTCAGTATATCAGTCTTAAAACTGATTGATGGTTTTGCGTATAGCTACGAGCCGTGTCATCAGTCCTTCAAAATATTTCAGGTCAAGCATATTGGCACCATCACTCTTGGCATTGGCAGGGTCAAAATGGGTTTCGATAAAGATCCCGTCTACACCTACTACAATTCCCGCTTTGGCAATGGTCTCAATCATATCTGGACGACCACCCGTCACACCTGAGCTTTGGTTGGGTTGTTGTAGCGAATGCGTCACGTCGAGCACCGTAGTGGCATACTCGCGCATGGTTGGGATACCTCTGAAGTCCACAATCATATCTTGGTAGCCAAACATCGTACCCCTATCGGTAATCATCACGTTCTGGTTCTGAGAATCCATCACCTTCTGCACCGCGTGTTTCATGCTCTCAGGACTCATAAACTGTCCTTTTTTGAGGTTTACGGTTTTGCCCGTGTTGGCTGCTGCCACAACCAAATCAGTCTGACGTACCAAAAAAGCGGGTATCTGAAGTACATCAACATATTCTGCCGCCATGGCAGCATCTTGGTTGGTATGGATATCGGTTACGGTAGGCACCTTGAAGGTCTCTGATACTTTTCTGAGGATCTTCAACGCCTTCTCATCGCCAATGCCCGTAAAGCTGTCCACTCTAGAGCGGTTGGCCTTTTTGAACGAGCCTTTAAACACAAACGGAATATGTAATTTATCGGTTATCGTGACTAACTCCTCGGCAATTCGCATCGCCATTTCCTCCCCTTCGATAGCACAAGGTCCAGCCAATACAAAGAAATTGTCAGCGTCTAAGTGCTTGATTTGAGGTATGTTTTGTAGGTTCATTATCTTATTTTTAAGTTGTGTTTAATTTGAAGTGCAAATTTACGAAAAAAAAAGATAGTCTTAATGTCGAAAGTCTTAATGTCTTAACGGAGTGACGTTGTGACGAAGTAAACAAGTAAGAATCAAATTTCTCCCAAAAAACCCTATGAATTGAAATATCTTTCTTCTTTCTTATTACAGCAAAGCGGTCTTCCCGATTAAACGGTTAAACATCCCCCTCCTTCGGCGGGCAGGCGAACTGACGGCAATTTATAAAAGTTGAAAGTTGAAAATGTCAAAAGTCATAGAGTCTTAACGGGGTGAAATTAGCGGTCAGCTTTCAGCTCAGTGATTAGTTATGAGGTTATAGAGGTCGTTATTATGGGTTAAGTTCAGGATTGACACCCCTAAAGTCCCCTCAAGGGGACACTCATTCCGTTAAAATTTATAAGAATAGCCCTTTAATTTATTGAATAATATAAAGTCAAAAAGCTGTTTAGAATATCGTGATAAAAAAACTAAAGTACATTTAAACAAACGCAATAGCAACTGTCCCCTTGAGGGGACTTTAGGGGTGTTCACCACTTACGAGAGTCCAAAACCTAAAACAAAACAACAAAAATCCGAAAAGGTTCTCGATATATTTTTTAATACTCAGCTACACTGAGTATTAAAAACCACTCGAACTGACGCAAACCCCGTCAGTTCGAGTGATTTTTCGAAGTGAAACAAGAAAAATTGTATCGAGAACCCATCCAAACTATCCAAATTAACTAACAATCAACTGTCCCCTTGAGGGGACTTTAGGGGACTTCACCAGTTACGAGAGTCCAAAACTTAAATCAAACTAACCTCTCTAAACCAAAACTTCGCTCCAAATCCCCTTAACCACCTCCCAGTCAAAACCTTCTACATAGGCTCTGGCGTTAGAGACAATTTGGCTTCTGAAGTCAGGGTTTTCTGTGAGTTCAGTGATGGCTTGGGTCATTTGCTGGGTGGCGTTGTCATCTACTAATAAGGCTGTTTTGCGGTCTTCCAGCAAAAACGGAATACCGCCTACGTTAGTGGTTATTACCGGTAGCCCAAGGCAAATGGCTTCGATGACACTCACAGGCGTATTGTCAAAACTAGTGGTATTGATAAAGACATTGTAGTCTTTAGAAAGACTTATCCAGTCTTCTTTAGAGAGCCTGCCTGTGAAGTTTACCTCAACCCCTTGCTGTTGGGCGTAGGCTCTGGTTTCTTCTAGGCTGCCGTCTTTATCAGGACCTACCATACAAAGCTCCGCATCGGGATAGGTGTGCTGCAATGCCTTGAGCACATCAACCGCCATTTTAGGGTTGTAGAGCGACGCAAACGAACGCACCCACAACAGCTTGGGCGAGCTTACTGGGCGACTTGGCAAATACGGGTAGTTAAACAGCTCAATCGTATTAGGGATATGAATCAAATTCGGGTAGTTGCGCTGCTCAAAAGCATGCATCAAATAGCCCGAAGGTGCGACATTCTTATAGGCATGACTAAAAATCATCTTAGACAAGCCTGGGCTTTTATCTAAACGATGCGGTAGGTTGCCACCTCTAAGTATTGGGATATACTTCAACCCAAACATACGACACAACTGACTCACCATAAAGGCATACCAAAAACTAGAGGTGCTATAGGTGTCTATGATGACATAGTCTATCTTCTTAAAGTTCTTTAACACACTCCACCCCATATCAAAAAACCTCAACAGTTGGTTTTCTTTCTCTGAGGCATAATACATCTTATAGCCTTCTCTTTCCATAAAAAGACCAAGCGTCTCTATAGAAGTAGGCGTATAACCGTGTTTGGAAAGCTTATTCCCGATGTAAAGGAGGGTCTTCATTAAAAGTGACTTTTAAGAGTGAAAGAGCATATACAAAAGAAGGTACAGCCATTCGCATAGCCGCATGATTAATGGTGAGTGCCCAAAAGACAAAGAAGGACAATAAGAATATATTTTCTCTATTGCTAGAAAAAGTAGTTAGGGGTACAAAAATTAAAATTAGAAGACCTATTACTCCAAGCATTCCATGCTCGGCTAAAGTTCTAGATATTTCGTTATGTGAGGCTGCTTCAATTCCAGTTTCTTCTTCTCTTACTTCTTTGTTTCTACCCACACCAACACCAAAGATTGGGTTTTCGTAAAACATCTGCAGTTCTGTTGCGATAAGCACTTCCCTACCTGTCAGTAATGATTCTTTTTGTTCTCCTTTTGCGTTTTCATTTCTATATCTATTTTCAATAACACCTCCTGTCTGCAAGGAAGTATAAGACCAAACTCCAAAGCCAAGAAATATACTTAATACTACAACTAATGAAAGTTTGTTTTTAGCCTTTTGATTTGATCTTATAAAAATCATTATAATTAACAATACAATTATTATTAGCGCAGTAATGACCCCTCCTCTGGAAAAACTTATCAAACCTCTGTATGCAATAAGAGCCAGTAATAGTGTGTTTACAACTAATAATAGTTTGTTTTTAGAGTTAAGCAATATCTGTACAGTAAAAGCAAACATACCCAGTCCTAGAATAGTAGAGACTTGGTTGGGCCCAAAGCCTCCCGTTGTAGCTGGATTTGAACCAGCACTAGTTATCAACTCCTCAAGATTTGAGGGAGTATATAAAAAAAGATAAACCATAGTTGAGACTATCGGAAGTCCGAGTACAAGAAGAACATTGATAAGCCTCTGGACTGATATCGCTCTTTGAACGCAATACATAGCACTAATTCCAAGACAGACAGGACCAGACAAATTAAAAGCTATAGCTTTTCTCATATTAATATCTGACCCTAGGTTTTGTACAGTAAGTAATATTGCTGGCAATAATAATAAAATAAAGACAAAATAGTAGCCAGCCTGTTTACTAATCCCTCTATAAAACATGCCTAAAGTCATAAATAAAATAACTGAGTATTTGGCAAGTTCATAAAACAATAGTCCTTCAGTCATTCTCATTAATGCCTCAATACCAACAATATAGGCGGAAAAATAAAGTGCTTCATTATTTCTATCTTTATTTTTAATAATATAGAGAATTCCAAAAAGTATTATTAGCAATGACAATATAAAAGAAGTAGGTCTAATCAAATATATCAAAACACCTAATGCAATATGCACACTAATTAATAGAAAGTATTTCATTACGGAAATTCTCATTTTGAATATTACAAAGAATGTTATTTGACAATAATAAAGTCTTATTTATATAATCCACCAAAAGTAAACAATTTGATGACATGAGTCGGCTTTTGGGTTTAGGAATATTTAACAATACAATGTATTTATCCTAGCCAATCAAGATAGTTATCAATAATTACTTTGTCCGTATAATTATCCATCACAAAGCTATTTAAAGCATAAGCATAGTTGATTCTATCGGTTTTGCTCAACAAAGCACAATTTAGCTTATCTGTAATTTCTGAAAGATTATCAGGGCTAAACAACAAACCGCTTTTTGAATCTTGAATAATATCTTTACAATAACCTACTTGAGTTGAAAGAACACATAGGTTAGCCATACCGTACTCTAGAAGTGTTACTGGAAAACCCTCATAAGTAGAGCCTAGTATCCCGATATTCGCTTGATTCAGAATATGTTCTATATCATTGCGGCTATTATAAATAAAGATAGCATCCTGTAAGTCATTCTTTAAAATAAAATCCTTTAATGTTTCTGAATAGTCATCACTATAATCATTCCCTATCAGGTGGAGTGTCCACCCTAAGTTTGTAGCCTGAGAGGCAGCAAAGGCTTTGAGTACTTGTAAATGATTTTTGGGTTTTCTGAGGTTGGCTAAAAATACAATTCGCTTTCCCTTCTCGCCTTTTAAGAATGTTTCAGACATGACTTCACTCTTAGTAGTAGGAATAAAATTAGGGAAATACTGGGTATTCTGTGTATGTAAATTTTGTTTCGACCACTTTTCTAGTTCTTGGTTAACAGTCAATACACCCCAGAAAAGTAAAGAAGACCACTTTAGGGTTTTATTCATTGCTCCTTTTGTATGCACTCTATTTCCATTATGGTCATGCCACACTATTCTAACTTTAGGGTAAAGCAATTTGACCAATATAGCCGTAAAAAAAGAAGTGCTGTGCGCATGAATGACATTAATCTTATGTTGTAGGATAAACTTCCGCAATCTAAGCACAGCTGATAAACCCAGCCTACCTTTTTTGTTTAAAAACAGATAGGTAACCTTGTCTGACAACTGTTCTTTTAAAGCACCTTCTTTGCGAGTCGTCACTAGAGCTGATAGCGGAATGACTTCTGCAAGCGTATTGGCATAATTGATAGCCATACGCTCTGCTCCTCCCGTTTCTAAGGAATCTATCAATTGAAGAATACGTACACTATGATTCATTTCACGCAATTATATTAATTCTTTTATTTCACTTTCAAATTTCTCTACAGTGTATTGTCGTGACCAAGTTACGGCTTCTTTCGCCATCTCTTCATAGGTAGTCTGATTGTCAATAACCGCAATGACCTTAGTCACATCTTGGTCAAGGTCTAAGCTAAGCAACAGCCCTCTTTTACCTGCTGCTAACATGTTTGGTACACAAGAGACAGCGGTAGCTAGAGGCAAACATCCCCAAAACATAGCCTCAGCCACCACCTTTGGCCAACCTTCACTCTTAGAGGCAAGTATCAAAAAGTGGGCTTGTTTGTAGGCTTCTAGCACTGTTTCTTTTGATTGATTGCCTTGTAATCTAATATGCTCTTTTAAATTATTCTGGGCAATATAGTTTTCTAATTCCTCTCGCTGATTGCCTTCTCCGAAGAGCTGCAAGGAGGCAGCTCTGCCTGACTGTAACAATTTCTCAACCAATTGCACGGCGTAGAGCGGTCTTTTGCCCTGTGCAAGCGTACCGACAAAAACAAAATTGATTTGTTGTTGAAGATTTCGAGCAGATATAGCTTGTTTCTCTGACTCAGTATAAGTAGCTGTAAAGAAGGGCTTGATATTTTTACTACTGCCCTCCCACTCGCCATAGACCAATACCTGCATGTTTTTAGTGAGCAGCGTATTGTTGAGAATCCACTTCTGTAGTTTATAACTCAAAGGTTGCGTGGCATTCAAATCCCAATTGCCTGCGTATTTAGCTGTCTTTTTCTTCTTAGGAAAAAACAGCTGAACGATACAACCGATAAGCCCCATATTGCCTGGGCATCTCAGGTGAATGTGATCTGCTTTTTGCATTGCCTTATAGACAGTATAGCCTATCTTTGGTATTGAAACTATTGTTTTCACTAATTGTTTAAAGCCCGTAACATTAAAACTAGCTACAGTGCGAAAATCAATATTATCATGAGTATAAGCTATGTCAATGGGTGTTTTATGCTGCTTTTCTAGAGGCGCCACGATAATAACCTTGTCTACATAACTTAACCAAATATTCATTTCACGAACATAGGGAGCATAAGCAAAATAGTTATTCTGCTCTTTGTGGTGGTTCACATGGGTTATGATACAGAAAGTCATTTTATATGCTAATTATCCGTTTATATCCCTCAATGTTCCTAGCCACTATAATATCAACATCAAACTTCTGTAATACAAACTCTCGTGCATTTCTGCCAATCTCTAGAGCTTGTTCTGGGTGTTCAAAAAACCAGATAATCTTATCAGCTATATCTTTAGGGTCATGCGGGTCAGCTAATAAGCCCGTTTGATAATCTACAATTGTTTCAGGACCTGGTCCGGCAATGGTAAACACTACTGGTTTCTGCATACTCATCGCTTCAGGAGCTACTAATCCTTGAGTCTCCATATGTGAGGGGAACGCACATACTTCTGCTTTCTCGTATATTTTTGGCAGCCCATCATGACTAACTGCACCATGAAAGATAACGTTCTCTAAATCCTTTAAAGATAGGTTTTTCTTTAAATAGGCTATATACGATGACTTGTCTGGAAAAAGCCAATCTCGACCATAAATATGAAGTATTGCCTCGGGGAATTTCTCTTTGATATATGCCATAGACAGTATCAATTGTCTAATCCCTTTTTTCTCACACACTGTACCTGCAAAAACAATAGACTTCGGTTCTACTTTTGTAGAATCAGCAGGATAGAATTTAGAAAAATCAATCGGAAGATGTATTGTCTGTACCAATTTATTATTATAGCTAAGGTATTTTGAAGTATGGGATTTCACATATTCAGACACAGCTATGAATGCGTTTGCCTTTTTAAAAGAGTGTTTTTCTTGAAAACCTTTCCATTTATTAATACCTCTGTTTTCTCCTTCTGCAAAAAAATGATGCCCACCATGCAAACGGATTATATATTTTATTCCTTTCAACTTAGGTAAAAAAGCAAGACCTAACTCTGCAGTTTCAACAATGTCTATAGGCTGTTGCTGGTGTACTTGTTTTATTTTATGAGCTATAGCTTGCGTATTTAATAGCCATTGCAAACCTTTTAGTTTTTTAGCAATAATTCGATGCACTATCACACCATCAATGTTCTCTGTTTCTTCTTTGTCAATATAATTAAGCCCTATAACGCTTACTTGAATACCCTTAGCTACTAAAACTCTACCTAAGGTAGACACAAAAGTACCTACTCCTCCGTGTGGGAAGTCAGCTTTAGGAAATTCAGAGGTGATAAAACAGATATGCATAATAAATTTTAATATTAGTAAATATAATTAGCTGATAAATCTAGACATACGTTGTAAACGGATTTTTAATTTACTTTGAAAATAAGGGTCATAATTTTCCCTAACTATATTATCATCAATCAATCTTGAAGCAGCAATGTAATCAGCTATAAAAACCTGTTCATTTAAGCCATATAACTTATTTTCTTTTATATCAAAATGTGCTGCTATTTTAGTATACACAGATAAAACATCTCCTTTATGTTCCTTTAAGTCTTCTGCTAAATAACCAATACTTGACTCACCCCAATCTATAAGCCAAATTTGACCTCTTTTAGCTTGCAATATATTGTTTAGAGATAAATCCCCATGAATTCTACCCACAAACATTTTTTTATCTTCAGCTAGAAGCTTATTATACTTCGTGATAATATCTTTACCACCTTCTATCGTGTCTAAATAATTTCCTACTGCCTTTTGTATAATAGATCCTTCGTTCTTTGGAGAGACCAAACTTATTCCTTCCTGTATATAAAGCTTATACATAAAGTCAAACACCTGGTCATATATCTCACCAAGCTTGTTTTCAGGTAGTATATGTAAATCCTTTGCAAAAATCACTTGTTGTTCAAAAAAATACAATTCTTTATCTGACTGAGCACTTATCAGCATAGGAGTCTTCACTACTTCATGAACAATTGTATTTGCCAAACGCAATGAGGATGCCTCACTCTTTATTTTTGTAATAAATGCCTCGTCATCTGACTGATTAAACTTTACTACTTTGGGTTGAGCTTGGGTTACATAAAGTAAAATACCGAAATTATTCTTATCAAAATAAAAATCTGCATTTATAGGTAAATAAGAAACTTTCTTAAAGGGCAACCTAAAAAACACACCTATTCTTTTTTTAAATCCTCTACCCTTGTTCTTTAAGACTTCTATCCAGTATTTAAACCTCTTGTCTGGAAAGGCACTAATTCCTGTCACTTTTGATAACAAAGTATAGCTTTCAAAGGGCCATCTTGTATTTCGTATCCAAAGATATTTTTCGTGATTTATATATTTATTATCGTCATCAGAAAAATCAGCATTTAACAAACTAGCCTTTTCAACTAATAAGATTTTTTTAATATTATTCTCTAAAATAGGTTTCATAACCGTATAGTCTACTAATAAATTTAAATATGACAATTATAACTTATCCTGCTCAATCAATAAATTAATTTTTTTTATAAATTCATAGTTGTCAGCTGCAAAAATAACATTTTCTTCGTCAATAAGATACCCAAAACGTTCTTTTCCGAACTCTTCTAAAATAATTGTCTTATAACCGTTATCTGCGGCGTCTTCGATGACAGAGCTCCAAGGCGAAACTACAATTAAGTTTTTGATTTGGTTTGACGCTAACCAGTTCTTAGACTCATCAAAAGAAATATTTGCATTAACACCCTTGAGTTGACTCTCAAAGTGCTTTTTTTTGTGTTTCTCTCTAGGGTGAAGTCTGATATATATATTAAGATTATCTTTATTAGTTGTTTTCAGGTAATCTAGGAAAACAGGATGCACACCTTCAAACTCAACGGTCGAAGCATATAAAACATGTACACCTTGCGTATGCTTCCCTTTTGACTTGGGGTATGGCAGTAATTTGTATTCACAATCAAAACCTTTACACACATTTTCTTTCAAAAAATCTATAGTAGCTTGATTCTTGACATAAAACACATCTATTATTTTCAGTGGAGCTTTTTTGAGGTACGGAAAATAGTTAATCATACTTCCGTGTTGTACTTCAATCAATTTTAGGCGGTTTCTATAGTCAGACAATATGATAGATAGGCTGTTAAGGTCATAATAAAGTATAAAGTAAATTTCTTTGCCAGACAATCTATTTAACAGCCATTTATTAACTTTTTGATAAGCATAAAAGTTACGCATTATTAGAGTTGATTCTTTCTGAAAGAAAGATAAAACTTTAACCAACCCCCCTATATTATATACCTTTTGTCCATTAATACGCCAGATTCTATTCTCTAACGAATGGTTTATAAACAAAATATTATCTGTAAACAAAGGCTTTAATATCCGATCTTCTACAACATCATTAGTAATAGTAGTAAACCTCGGAGTAGTATATACAATTTTTTTGTTTCTGAATTTAGGAAATAATAGAGCACTTTTTAAGATTATAAAATCAATAAAAGATAGAATTATAAATACTAATACTTTGATTTTCTGTAATACAGGATTTACCTCTTTAGTATTCTTAAAAACCTCATCGCCTAGTTGGGAATCAAATTTGATGTTTGAAACTCTAAGTTCTTTAATGTATTGCTCTATTTGCTCCTTTTTCAGCATGTTGTCTAATTCTCTTAGATAAGAAAAATTATTGTTGTTGTTTTTTTTTAAAATAATATTTTAATTCGTGCTCTTAAGTACACTATAAATATTCTTAAGGCTCTGCCTTTATAAGTATATTTTAATAAGTTCCAAGGAGTGAATAAATAATCAATATTGTTTTTGAATATTATTCCTAAAAGTTCTTTATTATTTCCTGAAATAGAGATAAATTTAGCATATTTATCAAGTTTCCATTTATGAATCACATTCTTAAAACCTTCTATTTCTTTATATATATCCTCTATATAATTCAGGCTTGTTAACATGGCGTTCATTGCATCAGGATTACTCTTATTGTAACTTGCAGATTCATTATTATCAAAATAATAATATACAACTTCATTTACGTTTATTACCTTCTCACAGTATTGTAAAACCTGAAAAAACAGAAACTCATCAGATGATTTTGAGAAGTTCTTATAAGCAATAATATCAGGATGCCTAAAGAGCTCTGTTTTATAAATCTTATTCCAAAGGTATTGCGGTGTTTCATATTTTAATGTTGATTTTGCAAAACCCCATTTATCATGCCCATAACGCAACTGATTCCTAAAGACCTCACTTTTACTGCCGTCTGAGAAAACCCGCTGATAGTCGCCTATACATATATCAGCATCTTTGTCTTGTGTAATGGCTTTGAATAATACTTCTAAAGCATTTTCTGGCAAATAATCATCAGGATCATAAAAAGTAATATATTCCCCTTTTGCATGAGTATACCCCACCATTCTTGACCAACCCGCACCAGAATTTTCTTCATTATGCAAGATTCTAATCCTTGTATCATTATGAGCATATTCTTCCGCAATTCGTATAGAATCATCAGGACTCGCATCGTTTATCAAAATAATCTCAAAATCCTGAAAAGTTTGACTTAATATAGAGTCTAAACATCTAGAAATATATTTTTCGACTTTATAGACAGGGATAATTATTGAAATCATTGTAATAATGTAAGATTGATATTTATATATAGTACTAATCTTAGAAGAATCTTTTATTTGTAGAATTTATAAATGCAATTCTTAAAAACGAACCTCTTCTAAAAATAAAATAGATAATTCTATACGCTATATAGTAGAGCGTAGAAGCTCCGAAATATTTAAATAATTTTTTATAAAAGTAAACTTTAGAAACACCAAAAAAGTCCTTTGAATCTGAAGCACTAAGAGCTGACGTTCTTAATAGATACCTATGTGTTCTTATATCTGAAAATTCTTTTATATCTTTAAGCGTTAACCAATGTTTAAAGAAACTACCTCTTCTTTGCTCTTCTTTAGTTTTAAGATTAGTACGTATAGAATCCTCATGATGCCTTCTCAAACTTACTACTTTGTCAATAAAAACAGCATTTACAGATTTGTGAACTAACTTACTATAATAATTGAATTCCTGTCCAGACTTTAGTTTTTCATTAAACTCTATTGATTTTCCTATTTCAGCTTTCAAGCAAATATCTAAAGTTAACCAATTAACTTTTTGTGATACATAATTGTATGGAGTTAAATCATACTTATCAAATTGATAATATTTTTCTAAATCTTTATCTGAGTTAAAAAATTTAGTTTTTGTAATTACATAATCGGTTTTATATTTTAAAATAGAATTTATTTTAATTTCTAAATGGTCAGGGGTCATCAAATCATCACTGTCAAAGAAGACTAAATAATTTCCTTTAGCAAGATCTAAACCAATATTTCTACACGAATTTGCACCTTTAGGCTTATCACTATTTCGATGATGGAATTTAAAACGCTTATCTTTTTGCTGATAAGAATTCATCAACACTTCCGTATTATCAGTACTCCCATCATCCACCACTATACACTCCCAATTAGTATAAGTCTGAGCAATTATACTATCAAGTGTTTCACCTATAAGGTGAGCCCTGTTAAAAGTCGGGATAATTATGGAAACCAAAGGATTATTCATGCTCTAATATTGCTTTAATATTTTTAATAAAATCCAGATGTGTATATCTTTCTTTCAGTTGGTTATAACAATTCATATTGTGTTTAAACTCCTCTTGAGTCAGCATAATTTTGTTATTATCTACATCTCGAGGAAGCTCGTTAATTTCGCTAATGTAAAAACCTTCATGCGTTAACCAAGTATAAGTTGAACTCTTCTTATTTAAATACACTTTTGTTCCTGACAAGATTGCCGTATGAATATTACCAAACGCATGTTGTCTATAACTATTGATTACAAGTGCAGCTGCACTCTCATAAATTCTATTAAAATCCTTATTATCTAAAAATCTCTCAATTAAAACAATGTTATTATGATTTACTTCTTCTCTTACAGCATTTGTGTAATTATTGTCCGGACCATAATTAAAGAACAAAACAAACTCGAAGTTCTCGAGTTTCTTGGATTTTCTTATTATTTTATATATATCCAAGTGATTATTCCACATGTGTCTACTATTACCTATAATTATGTTGTTAATTTTATTAGACAAATCAAATGTGTTGGGTAATTCACGGGCTAAAGGTAATTGTAAAAATTTTGGTAAATAGAAGTGTTTATTCAACACTTCATACTCAAACTTATTAAGTAAGATAATTGCATCAATTTTACTATATAAATCGAATTGTTTATGTTTATTTATCTGATATTCAAACCCTAAAAATCTTTTTATCTTTTTTTTAAAGTAATCTTTAAAACGATAGTTCTTAAGAGTTATTGGTCTGTATTGATTCAAGGTGTTTTTAGACACAAATTTATCAAGCATCTGCGTATATAACTCATAACCCAACAACCTTAAAAACACTTTCTTGTCTTTATCAATTTTTTCAAGTAATGGAATTACAGATTTATTAAGACCATACAACACTACCCCATCAAAACCTGAAATCAAAGCAAGTTGATCGTTAATTTCACTTTCATTAAAAACATGATAAATTAGCTTAAGACTCTGAAGTTTACTGACAGTAGCCTTATCAACCTCACCTATAAAAACAATTTCATTGTAAAGTGTAGCATCTGTATAATTCTGAACACCTTGAAGAAATTTAAAATCAGTATGTATGTGAATAAGTTTATACATCAAACAATGTGTAAGTAGTTATTATAAAAAAAAATAACAATAGTATTATACTTAAATACATAGAAGACAATAAAGCAATAGTTTTTCGCATCAAAAAACCAACAATAGCATCCCTGATATAAAGCTCATGGTTATATGTAACACAACCAATGCTTATTAAATGAATGATATTCTCAGCCCACTCTTGTTCAAAAATAAAATTATCTTTATTCATTCGTATTACCTTTCAAATAATTAATTACGTCAAAGTCTTTTAATTTCTCTAAATTTCTACCTGTGTGTCTAATATCTGTATTTTTAATTATATCGAAAGCATTTATGATATGAGTAATTTCGAGGTGATTTATTTTAATCTTTTTTGCTAGAGCCTCTAAGGGCACTAATCCTGTTGGGATATCTTCATCAACATATCGTTCTTGTGGCACTGAATTGGTCTGATAAGTTGGTGTACGTGCAATAGCCTGAGCAAGATTCTCATCCGGTATTCTTATTACACCGTAAGTAATATCAAGCCAATGTTGAGCAGATATAACACAATGGTTTATATACTCTAAAAAATAGCCTCTTGTTTTTCTTAATACGTCAATATCATTTTCATTTTCTTCTTCTAGACTTCTTAATGCATTGGTAATTCTTCTCCAAATATCTTCTCTAGGATTAGATTTTAATCCAAATGTAGGAATACCTAATTTATCAGCTATTTCTAACCTCGTTTGATCAATTTTCTCAATAATTAGACCAACTTCAGGTTTATTTGCAATACCCTCCATATAAAAAGAAAATGGTCGATTTTCTTGATTCCTCTTATTTATTTCTTCTAAATTCAGTATATATGCTGTTGGATGAAAAATCGCTCCTATATTGTTTAAAGATGTTAAAGCTGGTATATCAGTAAAAGTAACTTGTGGAAACAAACCTTTAATAAAATGGATGCTTGTTGAGGTAAAACTTCCTTCAAATGAAGCTAACCAAGTTCTTTTTCTACGTTTAATATAAACTGTGTTATCAGATAGACTTTTACAGGAAAATGGAGAGGTCGAAAAGCAAACTATAGGATAATTCTCTCCTAAAATATTCCATAAATAAGGTGATGCGATAGTACGTGAGGGTGATAATAAAAACGGAATACTTCTATTATTTAAATATTGTTTTAGTTCTATTGCTATTTCTTCATGAAAGTTTGAAGGAACTGCTATAATTATGACGTCTGATTCATCAACAAGTAATTTAATATCACTTGTAACTATACTTTGACCTAAATCTATAAATCGGGACTCTTCATTATTTGTATTTGACGGACGATTCAAATAAATACCTTTTTCATTTAGTATAGCGTCAACTACTGCTGTACCATGTGTGGTAGCACGAGCATAACCCACAACTCTGACTCCTCTACTTAGAAGATCAGCTAAATATGCTTTGCCTGATTGTGAACTAATTCCGTATATACCTATTTTCATAATTGATTAGCAAATGTTATTTCTTCCAATCATACAACAACTGAGTGTCGCCTGAATTAAAGCAATTTACCTTTTTATTTAAACAATTCATTAAAGTGAAATCATTAGATATCAATATACTATCCTTAAAATTATTATATTGTTCTAAATCAGATAAATCATCAAAAATATCTGAAAAGAATGTTTGTGATAATTTTAGATCTCTTTCAATTCTTTCTTCTTGTTTTGTAAAAGCAACAATCTCCCCTCCTCTATTCAAATGTTGATACATTAATGCCATCATTAGAGATTCCGAATTTTTTGAGAATAAGGTACTATCCAAATCTACTATTAATATAGTGTAATTTATATTATGGGTGATAACATTAAAAAAACATCTTTTTAAAAAAACATTAGGATTGTCTTTTACAAATAGTTCAGGTTTCGAACTACTGTAATAGTTCTGAAGAGTTAGATAAGGTAAATTAATTCCTTTTACTCTCAAGACTGACATTGTTCCATTAACCTTTTGAGCAATTTCTAAAAGTTTAGCTTTTCCATTTATATCTCTTTTACACTGAAAATACCACAAACCTTGAAACTTTAATTTAGAATTAATTGTTTTGGCAATAATTTCAAACTCACTGATTTCATTTAGTAAATCGCTTTCTAAAAATATTCCTCTTGCATATTTATTCATTTGTCGAGCTTCGACAAGAAGTAATTCTCCATTACTATCAGTAAAACATTCAACGGTATATTCCTGTCCAACTAATAATTCACTAATTACATAATCATCTACATTTTTATCTTTTAGAAAATCAACTAAACTTTCTTGGTTATTTATTTTATAAGAATTTCTTGCTAATTCACCAATTTTAGGCTTAATAAATATAGGGAAAGCAATGTTTTCTGTACTTTCATAAACTTTTGGAATGAATTCACATTGATCAAAATGCTTATATGTTTTAAATTTATCTCTTATTATTTCTGATGTAATAATCTCAGGACATAATACAGAACAATTCAATTGATTTAGAGATTTTGATAGAACATAAACCACCATGTCATGAGTTGGGAAAATAAAATCAATATTAAACTTATCTATGATACGATTTAGTTCTTTAATGAAATTTAAATCATTTAGAAAAGGTATACCATCTATATAGTTTTTAAATAAATCTTTTCCGATGTTTTCTACACTACTCCCTCCATACACTTTATATTCGTCAGAAAACGAAGTTAGAGAGTTTAATATTTCAAGGGCATTTTCATTTCCACAAGGAAACACCAATATGTTTTTCATCTTTGCTATTGGCTTAATTTTTTAATTCTTTCTCTTTCTGTTAATAGAATTTTCCCTGTTTCAAAATCAACAGCGTTAAAATATCCATTCTTCATAGGCTTAGTCACTAAATTTTCATTTTTGTATTCAGGATTCATAATTCCTGGTGCTGCCATATAGCCGTTTTTAATAGATTTATATATAGTATCAGGATTAGACAGAAACTTTGTAATTCTTATTTTCTCATCATACTTATTATCCAATTTAGCTATTGATTTAAGCAAATAATTTGACTCTGAAAGCAGAAATTCCATTCTTTGTTCAACAAGTGGATCTTTTTCAAATTTTCTTAAGTCAGGTTCATTCTCTCTAAATACATCAATTGCTCTACGTATAATTTGTGAACTTTCAATAATATCATCCGCAGTTGCAGCTCTTACAGCTTCACAATAACTCACTAAATGAATAGCACCAGGATTCAAAAACATTTGTAATAGAGTTGATCGAGCTAATTGCCATTTTGCTTGTTGTAAATCAGTACTAAAAGACTCAATGCCAGTTCTAGTTTCGTGATGAAAAGAAGTGTTAAACCCACCTATCTTACACATTTCTCGTGCAAGCAAACCACCTGCTTTCATTTTAGCAAGGTCAGCATAATCACTTGTTTCAACAGGCTTATTAAATTGCATTTGCAAAACAATATCTTTAACACCAGCCTCAAGCATAACACTACTTATAATGGCATAATCAGCCGCAACAATAGTATCGTGAGCCCATCTCGAAGACCATTGATTTGGATCATTCATTTCAACAGGAATACCCAATTTAGCAAGCTTTTGTACAGCCAACACATGTTCTAATATAGATTCCTTTACTGAAGTAGAGCCTCTTCCATCCAATTGATTAAACCAGTACAGAGGCATTGCTTGATGAGCCCCTATAAGCATTCCAGCTTCTACACAGTCGTCAATAAAACTAAGTATACCTGTAGTATGAGCATAGGGTTTACACGCAGGAAAATTACCTGTTCTACTTGCTAGAAACAGCTCTTTTAAATCATACTTGTCCTTATAAGGTACACCACCGTCATTCTTTCTTTTTTTAAATTCTTCAAGCTTACCATAATAGCGTTGAGATAAATCAGAAGAGCCTATAGAAACCTCGTCTATCACTCTTGCATTAGCAATTTGTCTAATACCCTCAACTGTAGGTTGAATACTTTCTGATGGAATTCCAAAATGAGAGCGAATAAGAGGATAAGGACTCTCCTTCATTCTTAATATATAGCTTCTTTTAGCTGCATCACTTGGTACAGGTAGCGGTAGAATACTACGATAATTGTCTTTCTCAACAATTGAATCAGCAAGTTGATCAAGAACTTTGATTCTTGGAGGGAATAATTCTTCTTTTAACTCATCAATTATAGCTTCTCTAATTATCTGATGAAAATCAAAAAACTCAAATACAACTTCAATTTGTTTAATAGGATCTTTTAATTGGGGTATTGTAAAAATAGGTATAGGAAAACTATATTCTCTCGCTTTTATTATAGCGATAGTATCTGGCAGCCCTGCAAAAGCAATTTTCCTTCTTTTACCATCTTTATTATTTAATAAGCCTTGTGAATCCATAAGCGCTATGATTTTTTTTAATTCTTCATAGCCTTTTTCAGGACTTAACCTATAACTAAATCCAACATAATCTGGATTAAACTTATCAATTTCATCTAGTATTTCTTTAGCAGATGAATTTGCTTTACATACAAACGTATTTAAATTACCCATAGTAGCAACCCGAGTAGCTTTGTACAACCCCTCTGTATGCGGGCAATCTCCAATATTTGCTCCTAAAAATTTAATTTTCATAAAAATATTCTCTTAAAGTCAAGTCTTCATTTTCATCATCTAAAATCCTAACTGAATCAATGAAGTTTAATCTATTCCTTTTTAATTGCTCAGGAGAATCAGACACAACAGTCACAGATAAAACCCTGTCTTTAGCTCCAACCCCTCCTTCTAAAATATCTCCTGCTTTTTTTAAAGTGGTTATTTCGAGCACTGACGGGGTAACTTTATATTCTATTTTATTAACTTTACCTTTACGGCCATATACATGTACTTTACTATAATATGATTTATATGAAGTTCTAGGCACCATTCCATCTAAGCCTTCAAGTAAATCAATAGAGTTTTTAATTACATCATATCCTGTAACTATTTTTATAAACTCTGCTTTATTTCCACCTGCAATTCTTGCACCCATTTCTATAACAGAAACTTCATTAGAGTTTACTTTTGCTTGAAAGAAAAAAGGCCCAAACTTAATATGAAAAGCTTTAGCAATTTTTTCTGCAATTTTTTCAATTTTTTTATTCAAATTATTCTCAAGTGTATATGGACTTTGAGTATATAGAAAAGAAAAGTTACTTTCAAGATTGGGTATTTGAAATAATTGAGTAGTATTTATCACATGGCTCTTACCGTTAACAACAATACAGTCAACTGATATTTCATCTCCATCTATAAACTCCTCTGCTATAATATTTCCTAAATTACTCTCATTATTTAAATATACTTGAAGTTCATTTTTATTATCAAACCTGAATACTCCTCTTGAACTTGTTCCCTTTTTGGGTTTTATTACCACTGGATAATTAAGTGTAGATAAATTAATATTCGTTAGATTAAAACTAGTTGAAGTGGGTATATTATTTTCTACAAATACTGATTTCATTAATTCTTTATTCGTAGCACATAAAGAAGATTTATAATCTATGGGCGTGTTTATAAAATTAAACTTTTCACATACTTCTGCTATTATAGGGATTACGGGATCATTACCTATTGAAGTAATAACATCTGGTTTCTCTTGAGATACAATGCTCTCTAAATACTCAACACTATGTGAACTGCCTATGAAATGTTTTGTTACATAAGGTTTAGCAGGAGGATTTTCAAAATAATCTATGACAATTGTAGAATATCCTCTTTGATTAAATTCTTTAATCAAAGGAACTTGATCATTTCCTCCTCCTAAAATTATTACTTTCTTCATTACACTAATTCATAATTATCTAACATCTCATTAACTTCTGCAATTGAATTAAACATAAGTACATCAATCATTGACAGCCAAGGTATAAAATCATTATTAAATTGCTTGTACACAATCGGGTTGCTCTTAATAAAGCTCAGCTTTACACCTCTAGCTCCAAAGCTCTCTTTGGTATACAATTCCTTGCCTCCGTGAGCGTTTATATAATGTGTTGCTCCTTCTTTATTACAGATATCTAACAATCTTTCTTGACGTTCTAAATCCTTATTTTGATAGCGCTCAGACGAAACAAAGAAAGTTGTTTCTATCCCTAAATACTTAGAGGTTGCTATCACGCTCTCTATTGCCAACTGGCTTATGCTTGTACACGCTGTGTCAAAAATATTATTTATAAGCGTATTAACTTCAGTAAAGTTAGGGGCTTTTTTATAATTCTGAGTTATTGATTGTAAAAACTTACGCTTCCAGTTATCATAAAGCTTTTCGTTGATTAAAGTATCTTTTATCAAATTGAAAGAATTAGCTTTATGCAAAGGAATGGTAAACAAGAAATCTTTGTCATTAATCAATATTCTGTTTCTGTTTATCCAACCTTGCTTGATAAAATTTACATCGTCATAAAACACAAAAGTATCAACCGCCTTCAGCATCTGAAAATACCCAATATAAGGCATAAAATAAGGCTGCATCACCGCTAGTTTCATCGTCAACTCCTTATGAATTTATTAGTTTACAAATCTTTTCTATCTCTTGTCGCTCCAAGCCCACATACAACGGCAAACATATAATCCTACTGGCTATAGTCTCAGAAACTGGCATTGTCTCTCCGTTATTCACATAAGGCACGGTGTTGAGCGAGGGGTTGAAATAGCGTCTCGGGAAGATATCGTTTTCATTAAGCTTTTCAAGAGCTTTTAAGAGTTTTTCTTCAGAAGGGAAAATTATGGGGTAATAACTGTAATTCCAATGGGTGTTATGACGTATTTTCATCTGTTGTAGTTCAGAGAAATCCAGTAATGCGTCATAAGCCTCTACCACCTTTTTTCGTTCAGTAATAATGGTATCCATAGACTCAAAAACAGCCAGACCCATAGCGGCATGTAGTTCTGATATTTTTCCGTTGATGCCCAGTCCGTGAAAGTCTAGAGGTCCGTTATGCCCAAAGTTATGACTATAAAACAACTGGTTTCTCAAGGTTTCATCGGTAGTAAACATTGCTCCGCCTTCTCCTGTATGAAACAATTTGGTCGCGTGAAAACTACAGGTACTCACGTCTCCATAATTAAAAACACTTTGCCCATTATAGCGTACCCCAAAGCTATGAGCAGCATCATAGATGACATACAGTCCGTGCTTTTTGGCAATCGCCTCAATTGTCTCAATTGCGCAAGGATTCCCAAATACGTGTGTAGCGAGAATACAGGTAGTTTTGTCAGTAATAGCCGCTTCTATCTTGGTTTCGTCAATAGTCAGATACTCAGGGTGGATATCCACAAACACAGGCGTACAATGCTCCCAAACTATAGCCGCCGTCGTAGCCACATAACTAAAAGGCGTGGTAATCACCTCGCCCCCTTTGCCCAAAAGCTTCAAGGCTATCTGCAAAGGTATTGTTCCGTTATTCGTAATCGTAATCCAATCTATACCTAAGTAATCCTTTAGCTTGTCCTCCAAAAGCCTAACGAGCTCCCCCCTATTCGTAAGCCAATTTTTGTCATAAGCTTTCTGCACCCAAGCGGTGTAGCGTTCTATAGGAGGTAGGAAGGTTTTAGTTACTGGGATCATTTTTTATTTGTAGTATTAAAATTCTAAAACTTCTATATATAAAGACCTAACCTCTTGCTTCTTTGCTCTTTCAGTGTAGCGGGTCTTTACTCTTTTTAACAATTCCTCGCAAATATACTAATATTCTCTTAATTTTCAGACAAAGAAGGTTGTTTCTAAAAAAATTTAATAACCAAATGCAAGGCTTCTTTTTTTATTTTGAAATGACTACGTATATATAAATAAAAACGTCAGTCTGAGTATTTACTTGCAGTGCAGCAAGCCTTCAAACTGACGTTGACCTTCAAAAAAACACTAGCTATCTGCCTTGCGGATACTTAGTTTAACACCAACCTTTAGACTTGAGCAATTTAGTTACTACCTCTAGGTCTAGAGCAAAATAATCACAGCATTTTGTAACATATTTCATGCTACCAGAGTTGTTGATAATGTACCCTAAATTTGATACGATTACTATTGGGTAGTTAGTTCACTGAGGTTGAGCACTAGATGTTGACTCAATTGGAGGTTTTAGGCTGTTCAGAAGGTACAAAACCCTGTAAACTACAGAAATTTTGCATCGGAGGTTTTGAGTTTTTGGATGGCTACAAGTTTCATTTATCAACAAAAACTGTTGATAACTTTTTTTTAGCGCAATTTATTTGACACGGCTAAAACGACTTTTTAAGGTGAAACTATCTATAAAAAAGGACTCAGACACTCATTTTTGGCAAAAAAAGACATTTTTTCAAAAGCTCTAACACATTTTTGGAAACATATAAGACATTTTGAAAAACATATAAGACATTTTATAAAATGTTGCGGTACATTTTTCAAAATAAAGCGGTTTATTTTGACTCAAAAAGACATAAAAAAATTCCCGAACAACTGGGATTGACCGGGAATTTAAAAATAAAAACTTACACTTACGCCTCAATACACTTGTATTTAAGCGTATTCAGCATCTTCCTCAAACGCAGAGAAGGCCTGAAGTTGATGTGCGCAGACTTCACTACCGAGGCATTGACATCTGCTATGTCATCTACACCAGCAGATTTCACGCCAACCTGAAAGCGTCCGAGGACACCCAAATCGACAATGCGGCCTTGGCTGAGTTCGTCAGCAACATTGTGTGTCATTGCCATAAGCACGGCATAGCAGTCGCTTTCGCGCACCGTACACTGATTAGACACTAAGTAAGCCAGTCTTTCTAGACTTACATCGCCCGTAGCGATCGCTTGGGCGTAGAACTTTGGAGGAGCTGTATCGTCCTGTGGGTTCCTTCGCTTGGTTTTTTTAAGTAAAACCATAAGGGTAAAATATTAATTACATCCTTTTACAGACGGTCTTCAGAAATAGCTCTAAAAACAGGACTAAACTACTAAGGATATTTCATATTTGCAATAGCCACACAATTAAATCACTATTTTATTTCTGGATTAAATAACAATAGGCGCTGTATTTTTGTTAATTTAACATTTATACAGAATTCAAAACTCTTGGTTTAAGCTGTCAGTACTAGGATTTCTGAAAAAAGGAGAGTAAATTAAGACAGAGGTCTGGAGGCTAGCTATTTAGAAATTATCATGCCTACGGCAGGTAGGGGAATTGGGATTTGGATGATTTGCGTCAAAAGACAGTCCCTTTCATTTATTAAGAGCAAAAAAAAAGACCGCTACACGGAAAGAAGAAAGAGCTTTTGATAAAAAAGCATCCAAGCGCAGACGGCAGATATAATTTCTGCCTAGTCGGCAGGTAGGTATAATTCAAGAATATATGAAGAACCAAGAATCCTTCTCCATCATTCAATTCAAAATAAACAATCTAAAGAATCCCTCCGTCTCTCATCACCAATTTCCTATCCGCCATATCGGCAAACTCTTGGTTGTGGGTCACGATGACAAAGGTCTGGTCAAACTCATCGCGAAGCTTGAAAAACAATTGATGCAGGTTGTTAGCAGATTGCGTGTCGAGGTTCCCAGAGGGCTCGTCGGCAAAGATAACTGCGGGTCTGTTGATGAGCGCTCGGGCTACGGCTACGCGCTGTTGCTCACCACCAGAGAGCTGTGTGGGTTTGTGTGCAATGCGATGCGAGAGACCTAAATACTCCAATAGCTTTTTGGCTTCTGCCTCAGCTTCCGCTACGGGCCTGTTAGCGATAAAAGCTGGGATACAGACGTTTTCTAGAGCGGTGAACTCGGGTAAGAGTTGGTGAAACTGAAAGATAAAGCCTAGGTGAAGGTTCCTAAACCTAGAGAGCTCTTTGTCATTGAGTCCCAAGACTTGCTGATTGTTGATACGTAGGCTAGTACTTGGGTTTTCGCTTGGTTTGTCAAGCGTACCTAGGATTTGCAACAGCGTAGTCTTCCCCGCTCCAGAAGTACCAACAATCGAGACAATCTCTCCTTTTTGCACATCTAGGTCAACCCCTTTCAGTACGTGTAGGTCATCGTAGTTTTTGTGTATGTTTTTTGCTTGTATCATCATTGAGCAAAGTAACACTTTTCAGCAACGTATCCCAAAAAATTAAATGTTAAAAAAAGCAAAGCTTATCGGGTATAAGTTTATATATTTGTAGCTTAATTTTTTGTTAACACCCATTGATTTTTCAACTGCATGACTGCCTTTAAAAACCTCGTTAAAAAATACTTTTCGTCTTTTGCTTATTTTTATAAGTACTTAAGATACAGGATTTTTGTGATGCTTTTGCTGAGTATCTTAATTGGTCTTTTAGACGGATTAGGGCTTACTATGTTTTTGCCGCTTTTGCAGATGGCTGACGGTGGAGCAGCAACTTCTGGTGAGGGTTTAGGAAATCTAGGCTTTATTGTAGAGGGATTCAATACTATGGGTATTGAGCTGAATATCAAAGTAGCCCTCTTAATGCTCTTTATATTCTTTTCACTCAAAGGGATAATCGTCTTTATTGCTTCGGTATACAAGGTCAAAATCAATCAGTTTTTTGTGTCTACCCTCAGAATAAACCTGACTAAACTCTTTACGCGATATTCTTTTAGGGCTTTTGTCACCTCTGATATCGGTAGAATCCAAAATTCATTTACAGGAGAGATAGGACGAGTTTCTAGTGCTTATAAAAATTACTCTGAATGTGCTCAACAACTAGTTATGGTTTTGGTCTATCTGGGCTTTGTGTTTATGGTAGACTGGAAGTTTGCGCTGTTAGTATGTATAGGGGGACTTGTCTCAAATATCTTCTTTAGAAATTTATTCAAAAAAACCAAAGAACAATCAAAAGAGTTGACTAAAAACAACAGTAAATTCCAAGGTTTAATCATCCAATATATAGCCAACTTTAAATACCTCAAGGCTACTGGCTTTCTGAACATATATGCACAGAAACTAATCTACGGAATCAGACAGATTGAAAAGAACAATACTCAGATTGGTTTTCTTAATGCACGTATTACTGGCTTAAGAGAACCATTTATGATTGGCATTGTAAGTGCTGTTATATTACTTCAAATTACGTACTTGGAAGGAAATCTAGGAGCGATAATGATCAGTTTATTATTTTTCTATAGAGCTTTGGCAGCGCTCATGAACTTTCAAAGTTCATACAATAGCTTTTTAGCTGCTTCGGGTTCTCTCGACAATATGACTAGTTTTGAAATTGAGCTCAAAAGCAATCTAGAAAAAGACGGCAAGCATAAAATAGATAACTTTCAAAGCTCTATCGCACTCAAACAAACAGACTTTGGTTATGATGAAGCAGATGGGGTGCTCAAAAAGATTGACTTACATATAGCTAAAAACCAAACTATTGCCTTTGTTGGCGAGAGCGGCAGCGGGAAGACTACGCTTGTAAATCTCATTAGCGGGCTATTAAAACCCAACAACGGCGATGTGCTCATCGATGGCATCAGCCAAAAAGACCTCAACCTCAGCTCGTATCAATCCAGAATTGGCTACATCTCACAAGACCCCGTGATGTTTAACGACACTATTTTCAACAACGTTACTTTTTGGGCAGCACCCACCCCAGAAAATAAACAGAAATTCAAAGAAGCCACTCAAAAAGCCGCTATAGCAGATTTCATTGACGAACTGAAACTCAAAGAAGAGACACTGTTAGGCAACAACGGTATCAACCTCAGCGGTGGGCAAAAACAACGCGTCTCGATAGCGCGCGAACTCTATAAAGACATCGATATCCTTATCCTTGACGAAGCCACCTCTGCACTAGACTCAGAAACCGAAAGAGAAATCCAAGACAACATTGACCAGCTCAAAGGCAACTATACCATCCTGATCATCGCCCATCGCCTAGCCACCATCAAAAATGCCGACACCATCTACCTTATGGACCGCGGCAAAATCATAGGTGCCGGAAGTTTCGCAGAACTCTCTATCTCCTCAGATAGGTTTAAAAGAATGGTGGAGCTTCAGGAAATTTAGCAGGATATAGAGGCTGTTCTAACAAATCTTATAAATCAATTCCCAGTTAGCTATCCCCTTGAGAGGACTTTAGAGGTGTTCAGCAGTTGCGAGAGTCCAAAACCTAAAACCACGTCAGTTCGAGTGAAATCAGCTGAACGGCAGTGAAGATGATTTTGTATCGAGAACCCTTCCAAATTGTCCAGAACCTAAAGCAAACTAACAGAAAACCGAAAAGGTTCTCGATACATTTTTTAATACTCAGCTACACTGAGTATTAAAAACCACTCGAACTGACGCAAACCACGTCAGTTCGCCTGTCTGCCGAAGAGGCTGAAGTGAAATCAACTGCACGGCAGTGAAGAGGATTTTGTATCGAGAACCCTTCCCGAATCTACCCCCCCTCAAAACTTCTTTTTAGCAAGGTTTGGCAAATCATCATATCTACCTTGAATTAGGCTAAATTTTTTAGCTCTAGACCATTTTTTAATTTTCTTTTCGTGTTCGATTGCGATGTTGATATCTGTAAACT
>DATJBW010000020.1:0-22971 GCA_035515135.1 Flavobacterium sp.
GGTTCCTCTTTCTATCTCTTGTACAATTTGTAGTTTTAAAGACATAGAATAGTCTTTCTGAGTGCGCTTGATATAGCCACGTTCCTCTTGATTTTTCATAATGATACTTTTTTGTGTATCGCTATTTCAGGACGGGACAGATGCACAATAAAAAAGGCTACTCAGTTATATGAGTAGCCTTTTTTTAGGTGGATAACACTTTTATTTAGTGCTTAAAGCGATAATTTTGTCAGCGATGACTTGCGCTAATTTCTGATGGCTCTCATAGGTCCAGCCTGCGATATGAGGTGTGAGAAGCACGTTGTCAGCTTTAAATAAATACTGCAAATCTTCAGGGATATCTTTGGTGTCTATTTTCTCAAAAGACAGTTTTTCGTATTCCAGCACATCGAGTCCAGCACCTAGAATTTTCTGGTTTTTTAGTGCATTGACTAGGTCTATAGTCACCAGGCTTCTTCCTCTAGCGGTATTGATCAGCCAGAAAGGCTTAGCGAATTTCTGAATAAAATCAGCGTTGACCATTTTGTCAGTCAGTGGTGTCCAAGGCGTGTGAAGGCTCAGTACATCTGCTTTTTGTTGGATTTCTACTAATGAAACTTGTCTCGCATTCTCATCTGCAATAGCCTCTTGGATATCATAAAAAAGCACTTCTTTGACATCAAAACCCTTTAGTTTTTTAGCGAAAGATTTTCCCATATTTCCATAGCCAATAAGCCCAATAGTTTTGCCTTCTAGCTCATATCCGCGGTGTTTTTCGCGTTCCCAATTGGCTTCTTTGACACTTTTGTCAGCTAGGTTGAGCTTGTTGAAGAGCGATAATAACATACCTAAAGCCTGTTCGCCCACTGCATTTCTATTGCCTTCTGGAGCGGCTATTAGCGCGATGTTTTTTGATTGGGCATATGCACAATCAATACTTTCTAATCCTGCACCCACACGGGCGATGAATTTTAAATGGGGTGCGGCATCAATAAATGTCTTGTCTATCTTAAACCGACTTCTGATGACAATTCCGTCATAATTATGCATCTTGGTTTCGATGTCTTGTTTGCTAGAGCTAAAGTCTAGTTCGTTGCTAAAGCCCGCTTTGTTGAGCGCATCAATCAGTATGGGGTTATTGGAGTCAATATGTAGAATTTTCATAGTGCTGTGATTCAATATAAGTTATGCCACCGCTAGTATCATACGGTCGTTTTGATAAATATCTTTTTTGAGTTGTATGTCTTTAAATCCTTTTTCTTTGAGCATTGCCATGACTTCTGCGCCGTGATATTGGTTGATTTCAAAAAATAAATGTCCGTTTGAATTTAGATTTTCTTTGGCGAAAACAGCTATTTTTTCATAAAATACCAAAGCATTTTCGTCCGGCACAAAAAGAGCTAAAGAGGGCTCATGTTCCAATACGTTAGCTTTCATTTGGTTTTTTTCTGAGTCTTTTACATAAGGTGGATTGGAGACGATGCAATCAAAAGGATCGCCTTGCCACAGGTCATTTAAAATGTCAAACTCTACGAAGTGCACAAAAGTTTGGTTTTTATCGGCATTGGTTTGTGCGGTTGTCAGCGCTTTTTCAGAGATATCAAAGGCGGTGACCTCTGCTTTGAGGTGTTTGGCCAAACTAATGGCGATACAACCACTACCGGTACCGATGTCTAAAATACTCAGTCGAGGTTTGTCATGATTTTCAGAGATGATCCAATCTACTAACTCTTCAGTTTCTGGACGAGGGATAAGTACATTTGGGTTTACGTCAAAAGTCAAACCATAAAACTCAGTAGAACCCAACAGGTATTGAATGGGTTGGTGGTTTTTTAGTTTTTCGAGATACTCCTCAAACGTGTTTTTTTCTTCTTCAGTCATTTCGATTTCAGGATTCAAAGCCAAATCTAGTTTTGAAAGGCCTTTGAGGTCTTGAAGGATTAGATAAAAAAAGTTGCGTGCTTCATGCTCGTCATAAATAGGGGTAAGGATTTCGATAAAACGGGTTCTATAGTGTATGATTTTCATTTGGGCTGTTTAAAAAAAGTAATCCAAAGGTAAGTAGCTTCACGGCAAAACACAAGACTTTAATCACCTTCTTCTAATTCAAAAATTGCATTGACTGGCTTGTTGAATACCGCTGAAATTTTGAGTGCCAATACTGTTGAGGGTGCATATTTGCCCAATTCCATAGCATTGATGGTCTGTCGGCTGACGCCAATTTTTTCTGCGAGTTCTGCTTGGGTGATGTTGCAGATGGCGCGTTCTACTTTAAGGCTATTCTTCATAATCAAGACTTTTGTTTTGTTTGTAAAGTATCCATCTAAATCTGATGATAAAGAAGAGTAAATGCGAAAAAAGAGCTGCCATCATGACGTTTAAAAAGTCAAATCCGTAGATAAATAAATAGCACAGCAGTATCAGAATATAGTTGAAATAAGTTGCCCACACTAGGCTGTCTAGCCTGATTTTCTGTACCCTTTCGTCTTCCGTTTTTTCTTTTGAGAAGGCATACATCAGTCCGCTGGAAATCAAAAGCGTAAAAAGTATTTCGTCAACAATATTGTTGGTGGTGAGTCCAAAACTCACATTGGTGTCGGCAAGGGCAAAAACGCGTGTATTGATCTGGACTACCTCAGCATAGTCTTCAATCATAAGTAGTATAAAGAGCAATAAGCTTATCCAAAAGACGATGCCGCTAATGCTCTTGAGTCGATTTGGAAAAAGATAAGATGTTTTCATAAGAAATAGCTTTAAGATTAGAAGTCAAATGTAAAGTATTTAATTCTAAATGTAAAATATTTCTTACTTAAAGTAAAAATAAAATTACATCGACTGTGTTGATTTCTTTTTGAAACATAGTGTATAAAGCTAGGTTTTATTGATAAAGGAGGTTGTTTTATTGGTTGGGTTTCTTGTTGAATATAGGCAATAAGAAAAGTGAAATAAGCCCGATAGCGACAGTAAACAAGGTTTGTGAAGTCCAGACAATCCATCCAAAGGCGCTGCCAACGGTTGAGGAGATGCCATAAAAAAGCAAGATTTCAGCTACTAAGAAAGGATAGGAGCCAAGCCCGTTATTGGTAAATGCGATAGCGATACTGCCCACGACAAAGGTGGTGATAACTGCATCAAAACCTAAAGTAGAAGTCTCAGGGAAGGCGAAAATAGCGACCCAAAACATCATAATATAAGACACCCAAATCAGCAAGGTTTGAAATAAGAAAGGCACTTTTTTCTTCATGTGTACCACACTCATAACCCCTTCTTTAAGCCCAGAGAGTTTTTCTTTTAGACTGAGGATAAATTTTAGTTTAGAGTACTTATAGATGGCAAATACACTGACAAACCCAACTAACCCAACTATGGCAAGCAGTATGATTTTGTCTTTGGGAATATAGTCTAATACAAAGGTTTTGACAATGTCAAATTGAATGAAAAGCGCTACGACCATGAGTAGAAATAGCAATATTAAATCGATGATGCGCTCGGCTATAATGGTGCCAAAGCTTTTGTCAAAAGGTATGTTTTCGTAGTTTTTGAGTACTAAAGAACGCGAGATTTCGCCAGAACGCGGAATGAACATATTCATCAGATAGCTCACATTCACTGCAAAAAAGAGATTTTTTAGCGACGATTTATAACCCATATGTTCGATGGTATATTTCCATCGGTACGAACGAAGCAAAGAGCCTATTAGCCCAAAGGCTACCGATAAAAAGATATAAAAATAATCAGCGGTTTTGAAGTAGCCGTAGATCTCTTTGATTTCTTGTTCAGAGAATTTATTATAGGCATATATAATGAAAAAAATCCCTATCAGTAAAGGGATTAAGATGGACAACCATTTTTTCGTTATTTTGCTCACAGAAGTTATTTCAATAAATTGGTTTTTTCGTCAGGAAAAATAATCCACGGATTAAAGGTTTTGGCCTCTTCAAAATCGAGAATGGCATAAGATATAACAATAATGATATCACCGCGTTGCACACGTCTAGCTGCAGGTCCGTTGAGGATGATGTCGCCACTTGTGCGGTTTCCTTTGATGACATAGGTTTCAAAACGCTCGCCATTGTTGACATTGACAATAGAGACTTTCTCACCTTCAATGAGGTTAGAGGCGTCCATCAAATCTTGGTCAATAGTGATGCTCCCGATATAATCTAAATCAGCGCCGGTTACTGAAACTCGGTGAATTTTGGATTTTAAAACTTCAATTTTCATGTTGCAAAAATAATCAATTTAGTGCAATAGTATCTATTAAGCGCACTTTTCCGATATGAACGGCTATAAAAGCCCTGTATTGTGTGTCTTCAGATTTTTCAGTAATCTCTAAAAGCGATTGGCTATCGGCAATTACAAAATATTCTAAATCTATGTTTTTTTGATTTTCATAAGCAGCCTTGACCGAAGTATATACTGCTTTGAAATCTTTTGTTTTGAATGCTTCTTTCGCCTCTAAAAGCGATTGGTAAATAAAACTTGCCTCAGCTTTTTCTTGAGTATTTAGCCTTTGGTTTCTAGAACTCATCGCCAGGCCATTCTCTTCTCTTAAAATAGGACAAGTTACGATCTGAACAGGAAGTTGGTTTTTCTCGACCATTTTCTTGACGATCAGCACTTGTTGATAATCTTTTTCGCCGAAGTAGGCTTTAGTGGGTTTTACAATTCTAAAGAGCTCTCTCACAATGGTACCCACGCCATCAAAATGCCCGGGTCGTTGTTTGCCTTCCATCTGATGTTCTAGTCCGTCATAATCAAACTTCTCAGTAGCGACTTTGTTGCCATAAATATCATCTACATCAGGGGCATATACAATAATAGTGGAATCTAGGGCTTCGATTTTTAAGAGGTCATCTTCGAGAGTGCGCGGGTATTTAATCAAATCCTCTGCGTTGTTGAACTGCGTTGGGTTTACAAAAATACTACAAACCGTGAGCTTGTTTTCTGCTAATGACTTTTTGAGTAGTGAGAGGTGTCCTTGGTGCAAGGCACCCATCGTAGGAACAAATCCTATAGACTGGTTTGTCTGTAAAAAGAGTTCTAAATGCGCTTTTAATGCGGCTTGTTTTACGAAAGCTTCCATCCAAATATCTATAAGAGGGTGCAAACTTACATAATAGATTTATAATTCTCCTAAAAATTTCGTAACTTTGCCTATTATTTTTGCCTTTAGAATGATTATAAGTAAATAAATTATGGAAGAAAAAAAGATTTTGTATGTGTCCAGTGAAGTGGCTCCATATCTAGAAGATAGCGAAGTGTCCTTAGCATCTTATGATATCCCGAAAATGATTAATGAGATAGGCGGACAAATACGAATTTTTATGCCTCGCTACGGAAGCATTAATGAGAGAAGACACCAGTTGCACGAAGTAATCAGACTTTCAGGAATGAATCTGGTGGTCAATGATGTCGATATGCCACTTATTATTAAAGTAGCCTCTATCCCAAAAGAAAGAATTCAGGTATACTTTATTGATAATGACGAATATTTCAAGAGAAAATTCACCTATGAAGATGAAGACGGAGAATTGTTTGAAGACAATGATGAGCGAGCTATATTTTTTGCAAAAGGCGTAATTGAAACTATTAAAAAACTAAATTGGATTCCGGATATTATCCATGTCCACGGATGGTTATCGAGTTTGTTGCCGCTGTATATGAAGCATTATTACTCAACAGAGAAGTTATTTGACGAAACTAAAATAGTAACTTCAATCTATAATGATAGTTTCAAAGGCTCTTTGTCTAAAGAGTTGAAAGAAAAATTATTGTTTGATAAAATCCCTGCAAATATCGTAGAATGCCTTGGTGACCCAAGCTGTGACAACGTGATGAAGTCTGCTATTGAGAATTCAGATGCACTGATCATTGGTTCAGATGATATTTCTACGGTTTTAACAGAATTTATAGAATCTTCAGGAAAACCTTTTTTACCTTTCGTGCCTAAAGATTCGTTTGCAGAAGCATACACGAACTTTTATAAAAATCACGTTTTATAAACTATTAAGTAAGTATGAGTATAAGCTCTTTTCTACAAAAGATTGCATTTTTGTTATTTTTTGGGGTATTGTTTTCTTGTGACAGCGATTTTAATTCTGTCGGAGCAAACATAGTTGACAATGAAGATATAGTTCTAGATATCTATTCTTCAGCAAGTATTACAGCCTATAACAAGGCGATAGGTCCGGTTCAGACCAATAGACTCCCGCTGAATAGCTTAGGGGTTATCAATAATCCAGTATTCGGGAAAACTATTTCTAGTTATGTGACGCAACTTAAGTTGACCGCACCCGGGACCAACCTTGCTACCTTAGCAAACCCAGTGATAGAAAGCGTTGAGTTGACTATTCCGTATTTCAATGTACTACAATCCATAGAAGAAGATGGCGCGCGCATCTTTAAGTTAGATTCTATTTATGGCAATCTAGAAAGTAAATTTAGACTTAACGTGTATGAGTCTGGTTATTACTTAAAAGAGTTTGACCCTTCTACCAACTTTGAAGAGGTACAACGCTATTATTCTGATATGTATGACGTGGTGAATAATGCCAAAAATCCAGTGCGTTTAAACAACTCAACTGAGGTGTCTCAAAACGATGCTTTCTTTTTTGACAAATCAGAACATGTGGTTTATGAAGAGGATGAAAACGGAGAGCAAGTGGTCAAAGAACGCCTGAACCCGATGATGAAACTATCGCTTGACCATGCTTTTTTTCAAGATAAGTTTTTTAATGCGCCTTCAGGACAACTCGAGAATGACAACGTGTTTAACAGCTACTTCAAAGGTTTATTTTTCCAAGTAGAAGACCTAGGTCTAGACAGTCATTTGATGCATATGAATTTCTCTGCCGGAAAGATAGTTATCAAGTATAAAGCCGGTGCTGTAGGAGCTAGAGAAGACGGTAAAATCGAAATTGAACTCAAAGGAAATTCGGTTAACCTCTTCCAGAATTACTATACAAATACTTATACCAATGCACTTGCCTCAGCCAACGAAATTACGGGTGATGAAAAGCTCTATATAAAAGGAGGTGAAGGTTCTACTAGCTATATCAACTTATTTGACGGACCAGATTCTAACGGAGACGGAATATCAGACGAGCTACAAGAACTTAGAGACATCGTAAATGCTGAAAACCAAGGTTGGCTAATTAACGAAGCCAATTTAGTATTTTATATCGATAAAGCACAGATGGATGCCAATCCATTCGCGCCACAGCGCATTCAACTCTTTAACGCAGATGAGAAAGCGCCATTGATCGACTATTATTATGATACAACGGTCAATATGTATTATCCAAAATTCAACAAATGGATTTATGGCGGTATATTAGATAAAGACAGCGATAACAAAGGTTATCGTTACAAAATTAGAATCACAAAACACATCCAGAATTTGCTAAAGAACAGCGATGCTAAAAACGTAAAGTTGGGTCTTTCAGTCTCTGAAGATATTAATTATTTATTGATGTCAGGTTTGTTAAACGGTGTCGGACAACCCAAAACTTCACCTTATCTGTATGTTCCTGCTTCATCGGTTATGAATCCGTTTGGAACAGTTGTATACGGAAATAACACCACTGATGCAGATAAAAAATTAAAACTAGAAATAAGATATACCAAAAAACCTTAACTTAATAATATGTGTGGAATTGTAGGTTACATAGGCCATCGTGAAGCTTATCCGATTATTATAAAAGGATTGCAACGATTAGAATACAGAGGATATGACAGTGCGGGAGTAGTGTTGTATAATGACGGAGCATTACACCTCTCAAAGACAAAAGGAAAGGTATCTGACTTAGATACTAAGGCGCATGCTGAAATTTCTCTTGAAGGTACTGTGGGAATGGGACACACCAGGTGGGCTACTCACGGAGTGCCAAACGATGTAAACTCGCACCCACACCTTTCTAATTCAGGAAACATAGTGCTTGTACACAACGGAATTATAGAGAACTATGCTCCGCTGAAACAAGCATTGATAGCTAGAGGTTATACCTTTAAGTCTGATACAGATTCTGAAGTATTGGTTAACCTCATCGAAGATGTTCAGAAACAAAATAACATAAAACTAGGTAAGGCTGTTCAGATAGCGTTGAACCAAGTAGTAGGAGCCTACGCCATTGTGGTTTTTGATAAGAATAAACCCAACGAGCTCGTGGCGGCACGTTTAGGTAGCCCATTGGCTATCGGTGTTGCTGATGGAGAATATTTTATAGCATCTGATGCTTCTCCTTTTATTGAATATACTTCTAACGCTATTTATTTAGAAGACGAAGAAATGGCAATTGTCAGACAGCACAAACCACTTAAAATCAGAAAAATAAAAGACGACTCATTAGTTGATCCGTATATTCAAGAGCTTAAATTAAACTTAGAGCAAATCGAGAAAGGTGGTTATGACCACTTTATGCTCAAAGAGATTTATGAGCAACCCAGCGTAATAAAAGATACTTACAGAGGAAGGCTTCTGCCCAATCAAGGACTGATCAGAATGGCGGGTGTCGAGGATAACCTTGAGCGCTTTCTCAATGCAGATAGAATTATTATCATCGCTTGCGGAACCTCTTGGCATGCCGGTTTAGTAGCAGAATACCTTATTGAGGAATTTGCAAGAATACCAGTAGAAGTAGAATACGCTTCTGAATTTAGATACAGAAACCCAATTATATCTAAAAAAGATATTGTGATTGCTATTTCTCAATCAGGTGAAACAGCAGATACTTTAGCGGCTATAAAATTAGCTAAAAAAGAAGGAGCTTTTGTTTTTGGAGTATGTAACGTAGTGGGTTCTTCTATTTCTAGAGAAACTCATGCAGGTGCTTATACGCATGCCGGACCAGAAATTGGTGTGGCATCTACAAAAGCATTCACTACTCAAGTTACGGTAATGACCATGATTGCGTTGCGTTTGGCAAAGGCAAAAGGAACACTATCAAACACAGAATACTTGAGATACCTGCAAGAATTAGAAGTAATTCCTGAGAAGGTAAAAGAAGCCTTAGAAACAGATGCCGTAGTAAAAGCTATTGCTGCAACGTATAAAGATGCTGCGAATTGTCTTTACTTAGGTAGGGGTTATAACTTCCCGGTGGCTTTAGAAGGCGCTTTGAAACTAAAAGAAATTTCGTACATACACGCAGAGGGATATCCTGCAGCAGAAATGAAGCACGGGCCTATTGCACTTATTGATGAGCAAATGCCAGTGGTGGTTATCGCACCAAAACAAGGACATTATGACAAACTCGTGAGTAATGTACAAGAAATTAAGGCACGCAGCGGTAAAATTATTGCTGTGGTGACTAAAGGAGATACCCAAATCAAAGAATTGGCAGATCATATTATCGAAATTCCAGATTCTTCTGATGCGTTATCGCCAATTATTACAACTATTCCGTTGCAACTATTGTCATACCATATAGCCGTGATGAGAGGAACAAACGTTGACCAACCTCGAAATTTGGCAAAATCAGTAACAGTAGAATAATTACTAGATATACAAAAGCAGGTTTTTCGAGAGAAAAACCTGCTTTTTTTTATAGATTAAAATCAAGAATGTACGCATAGCATGAAACAACAAATAAAAGTAATAGGCTTTGATGCCGATGATACACTTTGGGAAAACGAACCCTATTTTGAAGAAATCGAACTGAAGTTTTGTGTATTGATGGAGAATTACCTCTCGCACCAAAGTATTTCGCAAGAGATTTTCAGAAATCAAATTAAGAATTTACCTCTGTATGGTTACGGAATCAAAGGCTATGTACTCTCAATGGTAGAGACAGCTGCTGAGATATCAGGCGGAAACTTGCCGATAGAAGCGATTCAGAAAATCATAGCATACGGAAAAGAATTGCTCTCAAAGCCAGTCATACTAATGGACGGCGTGAAGGAAACCCTAGAGAAGCTCAATGGTGATTATAAACTGATTGTGGTGACCAAAGGCGATTTGCTAGACCAACACAGAAAGTTGCACAATTCAGGTCTAGGTACTTTGTTTCACCATATCGAAGTGGTGTCAGAAAAAAACGACGAAGATTACCGCAAGCTACTCCAACGCTTAGAGATAAACCCAGCCGAGTTTTATATGATTGGAAATTCGCTTAAATCTGATATATTACCGGTGCTAAACATCGGAGGTTATGCCACCCATATTCCGTTTAGAACCACTTGGGAACACGAGCGTATCGACTTTGAAATCAAACATGAGAACTTCAGATCTGTTGAGCATATAGCCGATATACTCAAATGGTTCTAGCATGCCTTTATTGCTTTTCTTCTACTAGCTTTAACACATAAAAACTACAAATCAAGACTATATAAAATTTGTCATAGGATTTATAATAAAAAAGACCTGCTTTTTTGATATATTTTTCTTTTTCAAATCAAATTAAGATATATTTGTAGTTGAATATTAAATGAATCACGAAAATGAAATTTATAGTATCAAGTTCTCTTTTATTTAAACAACTGCAGGTTTTAAGCGGTGTTATCAATAGCAACAATACGCTTCCTATTTTAGACAATTTCTTATTTGAGCTTGATCACAATCAGCTTACCGTTACGGCATCAGACTTAGAAACGACTATGTCTGCTGATTTAGAAATTGACTCTGAAAGCCAAGGTAGTATTGCTGTTCCGGCACGTTTGCTGCTAGAAACGCTAAAAACATTTGCAGAACAACCCCTTACTTTTACCGTAGAAGACAATAATACTATAGAGATCAGCTCATCTTCTGGTAAATATGCACTTGCTTATGCAGAAGCTGAGGAATTCCCTAAAACCATTGCCCTTCAAGATGCAGCCAAGACAATTGTCCCTGCAGAAGTATTGGCTACGGCAGTGAGCAAAACAATTTTTGCTACGGGTAATGATGACCTTCGTCCGGTTATGTCTGGTGTTTTCTTTCAGTTCACTACTGACGGACTTATTTTTGTGGCTACCGATGCGCACAAACTAGTCAAATATTCTCGTACCGATGTCAAAGCTGACCAAACGGCTGAGTTTATAATGCCTAAAAAACCGCTTACCATTCTTAAAAATATATTGGCAATTTCTGTAGCTGATGTTGCTGTAGAATACAACGAATCTAACGCTGTTTTCACTTTTGACAACTATAGCCTTACGTGTCGTTTGATCGATGGTAAATATCCAAACTACGAAGCAGTTATACCTAAAGAAAATCCGAATAAACTTTTGATCAACAGAACGCTATTTATGAATTCTGTAAAAAGGGTTTCTATTTTCTCTAGCAAAACTACCCACCAAATTCGTCTGAAAATGGCCGGAACCGAGCTTAATATTTCTGCTGAGGATTTAGATTATTCAAACAAAGCCAACGAGCGATTGACCTGTGATTATCAAGGCGATGACTTAGAAATTGGGTTTAACTCGCGCTTTTTATCTGAAATGCTGACCAATCTTGCATGTGATGAAATCTCACTTGAGATGTCATTGCCCAACAGAGCCGGAGTACTTACGCCAGTTGACGGATTAAGCGATGGAGAAACCATTACGATGCTTGTGATGCCTGTGATGCTCAATAGCTAAGAATTATATACTTACAACTACAAAAAGCTACCCAAATCAGGTAGCTTTTTTTGTGAATAAATAAATTGTCTTTTAAGAATAGACAATTGCACAATGCTAAAATAATAAGTAGCTTTACATAATTAAATTATATGAAAATGAGCGCAGAAAAAGAAGCAAAACTGAAAGCACTACAGCTTACACTTGATAAATTAGACAAGACCTACGGAAAGGGAACGGTAATGAAATTAGGCGATAAAGCCATTGTTGAGGTAGAGTCAATTCCGTCAGGCTCATTGGGGATAGATTTAGCCCTAGGGGTAAACGGATACCCAAGAGGTAGAGTTATCGAGATTTACGGACCAGAGTCTTCAGGAAAGACAACACTGACACTACACGCAATTGCAGAAGCGCAGAAAGCAGGTGGGATAGCAGCCTTTATTGATGCAGAACACGCTTTTGATAGAAATTATGCCAAAAAACTAGGTATTGATGTTGATGAGCTAATCATCTCTCAGCCTGATAATGGTGAACAAGCCTTAGAGATTGCCGAGAACTTAATCCGTTCAGGAGCCATTGATATTGTGGTTATTGACTCGGTTGCGGCACTAACGCCAAAGAGTGAGATAGAAGGAGAGATGGGTGATTCTAAAATGGGATTACACGCCCGATTGATGTCACAAGCACTGCGTAAACTTACGGGTACCATTAGCAAAACTAACTGTACGGTATTTTTTATCAACCAGCTGCGTGAGAAAATTGGGGTAATGTTCGGAAATCCAGAGACCACTACTGGAGGTAATGCCTTGAAATTCTATGCGTCTGTGCGTATAGATATCAGAAAATCAACTGCCATCAAAGACGGTGATACAATCATCGGAAATAGAACTAAAGTAAAGATTGTCAAGAATAAAGTTGCACCTCCTTTTAGAACAGCAGAATTTGATATTATGTATGGCGAAGGAGTTTCTAAAACAGGAGAAGTACTTGACTTAGGTGTTGATTTTGAAATCATCAAGAAAAGCGGTTCATGGTTTAGCTATGGTGAAACAAGACTCGGTCAAGGTAGAGATGCTGTGAAACAAGTAATCAAAGACAATCCAGAATTGATGGAAGAGATTGAAGCTAAAATTAAAGCAGTCATTAAAGAAAGAGAAGAGTAATTTTTTTGATTTCAATGCCCGTATAAACAAAAGCACGATTAGTACTCTAATCGTGCTTTTTTCATTCGTTAAAGTGTGTGCTTAGTTATATGTGATTTCTAAACTTGAAAGTTTTCATGATAATGTTTGACAACTTGTACGTGTGCTGTTATCTAGACTTCTTTATTCACGCGAGCCTTCATAAAATCAGTAACCAGGTAAGCGATGAATTTACCGATGAGATTGGGGTTTTTATCATCTGATAAGCCTGGAGCGCCTTCGCAAATATGCAAATAGGCGGCCTGTGGGCTAGAACCAAAATAGTGAATGAATTTACGGACTTTCTCGCTTGAGAAACCACTGAGTGTCATGGCACTACTCGGCATAGCTTCTACAGCATCAAGATCGATTTCTATGCCAAAATCTTCTTCTTGGATAAAGGCTAATGCCTTGTCTAATTGCTCTGTAAAGCTAGTTTCTTTGCGGATAGACATCTGCTCATAGGTGTTATAAAACACCCTTCCTACAGTTTCTTTGATTCTTAAGAATACTCCTTTTGATGTATAGTTTTCGTGTAGTCCAAAGATGAAATATTTGTTCAAGAAACCTTCTTCATAAGCGTATGAAAACCCATTTCCTGAATGTCTTCCTTCGAGTGCTCTGAAGTCAGTGTGGGCGTCAAAGTTAATGGCGTTTATAGGCTTTGCTTTTCCTAAAGCAGTTCCCTTAATCATTCCGTAAGCATTGTTGTGACCTCCACCAATTGCAATCGGAATTTTACCGCTTTTGACAATTAAAGAGACTAAATGTGTTACTTCTTTATCTATTTCAGTTACTATTTTATAGAGTTGTTTGAGGTCTTCTTTAATGGCGGGATTCAGGTTTTTTGCTCTTTCTAAATAACTTTCAGTAGCTATTTGACCAAGAATAAGAAGATTGCTTCCTTTGCAAAAACGATTGTGTTGTATGTTTGCTATCGCGCCTAATGCGTTGTGAAAAGCAGTGATTGTGCCTGATCGACCAAAATTAGCGCGTATGCCAATATCTTCAGGAATCCCAAACAAGACGAACTGTGCTTGTGTTGCTGCTAAGTAATCAACTACAGTGGTGTTTTCAGGGATGGTTTGGATACGTTCGCCAAATTTGATTTCACCTTTTCGATAACTGGTGATTTCGCTGAGTTGATCAGGTGTGAGTCGGATGAGATTTTCCATAAAGCTATTCGATACATTTATAATAATCCATAAAAATAGTCGCCGGATTAGAATTGGTATTTAAGTTTTTAGAGACGAGTTCTTTCTCCATCACATAAGTAGTTTGATCACCCAAGCCATAGCGAATTCTCAAGATCGAAACAGGATATTTCTTGAGGTCTTCTAAATCATCTTTCATAAAGAAAAACGAAGTGTTCAGTACTCTAATGTTTAGGTTGTTGCCCATATCTGGATATCTGGCAGAGCACACTTCTTGGTCTAAATGCGCCAATGTATAAATTCTACCATTAGTAAGCTGCAAGAAAATTCTGGAATCTTTGTCAAGACATTCGGTTTCTATAAAGCTATCACTTTTCTGTACGCGCTGGATGTTGAGCATAGGATATCCAGAATCATTGACTAGTGAGATAAAAGCATAGTTAGATTTCTTGCCAAATTCACTCTCGTAAATCAATATTTTTTGAGTCTCTTTATAGTAGGTGCTGTCGTTGCTTATTTCATAATCATACACACAGGGTTTCTGAGCCGTAGCATACATAGAAACAAAAAATAAAGCAATCAGTAGTCGTTTCATTCTCAAGTAGGGAATTATATTTTAGTGCAAATTACTACAATTTTTTCGTTATTCAGATTAGTCGTAAAAAAACAATATACATCACCGCCATCTGCAATTTTCCAACGCGCTCTGATTTGAGCTACGCTTTCGGGGAAATTGCGAGTGGCAACATTGGCTTTCTTGCCTTGCAGAAATTCTTTCAGCGCAGCTTTTTTGTAGGCAATGATATGCGTAATTGCAAAGCGCCTTCCCACAAAACTCACTAGCTCATTAGAAGTGTATAAGTGAGAATGTTGGTGTAGTTTATGTATGCCAAAAAAATATCCAACCTGATCAAAACCTTGTGACTTCATGACTGATGCGTTAGGCTCGTATAAATACTTTTGAGGTAAAGCGTAATTTACCAAAGTAGTTTCGCCCCAAACAAAATCAAAGTGTTCTGTTGCCGTTAAAGTGATATTTGCTGTTTTGATAGGAATACTATCTGATTGATGGGTTTTATCAATTTCAAACAACAACTCTTTCACCTGATTATCTACCGAAACTATGTGGATATTCTTGATGTATTTCAGTTCAGAAAGCCCGACAGAGATGTCATAAATAGGAGAGCACTTCACCAGTATTTTGTCAGAATATTCTAGGTATTGATCTATGTGTGTGGTGATGTCAGGCAAGCAATCTTTAAGCAAAAATACTTTTCCCTTTATATCATTTCGCCGGGATGGATCAATATATATCCAGTCGTATTTGTGTTTGCGTTTTCTCAATACCTCTAGGCCATCTTCTGGAAAACACTGAATGTTGTCTGTATGTAGTGTTTTGAAATTGTGCTTGACAATTGCAGATAAGTGAGGGTCTAATTCACAATGTACAACCTGCTGAAATTGTTTTGAGAAATAATAGGCGTCTACGCCAAAACCTCCTGTGAGGTCAATGATAGACTCGCCTTGTATCAATTTAGATTTATAGTCAGCTGTGGTTTCAGAAGAAGTTTGTTCTATAGATATTTTATTGGGATAGACAATGTTGTGTGCCGAATACCAAGTGGGTAACTTCAGTTTTGCTTTTGCTTTGGCCTCAATCTGATTCAGGATTTCTTTGTAATCTGTAGTCGGGAAAGGATTTTTTTGTAGGCTCAACTTCTGAATATCTGCAGTGATATTTAGGTTGATGAAATCTTGTATTTCTGGCTTTAAGAGTGGGTTCATTTTTGATATACAAAAGAAAAGAGAATCGTTTGTGATTCCCTTTTTCTTTATTATAAATCGTGAGCTTCAGCTAGTAACTCAGCAATGTCATATACTTTGACTGTCTTTTCTTTTTCTTTGAATTTTACCCCATCGGTAAGCATCGTATTACAGAACGGACAACCCGTAGCAATAATTTCTGATTGTGTTTCTATCGCCTCTTCAGTTCGCTCGACATTGACGTCTTTGTCTCCTTTTTCTGGTTCTTTAAACATTTGCGCTCCTCCAGCTCCGCAACAGAAACCGTTTTTCTTGATGCGTTTCATCTCCACGAGTTCTGCGTCTAATTTCTCGATGAGTTCTCTTGGTGCTTCATACACATCATTTCCTCTGCCTAAATAACAAGGATCGTGAAAAGTAATTTTCTTGCCTTTGAACTGCCCACCTTCAATTGATATTCTTCCTTCATCCATCAGTGATTTCAGGAATTGGGTGTGGTGTAGCACTTCATATTCACCTCCTAATTGAGGATATTCATTTTTGATTGTATTTAAGCAATGCGGACAAGCAGTGACTATTTTTTTTATCTCGTATCCATTTAACACTTCTATGTTGGTCATGGCTTGCATCTGAAAGAGAAACTCGTTACCCGCTCTTTTGGCAGGATCACCCGTACAGCTCTCTTCAGTTCCTAAAACTGCAAAAGACACATTGGCTTTGTTGAGTAACTTCACAAAAGCTTTAGTGATTTTCTTGGCTCTATCGTCAAAACTTCCGGCACAACCTACCCAGAATAAAACTTCGGGTTGTTTGCCTTGAGCTGCCAATTCGGCCATTGTAGGTACTTGCATATCTATATAATTTATTACTTCTGATTTATACTAATTTTATTCTTCGTCTTTCCAGTTCAGTCTGTCCATTTGGTTGTACTGCCACGGAGCGCCATTGTTTTCAATATTGGTCATCATATTGTTGAGCTCTACAGGTGCAGCGCTTTGTTCCATAACCATATATTGTCTGAGGTCCATAATAATAGAAAGCGGACTGATGTTCACAGGACATTCCTCTACACAGGCGTTGCAGGTAGTACAAGCCCATAGTTCTTCTGGAGTGATATAATCATTGAGCAGTTGTTTGCCGTCATCGACAAATTTGCCTTTGTTGTGCGTAATGTTTTTGCCAATCTCTTCGATTCTATCACGTGTATCCATCATGATTTTTCTAGGAGAAAGTAATTTTCCAGTTTGATTTGCCGGACATACTGAGGTACATCGACCACATTCTGTACAGCTATAAGCACTCAAGAGTTGGTGCCAATCTAAATCAGTAGCATCACTAGCTCCGAATTTTACTGGTGCTGCATCGGCTGGAGGTGCCGCATACGGATCTGCATTCGGATCCATCATCAGTTTTACCTCATTGGTCACATTAGCATCATTTTCAAATTTCCCCAACGGATTTAAATTCGCAAAATAAGTATTCGGGAAAGCCAATAAAATGTGTAAATGTTTAGAGTAGTAAAGGTAGTTCAAGAAGGTTAAGACCATTGCAAAGTGTCCCCACCAACCGATGCGCTCAAGTAAGTGAAGTGTTCCTTCGCCTAAAGAGCCAAATAGGACAGGACCTAAATGTTGAGAAACCGTAAAGCCAAAACTGCCTTGTCCTTCAAAATGAGAGAGACCTTGGTTGTACAACACTTCGTCAGTTCCGTTCATCGTAAAGATACAGGTCACCAAGATGATTTCCATTATCAGAATCAGGTTGGCGTCTTTCTTAGGCCAGCCAGCTAATTCTTTTTTGTTTAATCGCGGTAGCTTTAGCATATTTCTTCTATACAAGAAGATAACAGTAGCTACGAGTGCCAATACAGAAAGAACTTCTATAAAGCTGATGATAAAGGTATAAAAGCCCCCGAGTAGTGGCTTGAAAATTCTGTGTGAACCAGTCACGCCATCGATGATAATTTCGATAAGCTCTATCTGTGTAATGATAAAAGCTGCGTATAAAGCGAAGTGTAGAATTGCAGGAATGGGTCTTTTGAACATTTTCTTTTGCCCAAAAGCAACCAAAAGCATGTTTTTAAGACGAGCTTTTGGGTTGTCTGTTCTATCGACATCCTGTCCTAATTTTATGTTGCGGATAAGTTGTTTAAAATTCTTTACAAAAAATCCTACACCGACAACTAGTAATACTACAAAAAGTAGGTTAGATAATATACTCATATCTATGGGTTTATATGATTCTTGATGCTATTCTTCTACAGGCGCTTTATAAGGTTTGTTCTTTTTGCCAAAAACAGAAACGTTGATATATCGCGTAGGGTTTAAACGCAGATCTTGTAATAACAACTCGAGCTCTTTTGATGCTTTGGTAATGTTTGTGTACAGTTGTTCGTCTTTGATAAGTTTTCCGGCGGTACCTTTTCCGGCGTCGAGTTCAGACATTATTTTGTCTAAGTTAGCCATTGTTTTCTCAATGTTTTGCATCGTGCCTTTAAGGTCAGTCTCTGCAAGTGATCCAGAGATCTTTGAGAAATTAGTAGTGGTTTTATTTAACTCGCTCATAATACCGTCAATGTTTTGTTGGTTATTGGTGAGCATGGTATTCATAGTTCCCGTAGCTTTATTAAGGGTTTTGAGTGTTTGAGTCAATTCCTCAATAGCTATGGATACATTGTCTTTGTTTTTTTGGGTCATTAGACTGTTGAAGTTTGTGAGCAAGCTATCTGCACTCACAATGGTGCTTTCTACTTTGGTCTGCATCGGAGCAAGTTGGTCACCCACTTTTGCCAACATCCCTAAACGAACTTTGCTCTTGAGCGTATCGCCAGTTTCAGCCATTCTCGTATCTTCATAATCTGGAACTAGTGCAATTTGTTTGCCCCCGATAAATCCAGGTTCATATATCTGCAAAGAGCTGTTTTTAGAGATAGGGAAATCTGTTTTAATTTGTGCTTCTACCAATAGCTTGCCATCAGCACCTATAGTTATGGCACTAATCTTTCCTATTTTTAGTCCGTTGAGCGTAACAGGAGAAGAAGTAGAAAGTCCTTCAACGTTGTCATATACGACATAGTAGCTCACATAAGTGCTAAATAAATCTTTTCCTTTCAGAAAGCTGTAACCCCAAATAAAGATTAGGATAGAAGTCAGTACTAATAAGGCTACTTTAATTTCTCGAGATAATTTCAAAACAATAGAATTTTAGACAAAAATAGAATAAATTATTGGTTGTGAGGGTATAGAATGGTTCTAAATTAGTTGATTACATCAGCTACTTTGACTTGTTTGTCATCCTTAAAAGCCACTACAAAAGCATCGTTATATCCTTTTGATTTGGCTTGTTTTAAGAGTTCTTGTGCGGTAGTATAGCTATTGGTTTCGCCGTAGTAGTATTTAAATAACGAACCCGCTTTGACAGATGAAACAGGGCTGAGTCCTTTAAAGTTTTGAGGTTTTAGTGCAAGGTCTGTACTACTTGCAGCAATTTGAATCTTAAAGACTGCTTCAGTTTTATTTATTGTTTCGCCAGTCGCAGCCGCACCATGAGTAGTCTCTACAATAGTAGGAACGATGTATTCAAAAGGCTTGCTGTAAGCGTAGTGTTCGTTTTTGTAGTTGACGATGGCAGCCGCAATAGATTGAGCCAGTTCATTCTGCCCTTTTTCTGACTTCATAAAATCAGCTTCTTTTTTGTTAGAGATAAATCCAACTTCAATCAGCACGCTGGGCATAGCGCTTTGATGCAATACCCAGAGCGAACTCTGTTTTACACCTCTGTTATTTCTTTTCAGACCATTGGTAAAATCTTTTTGGATGAATCCAGCTAGGCTAATACTCTGATTGACATACTCATCTTGAAGAAGCATAATCCCCACGATTGATTGTGGGTTGTTGGGGTTAAATCCTTGATAGGTAGAGTGGTAGTCTTCCTCTAAGAAAATTACCGAGTTCTCTTGCTTGGCTACCTCTAAGTTACTTTTGTTATTGGTAAGACCAAAGACAAAGGTTTCAGTGCCAAAAGGGTTTGGGTTGGCCGATGAATTACAGTGAATAGATACAAAAACATCGGCTTTAGCGCGGTTGGCAATCTTAGGTCTTTCATTTAACGTGATAAAAACATCTGTTTTTCTGGTAAAAACCACATCAATATCTTTATATTGGTCTAATATTTTGCCTACTTTTAGTACTAGAGCTAGCGTGATGTCTTTCTCTTTAGCGCCATTTCCGATGGCTCCGGGGTCTTTTCCTCCGTGTCCTGCATCTAGTACAACCTTAAAATTATCCTGCTTTTGGGCCATACCACAAAAAGGAATAATTAAAGAAAAAAGTAAAGCAACGAAGTATATTTTGGATGGTATTTTCATCATCGATCTGTCAGGTTTTTTGATTAAAACTTATGGTTATATTTTCATAAAGGCATAATTTTGCTAAAAAATATACGTAAGTTTGCCGTGTTCAAAAACTAAGCCATAATTTTACAAAAATAGAACTAAAACCTTTGCAAACAAAGTTATTTCATATCGTTTTTTGGTTATTTGTTTTGAGTACTTCTTGTGGTAAAATCTATGCTCAAGATTTGCCTAAAGGCAGTCCTAGGCTTCATCCGAAAGAAATTGATACTGTTTCAGTAATCGATAAAAACGGAGATAAAACCACCCTTATATCTACCCCAAAAGACAGCATAAATCCAAAAAAGGAAAAGCTAGAAGGGATCATCTCACGATCGGCTAAAAACAAAAATACCAACAACCTAAAAACCAATATTTCTTACCTAGAAAACGAAGCGCGTATCAAATATCTCGATATGGAGCTAGAGGCGGGAATCATCATTATTGATCGAAATAAAAACGAAGTTTATGCCAAGGGGATTGTAGACCAAGAAGGGGTATATACACAGATCCCTAAGTTTACGCAAGGCAGCAATGTGGTTTCACCAGATTCGATTCGGTTTAATTTTAACTCTGGAAAGTCATTGGTATATGGCTCTAGAACCCAACAAGGAGAACTGAATATCAAGGCGCCGATATCCAAAAAAGAAAATGATTCTACCTTTTATATGAAGAATGCATTTTTTACTACTTCAAAAGATATTGACAAACCTGAATACGGATTTAATACCTCAAAAATAAAACTCGTACCTGGAGAAAAGATTATCGTAGGACCCACCTATATGGATATTATGAATGTGCCAACGCCCATCGGGATTCCGTTTGCATTTTTCCCGATAACCACCAAAAATGCTTCTGGATTTATCATCCCCACTTTTGGAGAAAATACTAATCAAGGTTATTTTCTTCAGAATGGAGGCTATTATTTTGCACTTTCTGACAACTATGACTTGGCAGTAATGGGAGATTATTATACCAACGGAAGCTATGGTTTGCGCTTTGAATCCAGTTATGCCTCTATTTATAAATTCAGAGGAAATGCCAACGTGAGAATAGAAAATCAGATATATAGCGAGAGGGGTTTCCCGAATTACTCTCGATCACAACTCTATAACATTCAATGGACGCATACCCAAGACCAGAAAGCAAATCCAAATTCTAGGTTTACGGCATCGGTAAATATGGGTAGTAGCACTTATTTTCAGAACTCTATCAATAATCTGAATGTGAGTTCTAGGATGAATAATACGTTGAGTTCATCAGTGAGTTATTCAAAGACTTTTAATTCTGTGCCTCAAGTGAATATGAGTCTTACGGCTACACACTCTCAGAATACCCAAACACAGCGCATTGATATGACGCTCCCCACCTTACAGCTCAGTGTAGACAGAATTTATCCGTTTGCTTCTAGGGATGAGAGCAAGAAGGGAATTATTAAAAACATTAACCTACAGTATTCTGTCAATGCCAAAAACAGTTATTCTACCACTGATTCATTGTTCTTTACCCCTAAGATGTTTCAGGAAGGTAGAACCGGAATGCAACACTCAATTCCGCTAAGTACTAACTTCAAAGTTTTGAAATATTTTAGTATTCCGCTAACCTTTAATTACAAAGAAGTTTGGACGCTAAATACCATCGAAAAACAAAGGAATTTCACCACTAATAGAGATACGATTATCAATGTGAATGGTTTCGATTCTTTCAGGACCTATGATTTCTCTACCAGCATCGGAACCACTGTTTACGGTACGTTTAACTTCGATAAAAACAGTAAAGTACAAGGCTTGAGACATACCATTAGGCCCTCTATGTCTTATAATTATTCGCCTAGTTTTGAACAATACTATGACGAATACCCGATTGATGCGATGGGTACTACTATGAGAGACTACACCCGATTTGAAGGCAGTATGTACGGCGTGCCTGGCAATACTTATTCCAGTAGTTTAGGATTTAATCTAGCCAATTCATTTGAAGCCAAAGTACTCGATAGAGACTCCACCAAAACAGCTCCTAAGAAGTTAATGCTGCTCAACGCACTGAATTTCTCAACAGCCTATAACCTAGCAGCAGATTCATTGCGATGGAGAGAGGTGACTATGACTGCGGGTACTACGCTGGCTGACGGAAAATTGGGTATCAACCTTATTACCCGTTTAGATCCGTACGGATTGAATAATGCAAATAGAAGAATCAACACCTTTAATATCGATAACGGAGGAAGTCTCTTTAGGCTAACAGGTGCAAACTTGACGCTTAATTACTCGTTCTCTAGTACTGATTTTGAGCGAAAAAACACTAACGATCAAGGCGAGCGAAACGGCGGAAGAGAAGATGATTTGTTTGGGTCTGATTTAGATTCGCGAAGAAAAAACGAACGCTCAGATGATGATGGTACTAATGTGACAAGCTTTTATTCACTTAAGATTCCGTGGGATTTGCGTTTGGCTTATTCGATGACTTATAGCAATGATTTCAGACAAAGCGAAATCACTTCAAACTCTCTGATGGTCTCCGGCAACGTTGACTTGACTGATAAGTGGAGCGTAGGTGCCTCTACGGGTTATGATTTTGTACAGAAGGGGGTTACCTTTACACAACTGCGTTTTGAGCGCGATTTGCTCTCATGGCGCATGGATTTCTCCTGGGTGCCGATAGGACCTAATACCTATTGGAACTTCTTTATCGGGATCAAATCATCAATGCTTCAGGATATTAAATGGGAGAAAAACAAAACGCCTGACCCTAGGTTATTCTAATATACATCTAATAATAAGACATAAAAAAAGCTGAAAATTAATTTTCAGCTTTTTTTATAAGAATATTGTCCCGTCCTGAAATAGCGATACACAAAAAAGTATCATTATGAAAAATCAAGAGGAACGTGGCTATATCAAGCGCACTCAGAAAGACTATTCTATGTCTTTAAAACTACAAATTGTACAAGAGATAGAAAGAGGAA
>DATJBW010000021.1:0-133778 GCA_035515135.1 Flavobacterium sp.
GGTTCCTCTTTCTATCTCTTGTACAATTTGTAGTTTTAAAGACATAGAATAGTCTTTCTGAGTGCGCTTGATATAGCCACGTTCCTCTTGATTTTTCATAATGATACTTTTTTGTGTATCGCTATTTCAGGACGGGACAGAAATAAGACAAAAAAAATCCCAAGACGCTAGTCTCAGGATTTTTTAATATTTTAATTTATGAATCGCTTTTCTTTGCTTTAATCATCATCTCTAGCATATCCCACATTTCGTCTGGCACTGCTTCGAGCAAGTTAAACTGTCCTGCACCTTTGAGCCATTCACCGCCGTCAATCGTAATTACCTCGCCGTTGACATAGGCAGAAAAGTCAGAAACCAAATAAGCTGCAAGATTAGCTAACTCTTGATGGTCACCCACTCTTTTGAGGGGTACTTTTTTGGCTAAATCAAATTTCTCTTTTAAGTCACCTGGCAACAATCTATCCCAAGCACCTTTAGTAGGAAAAGGTCCTGGAGCAATGGCATTGGTGCGAATACCGTACTTTGCCCATTCCACAGCAAGGCTTCTGGTCATTGCCAACACTCCAGCTTTGGCAGTAGCACTCGGCACTACATAAGCAGAACCCGTCCAGGCATAAGTAGTCACTATATTTAAGATATTGGTGTTTTCTTGTTTGGTATCAATCCAGTGTTTACCGAAAGCCAGCGTACAGTTTTTAGAGCCCTTGAGCACAATATCTATTATAGTGTCAAAAGCATTGGCTGAAAGCCGTTCTGTAGGCGAAATAAAATTACCCGCTGCATTGTTCAGCAATACATCTACTTTGCCATAAGCTTCTAAAACCTGCTTGAGCATCGCCTCTACTTGTTCATAACTGCGCACGTCACATTGCACAGGCAGACACTTGCCTCCTGTTTCAGCCTCTAGCTCTTTGGCAGTATCTTGTAGTTTCTCTAGGTTTCTAGAAGTAATGGCTACCTTTGCGCCAAGTTCTAAAAAATATTTGGTCATCGACTTGCCAAGTCCGCTTCCACCGCCCGTTACAACGATTACTTTATCTTCAAGTGCTCCGTCACGAAGCATTTTTTTTGTAAAATCCATAATATAATTCGATTATAATTTAGAGCCTAAAGTTACCTATTTTAGCCTAGACCCAAAAGAAAATACTTTAGATTTGTTTTAAATTATAACAAACAGTGCCTTTGTGGATAACCTTGTTAAAAAAAAATCAAAAGCATTTCCGAAAATAAATTTATAGTCATATATTTGTCCAATCAGAAACAAAAAAATTTAGTCATGTTCGATTTTCAGCAGTATATAGGTTTTTTAATCTTTGCAGTGATTCTTCTTATGGGATTCTGGCTTCTATTATTCTTAGCAGGCTTTGCTTTCTACTGGATAACAGGACAATCTTTAGAAATGTTAAAAGAGAAGAGAGCAGCTAAGAAAGCGCAAAAGGAATAACGCCTTTTTTCTTTACTCAAGATATTTGATTAGTAGTCATTAACTGAATTTTCAGATAATGACTACTTTCTTCATTTCTACTAGTTTCTGAGGAGTTAATGTGGTTGTTTTCTTGAAAACAACTATTTCCCTTTTTTCTGTTGGTTTCTGTTGACAGATTTCGTCTTTTTTGGGTTGCGTTTTCCAGGCCCACCAAGGTTTACCTTTTTATTCTTGTCTTTCTTTTCGTGAAAGGCTCCACCACCTTCTATCACTGTCTTTTTGAACACTCTTTTGGGTTGTTCTCTCTTTTTCTCAAACTCCATTAGCGCAGTAGCAATCTCGACATTTTCTGGAATTTCAAACGCTTCTACCTCTTGATTCATCAATTGCTCGATCTCTAAGAACCACTCTTCTTCTCTTGCGGAAACCATACTAATGGCAACGCCGTCTTGATCTGCACGACCCGTTCTACCAATTCTGTGCATGTATTGCTCCGGAATCTCGGCAATCTCTAAGTTGATCACGTGCGTAACATCTCTGATATCAAGACCTCTAGCCATAATATCAGTCGTAAGTATCCCTCTTAAGTTGCCTTTCTGAAGTTCAGCTAAGGTATTCAACCTATAGTTTTGGGTTTTATTGGAGTGAATTACGCCAATCTGTTGTTGCAGTTTTTCATCTAATCGCTCGTGAATAAGCTCGACAATGCGCTTGTTGTTCACAAATATCAAAACTCTTTTTATGGAGTCATCAGAAAGCAACAACTCATTGAGCAGGTTTATTTTAGTGATAAAGTTCGGGAGTAAGTATTTCTTTTGTCTGATATTCTCTAGCGGTGTCCCACTTGGTGCAAGTGATACTTCTTGCGGCTGGTCAAAATAATCATTAATCACCTGATCTACCTCTTCAGTCATGGTAGCAGAGAAGAGAATATTCTGGCGTTTCATCTTCATCATCGCCAGTATTGAGGTAACCTGCACACTAAAACCAAGGTTTAGCATCTCGTCAAATTCATCAATCATCAGTTTCTTTACATCGTCAAAGCGAACTACGTTGTCTAGTGCCAAATCCATTAGTCTTCCTGGTGTGGCAATCAGGATATCCACCCCGGCATAAACTGCTTTTTTCTGGGTGTTGATATTTACTCCTCCGTATATCCCCAATACTCGGGTAGACATATATTGGGTAAGTTTTTGGGTTTCTTCTGTCACCTGAACCACCAGCTCACGCGTGGGAACGATAATTACCACTTTGGGCATATCAGAGTCTTGAAATTTATATTGCTTGAGTATCGGTAATAAATAGGCAAGGGTTTTTCCAGTTCCGGTTTGGGCAATCCCAATCATATCTCTTCCAGATAAAATGACTGGAAATGATTTTTCTTGAATGGGAGTTAAGGTCTGAAATCCTAAATCATCAATAGCTTTCTTTAGGGATTTTGGTAAGTCTAATTGCTCAAACTGATTCATTTTGTGTGTATTTAGACTGCAAAGATAGTGCTTTAGGCTGTATTTGAACGAAGCTTTTGCAATGCATATGTGATAAACTATAGACATAGCGCTTGAGTCCTAAGAACAACACTGCCAATGATGACAAAAATTATTCAATACCTGAAAGCTGTTTTTAAACGCTTTTAATTCTAAGCTTATCTTCTCCTGCCACCGCCGCCTCTTCTTCTATTTGGAGTTTCGGTCTGTTTTGAGGCAAAACTCTGGATTTTATAGGACAACGAAAACATAAAATACTGCTTCAGCACTATGTCTTCTGTATCAATAATGGCGACGTCTGAGACTTGTCTAGAGGTGCTTCTGTTCTGGTTGAGCAAATCATAGACCTTTACTTTTGCCGTCAGTTTTTTATCCCAAAAATTATATGCCAAACTCATATTCCACAACAGAAAATCCTTTTGATAACCCGAGGCAATCCTCGAATTATAGGTATATCCCACATCATTGCCAAAAACCCAATTCTCAGGAAAATACGAAGTGGTTGCAATACCGAGCCTATGCACCACATCTGAGGTCGTATCGGTTTGGTAATTCTTATAATCAGTTTGGTTGTAAGTCAACCTATAGGTAGGTTCTAATTTTAACAGTTCTCCGTATTCATAGGCAAACCGAATAGTCGGGCTAACGCGCTTGATATAAGCCTCAAAAGCTTTGGCATCTGTAAAGCCTTTATTGAAATTATAACTGGCGTTGAGATTGAGCGAATAACTAAATTTATGACCGCCATCTATTTTATAGGTTTTATACCAACTCCCGCCTCCAGAAAAATTATACATGCCCGACACATTGGTATAAGATGTCGTTTGCTTTCTGTCTTGGTCATAACTTGAGATTGCAATGGCTCTGCTAGGGTTATAAGCGCTATAAAGGTAAGCGTTGTACCCACTTTGAGAGGCGAAGTCATAATTGTTTAAAAACAAATTGGCAGAGTGCATCTTATTGGTCTCTAAATCTGGGTTACCTATAAAAGTGTGCAGCGGATTAGACAAGTTTTCTACAGGCAACAGCTGTGATGCAGACGGCAAAGACTCAGAATATCCATAGCGCATAGAAAGGGTTTTTGATTTTGAAAACTTATACCTGAAATTAGCATTGATGTTAGGGGTGACATAGTTTTTGTCTAAGGCAACCCTATTGCCTATGTAGTTAGAGGAGTTGTCATATTGCTGCAGGTTAGTCTCAAAATTCAGGTTAGCAGAGTATTTGTCTTTTCTTAACTCTAAGCCTAGATTGGGCGTAAAGCTATTTGTTTTTGACAAAATAGACTTAGATAACAAGTCATTCAACTCAGTATAGGCGTTTGTCGCAGTATCAAAATCATAGGTTGTCGTCGTGTCAGATGACTTATCGTTCTCATAACTCAACCCAAACTTCACAGTAAGCGAATCAGTCAAGGGTTCTTTATAAGTCAGGCCAAGGCTATACTTGTCATTTTTGCCACTCACACTTCTAGATTGATTTCTGATATCATCCGGTTTAGTAGTCTGAAAGAAATAGGTCTGTGAATTGACATTGCTTTTTGCGTCAGCGTCTTGGTTGCTATTTCTAAAGCTCACACTATAACTCCTGCCCTTTTTCTTTAGTTTTTTGAAAAAATAGATAGAGCTAGAAAATGACAAGTCATCACTTTCTGCATAATTATTACTCAAGCTTTGATTGAGTGCATCGCCTAATTCGTCAAAAGAATCTTCTGAAGAAAGCGTTGCTGACTTTGATCTTGATTTAGAAAACTTAGGAGCGATCCAAAGACTAGCGGTAGAATCAATTTTTATCTGGGTATCAAAATTAAAGTTGTGGTTGGCTTGGTCTCTTATAGAAGTTGTCTGAGACTCGGTGGTGAATAAATTATCGGGCAGGAGGTTGACTCTGGTGGTCTTATTTATGTTTTCATTTGACGAATCGCTATAGAAGTAACTTCCGTTGGCATCGGTTTTTTCTGACCATTTATCGGCATAATTAAAACCAATAACATTTGATTGGCTGATGCCTTTGTCCATGCCACCCAAGCTGATGCCATTGACAGATATACCGCCACCACTATTCGAATTAAAGCTGTTGATATTGCTCATATTGTCAAACACCTCATCCATCGAAAAGCCAGAAGCGTTGATATTATTAGACGATGCCAATACGCTGAGTTTTAAATCTCCTTTAAAATAATTGACCAGCCCACTGGATTCATAGCGGTCATCAGTGCCATAACCCCCCATAATCCGACCAAAATAACCGGTATTTTTATCCTCGTCAATGGTCAAGTTGATACTCAAATCATCAGAAGTGGCAGCCTCTCCAGCAATTTCTTGTTCTTTGGTTTTTTTGTCAGTCACCTGTACTTTATTGATAATCTCTGCCGGTAGGTTCTGCAAAGCAATTTTTCCGTCTTTGTCAAAAAACGCTTTTCCGTTGACCAGTATCTGATTTACTTCTTTTCCGTTGACCGTGATTTTTCCGTCAGAGGATATGTCCACTCCTGGCAATTGCTTCAGCAGTGCTTCTACATTGGCATCAGGACGCACTTTAAACGACGAGGCATTAAACTCCAAAGTGTCATTTTTAATACGTACCGGTGGTGCTTCAAAAGTAATTTCAATGGCATCAATCAGCGTGGAGCGAATGGCAAGCGGTATATCGCCTACATCTAAAGACGCAGAGAGCGATTCAAATTCTTTGAAATAATTCTCGTACACCACATCTGAGATCTTTAGTTGTGTAGGTTTATCAGTCTTTTTGACGTTGAGCGCAAAGTTTCCGTTTTTGTCAGAAATGGTATAATCTACAACGCTAGAATCCTGAACTCTAGATAAATAAATCGTAGTCGCTTCGATCGGGTTATTGGTTTCACGATCTAAGACGCGTCCTTTGAGGGTGATATTTTGAGCGGTAGCGGTAGAGATAAAAGACAGTATCAAGCCAAAAGAAAAAAGCAAAGTTCTCAAATTAACATGTTTTTTGGTTACAAAAGCTAATTTAGAATAAACAGCACAGCATAATGTTAATGTTTTCATATAATCAAAGGCATTAATAATTATATTCTCTTAAAGATAACTAAAAATAAAATTTATGAAGTAAATAGGAAATCAAAAAAAAATGGATAGTTTTGCGATACTTTAACATTTTGAGAAATCCCAATAAACTATGATGAAATCACTTTTAAAATCGAGATACGCCACGCTATTTAGCTTTGCTGCTTATTACATTATTGCATCGTTCTTAGTCAGACTTATCCTAACCGCTATTTCTTTTAGCGCTGTTTCTGATAGTTTCGGACAAGTAATAGTTGCTTTTTTCTTCGGATTGAGCTTTGACGTCTCAGTAGCATTTTGTTTTTCGATAGTTTATAGTTTGTATTTACTGTTTTTCCCCTCTAGGTTTATCGGGAGTTTTATTGACAAAGTGCTGAGTTATGTGATTATTTCACTGATGTTTTTCATCACCTTATTTTCATTTGCAGCTGAATTTCCTTTTTGGGATGAATTCAAAACCCGTTTCAATTTTATAGCCGTAGATTATCTTATCTATACTTATGAGGTGCTTGAAAATATCAATCAATCTTACCCCATTCCAGTTATTGTAGCAAGTTTATTAGCGGTTATCTTCTTGTTGTATTTCATTTTTTATAAGACCAAGACTTTTTACCACACCTTTAATGACCAAATGCGTTTCAAGAAAAGAGCTGTGCTTACGCTAGTTGTGATTGTCATCGGATTGGGTTCAGTTACGATTCTTAAAAATGACCATTCAGAGTTTAGCGATAATGTGTATACCAATGAATTGTCTAAAAACGGAGTCTTCTCTTTCTTTTATGCCTTTAAATCTAACGAACTGGACTACAATAAGTTCTACCCAACCTTAACCGATGAAAACGCTTATGCCATCATCAAAAAAGAATTGGCAGCCAACGGAGAAAATTATACCAACACTAACTATGACAACATCACTAGGCAGATTGCAGGTGAAAGTACAGAGACGCCGAATATCGTTTTGATTTGCATCGAGAGCCTCAGTTCTGATTTCTTAGCGCGCTTTGGCAATACCGAGAATCTGACGCCTTACTTTGAAGAATTGGCAGAAGAAAGCATCTATTTCACCAATGTGTTTGCTACCGGAACCCGCACGGTTAGAGGTATGGAAGCCTTAGTATTATCTGTGCCTCCTACTCCGGGAAACAGCATTGTCAGAAGACCTAAAAACGATGATATGTTTTCTATAGCTACCATCTTAAAAAGAAAAAATTATGATATGAGTTTTATCTATGGTGGTGACGGTTATTTTGACAACATGAATGCCTTTTTTGGCGGACAAGGATTTACCATTGTAGACAGAAATAGAGGCAACCCACTTCCGGATAACATTCGCACAGAGCGAATCAACATCGAAGATCAAGATGTAACTTTTGAAAACGCATGGGGAATTTGTGATGAGGATATTTATACCCAAGCGCTGAAAAGAGCTAGAGAGCAAAGCACAATCGGGAAGCCTTTTTTCCAGTTTGTGATGACCACCTCTAACCACAAACCCTACACTTTTCCGGAAGGGAAAATTGATCTAGATCAAGGTAGTCGTGAATCAGCAGTGAAATATACAGATTATGCCTTGGGTAAATTTATCGAGCAAGCTCAAAAGGAAGATTGGTTTGACAACACCATTTTCTTAATCATAGCTGACCACTGCGCGAGTAGTGCTGGAAGATGGGAAATCAATACCGAGAAACACCACATCCCAGCCATTATCTATAACATGAAGAATCAGCCTACGGGCGAAGTAGACAAACTCGCTTCTCAGATTGACATCACACCTACTCTATTCTCTTTGTTGGGCTGGGAATACCAATCAGCACTTTACGGAAAAGATATCTTTGCTATGAAACCAGAAGACGAGCGCGCGCTCATTGGCAATTACAGAACACTGGGCTTACTTCAAAACGGATTCTTTACACAAATTAACGACCGCAAAGAAACCAAGCAGTTTATCTATAATCCTGAAAACAAAACCATTCAAGAAGAAGTGCCTTCAGTATCACAAGACTTGAAAGACCGCACTATTTCGTATTACCAAACCGCAAGCGAGCGTTTTAAAAACGGCAAAATGAAGGAGGATAAGAATTAAAAACAACTAAACATTTCACTTGTTTGCCACCACAACACTATAAATAACTAACAAGACGTATGCCTTTGCAATACGTCTTGTTAGTTTATACCACAGCTGTAAACAGGTGGGTTACTTGATCGTCTGCCCAAGCAGGAAAATACAAAACAATCAATCCTTAGATAAAGAAATAGTTTTCACAAACAAGCTTCAAAAAACACTAAAAAATTTATATATTTGTACTCCTCAAAAACACTATGGAAGAACAATTTATAGTATCGGCTCGAAAGTATAGACCTCAAACCTTCAAGGATGTTGTGGGTCAGCAGGCTATTACAGACACTTTGCTGAATGCTATTGATACCAATCACTTGGCGCAAGCCTTATTGTTCACAGGACCTAGAGGTGTAGGTAAGACTACTTGTGCCAGAATATTGGCACGAAAGATTAACCAACCTGACTACGACGACCCGAATGAAGATTTCTCTTTTAATATCTTCGAATTAGATGCCGCCTCAAACAACTCGGTTGATGACATCAGAAGTCTGATTGACCAAGTGAGGATTCCGCCACAGACAGGAAAATATAAGGTTTATATCATTGATGAGGTGCATATGTTGTCATCAGCTGCCTTTAACGCATTTCTAAAAACCTTAGAAGAGCCACCAAGACATGCGATCTTCATACTAGCCACCACTGAGAAACACAAAATTATACCGACGATTTTATCGCGTTGTCAGATTTTTGATTTTAAGCGTATTACGGTTCAGGACGCCAAAAACCATTTGGCTGAAGTAGCAACAAGCCAAGGCATCGCCTTTGAGGATGACGCCTTGCATATCATCGCCCAAAAAGCAGACGGAGCCATGAGAGACGCGCTGTCAATCTTTGATCGAGTGGTGAGTTTCTCCGGAAAGAACTTGACGCGTGAGGCGGTTACAGAAAACCTAAACGTACTTGATTACGAATACTACATCAACGCAACTGAGCTTATCCTAGGACACAAAATACCTGATTTGCTAGTGTTGTTTGACAAAATACTAGCCAAAGGATTTGATGCACATCACTTCGTACAAGGACTGGCTTCGCATTTCAGAGATTTATTGGTGTGTAAAGCACCAGAAACCATTCAGTTATTAGAAGTAGGTGAAGCTGCAAAAATTCAGTACCAACACCAATCGAGTAGTGCTACACAAGATTTCTTATTACAAGGAATTAGCATTGCCAACGATACGGACTTAAAGTATAAATCCAGTCAAAATCAACGTCTATTGGTCGAGCTATGCTTGATGCAATTGGCATCGATAGATTTTGAAGGAGAAAAAAAAAAGCTAATTTTATAATCCCCGCCAGTTATTTTCATGCGGCTTTAGCTCCGACAGAAAATAAAACAGATCCATCTACTGAAAAAGCTGCACTACCTAGTGCACAAGCACCCGTTGCAAAACTACCCCAGCAGTCAGCAGCTGAAATAAACCCGCATACTTCTGCCAATGCGATGACTATATCAGGCATGCGCAAACTCAGAGAAATTCAAGAAAGCAATAATAAAGCACAGTCACACAAACACAATACTTTTTTAGAAGAGCCTTTTACGCACAGTGACTTGGTTACTCAATGGAATAAATACAAAGATAGAATTGCGGCAAAAGGACAAATGATTGTATCGTCAATTATGGGCATGAGCCCAATTGTACTAGAGGATACGACTATAAAATATGAAGTGCCTAACCAGAGTTCAAAAATGAGTCTTGAGGCTGACATCCAAAACATAATGGGACACCTCAGAGGGCACCTCAAAAACCACAACATCAAAATTGATATTATCATCAATGAGGCTATTGAGGTCGAGAAACCCAAAGACAAAAGAGAGACGTTTATCTATATGACAAAAATAAACCCAGCAGTAGAGTTGCTCAGAAAAACATTTGACCTTAATATTTAGTGTAAAAACACTAGATTTAATTTAAAATATACCTATATTTGCGCACCGAAAAAAATCGGTAAACAAGTTCAAAAGTTCTAAGCCCACGTGGAGAAATTGGTAGACTTGCCACCTTGAGGGGGTGGTGTTCGTAAGGACGTGCTGGTTCGAATCCAGTCGTGGGCACAATCAATACTGACATATAAAAGCATACAATCATTAAATATTGTAGGCTTTTAGCAGCAGACTTCACTCCTAGCCAACTACTGTTGTGACCTAAAACATTAAAATTTAAAGTAGTTGTTATCACATTTTCAAATAACCAATTTCCTGATACTTAACAGCTTTTTAATACTGATATGCCTATTTGAGCTTTGATGGCTTTCATATAATAAGTATATTTGCAAAAATTTATCATAGAAATGAGTGTACAAACTTCGCCTTTTGTGGCTTACAAAGTAAAAGACATTTCCCTAGCAGCTTGGGGAAGAAAAGAAATAGAATTAGCAGAAGCAGAAATGCCAGGTCTTATGGCCTTGCGCAAAGAATACGGAGCTTCAAAACCCCTTAAAGGTGCACGTATCGCAGGATGTCTGCATATGACTATCCAAACCGCCGTACTAATTGAAACCCTTTTAGAACTCGGAGCTGAGGTAACTTGGTCTTCTTGTAATATATTCTCTACACAAGATCAGGCTGCTGCTGCCATTGCCGCTGCAGGAATATCTGTTTACGCCTGGAAAGGGATGAACGAAGAGGAATTTGACTGGTGTATCGAGCAAACACTTTTCTTCGGAGAAGACAGAAAACCTTTAAATATGATTCTTGACGATGGTGGAGACCTTACCAATATGGTATTTGATCGCTATCCAGAATTAGTAGACGGCATCAGAGGATTATCTGAAGAGACTACTACTGGAGTGCACCGCTTGTACGAAAGAATGAAAAACGGAACCTTGGTTATGCCTGCCATTAACGTAAACGACTCGGTTACTAAATCTAAGTTTGACAACAAATACGGATGTAAAGAATCAGCTGTGGATGCTGTGCGCAGAGCAACTGATGTGATGCTTGCCGGAAAAAGAGTAGTGGTATGTGGTTATGGTGACGTAGGTAAAGGTACAGCCGCTTCGTTTAGAGGTGCTGGAAGTATCGTTACGGTTACTGAAATTGACCCTATCTGTGCGCTTCAAGCAGCGATGGATGGATTTGAAGTAAAACGCCTTGACTCGGTTGTAGGCAATGCCGATATCGTGATTACTACTACCGGAAACAAAGATATCGTGGTGGGTCGTCATTTTGAAAAGATGAAAGACAAAACTATCGTGTGTAATATCGGTCACTTTGACAACGAAATTGATATGGCTTGGTTAAACAAAAACCACGGCGCCTCTAAGGTTGAAATCAAACCTCAAGTAGACAAATACACCATCAATGGCACTGATATCATCATCTTGGCAGAAGGTCGTTTAGTGAACCTTGGTTGTGCAACAGGACACCCGAGCTTTGTGATGAGCAACTCGTTTACTAACCAGACGCTTGCACAAATTGAGCTATGGGTCAATACTGACAACTACAAAAACGAAGTATATATGCTTCCGAAACACTTAGACGAAAAAGTGGCGCAATTGCACCTTGCCAAAATTGGCGTAGAGCTTGAGACACTTTCTGATGACCAAGCACAATACATCGGCGTAGAGGTTGAAGGACCTTATAAACCAGAATATTACAGATACTAATAAAACATTTACCAATAGACTTAATTTAATACAACCAGAAAAATGGCAAGCAAAAGAAATTTAAAAAAAGACATAAACTATGTGCTAGGTGACATCATCGAAGCTACATACCTTACAGAAATGGCAAAAGGCGGAAAACCTACAGCCGAGACTGATGCAATTGTTGAAGAGGCAATCAATACATTTGACGCTCTTATCAGCAAAGTAAACTTAAGAAAAGTAGAAGATAAAAAAGCTCACTTCAAACAAATCAACGAAGAGCTTGAATCTAAAGCAATTGGGCTTATTGAGAAAATCAATAAACTACAATAAAAACCAAAAGCCGTTTCAACAAGTTGAAACGGCTTTTTTTATGGGGTAATATGTGAAAGGCTAATCTGGAGAGATTGGTCTTTTTTTATTTCTACTCTCTCCTATTCACCAATCTCTTGAGTATATAATCAGTTGTAAGACAAATAAAATCAAGTGAGATTAAGCTTTAAAAAAACAAAAATACAGATTAAAAAAATGCCCCGAAGATAGTCGAGGCGCTAGATGTTTTCACAACGGAATAATCCTTAAAACGAAAGCAATTCACAACTACTCGAACAGAGTGAAAAATGCTAGCTTGGTTGTAATTCTAGTCTATAAATCTACAAAAAACTGCTAGCAATTCACAACATCGGCGCCTTTGCCGTTTCAGGGGCAAAAGTTGTGTAATATCCCAAAGATATTGAAAAATGAAAGCAATTCACAACCGTTTATTCTTCCTCCGAATCAGTTTCAGACTCTAAATTAGATGTAAAGAAAGAAAAGATAGAACTGCCATATTTCTTGTCAAAAGAGAAGTTTTCTAGGTGGTCTAATTTGGTGTGGGGTGAGTGTTCGATCACCAGCATACCGCCTTCTAGCAGTAAGTGGTTAGTTTCTATGAGCTGTACAATGCGCTGAAATTGTTCTTGAGAGAAATCATACGGAGGATCAGCAAAGATAAGGTCATAGCCCACTTTGCTCTTGGTTAAAAACGAAAACACATCACTCTTGATGGCATGGATATCCATCTCAAAGACATCAGAAGTCTGTTTGATAAACTGCACACAACCATAATCTAAATCAACTGAAGTGATATCTCCGCTACCTCTAGAACCAAACTCATATGAGATGCTGCCGCTGCCTGCAAACAGATCTAAGACGCGCAATTCGTCAAAGTGGTAATAGTTGTTTAGAATATTAAAAAGTGATTCTTTGGCCAAATCAGTAGTGGGTCTGATGGGCAAGTTCTTGGGTGCGCTAATGCGTCTTCCCTTATATTTTCCTGATATTATTCTCACGATTGAAGCAGTACAAAATGGGTTAAGTTGTCATAGTTATCAAGGCTGTTATGCTCTTGAAAAGAAGTGATATCCATCAGCGATACATGCCTGATATAGGTATAAGCCACATCAAAAAGCTCTCCGCCTTCTGCGATATGCCCCAATAATTTGAGTGTCACAAACTCAGGATTGATCTCTAATTGCTCAATAGTAAACAGCAGGTAATAAGCAAAGTCTTCTTTGGTAGTAAAGTCAAACGAGTTATAGAACAACAACTTTTGATTCCTGATGACAATAATCTCAAATGACTTCTGGTGAAAATGTACAAACATCTGTTTGTCATCATCGTTCTTTGAAGCGTCTAATAGCTTCTCTACCAAGATGGTCGAATGGTGCTTGTAGTCAAAACTCTGATAAATATCAATCAAAAAATTATTGATATTCACATAAGGTACATACACATTGTTGATTTGGTAGTGCTCTAGCGCATCAAAAGCAAAGAAATCAGTGCTAAAGGTCTTTATGTTGTAGTGTAGGTAGGCTCCTAGATTTTCTGCATCAAAGAGCGCTGTCGGAACAAAAGAAGACAAATTATTATTGTGTAAAACTATGACCTGATCAAATTTCTGGCTGAGTTCTGCATACTCTGAAAAAGCAGATTTATAGCATTCAAGAGTGTTGTTAGGGTTTTCGAATTTCGAAAAACAAACCTCTTTTAGCATCAAAACCTCATCTGAGAGAAGGCTCATAACAGCAAACGAAAAGCCACTCAACGAAACATTGAGCACTAGTTTTCGGTAATTTTTCTCTGTTATAGACTGCATCAAAGACAATAATAATTTGTGTTCTTATTCCTCTATTTTTCTTATTTTTCTAAGTTCGGTCTGATATCTCTATCATACATTTTGTAGCCTTCTTCAAGGATGTCAAGAGCTAAGTCTCTACCTAAGAATTCTTCTACAATCACCACTTTGTTTTCTAACTTTTTGTAGTCTTCAAAGAAGCTGCGCAACTCGGCAATCGTGTGCGGAGGAAGTTCAGAAATATCGTTGATATGGTTATAGGTTGGGTCTCCAGCAGATACGGCAATAATCTTGTCATCGGCCTCATCGTTGTCCATCATACGCATCACACCAATAACTTTGGCTGGCGTAAGACACATTGGCACTACTTTGATTTGCGAGATAACTAAGATATCTAGTGGATCATTGTCATCGCAATAGGTTTGTGGAATAAATCCGTAGTTGGCTGGATAATAAACTGAAGAGTATAAAACTCTGTCCAAAATCAATAGTCCGCTTTCTTTATCGAGTTCATATTTTGCTCTAGAGCCTCTAGGAATTTCGATAATACCCTTTACAACATCCGTTTGGTCAGTCTTCGGGTTTACGTGATGCCACGCATTGAAGTATTGTTTCATTCTTTTTTAATTAATTAATTTATGTTTTTTTGATTTATATTTTAATTAGGCTTTGAGCGGAATATTTTGAAGTACTTCCAATACAAATTTCCAATATTTCTGTGCTGACGAAATGCTCGCTCTTTCGTCCGGAGAGTGGGCTCCTTTGATAGTTGGTCCAAAAGAAATCATATCCATTCCGGGATAGTGAGTCCCCAAGATTCCGCACTCTAAACCAGCGTGACAAGCCACTACGTTGGGTTTGCTTTGGTTTTGGTTTTCGTATATCGACACCAATACGTCTAGAATTTCAGACTCCGCGTTGGGTGTCCAGCCCGGATAAGCGCCAGAGAATTCTACCTCAGCTCCAAAGAGTTCAAAAGCAGAGCGCAGCGAGTTGGCCAAATCATATTTAGAGCTCTCTACTGACGAACGCGTCAAACAGTGGATAGAAATCTGTCCGTCTTTGACCATTACTTTGGCAATGTTGTTAGAGGTCTCTACCAAATCTTCAAAATCAGCACTCATGCGGTACACACCGTTTAGCGCAGCATACACAACTCTTAGCAAGCCTTCCTGAACACCAAGCTCCATAATGGCTTCTGGCATCTCTTCTAGATCTTCGATAAGAATCTCTAGTTCAGGTTCTGTCGTATTGTATTCTGATAGAATATCTGTGATTGCCTCCTGCATTTCTAAGTGAAAAGCCTCCTCAAAAATTCCTGAGATAATCACTTTGGCATTGCTCTCTCTTGGAATGGCATTTCTAAGTCCACCTCCGTTTATTTCTACTATTTGCAAGCCGAAGTTTGCAAATCCGTCAAACAATAGTCGGTTCATAATTTTGTTGGCATTTCCCAATCCTTTGTGGATATCCATACCCGAGTGACCTCCGTTTAGTCCTTTGACAGTGATGCTATACGCCAGAGAATTCTCAGGAACTTCTTCTGTTTGATAACCTCTAGTAGCCGTTACATCAACGCCACCCGCACATCCAATATCAATTTCGTCATCTTCTTCTGTGTCTAGGTTCAATAGGATTTCACCCGCTAGCAAGCCACCTTTAAGTCCTAAAGCACCCGTCATTCCGGTTTCTTCATCAATGGTAAACAGCGCTTCGATAGCTGGGTGCGGAATGTCAGTGCTCTCAAGTACAGCCATTATCGTGGCTACGCCGAGGCCGTTGTCAGCTCCGAGTGTAGTGCCTTTAGCGCGTACCCAATCCCCATCGACATACATCTGAATGCCTTGGGTATCAAAGTCGAAATCTGTATCGTTGTTTTTTTGGCAAACCATATCCAAGTGTGATTGCATCACAATGGTCTTGCGGTTTTCCATACCAGCAGTTGCCGGTTTTTTTATAATTACGTTGCCCACTTCATCCTCCATCGTCTCCAGCCCTAAGCTCTTGCCGAAATCTTTCATAAAGGCAATTACTTTTTCTTCCTTTTTTGACGGACGCGGTATAGCATTTAGATCAGCAAACTTATTCCACAATTGTTTTGGCTCTAAATTTCTTATTTCTTGATTCATATATTTTGCTTTTAGCAATTATAATTTCTTTTTTGAGAAAGCTACAAAGATACAATCCTCTAGGCATATTAGAAAGTATAAAGCCTTAAATATCGGATAAAGAGCTAGGTTTATCTACTGTTTTGTAGATATTTTCACCTAGTTTTTAAACCCATAAAACTTAAGCGAGTGGACTTGAGTTGCGGTTCTGTTGTCTGAGCTTGCTGTGCCTGCGTCCGTAGATGAAATAAATAACCAAACCGACAGCTAGCCAAATCAGGAAAAACACCCAGTTTTTAAGTCCTAGCTCTGCCATCATATAAAAACAACACAGCATACCGGCTAGCGGAATAAAAGTCATTTTCTTGATTATACTCACAAAAGTCATCCCTACAAAGATAAAGATGAAAATCCACATCGGAATTTTGTGCTTAAACAGCGCCCAACCTGTTTCGTATTTCTTTGCGTTGTCCATCTCAAATGAAGTAAGGGTTTGATGATAAACACTTGGCGTTAAAGAGCGCAAGTATTCTTCTACATGCAAGACAGCAGCGCCATTAGAAGCTTCGATACTGGTTCTTACTTGGGTTAATTCGGCTGGCGTCAAGCCCGATACAAAATCAGAAGCTTGGGCAATTTGCGGTTTATTGGTAAAGAAATCAGCGGTTTCTGTTCTGAAAAAGCTAAACAAGATAACGCAAACTGCTCCAAAAACCACCGGCATCACATAGGCGGAATTGATGTATGGCACTCTAAACGAACCCCTAGGTCCATTCTTATTGCTCTCAAGCTTTAACACGCCGCCACATACCATCACAAAAGCAAATAGCGTCCCGATACTACAGGCATCGACTACCATTTCTAAATCGGTAAACAATATCGGCACTGCCACTACGATACCTGTGACAATGGTTGCATAGGATGGCGTTTTAAATTTTTTATGGATTTTAGAGAAATTCTTGGGCAACAATCCGTCTCTACTCATGGTCATCCAGATACGCGGTTGCCCCAACTGGAAAACGATAAACACACTGGTCATCGCGACTACCGCACTGATGGCAATCACGCCAGAGAGCCATTGCAGGTCTTCTATTTTTGTAAACACATACGCCAGTGGATCACCTACGTTGAGCTCTGAATAGTGCACCATACCCGTAATCACTAAGGCAATGGCGATATAGAGAATCGTACAGATAATGATGGCGAGAAATATCCCTCTCGGCAAATCGCGCTGCGGGTTTTTACACTCTTCTGCCGTAGTAGAAATCGCATCAAAACCGATATACGCAAAAAACACAGAACTGATTCCAGCCAATACACCCCCTACGCCATTAGGTGCAAACGGACTCCAATTATCCGTATTCACATAAAATGCACCTACAATGATAATTAACAATACCACCGCTACTTTAAGCACAACCATAATATTGCTCGCCTTGCGGCTTTGGTTTATCCCTCTATAGACTAAAGCGGTGATCAAAAAGGTAATGACAAGTGCAAAAACATCTACCACCAACGGAAAACCGATATGGGGTGCATGGGCATAAGCCAAGTATTTTGGCACTTCTTGTGCAAATTGAGAAGAGCTAGCCAGAGCTTCAAGGCTAGTGCCTTTAGAGAGTTCATTCTGGATAGTCAGAAAACCCTCTTTGGCAGTAAAGAAATCCATGGTCATCCACTCGGGGATGTGTATGCCGGGGATGCCGTTGAGCAAGTTAGTGAAGTAATCACTCCAGGAAATAGCTACAACTATGTTGCCAATGGCGTATTCCATAATGAGTGCCCAACCAATTACCCAAGCGAATAATTCGCCAAAAGCGACGTAGCTATACGTATACGCACTGCCCGAAACAGGTACGAGTGAAGCAAATTCAGCGTAGGCAAAAGCGGTAAAGGCACAGGCAAGAGCCGTAAACAAAAACAAGAAAACCACTGCAGGTCCGCCCTCATAACTCGCCCTTCCGATGGTGGAAAAAATTCCCGCTCCGATAATGGCAGCGATTCCAAAACCAGTGAGGTCTCTAACGCCTAAGTGTTTGGATAGACTGTTTTTTTCGGCACTAGCTAATATATCTGAAACTGTTTTCTTACGGAAAAGGCCTTGGAATGACATACAATACAAAATTAGATTTGTAAATATATGAATTTAACCCAAAGCCAATCTGCAATCCCACTATTTTTTAGCACTACAATTGAATAATGCAGTTGCTTTTAAGCTTGCTTTTTCTTGGTCTTTTTCATCTTGTTGATCCAAATAAAAATTCCGGTTACGGGTAGCGAAGTAGCTATTAAACAAGCGATAAAATAAATGATTTTTGAAAACAATCCGTAGACTGTACCCAAGTGCAAGGCTTTGATCTGCTTGCTTACTTTCTCTCCGAAAGACAAATCGTCAAACAAGTCTACTTTATCAACACTTCCTGTCAAGGCATTGATACTTACTTTATCTGACGCCTCTACGTTAAACCTATTTTTATCGTATTTAGTCACTTCATAGCCTGATTCTTTAGGCACAGAAATAATGGTCTTACCGGTGTATGCTAATTCACGATGGGCAATAGCAAGGGCTTCTTCATAGCTTATGGTAGGGATAAAATCAGTGGCTTTTTCGCTTTGTTTACCTGAGAAGTTGCGCGGTTGTTTTTCTTTGCCGGTGAGCAGTTTATGCAAGCCGTTGTTGTACCACTCAAATGACCAGGTCAGCCCTGTGAGGCACATCACAAGTAAAATAAACAAACTATAAAAGCCAAGAGCGTTGTGCAGGTCGTGGTTGATGCGCTTCCATTTGGCTCTAAACTTAATTTTAAATCCAGGTTTTAAGCTCTTCCAACCTTTGATCCTTTTCGGAAACCATAGAATAAGTCCTGAAATACACAGAAAGGTAAAAATTAGGGTGGCAATCCCTACAATAGGTCTTCCGACTTCCATATCCAGCAACAACCAACGGTGAAGTTTGAAAACGCTCATAAAAAAATCAGTCGCGGGTCCTTTGGTCGCACCAATAACCTCAGCTTTATACTGATTCACCATAAAATTAGTGCCTCTGCGGTCTTCTTTGCTGGTCTTTACGTTGATTTCATACGGTCGTGACGCCTCATCGGTAAAGCTAACTCTAGTGACCTTGCCATTCGTAGTAGCTTCTGTAATAGCGATCAGTTCTGCAATACTGTGCCTTTCAGAGGTAACTTCAACACGGTACTTCTCAGGCTCTATCCACTCTTCAATTTCTGTTCTAAAGGTGTAGATCGTTCCCGTAAGGCATACTACAAATAAGATTAACGAACTTCCAATACCTAGCCATAGGTGTAAGTCGTTCATCAATTTTCTGAAAGTATATGATTTTTTGGTTGCCATTGTTGCTGATAAAAATAAGTTGAAACGAATAGTTTAGTCAAAAAAATAAAACAGACAAAGACGCATCTAGTGCTGCGTCTTTGAGGGTTATGTAATGGTATTAGAAATTATAGCCTACAGAAACAGCCATATTTCTTGGGTCAATTTGGTTGATATAACCTCCTCTGAAATAAGAGTTAAGACCTACCTCATCAGTAATGTTATTCAAGAATACTTTAGCGACAATTGATTTGTAGGTATAACCAATCTGAGCGTTTAGCGTGGTGTATGCAGGCATATCAAAAGGTTCTATTCCCCCCATATTTCCGTGGCCATCAGGCGCTAAGCTAAATTCATTCACTGGGCGTTTACCCACATAATAAATTCCTGCACTTAGACTAAGACCACTGAGTTTGCCTGAACCAAAGTTATACTGAATCCAGCTATTTGCCGTGTGCTCTGGTGCATTCATCGGTGCAGAACCGTTGACATAAGAAGGAGAATTCTCATAGCGCGCGTCGAGGTAAGCATAACCCAACATCAAGGTCAACTCATCAGTAACACGTCCGCTAAGCTCTGCTTCTATTCCGTCACGCACTAAATCTCCGGCTTTGAAGTAATATCCAGTAGTGGTATCTGTGCCTGCTATGTATTCTTTGTTTGATAAATTAGAAGTAAAGATGTGAAAGTATGTCAGGTTAAATTGTAGGCGATTGTCTAGCCATTGGGTTTTGAAACCTGTTTCGTACTGCTCTGTGGTTGAAGCGCCAATTTCTGAACCGTCATTCATAAGGTTTGAAGCTGAGCGCAAGCTGGTAGAGTTTGTGTACGAACCAAATAAATTGATATTTTTGATAGGCGAAACCATAAGCCCTAGACTAGGGTTCCATGCTGATTGTCTTTTTGAGGCTGTTCCGTTAACGTCTTTGACATAGATTTCAGAGTATCTAATACCTAAAAATGCTTTCAGGTATTTATTGAATTCGATCACATCTTGAGCTAAAACCCCAAAAGTTTCATAATCAGCTACCACTGGAGTTAAGGCTTTAAATTTGATATCACTGCCGCTTAATTGTTTTCCGTCAACAGTGGTAAGCGGTATTTGATAAAGGTCATTAGAGTAATTGCCCATCACATCAATTTGATCAATTACGCCTATCTTTTTTCCGTCCAATTGGGTTTCAAAACTTGTAGTCGTAGCAAATGCGGTGCGGTAATCAAATCCTATTTGAGCGATGTGTTTTAAAGAACCCGTTTTTAAGTTCTCTCCGATAAAGTCAAACTGGAAGGTTGAATTCTGATCGTCTCTAAGGCTTTTTGTAAGGCTTCTATTCAACAAGTTGAAGTCTTTGTCTTTAAAAGCCGCTTTAGCCGAAGTAGCGATATTTTCTACTTGATAGCTCGAGGTTCCGTATGCCGCGCGAACTTTGAATAAATCATTAATCTCGTGGTCGATACGAGCCATAAAACTGGTCATCTTAGTATTGTTATTATCTGAACGGAATCCTAAGAATTTATCGTTTGGCAACACATACAATGCGTTTGTACCTTGGTCAACAGCCAAGTTAATCGCTGAGGAGTGTGGCGTTCTGTTGTCGTTAAAATAATCGCTTTCGACAATAATTGTGGTTTTCTCAGAGGCTTTCCAAGCTAGAGAAGGGTTAAAATACACTCTATTGGCATTGACTATTTTTCTATAACTATCTGCGTGCTCATAGGCTCCGTTAAACCTAACGGCTACTGAACCTTGTTTGTTTAGGGTTTGTTGGATATCAAATGTTGGTCTAAACTGATTCCAACTGCCATAGCGAATTGCCACATTGCCGCTGTCATAAAAGTTTGGCGTTTTGGTCACTACGTTAATCACACCTCCGGCATTGCCGATATCGGTAATCACACCTTGTGTAATAGCAGCAGAGCCTTTGATCATTTGTATCGATTCTACACCTTGCATATCCACCACACCCGACGCAGTCTGAAACTGAGAATCCATTCTGATTCCGTTTTTCAAGACAGGTACGCCTCTGAAGCCTCTAGTGGACATCGATTCTTTTACGCCTCCATAGCTGCCAAACAGCGTTACACCCGGAATATTTTTGACGGCATCCGTAATAGTAAGCGCCCCTTGATCTTGAATTACTTTATTAGAAATTACAGAAACGGTCTGTATGTTGTCAGAGGCTTTGATAGGCAAACGGGTGATCATCTCTATCCCTTTTGGTTTTTTGTTGCGCTCCCCAAAGACTTCAATCTCTTCAATAACCGTTGCTTTGGTATCTAAAGCAATTCTCAAATACTCCTTGGGCTCATCAACCACCAGAGTAGAGATATTGGGCGCATAACCCATAGTAGAGATATGTAAGGTATAACTCCCGTAGTTCAGGTTGTCAAAATGCAAAACTCCTCTCTCGTCACTCAAAACGATTTCGTTGGTTCCGTCTATGCTTGCACTTACATAGGCGATAGATTGGTTGTCCTTGTCAACTACTTTGACTTCTACTTCAGATGTTTGTGCAAAGGAGACACCGCATGCACAAGTAACGGACATAAATAATAATGATTTTATGGGTTTCATATGATAGTTTTTATTTAGACTTGTTTTAAACAGTGGCAAATGTATAATCAATCTAAATAAAAACAAAGGAATTTTTTATAATTTTTTTAGGGGGTTTAATTATAAGATATTTGCCTGTTCATGGGGCTTGAGATAGTGTTTGGCATAGTTAGTTTGAATGGTTAAAAAAAGGAGGAGGTATGCAAAAAATTTCATGTAAAAGTTTAGAATCAACATTTTTGAGTGGTTATCTTGAATTTTTGTACATTCGCAAAAATTGATTTTTAAAACCTATATATATGACACTAATTAAATCTATATCGGGCATCAGAGGTACCATTGGCGGTAAAACAGGTGATAACCTAACCCCAGTTGATGCCGTAAAATTCGCTTCTGCCTACGGAACTTGGCTAAAACAACACCACAAAAAAGAAAAACTAACGGTTGTAATCGGTAGAGATGCGCGCATTTCAGGTCCTATGATTCAAAACTTAGTTGTGAATACACTTATTGGTCTTGGTGCCAATGTGATTGATTTAGGACTGTCTACCACTCCTACCGTTGAGATTGCCGTACCCTTAGAGAAAGCTGATGGCGGAATTATCCTCACGGCTTCGCATAACCCTAAACAATGGAATGCTTTAAAGCTACTCAACGAAAAAGGAGAGTTCTTGAGCGGTGCCGATGGAGCAAAAATATTAGAGATAGCTGAAGAAGAGTCTTTTGATTTTGCAGAGGTAGACCACCTTGGTCAAATCACTTACATAGACAATTATATGGACGTGCATATTGACCACGTACTAAGCCTACCTCTAGTTGATGTAGAGGCTGTAAAAGCCAAGAAATTCAAGGTGGTAGTAGATGGCGTAAACTCATCAGGTGGCATTGTTATTCCTGACTTATTAGAGAAAATGGGCGTTGAGGTAGTGAAATTATATTGCGAGCCCAACGGACACTTTCCGCATAACCCAGAACCCTTAAAAGAACACCTGACGGATATTTCTGCTCTTGTAGTCAAAGAAAAAGCAGATTTAGGTATAGTGGTAGATCCAGATGTCGATAGATTAGCCTTCATATCAAACGATGGTGAGATGTTCGGAGAAGAATACACCTTAGTTGCCGTAGCTGACTATGTGCTCTCTAAAACGCCCGGAAACACTGTATCCAATATGTCATCCTCTAGAGCACTTAGAGATATTACTGAAAAGCACAACGGAAGCTATAAAGCCAGCGCAGTGGGTGAAGTCAACGTAGTAGAATTGATGAAAACGACTAACGCTATTATTGGCGGAGAAGGAAACGGCGGTATTATCTATCCAGAGAGCCATTACGGACGTGATGCCTTAGTGGGCGTAGCCTTGTTCTTGACGCATTTGGCCAAACAAGACCTAAGTGTAGCAGCACTCAGAGCGAGCTATCCGCAGTATTTTATGAGTAAAAACAAAATAGAACTCACGCCTCAAATTGATGTAGATGCCATTCTAGAAGCACTTACTACCCAATACAAAAACGAGCAAATTACGACTATTGATGGTGTGAAAATTGACTTCCCTACTAATTGGGTACACCTCAGAAAATCAAATACAGAACCGATTATTAGAATTTATACCGAGGCTACCTCTCAACAAGCAGCAGATGCTTTGGCGCAGCGTTTCATAAACGAAATCAAAGCCTTGATCTAACTAAATCTTGTCAAGTCCAAAATAAGAAAAGCCGTTTCAGTTATCCTGAAACGGCTTTTTTGATTTACATGTTTTTTAATTCCTCTAAGTATAGCCTGTCATTAGACAGCCTCGGAATTTTATTCTGCCCGCCTAATTTATCGCGTTGTTTCAGCCAATCATAAAACAGATTGCTCCGCGCAATATTCAACACCGGTGGATTTAGGGTCATATTATTGGTTCGCTTGGCTTCGTAATCTGAATTCAAACTCTTGAGCGTATCGTCCAACACCTTCTCGAAGCGCTCGATGTCTTTCGGAGCTTCTTTAAACTCAATCATCCATTCGTGTGCTCCTTTTTCTTTATCCACCATAAAAATGGGGGCTACTGTATAATCTAATACATCGGCACCCGTTAGTCTACAGGCTTCAGCAATGGCTCTGTCGGTATTTTCTATCATCAGCTCTTCTCCAAAAACATTGATGTGGTGCTTGGTTCTTCCCGTAATTTTTATCCTATACGGACTAAGTGACGTAAAGCGAACGGTATCCCCTATCAAGTATCTAAACAATCCGGAATTAGTAGTGATGACAATCGCATAATTCTTGCCCAATTCCACATCAGCTAAGCGGATGACCTTTTGGTTTGCAGTCCCAAAACCATCCATCGGAATGAATTCATAGAAAATTCCGTAATCCAGCATCAATAGCATTTGGTCAGAATTATTCAAATCCTGAAGCGCAAAAAAGCCTTCTGAGGCATTATATATTTCGTAATAATTAAAATCAGAACTCGGCAATAATTTTCGGTATTGCTCTTTATAGGGCTCAAAGCTTACACCGCCGTGAAAATATACTTCTATGTTTGGCCAAATCTCCAACAGGTTTTTCTTTCCAGTAGTCTCTAAGGCTTTGTTCAAAAGCACCAACATCCAAGAAGGTACGCCAGCAAAACTGGTGACATTCTCATTATAGGTCTCTTTAATAATCGCTGAGAGTTTCTCATTCCAGTCAGAGAGCTGTGACACCTTGCTGCTTGGCGTACTGCTGAACTCCGCCCAGATAGGCAAGTTCTCAATAATTATAGCTGATAAATCGCCAAAATAGGTATTGTTATCGGCATACAACTGCTTGCTACCGCCAAGTCTAAGGCTTTTTCCGGTAAAGAGTTGAGAGTTTTCGTTGTTGTTTAGATACAGACAAAGCATGTCCTTCCCTGCTTTGAAATGGCAACCTTCTAAGGTTTCAGTACTCACGGGTATAAATTTGCTCTTGGCATCAGTAGTACCACTTGATTTGGCAAACCACTTGATAGGTGTGTTCCAAAACACGTTGGCCTCGCCCTTTCGCGCTCTTTCTATATAGGGCTGAAGGTCTTCATAGGTGACAATCGGAACATTTTTAGAAAAAGTTGCATACGAATGTATAGACGAAAAACCGTATTTCTTGCCTAAAACCGTATGCTCAGCACTGTGTAACAAACTAAGCAGCAGCTCTTCCTGAACTTCATTGGGGTATTTCATAAACAACTCAATCTGGTGAATTCTTTTTTTAAGAATCCAAGAGGCAAACGAGTTTATAATAGAAAGAGGCATTTTTTAGTATCTTTACAAAACGTAAAAATAATTAAAATTCTTATGTATTTCGAATTTGTACTTACAAAAATGCAAACTGAATTCACAAATCCGGTTCAGTATTATTTATTTTCTAATAATATCTCACTAAATGTCAATCAATTATTAGACAAAGAGATTACTATTGAGCACATTGGCTATGAATGCCTGGGTTGCGGAAAAGAGAAAAAGATTTTCCGCCAAGGCTTCTGTTATGACTGTTTCTATAGCTCGCCACTTGCCGGAGATTGGATTATGAAGCCTGAACTCAGCACGGCGCATCTAGATATTCAAGACAGAGACCTGGAATATGAGAAAAAAGTGCAGCTGCAACCGCATATTGTCTATTTCTCTGTGTCGAGTGAACTCAAGGTGGGCGTGACCAGAAAAACCCAAGTGCCCTACCGATGGATTGATCAAGGAGCTGTGCAAGCACTCCCTATTGTGGAAGTGCCCAACCGCTATTTGGCGGGCATTACTGAGGTAGTCCTCAAAAAACACTTCTCTGACAAAACCAACTTCAGGAAAATGCTCCAGAATGAAGTTCCTGAAATTGATTTGGTTCAAGAAAGACAAAGAGTTAGGGAATATCTACCTGAAGAGGTGCTGACGTATTTTGATACGAATCAAGACAGCCTCACTCAAATTGAATATCCAGTATTGCAATATCCTGCTAAAATAAATTCGCTAAACATTGGTGTAAACCCTATTTATCAAGGAAAACTCAAGGGAATCAAAGGACAATACCTCATTTTTGAAGACCAAACCGTGTTCAATGTCCGTACCTATGAAGGTTTTAAAGTTAGATTAGAAATTAAATAAATCCAATAAAACCATAGCTTGTTATGAACTACACAAGACTTACCAAAGAACAATTTGAGGAGCTACACCACGAATTTGCCCTATTCTTGGCTTCGCAAAACATAGATAAAGCCGAATGGGAAAAGCTAAAAACCAGCCAACCAGAAAGGGTAGAACAACAACTCGATATCTTTTCAGATATGATTTGGGAAGCTGCTTTAAACAAAGTGGCGTTTTTAGAACACTTCTCTAAAAACTATATTTTTATGTTTTACTTTACGCAAAGCCAAGCCCACTCTATCGTCATTCAAACCAGTGACGATTCGGTTGATTTCACTGCAACAGAAGGGCTTATCTGGCTCTCTGAGAACATCACCTCAGACAAAATCGAATTCACCCAAGGCAAGAAGACTTTTGAAGATAAGAACCAAGCGATCTTTGATCTTATCCGCAAAGGCGCCATAATAAGCGATGGCAAGCTCTATAAACAAGTAGCGGTGAGTTTAGAATTGGAGTTTTAAATTTTTTGGCAGTAAGCTAAGCTAAAATTGAAAAGCCATTTATCAAAGCTAACAACACTATACATCTGGCTTAACGCAAAACATAGAAGTCAAATTAAACAAAAACGCCTTAAAATAGACGATTATTTCAAGGCGTTTTGTTTGGAGTAAAACTGTATTTTATTTACGGTCTAATAGTTTTTTATACCACGGCTTTTTAGCTTCTCTTTCAAAATAACTACCATAACCATAACCAAAGCTCTTATTTCCGTATGATTTTTTAGAGTTAGTGTCATTCAACAGAATGGACATGTTCGGAAGTTTTTTATCTTTATATAACTTCTGAGGTATGTGAAGTAAACTTCTGTCCAGATAGTGTTCACGCACCACATACACAAAAGCATCTGCGTTTTGGGCAATCAATAAAGTGTCTGTAACCAAGCTTACCGGTGCAGTATCAACAATAATATAATCAAATTGGTTTTTCAACTCTTCAAACATTTCTGAGACTTTAGTACTCATAAGCAGTTCAGCAGGGTTTGGAGGGATAACTCCAGGTGACATCGCATAAAACTCCTTAAAACCTTCAATCTTGGTGATAATTGACTCTAGCTGAATAGTATCTGATGATAGATAATTGGTCAAGCCTATGGTTGGCAATTTCAGGTATTCACCTAATTTTGGGTTTCTAATATCCATACCCAGCAACAAGGTTTTCTTGCCAGATAAAGCAAATGCACCAGCTAAGTTAGTCGATATAAAAGTCTTTCCTTCTTTGGGTAAAGTTGAAGTGACAAAAATCACTTTTGAGTTGCCGTTTTTAACTTGACTCAGAACAAACTCCATATTGGTTCTAACAATTCGCAAGGCTTCTGCCGTACTGGTTCTGCTATTAGCTCTTATGATGTCTTTTTCTGTTTCAGATCGCGGAACATCTCCGATAAACGGAATAGCTGATAAATACTTATCAATATCAGTGCGTTTGATTTTGGTATCCAATAAGTCTAGTATATAAATAACAACAAACGGAAGGAGTAGCCCAAGGATCAAAGCCGCTAGATAAATAATATTCTTCTTGGGTGATACCGGAATATCAGAGGCTATAGCAGAATCAATCACTTTTGCATTTGGCGCTATAGCTGCCATAGAAATTTCAGTTTCTTCTCTCTTTTGTAATAAATACAAATACAAAGCTTCTTTAATTCCTTGCTGACGAGCAATAACTCTAGATTCCTTCTCTAGCGTGGGTACTTTAGAAATTTCTCCTGCCAAGAATGAGCGTTGTCCTTTTATATCTTTTAGCCCTATCTCGAGATTTGCCTTTGTTCTGAGTAAACTTTCCTTAAGACTTGCTTTTAGTGCTGAGATTTGAGAGTCAATATCCCTAAGCACCGAGTTGTCGGGGCCTGCATTTATAGCTATCTTTTCGCGTTGCAGTATAAATTTATTGAGTTCTGAAATCAGTCCAGATGCATTGGTTTCAGAAGGCAATATATCGATGGGTATGACATCACTCAGTGATTCTTTCTTGTTAAAAGAATCAATGATGGTATTGATAATACTAATTTTTATCTCAGCATCAATTATCTTTTTCTCAAACTCACTTGTGTTTTGAAGGTATAAAGAAGCTTGAGTAGGTATGTCTGTTATTCTGTATTGTTTTTTAAACTCCTCAGCCTCATTCTCTACGACGCCTAATTCCTCTGATATAATCTTCAGTCTTTCGTTAATAAATTCTGAGGTTTTTTCTGAGATGAACTTCCTGTCAGCTATGGCATCTTCGTTATACAGCTCTACCAGTGTATTCAAGAAGTCTTCTGCCTTCTCTTTGTTTAAGTCTGTAATAGAGATTGAAATAACACTAGTAAATTTACCTAAAGGCTCAATACTGAGATTTTTTCTATACTTCTCTGAAGTTTTCTTTACTGTACCAATAGATACAAGAATTGACTTCTCTTCAGTGTCATTTTTAGAATATTCTTCGCTCTTAGTAATGATAAACGTACCTAACTTATTTTTGATAGTTTGTCCAAAACTATATTTCCCTATCATCTCATCATCAACTCTGATTGTATATTCAGAGCTTTGATTTACATCTACACTAAATATGATATTTCCTGGTGTAGCATCTTCTGAGGGTTCTACAAAGAATACTTTTATAGGACTCTTTTTATAAAACTCATATGACTTTACCCTTCCTTCACTATAATACGAAATATCTAAGGATAACTTTTTTACAGTATTTACAGTTAATGTTCTTGACTTTAAAACTTCTAATTCATTGTCCACGTTATTCTTAACCCCTGAGAAAGGGCTCATCTCAGAAAACATCATCAGTTCGTTAAGTGCACCACCTCTCCTATCATCTTTTAGCATGACTATACTGGTTGCTTTATAAACGTTAGAAGAATATCTCAGATATAAAAAAGCACCCAAAACAAACAGTAGGGCACTTAAGACAAACCACTTCCAATGAATCAAATAGGCTTCTATTTGTTCTCTGATATTTACTTCGTTAGTAGTATCTTGTTCAAAATCCATAGATGTATTTCGGCTTATTTTTGAGGACATTTGTATTTTTTTATCTTGTTACTATGGCTATTACTGACACTACTGAGGCTAATACTGACAAAGCAGAGAGTAAAACTGAAATATTAGGCCCTACCACTGAAGAGTTAACTCTAGTTTTGTTGGGCTCTACATAAACTAAATCGTTTTGCGAAAGATAATAAAACGGAGAGTTTATAAAGTCTGATTTAGTAATATCCACATAATTATAGGTTTTCTTGCCGTCAACCTCTCTTATGATGAGTATGTTATCTCTTTTGCCGTAAATGGTTAGGTCTCCTGACATACTCAAGGCTTCTGGCAAGGTGACGCGCTCTGTTGTGATATTGTGAACAGCAGGTCTAAGCACTTCTCCTTGAACTGAAACTTTAAAGTTAAGGATTCTAAGGCTTATAGTGACATCTTTTATACTGCTCTTCAGCTTATCAGTCAAGAGTCCTTCTGCTTCAGCTCTGGTAAGACCTCCTAGTTTTAATTTTCCTAATACAGGGAAGTTGACATAACCTAGGTTATCTACAAGATAAGTCTGAAGACGTTTTTGTGCTGTAATAGACACAAAATCAGGACTTTCAACACCGGAAGGCATATATAGATTATAGGGCTTGGTTAACTCAGGAGTCTCTGAGTTTACGATGATGCTCAACAAGTCATCTGCTTGCAACTTAGGCTCGTAGCTTTGTTGGGTCTGGTTGTTAAGCTGTTCGATATTTTGATAATACGCTATGTTCTTTCTAGAAGTACAAGACGACAATAAGAGTAAAGAAGTAAAAATAACTCCAAAAAAGACTGTTTTGTTTCTTCTCATTATGTTAATAGTATAATTTCTGAAAATAAAAAGCTGTAAAGATATCTCTTTATTTGATTTATATAGTGATTTTTATTTATCTAAGACTTCATAAACTGAATTCATACTCCTAAACTCGGGTACAATTTTTTTCATAAGCAGTACTACCGCTTCTTTATTGTAGGTATCAGCTTCAATATAGAGGCTCTCGATATCAGCAGCTAGAGAATGATAATCGGCAAACTCCTCTTGAGCAATCATAATTTTTTCGTGATAGGTATTTAAGGTCTTCTCAGAATCATTTAATAATTCTTCATAAAGCTTCTCACCTTTTCTGAGTCCAACTATTTTTATCTCAATATCCTTATCAGGTATGAAGCCCGCTAACTTTATCATTTTTCTAGCCAAATCGATAATCTTGACAGGCTTGCCCATATCAAAGATGTATATTTCTCCTCCATTACCCATTGCACCAGCTTCAAGTACTAGTTGACAGGCTTCGGGTATAGTCATAAAATATCTAATCACATCTGGGTGCGTAATGGTCAAAGGACCTCCCTCTGCTATCTGTTTAGAAAACAAGGGCACTACAGAACCGTTTGAACCCAATACATTACCAAAACGCGTAGTGATAAATTTTGTTTTACTATTCGGGTGGTGCTCTAGTAGATTAAAATAAAGCGACTGTACATACTTTTCAGCAATGCGCTTTGAGGCTCCCATGACATTACTCGGGTTTACTGCCTTATCCGTAGATATCATCACAAACTTGCTGGCATTATACTTACAAGCTAAATCTGCAATTATTTTAGTCCCCAAGACATTGGTAAAGATAGCCTGACAAGGATTCTCTTCCATCAAAGGCACGTGCTTATAGGCAGCAGCATGATACACCACATCTGGCATATGTTTGCTAAAGATTTGCTCCATTACCTTTTCCTGTCTTATGTCTGCTACGATAGCATAAATATTTGAGGAATAATTTTGGTTATTCAACTCTAAAGACAAGCTGTACAAAGGAGTTTCAGCTTGGTCAACCATAATTACCTTCTTGGGGTTGAACTTCAATACTTGCCACACAATCTCACTTCCGATAGAACCGGCAGCTCCTGTAATTAGAATTGACTTTCCGGTGAGCTGTTCTGAGATACTCTTGTTGTCTAGTACAATCGGTTTTCTCTCTAATAAATCTTGAATCTGAAAGCTAGTGACCTTCTTAGATATTTCTTTTTGGTTTGCCCAATCGCTTATGATGGGCACAACATAGACCTTGTAGTTGTATTCTAAACAACTGTCTACAATAGATATTTGCTCTTCTTTTGTGAGTGATTTATCAGTTAAGATAAGGGCTTGGGCATTGTTGATTCGCATCAAGGAGTGAATCTTCTTGCTGTGTGCAAAAATAGGTAAGTCTAAGATTCGCTTTGAGGTGTTTTGGCTGTACTTATCTACAAACCCCACAATCTTAAATCTGTTCGGGATTTCAGAGTGTAAAGCGCTTGCCACAGAGATGGCATTGGCGTCAGAGCCATATATCATCGCCCTAATTCTTGACTTTTTCTTGTTCTCAATGATGTATTTGTCAAAGACATATTTAATCAATAGCCTATAGATAAAGAGTCCTGAGAAGGAGAAGCCGAAGTTGATAACTAGACCTACGCCTAGAAATAAGAAGTCTTTATAGATGATATAAAAAGCCAGGTTTATAACCGAGAATACAATGAGTGCGCTTACTTGCGAGAAAAATATCTTAAAGGCATCTACGTAAGAAGAATACCTAATAATTCCCGAATAGATTCTGTAGAGTCTAAAGAAGAATATATTTACGATAAAATACAATGCAAAACCAACAATCTTATAGTCAACCAAAAAGTATTCTTGATCAAATCTATCTAGAATAAAATAGGTAAGAAAGAGCGAAAGACATAAGACAAAAATATCAATAAATAGTATAATCCACCTTGGGAGGTAACCTAGGTTTCTAAGTGTATCTCCAAGCTTAATTATAATACTATTTCTAAATTTATGTGTTGTATCTCTACTCATATATCTCTAATTGCTAAACTATATTCCGCATACATATTTTACTGCGAATAACTCAACTATTTAAAAAAAGCATCAAATGAAGAGCTTATTCTAGATCTGTCTGCATCGGTTAAGTTAGAACCTGAAGGCAAACATAAACCTTTTTGGAATAATTCTTCTGCGTCATTTGCCCCATAATACGGATGTTTTTCAAAGACGGGTTGCAGGTGCATAGGCTTCCAGAGCGGTCTGCTCTCTATATTGTTGCTCTCTAATGCCAATCTCAAGGCTTCTCTTTGTTCGTATGACTCTAATACGATACAAGATAGCCAATGATTTGAAGAAAACTGCTCATTTGGCTCTGAAAATACAGTTACGCCTTCAATATCTTTAAAATAATCTTTATAGAAGGTGTTATTAGCCTTTCTTAGACCAATGTGTTTGTCCAAAACCTCCATCTGCCCTCTTCCGATGCCTGCGCAAATATTGCTCATACGGTAGTTATACCCAATGTGTGAGTGTTGGTAATGGGGTGCATTGTCTCTGGCTTGAGTAGATAAAAAGACGGCTTTGTCCTTAAGTGCTTTGGTATGCGTCACGATGGCGCCTCCGCCTGATGTGGTAATGATTTTATTTCCGTTGAAAGATAAGATGCCAATGTCACCAAAAGTACCACACTTCTGTCCGTTGTGTGTGCTTCCTAGAGCTTCTGCCGCATCTTCTAAGATACGGATTCCGTATTTGTCTGCAACCGCTCTTACTTCATCAATCTTATAAGGCATCCCATAAAGGTGAACTGCTACGATTGCCTTTGGTTTTTTTCCTTTGGCGATACGGTCTATAATGGCTTCTTCTAATGCCTTCGGGCAGAGATTCCAGGTATCTAGCTCGCTGTCTATAAATACAGGCGTAGCTCCAAGGTAAGCAATAGGGTTGGCTGAAGCCGAGAATGTCATGGTCTGACAGATAACTTCATCACCTGGTTGTACATCGAGCAAGATGAGTCCTAGGTGTAAAGCAGCGGTACCCGCACTTAACGCACCTACAAAAACCTCTTGGTCTAAATAGGTTTCTAAATCTTGTTCAAAACCATTAACATTTGGTCCTAGTGGCGCTACCCAATTTGTATCAAAAGCGTCCTTGATGTATTGCTGCTCATTGCCTCCCATATGTGGAGAAGAGAGCCATATTTTCGAATTAGTCATGTTCTTATATCCAATGTTTTGCAAATATACACTATTTAACATTTGTCCAAATAAATTAGGCTATAATTCTTCGTTTTATATAATTCAGAAAAAGGTTTTATATATAATCTTGAGGTCTAACCGCAACGACCTGTGGTAGTAATAGTCGAGGTTCATCTGTACCTTATCCGGAAAAAGTACTTCGTCGTTGTATTTTAAAGGCTCAGGATGTGCTGCTAACAGCTGTTCTTCGTTGGCATATTTGATACTCGCCAGAGAAGTTATGCCTGGTTTGAGCTCCAACACCTTTCTGTCTTCGCCTTGAAGTAGGTCATAATAGCCGGGGATATCCGGTCTAGGACCCACAAGGCTCATATCACCGATCAATACGTTCAGCAGTTGGGGGAGTTCATCTATTTTATATCTACGCAAGAAGTTGCCTAAAGCAGATACATTTTGCGTCAGCGGATGAAAGGTTTTGAGTTTGAATATCTTGAATATCTTACCGTACTGCCCTACCCTTTCTTGCACAAAAAGCCCACTAGAGCGGGTGTCTATACTAGCCATAATATAGCCTAAGACCATAACCCAACCTAGGAATATCAATGCTACTACAGAAAAGAAAATATCAAATAAGCGTTTGGACATTTAAGGAGGTGTTTAATCCTGTAATCAAAAAACGAACTGCCCGTCAAGCAAGCAAATTGACTTGTGTGTTGTTGTGTCGTAACCAAGTTATATATGCAGTTGACTACTCTATCAAAAATTCTTGCAAATATAGTTTTATTTTTAGAGATTTGTATCTAAACACGTAGGAATCATGGCAATTATCAAAGCCCCCTTCACCATAACAGGTACGCTTGACAATCTAAATTTCTATATAGATCAAGACAATGTCAACCGCGTTCGCACCAAAGGAAAATCTGGAATATCTTCTAAGGAATTCCATAGCAATCCTATTTACAATCGCATCAAACAGCACAACAAAGAATTTGGTAGTGCAGTTAAAACAAGTAGAATATTTCGCGCGTTGGCATCAAGTTTCAACTCGCGCGCTAAAGATGGCAGTTTTGCAGGGCGTGCCAATAAATTATTATTCGAAATCCTAGAAGAAGACACCCAAAACCCACTTGGCGAACGTTCAGTCGCCTGCGGACTAGACACCGCAGCAGGAGCCCAACTACTTGTCGGATTTGAAGGCAACAAACTAAAGCCCCTTTACCAAACACTCCAAAAAAAAGGCTATTGGAATGCCTCTTCCGCTTCCTTCAACCTGCCCCAACTCTCACTGCTCAATGATATTCAATGGCCAGAACAAGCTGCCTATGTCCACTTTGCTGTCGCTCTTTCCCATTGGGATTATAAACTAGAAACTTACAACACCACCTATAGCGAAGAAGTAATCCTCGAAAAAAAAGAGCAAACCCTAGACCTTTGCCTAAAACCAACTGCACTGCAAGCTGATAAATTGGTCTTGCTTTTTGTCTTTCTAAGCTTTTCAGAAAATTACAAAAACAAAATCCGTCCTCTCAAAAGAAGCTTTAACTCCGTTACTATTCAGCAAGTCTTAAAGCACAGCATCACAACCAATGTAGCCCTTTAACATACACTCACACATAAAACAGAAACTTCTAATCACACCCTCATTATACCGCCCAGCAGAAACAAAAGCCAACTCTATATTCCTTTCTAACAGAGCAACATAACTTAACGACAAGAACCCTATTTCAATTCGTTGGGAAATTAAGGGCTTCACTCAAAGTGAAGCTCTTAATACAGCACCAAGGTTACTATACCAAAATAAAGTTTAACAAAATAGTTAGTGATCACCTTAATTCGCTATTGACAGTATTGTTATAAATACAATCTTACTATTTACCTATGATTCTCTTTCTATGTGTCATACCCCATTGGGCAAGAGTAGCCGTTAAGTTTTTAAGTGTAGAACCGTATTCCGTTATTTCGTATTCTACGTTTATAGGCTGTGTATCTAATACAGTTCTTGTGATGAGTTGATTCATTTCTAACTCTTTCAATTCTCTACTCAACATTCTGCCTGAAATCCCTTTTACTTCTCTTAATAATTCTGAATAACGCATTTTCTTGTAACAGAGGCATGCGATAATAGATATTTTCCACTTGCCATTAAGCAAATCCATTACATCGTGAATTGCCAGTATAGTTTGGCTGCATTCTTTTATGGGGTCTATTCCTGTTTCCATAGTAAATTACTTAGTTACTCAAATGTTACTGTTATTTTTTGCCGCTAAGTTACAAAATGTTACCAAACAACTATATTTTTGCACTATAATTATAAAAACAAATAACAATGAAACTAATAGACGATTTAAAATGGCGTTACGCCACAAAAAAATTCAGTGACAAAAGAGTCTCACCTAAAGATTTAGATAAAATCATTGAAGCAATTAACCTTTCTGCATCCTCAATTGGAATACAGCCGTATAGACTTTTTATTATTGACAAACCTTCATTAAAAAAAGAGCTAGCTGAAGGCTCTTTTAATTCACAAATTGCCGAAAGTTCTCATCTTTTGGTATTTGCAGCATTTGATTCAATAACTCAGCAAACCATAGATAATTACATTCAACGTATTGCCGAAGAAAGAAAAGAATCAGTTGAGCAATTGGCTGATTTTAAAAATACCATTAGTAGTTATCTTTTAGCACAAACCGATAATGATAATTTTATCTGGTCTGCTAAACAAGCCTACATAGGTTTGGGAACTGGATTAATCGTTGCCGCAAATTTAAAAATTGATACCACGCCAATGGAGGGATTCGATGCTAATAAATTTGATGAATTATTAAAATTAAAAGACCAAGGACTTAAAAGTGTTGTCCTACTTGCCTTAGGCTATCGTGATGAAGAAAATGACTGGAACTCAAAACTCAAAAAAGTGAGGTTACCAAAACAAGAGTTTGCCACTATGATTAATTAATTTTTTTTTAGATCTAAATACAAAAGCTACCTGAATACTATCAAGTAGCTTTTGTATTTAATAGATTTATCATTCAAGTTCAAAAGACCCTTAAATACCTTATTATTTATTTTGTGTCCAAGTGTCAAAATTGCAATTAGTCCACCAATAACAAGATTTAAAAACAACTGCCAAAATAAAGTATTATGTTTTTTAAAATAGTGCTGTAAGCCTCTCTCAATAGGAGCTATGTACGAATATAATGTATCTTATAATTTATTCTCTTAAAATCTTCTAAGACGCTCAACTCTTTTAGACAACAGAGGCAAATCATGTCTAATTTGCCTCTGGTATCTAAGCTACGATTCACAACTACTACAGCTCACTAGGTTAGTCACTAGTTCTTTAGAAACGCTTTGACTTCTTTGATAATACAGGGTTTTAATACCCAATTGCCAGGCTTCTATGAGTAATCTATTCACATCTTTGATGGGTAGTCCTGACGGAATATTTAAATTTAAACTTTGCGATTGGTCTACGTATTTTTGCCGAACAGCTGCTTGTTGAATAATCTCTAGTTGGCTAATTTCTTTAAAGGTTTTAAACACTGCTTTTTCGTTGTCATCTAACTCAGGTAAATGTTGTACACTTCCGTTTTGAAGCATAATACTCCGCCACATATCTTCGTTGTCCATTCCTTTTTTCTCTAGAAGTTGTTTTAGGTAGTAGTTCTTGCGCATGAAATTGCCTTTAGAAAGCCCAGCCTTATAATAATTACTGCTAAAAGGTTCAATCCCTGGAGATGTTTGCCCTAAAATAGCAGAAGACGAGGTCGTAGGGGCAATAGCCATAAGCGTGGTGTTGCGCCTGCCGTAACCTTTGAGCAAAGCAGGTTCACCATAAATTCGGGCGAGCTCTTGGGTTGCTTTTTCTGATTTTTCTTGTAGGTATTTAAAGATTTCAGTGGTGAGCATCTTTGCTTCTAGGCCTTCAAACGGGATCATTTTCTTTTGTAACAACGAATGCCAACCCAAAACTCCTAAGCCTAAAGCTCTGTGGCGTTTGGCAAATCTATTGGCAGAGGCTAAATAATAATTACCCTCTGTCTTCTCGATAAATTCTTGCAGTACGGCGTCTAAGAAAAACACGGCTAACTTCACGGCTTCCGTATCTTTCCACTCGTCATATAGCTCCAGATTCATAGAAGATAAACAACAGATAAACGACTCGTCTTTTGAAGAGGGCAGCATAATCTCAGAGCAGAGATTACTAGCATTGATAGGCATATTCAGGTCCTTATACACCTGTGGTTTATTTCGATTGACGTTATCGGTAAAAAAAATGTAAGGCAATCCTTTTTGTTGGCGACTCTCTAGTACTTTAGCCCATAGTTTGCGTTTTTCTGTATCACCGTCTATCATGTCTTGCATCCAATAATCGGGTACGTTGACCGCAAAAAACAGGTTCTGAATTGGGTTGCCGATGTCTTTGATGTTCAAGAATTCTTCAGCATCAGGGTGGTCAATATCCAGGTAAGCAGCAAAAGCCCCTCTTCTGACTCCGCCTTGAGAAATCGTATCCATAGCAGTGTCAAAAAGCTTCATAAAACTCACTGCACCGCTACTTTTGCCGTTGTCAGACACCGCACTACCCCTTTCTCTCAAATCGCCAAAGTACCCAGAAGTGCCACCGCCAATCTTTGTTTGCATAATTACCTCGCCTAATTTATGCGTAATATCCTCTATGCTATCGGGTACGTGTACGTTAAAACACGAGATGGGCAAACCTCTTTCTGTACCCATATTAGCCCATATTGGTGAGCTAAGACTCATCCAGCCCCTTTCTATCATTTCCTGAAAGGCTTCCTTGAGTTCAGGTTTGTAAAGGCGTTGTGCAGCAGCGGAGGTAATTCTATCGATAGCCCCTTCTACGGTTTCGCCTTTGAGCAAGTAGCCTCTATTTAAGATTTGTTCACTCTCTGCATTTTTCCACCATAATTTTCCTCTTGTATTTGTATCCATATCTTTTCTGTTTGATTTTAAGAAATATAGGTTTGTAGTATAAGCCTAAAACAAATCATCCGCAGTAATACTCTTGTCGTGTTTGGTATATTCTACAGGTCGTTTGGCAAAGAAATCATCTAGGCTGTTAGCAAAAACATCCTCTTCAAACCAAGCCATAGGTTTATATTCTTCTGCAGTAGTATTAAAAAGCTTGTCAAAGCCAATTTGCACCAAACTCTCATCAACTCTAAACTTCATGAAATTCAATAAATCTTTCTTGTTGATGATTTCAATTTCGCCTGCAGAGAAAATCCAATCGAGTATGTTTTTTTCTACTTCAATCGAATACTTAACCGTTTCTCTGATACGCTCTACGGTATCTGCATCAAAAAAGTCAGGATATTCTTCTCTTATTTTATTGATAATATAAATGCCGCCATTGGCATGGATTTGCTCATCAATAGAGGTCCAAGCGATGATGTTACTAACGTTTTTCATATATCCCTTAAACCTTGTAAAAGATAAGATGATGGCAAACTGACTGAACAGCGAAACATTCTCGATGAGTATCGTAAACAAGATAAGCGAGATCACATATTCTTTTCTGTCATCAGACTTTGTGTTTTGTAATACGCTAGACAAGTAATCTACGCGTTGTCTAATTACAGGAACTGACATTAAGTTTTGAAATTCATTGTTATAACCCAAAACTTCTAATAGTTTAGAATAGGCTTCTGAGTGGCGAAACTCACACTCGGCAAAAGTACTGCCCAGTCCGTTGAATTCGGGTTTAGGAAAATGATTGTATAAGTTGCCCCAAAATGATTTTACAGCTACTTCTATTTGGGCTATAGCCAATAAGCTATGCTTGATAGCCGTCTGTTCTTCAAAGCTAAGGTGCGAATGAAAATCCTGGGTGTCAGCGGTAAAATCAACTTCGCTATGCACCCAAAAAGATGTATTGATTGCTTCAGTAAATTTTAGTAGTTCAGGATATTCAAAAGGTTTGTAGTTTAATCTTTTGTCAAAAATAGCCATGTTTATAGTGTTTTAGAGGGTTGAAAATGCGTTAGAAGCGCTAGGCGAGTACCATCACGGGTTTGTTAGTTTCTTTATCGATTGCTACGAGTGTGAAAGAGCCGGACACAGCTTTTTCTCGTCTATCTGAATACATATCTTCTATGTAGATATCTACTCTGACCTTCAAACTAGTTCTGCCTACATAGGTCACTTTTCCGATTAGCTCAATCAGTGTTCCAGCTGGGATAGATTTATTAAAGTCGATTTTGTCGCTACTCACTGTAACAATGCCTTTCCTACTGAAGCGCGTAGCAGTCATAAAGGCAATTTCATCCATCATTGACATGACGGTTCCGCCGAACATAGTATTGTGGTGATTAGTTGTATCAGGAAAAACCGCTTTAAAAACTCGAGTTACTGATGCTTCGATTCTGTCTTGTATTTCTTGATTCATAATATTAGGTATGTGTTTGATATCTGATTAAAAGACTCAAAAACATTCGCGAAAAAAGAAAAGTAATACAGTGAGGTTTTTCCTTGTAAAAGGCTATGGGTGGATAGGAAATAAACAAAGGCTGCACAACTCTTACTTCATAACGCGAAAGTATAAGTCATATCAGAAAAAGGTAGGTCTCCTGGCTTATGTCTCTTTTTTCGCCTTCCCATTTGTGATAAACAGTGGCATGATGAAAAAAGATTACTGACACTTACAGTTGCGCGACAGCTTGTGAATTTCACACAATTCCCTTTTAATTTTGAACGTATTCAAAAACCAATTTCCGTAAAATAAAGAACTTCTATGTGTCAAAAGTAAGCAAAAATAATAGACTTTAAAAATCAAGCCTCAATATAAAAATCTATACATTGTTTGTTTTTTTGTATTTATATTTTATAAGTCATTATTTTTCAACATCATAGCACTTATTCGTGTTCATAATTATTATCTATTTTAAAATGCTTTATGTTTTTTTTTAAACATATTTATTTAATAAACTTTCAAATAAATATATTTGTCAGAAAGTTGCTTGTTAGTTGGATGAAATTATTTGTTATAATAACTTAGCTTATTTCACAACTATACATCACAACTAAATCTGGAAACAAGAGTTAACTTTCAACTTTTCACCTCGCCAGCAGGTAGGTAACTTATACTTTTCACTCTCACCTCCCATAAAAAAAATAGTCATAACCTATTGATAATAAATCAACTACAACCATAAAACAAATCCCAATTATCCAAAAAAATTAAGGGCTTCACTCAAAGTGAAGCCCTTAATAAACAAGATCATTATTTTATAGATAAGCTTTTGTAGTCGTTAAAAACCCAAACATCTTTTCAACTTTTCAACTTTCAACTTTCCTGCCTCGCCGGCAGGCAGGCAACTTTCAACTCATAAAGCCTCTAAATCAACGTTGCCGCATCTCTATCCAGCACATACTCCACTTGTGGTAGGGTTTGCAGTATAGAGGCAGGAACATCAGTAGATATTTTGCCTTTGAGGGCTTTGCTGACGATTTTTGATTTATTGGCACCTAAAGCCAATAATAATATTTTTTTGGCTTGGGTGATGGTATGAATACCGATGCTTATGGCATGGTGGGGTACGTTATTGATATTTCCGAAATCATTGGTTGCATCTTTTCTAGTGAGTGGATGCAAATCGACCAAGCGGGTAGTTGATTCAAAGCTAGAGCCGGGTTCGTTAAAGCCTATATGTCCGTTGCGGCCAATACCCAAGAGTTGTAGGTCTAAACCTCCGAAGCCCTTTATCTTGTCTTCATAGTCCCTACAATACTGCGCTATGGCATCTGCTGGGCAGTCTGCGTGAGGAATATGTATGTTGTGGGGCTGGATATCTATATGGCCAAAGAGGTACTTGCGCATAAAGTAAGTATAACTCTGGTGGTCTTCTGGGTAAATAGGGTAGTATTCATCTAGGTTAAAGCTAACCACGTTATGAAAGCTCAAGCCCTCGTGTTGGTGCAACCGAATGAGTTCTTGGTAGACAATCTTAGGGGTGTTGCCCGTAGCAAGCCCTAGCACTGCTGGCTTACCTAGTTGCTGCTGCTCTTGGATGAGTTCCGCTATTTGCTCGGCTACGTAGAGCGAAGCCTGCTCTGCGTTAGTACACAAAGTGAGGTTTCTGGCGCTGGAGGATCTTTTTGCGTTTGACATGGTTGTTGAGGGACTACGGGTTTAAGAAGAAGGAATGGGGTTGATTGTCTATTTTCTGGCAGGCTATTTTAGTTGTGAAATTTGATTGGTTTTGCAGGTATTCCTACGGCTGTACAGTATGCTGGTAGTGATTTAGCTACTACTGCTCCTGCACCAATGATAGTGTATTCTCCAATCTCAATTTGATTGATGATTTTGGCTCCTGTGCCCACATACACTCCTTCTTTAATGACTGCTTCACCAGAAATATTTACTGAGGGCATAAATGAGGCATAACTATCAATATTTGAATCATGTCCAACGGTACACATAAGGTTGAGTATGACAAAGTCCTTAATCTGTATGTTGCAAGTGATAATAGTACCTCCGCAGATTATATTGCCTTTACCTAGATCTACATAATCCTCAGAAATCTGAACCGAGGGGTGAATTATATTTGGATAAGTAATCTTTTCTGAACTGATTTGAGCAATAATTTTCTGTTTAGTCGCAGGGTCACCAACAGCAATAGCTAAGCACAAGTCTTCGCTCAGCTGATTTAACTCATCAATGGCTCCTAAAACCAGGTGATTATTAACCATAGTATCTTTTGCGATACCATCATCATAATAACCTATAAATTCATAGGTAGGATTTATTTTATTTATAGCATCTATGATAGTTTTCACTTCTCTGCCGAAGCCACCTGCGCCAAATATCGCTATTTTTTTCATGATCTTATTTATTTCCGTTAAAAGCTTCTGCTGTCGCCTGCCCTTCTTGATTGATACCTTCGCTAATAAACACCTTTCTGATTGTCAAAAATACTATTTTAATATCCAAACCTAAAGAAAGATTGTCTACATACCAAACATCATATTCAAATTTTTGTTGCCAACTGATGGCATTCCTGCCGTTTACTTGTGCCCAACCCGTAATTCCGGGACGCACCTCATGTCTTCTCTTCTGCACCTTGTCATACAAAGGCAAATACTGAATCAATAAGGGGCGCGGACCTATCAATGACATTTCGCCCTTCAGTACGTTGAGCAGTTGTGGTATTTCATCCAGTGAAGTCTTTCTGACAAACTTGCCGATAGATGTTAATCGCTGTGCATCCGCGAGGAGGTTTCCGTTACTGTCCTTTTTGTCGTTCATGGTTTTGAACTTGATGATGCTAAAGATCTTCTCCCCTTTGCCCGGACGTTTCTGAAAAAAGAAGGGCTTTCCCTGATTGGCAAATGCAAGACCTATCATCACAAGCAAAAACACAGGTGATAATAGAAGTAAGCCAACTAAGGCTGCCAAAAAATCAGTAAGTGGTTTAAAGATGGTTTTATACATTAACCTATTTGTTTAATTTATTCACTAACAGATTATATTCTTCAAGTAAAGCATTCCAAACCGTTGACTGCTCATAACGAGTTAGTATCATTGCTCGCGCATTTACTTTTAAATTATTATAATAGACTTTATCACTAATCATTTTCTGCATAGCCTGTACAAGTGCTTCACTATTTTTAACAGGTATAATTGTGCCATTTTCACTTTCAATGATTATTTCGTTGCAACCCGTAATATCTGTTACTATACAAGGTAAATTCATTAATCCAGCTTGGGCAACTACATTGCCAAAGCCCTCACGATAGCTAGGAAATGCCAACACATCTGAAATAGCAAAATAAGAATGAACATCTTTTTGAAAACCTACGCTGATAATATTCGGATTATTTTGAATTTCGTAGATTGTTCTAGATTCTAAAGGATCTAATTCTTCTTCTTGTGTACCTACCAGAAGTAATTTGACATTTGGTTGTGCTAGTTTAGAAAATGCCTCTACTAATTCATTAACGCCTTTATCGGACACTAAACGACCTACAAAAATAAATACAAAATCATCATTATTGATGTTTAATTGAGATTTCAGGTGTTTTTTTTGGTCTTCTGAAATCAGATTAGGCTCAAACTGTTGGGTATTAATTCCGTTAGAGGAACCATTGGCAATAACTTGTGTTTTTTCTTTAGATGTATAAGCGTTGTTTAATACAAACTGCTCTAAACCATAGGAAATTGGATACACTTTAGTCGCACAACTATAGGTGAGTTTTTCAACTAAGTCTAGTATGTAACGTCTTACACCCTTAGACTCCATAAGTGGCAAGCCAGCCACGGTATGCAGACGAATGGGCACACCTGCTAACTTAGCTCCTAACATGCCAACAATTCCAGCCTTTGGCGTGTGTGAGTGTACAATCAAAGGCTTTTCCTTTTTACATATTTTATAGAAGTTCCAAAGTGTCATTAAATCCTTAAGCGGCGAAATCGTACGAGTCATCTCTAGTGCTATTGTTCTAATACCCTCTTCATCTTCTACCTCTTGTAGTTCATTACCTGAACTAGATATGCCTATTACCTCAAAACCATTTTCAGACATAAATCTAAGTTGTCCTTTTAAAAGCATTTTAAGAGATATCGGCACAGTAGTAATACGGATAATTTTAGTTCTCATCTATTTAATCCTTTCATTCATTTTAGTATAAAAACGCAATCTTTTTTGATTGAGATTCACTTTTAAATACGGCACAGCTTTTTCTAAGCTGAAAAGTGCTTCCTCCATAAGTGTTTTTCTGTTAAGATATAATTGCTTTATATCCGCAGCTAGTTGATGAATATCTCCTTTTTTATGAACAAATTTTTCTGAAACTATATCGGGTAAACCTCCGGCATTACTACCGATAACAGGGCAACCCGCTGCCATTGCTTCAATTGTGGCACGGGGCATCCCTTCAGTCAGTGAAGGCTGTACATATAATGACAGGGTTTTTAGAAATTCGTTGATTTGGTTCCCAGCTTCTAATGGGCCAATATATTCAATATTATCCTTAAGATTTAAATTTTCTGCAAAATTCAGTACCCAAGTGTGATCTCCCTTGCCAATGAGGCTTATTTTTATATTTTTTCTTATATCCTCTTCTAACAAAGATATAGCATTTAATAAAATATCTTGTCCTTTGTATCTCGCATCAAATCCTCCAATAAGTCCAATGCTAAAAACACGCCCAAAAAATCTGTTTTTGTCAACCTCATGTTTGTTTAAGATGGTGTTGATAATCACATTTGACAAAGAAACTGATACAGCATTTTTATTAGAGGGATAATCCTTTTGTAGTTTATTTTCAGTCACATAGCTTACATAAGCAGCTTTTTTTACAATCTTTTTATTGAGGTTTTCAAAAAATGGCGCAGCAACTTTACCTAATATAGAGCCATAACTCCCTAGTGCTTCTTTGGCATTGCCCACTTGTTCAACCCAAAGTGTTTTGTTGTTTTTCACCACTATACCTGCTGCAATAAAACCTAATATACTCGGCAACCGCACCAATACTACGTCTGCTTCATTGACAAGAGCTTCAATTTCTTGCTCAAGACTTCTTTTATTTTTAATCAGATTTAAAACAGAAGAGTATTTATCAGTAAGATGAAATGTAACATTACTAGCAGAAGACAATCCGTTTTTAGATTTTAAAGATTTTGAGTTCCTTGCAAAAACCTTGATTGTTTTGAAATTAATCAAATAATTGTGCCATAGCTCTTTCGGAAAAGAACCGCCCGTATATACAGTAGTATCAGTATCCCTATAAAAAGGATGATCATGAATAAATAACAACTTCATATTTCATGTATTTCGTCAGCGACAATCTAATATTTCGCATTGTATTTCTTAAGACTTAGTTTGCCAAAACTACTGTAACTTAAATCTTTTGAAAAAACTTACCAAATTGTATTTCTGCATTAAATTTATCTAAAGCCCAGTCTTTACACATCAACTTAGTTCTAAACTCCTTATTCTCTTTCACTTTTAATATACTCTGGACAGCAACAGAAACATCCAGCGGAGGCACTAAAAATGAGTATACGTCTTGGGGCACTGCTTCTTTTATCGGCTCAATATTTGAGGCTATAAAAGGCAGACCTGCAATCATAGCTTCAATAAGTGCGTTCGGATTTCCTTCTAAGGTTGACGGAAAATAAAAACAATCAAAGGTATTTAAAACCGCAGGTATGTCATTTCTGTTCCCTAGTAGCAGTATTCTTTTTTCTAAATCAGCATCGACGACCTCTTGAGATAAAGCTAAATCTACACCCCTACCCACAAATATAAAATAAATATCCGGATGGCTTTTGCATAGTTGTAGGGCAACTTCAATAGCTGTCTTATGATTTTTCTGTTCATCATACCTGCCAATGTGCCCTACTACAAAGGCATGGTCAGGAATACTTAGTTCATTTCTCAAATTGCGTTTAGAAAGCAGGAACCCCTCACTATCAATGCCATTATAAATCACCTCAAAACGCTTGTCATCTCCCCATTTATATCCTTTATAAAAAACATCTAAAGCAACTTTAGAGTTTGAAAGTATATCTGTAGCAACAGCTCGTGTCAATCTATTTACAAAGCCGTTATACAGCACTTTAAAAAGAGTTTTTTTAAATTTCACATCTGCATTCCGATACCATGCAACACGTGTTTTAATACCATTATCTTTAGCGGCTAACAAAGGAAAGGCGGCAAAGTTATTTGTAAAATCTACAACTGCTTCAAAGTTATTTTCTTTAAAGACTTTCTTTAATGGCTTGAGATTATTAAAATACCCTAGCTTAAAAGGAACTATCTCAGCACCTATCTGACGGAAATCTTCCTCTAAAATACCTGTTTTACCTGACTTGCAGTATACAGTTGCGTTAATTTCAGTTTGATAGTGGGTTAAGAACCTTAAAAGATACTTTTCAATACCGCCAGCCTCTAGGCTGAAGACAAAGAAGGCAATGTTTTTACTCATTCTATCAATTTTAAATCATTTCGTTTTTTCAACACTTTTAAAGTTCTTTTTTTAGTAAATGCCTTTCTATACTGATGTTCCCAATCTATACCTCTTATCTTTATTTTAAGATGCTGCGCTAATGAAGATTTAAAATTAAAAGGGGTGTTATTGTAATAAAACTTTAAATCAGACAATTCTATTATTCCATAAAAATTCTCTGGAGATACAGTAATATTACTAGATATAAAGCCTGTTTCTGAATAATAATCTTTAAAGTGATTTACAAATATACTGACTTCTTTTTTGGTCTGACCTTTCCCAAGCTTATTAATGTTAATTTTCAACCCACCCACTTTGTTGTTGTAGGTAATCGTATTCACAATAAAAATATTTTCTATAAAATCTCTATTACTATTGGGTTCTATATCTATACCGCACATAGGATTAGTTCCATGAGTATTGGCTATAAATAAATTATAAAGCATGATGTTGCGACCACTTGTGATAGAAACGCCGTTGCGCATCACTTGATCTATAACAGTATTCTTAACATATATATTTTTACTCGCTAAGTCGTCCAATTGTCCAATATACACGCCATCTCCTATGGTCTTCTCAATTTTAAGTCCATCTAACAAGATATCTGAACAGTTTCTTATGACCACACCATGCCCCCACTCTCCAACTATTGGGTGTATTCTTGTATCTCTATCGCCAACAATACGAAGCCCTTTTATAGTTACGTGCTCAACATTTTCAATTTTAATAACAGCACTGTCAATTTCATCATTGGGCAACATAATTAATTGGGTATCTTTCTGACCTATTAATAAACTATTATTTCTAAGCGATATCCCTGTTTTGTTAATATATATAGAATGATTGGGAAGTATAACTTTAGGGTGTGTATTTAAAACTTCTTGAAGCGCATCTGTATGGTCTTTTGATGTGAGATCAAATTGAGCTAGATATGCATCGGTATACGTATAGCCATGACTGTGGTAAGCAAGATGATAATCATACTCGTTCGGAATATCTTTAGAGATAAAATTATCTTGGGCAATGACAGATAGGCTTATAAGAATAAATGCGATGCAAATTATAGTATGTCTCATGCTGTTTGATTTGCGTATGTTATTATTCACCTAAAAAATCATTCGGAGTTATCTGTTTTATTAAAATACTATAAATTGAAAATAAATCTTTTATAGAATAAGAGGCTGATAAATTATTCCGTAACACTAAGATATCAATAAATAAGTGCAGTATAAAAAATACAGAAAAAACAATAAGCCAATTGTGATTTAAAGATTTTTGTTTATATCTATAAATAAGAAATATTACAAATAAAACAGAAAAAACTATAGAGTATCTCGAAAACACAAAAGGATTAGAGTGAGTCAAATTTATAAAACTAAGAAACACAACTAGCAAAGTAACAAGTACATCATTATTGAATTTTTCTTTAAAAAGAAAATAGAAACAAGCAAGATATAGCCATAAATTTCTTAAATAAAAAAGAATTAAAGCATTGCGACTGACCTCCATTTCTGAATTCACATAGGTATCTACTTTTATTAAATAGTTATTAGGCAACCCAATGCTATCTGTCAGATTACCTATTATATCTAATCCGTTAGGCACTAATAAAAACACCATACTAATACCAAGAATAGCCCTTAAATAGCGATATATATTAGGTAAAAGTAAAACCAGGAAAATACCGGGAATAAAAATAGTAAAACTAAAATGAAACAACAAAGTGGTAACTAATAGAACAATTGCTCTAAATAATTTTCTATTAAAAAAGAAATAATACAGAGACCATATAAAAATACTCGCTGTCAATAAAAATCTTATATTAGAGAAAAGCCCATTAAGAGAAATAATAGAAAAAATTAATAACAAGCTGAAAACTGAATAGGTATAATAAGAGCGCTGCTGCTGAGTTAATATTGTTTTAATAAAAGTTAATAAAGAGAAAATAGTTACAAAAGTAATAGTAAAGAAAAAATAGCTTATATTAACATTGAGTTTTGCAAAAAGAAAGATCAAGTGATCAAAAAGGAAGTCTGGCCGATAAACTTGTGCTAAATACAACCATAGATCTTTATAATTATAATCTTGAAACAATTCATAACGAGAAAAATACTCGACTTTATCATTAGTGACATTGGGTATATATAAATAACTCAAAAAGCCCAAGAGAATAGACAATAAGAGTACTATATACTTATCATTACCTCTTTTTAACTGCATAAACATAAAAGGCAAAGACAAAAACGGAGAAACAACAAATGTTAATACAGTTTCAAATGTTCCTTTTTTCTTCATTATTTACTTAATTTTTAATCCAAACTTACCGCCAAAGCTTTTAACAACACTATAGCTATCCTTGAATTCTTCAAATTTAAAGAGCTTTGAGATACTTAGATATAATCCGAAACTAATAGAGAACCCCGATACTACTTTTAGTAAATCACTTTCAATTATTATAAAAGTAGTAAATAGATACAATACAAGGCCCGTTACTGATAATATGAGCAACATCGGTATCTTGTCTAACACTTGCTCTTTCATGTTATAATCAATAAATTTTCCAGAAATATGACTAAAGCAGATAAAAGAGACTAAATAAGAAAGACTTTCGATAAAAAGCAAACCTGATACCCCAAAAGAAAACAAAGAAATTAATACTAAACCTAGTATGGTCAATATTCTTCTATAAACTTGTAATTTCAAAAACAACTTGGCTTCACCCTTAATTTTTAAAATATTTAGATTATAGTTCACTAAAGGCGATAAAATTGCAATAACACATAACCAACGAAAATAAGGTACCGCAGGCACCCATTTTTCACCTAAAACCAAACGAAATAAAGGTTCTGCAATGATTGCTGAAAAAGTAAAAATAGGCAACATCCAGAACATAAGTACTTGCATTACTTTTTTATAGGCAGGTTTCAGTTTCTCGTTTTCATTTTGCAACTTTGAAAAAGTAGGAAAAGTGACCGAATCTGCAATTGATTTAATAGTCGTTGAAGGTGTTAAAGCCATTGTCTTTGCATTGTGATACAAACCTACTTGACTTACTGGATAAAACTTCCCTATAATGATAACGATTATATTAGAATAGACAGAAGTGAGAATAGTGGAAAACAACATCCTACCTCCAAAACTAAAAAGTGTTTTTATACGTTGAAACTCAAACACAAATAAAGGACTCCACTTTGTATAAAACCACAATTGCACAGCATAAGCTGAACGAGTTGAAATCTGCATCCCTACAATACTCCATACTCCATAGTCATTATAGGCCATAAATAACGCTACTATACCACCTAAAACTGTTGACGGAATTTGAATAATAGCCAGTTTCTTAAAATCTAAGTCATTTACAATTTTGGTTTCTTGTACCAATGAAAAGGCATTGATTACAAAAGCTATACTAAGCACGCGCAGAAGGCTAGTCAGTAAAGGTTGGTTATAAAATTCAGCGACAAAAGGAGCAGTTACAAAAAGAAGTATATAGATGAAACTACTAACAAGTACGTTGATATAAAATACGGAGGAATAATCTACCTCATCTACGTCTAACTTCTGAATCAAAGCTTGATTAAAGCCCCCAGTAACAACATTTTGACTAATTTGCAAAAAGATACTCAACATGGCAACTAACCCAAAATCTTCTGGAGCTAATAGCCGTGCCAAAATAATCATAATCACAAAAGAAATACCTTGTGAGCCTAGCTTCTGTAAAAATGTCCAAAAAAAACCTGAAATAGTTTTATTTCTGATGCTTGTCATTCAATGTGATTTTCTATTATATCTAATATCTCTTCAGGAGAATATACAGAGGTGTCAATTTTTAAAATTCTTAAATTCGTCTCTTCTAAAACAGAGAAAACCCGCTCATATTCCTCATAAAAAACACTAAACTCTTCAAGTGTCATGTCTTTTGCCCTACCTATACCTTGATTGTCTCTCGTTTTTACTCTCTGAAAAAGAACCTCTTTAGGGGCGTATAGATAAACAATAAAATCAAAAAAAGAAGCCGTTTTATTTACACTCTCCATAAAAACACCCTTTGTAATATACCCTTCTTTCAGTGCCAGCACTAAGTGGTAGATACTACTTTGATCTAAGAAATAATTAGTGTTAATAAATTGATCACTAGAAATAGACTTATTTAGAATCAATTGCTGATAATATATTCTATATCTAAGCCTAGAATTCAGATTAGTATTCTTTGGCACAAAAACACTAAAGAAGCCATTCGGGTATCTAAAAGCAGATTTTATCGCTAAACCTAAATGGTCATTTAGTGAAAAAACAATTTTCAGATTGCCGTAATTATTCGTGAGGTACTTAACCAAAGTGCTTTTCCCTACCCCACTTATCCCTATAAGCTCAATTTTTTTATAGGGTTTAATCAAATTACGCCAAACATTTTCCAGTATCCTTCTTTCGACTTGTTCAAAATCTAATTCTCCAGTATCAGTAATAATCTGATATGAAGCATCCCAGCTGTTTTCCCAGACTTGTCCAGAACGAATACGCAACATGTCAGGATTGTCTTCAGGTCTTCTCTTTAAAGCAATTTCAGGGTTCAATTTCATAACAAACAACAAATCTACTCCCTTGATAGCCTTATATTTGCTCCTTTCAAAAGCAGCAAGTTTAGCATATTTGCTCTTGTTTATTCTAGGACTATCCATCGCCGAAATATGCTGTGTCGGAATTCGATCAAGAATAACAATAACACCTTTTTTTCTTAGTTTTTCTGCTTTTACAAAGGCTCGTTTTCTGTCTATAGCAAGACGCAAGCTCATTAAAATATTTGCTGATTCTTTTAAACCAATACTATTAAATATACGAGAAAAATAATACAAGCACCCACCCACCAAACTCATCGGAGGTTTGCCGATATGTATAGAAGTTGTCTTAAAAGTCTTTGATAGATTCTTTTTGAGTTTAGAGATATTAGTTGATTTTCCCGCACCATCACCACCAATAAAGGCGAAAATTCTGCCTCCATGCGCTGGGATTTTTGATCCCTTAATAGCGTTCGGGAAAATTCTATTAATAATATTCTGCAGCCTATTTTTATTAAGGCGAAAACCAGAAAGTAAAAAAGAATGAAGCTCTGATTTATCTCTATATAACCGCAATTTCTTTTTTAACGTATTGGCTACTTTTAAAAATCTAATCAAAGATTTATTTGCTATAATTACCTTTTCACAGGTTTCAAAAAAATCAAATCCAATAATAGATAAATTATGATCTAAGATTTGTTTGAGTGTATCGCGATTTATTTTTTCTTTTAAATCTTGAAATTCTTTGAGCGTATATCCAGAGACAATTTTTGAACCGCTTAGTAGCTTAAGTTGTGTTTTAGGAGATGATAGTAAAAATGGCGTGAGTCCATTTTTTATTAAAATTCTGATTATTAAAATAACATACTCATACTCAGGGCTAGAAACATACACATCTCCTAGCTTTTCACGAGCTTCCAAAACATCATTTGTGATAGGTAAAGTAAAATTCTTGTTATAATCATAACCTACCGGCAATGCATAGTGTAAATGAATATGAACAATCTGTAAAGTCTGCTCATCTAAACCATAATAATGATAAACATTTTGTTGCCATGCATCTTTTACAGAATAACCTCGTATAATACTGAGGTTTTTAAAAACTAGCTCTAATTTTTCTTGGTCGTCCGGATCTACGAGAATATCTAAATCATCATCTCCTAAAAGAGCATTATGCAAGTTGAGGTTGCTTTTCCAGTGAACATATTTAATACTCTTATTCTCAAGTTCATTAAAAAAGTTTTCTATAAATAAAAGAGCTTTCATCATACTTCTTTATAATATTCCTTATACCACTCAACAAACCTTCTCACACCTTCTTTCACCAAAAAATTAGGATTATAGCCATATCGTTTTCGCAATCCTTCAACATCTGCCCATGTTTGATTTACATCACCGGGTTGCATGGCCATCATTATTTTCTCAGCTTTTTTCTCAGTAGCTTTTTCTATTTCTTCAATAAACTCAAGCAGTTGTACCGGCTTACTGTTCCCTATATTATAGAGTTGATATTTTTCATCTTGGGTATTATTGTCCTCTATGATCAACATAACTCCTGAGATAATATCATCTATGTAAGTAAAGTCTCTTGATAAATCTCCATTATTAAAAACTTTAATAGGTCTGTTGTTTAGTATCGCATCTGTAAACAAGAACATAGCCATATCAGGTCTTCCCCACGGACCATATACAGTGAAAAATCGCAACCCGATGGTTTGTATATCATACAAATGACTATAAGTATACGCCATCAGTTCGTTGCTCTTCTTGGTCGCCGCATAAAGGCTAATAGGATGATCTACTTTCTGATCTGAAGTAAAAGGAGTATCCACAGAATTACCATACACACTAGAGCTACTCGCATAGACTAACTTAGTTACATTATGATGACGACAAGCCTCTAAAACATTAACAAAACCTACAATATTGCTGTCCACATAAGCCATTGGGTTTTCTATACTATACCTTACTCCTGCTTGTGCTCCAAGACTAATAACACAATCAAAGCTTTCGTGCTCAAAAAGTAAAGGCAGCTGTTCTCTGTCTTCTAAATTCATCCGCACAAAGCAACAGCGTTCGCCATATTTTGACGAAACTACTTTGCTGTTGAATACTGATGCTGCTCTATGGTCAATCCCCAATTCATTTAGACGGGCATATTTGAGGTTCACATCATAATAATCATTAATATTATCCAATCCAACTACTAGATAACCTTCTGCAACTAATTTTTCGCACAAATGATATCCTATAAATCCAGCTGCTCCTGTAACTAGTATTTTTTTCATGGTCTAAAAGTTTATGAGGTTAGAGCATATTGTCAGCTTTATCGCCTAAAACGCCCTTCACATCATACACAATAGCATTGTCCTTCTTCAAAGAGCTCAGATCAATCGTGAGGAATTCGTCGTGGGCTACGGTCAAGACAATAGCGTCATATTTTTTGTCTACAGCAGTGCTTCCAGAACCGCAGAGCTCCGCAATCCTCGCTAGGCTTGTGATGCCGTATTCGTGTGCTACTTCGTTGGCACTTGCCCAAGGGTCACATATAAAGACATTCACTCCGTAGTCTTCTAATCCTCTGTATACATCAACGGCACGTGTGTTTCTAATATCTGGACAGTTTTCTTTAAAAGTTATCCCTAACATTAAGATATCAGCTCCGTTTACTTTGATGCCTTTTTTGATCATAGTTTTGATCACCTGAGAAGCCACATAGCCTCCCATAGAGTCATTGAGTCTTCTTCCAGCTAAGATAATCTCAGGGTGATAACCGTGTTCTTGGGCTTTCTGAGCCAAATAATACGGGTCCACACCAATACAGTGACCACCTACTAATCCTGGCTTAAACGGAAGGAAATTCCATTTTGTACCCGCTGCTTCCAGTACGGCGTGCGTGTCAATTTCGAGTATATTAAATATTTTGGCCAATTCGTTTACGAAGGCGATATTGATATCTCTTTGCGAGTTTTCAATAACTTTTGCTGCTTCGGCAACTTTTATTGTCGGTGCGAGGTGCGTTCCTGCTTCGATGACTGATTTGTATAAGTCATCCACTTTAATTCCGATTTCTGGTGTAGAACCTGAAGTCACTTTCAGAATTTTCTCTACCGTATGCTTTTTATCTCCAGGGTTAATACGCTCAGGCGAATAACCTGCGAAGAAATCTACGTTAAACTTCAATCCAGACATTTTCTCTAGTACAGGTACACATTCTTCCTCGGTAACACCTGGATATACGGTAGATTCGTAAATCACGATATCTCCTTTTTTGAGCACCTTAGCCACGGTTTCACTTGCTTTGTATAGCGGGGTCAAATCAGGGCGGTTATTTTTATCTACAGGAGTAGGAACCGTAACTACATAATAGTTGCAGTTTTCGATATCGGCTAATTGATTACTAACGTATAATCCGTTTTGATCATCGTTAGCAGTTTTCATAACCGCCTGAAGTACTGAGTCTTCAAGCTCTAAAGTCAGGTCTTTCCCCGCTCTTAATTCGTCAATTCGCTTTTGGTTAATGTCAAAACCTACGACATTATACTTGGTGGCAAATAATCTTGCCAACGGAAGACCTACATAGCCCAGGCCGATAACTGCTATCTTTTCCATATCTTAATTATATATCTTATTTTGTAATTCGCATTAAATATTCTCCGTAACCACTTTTGCACAGCGGTGCTGCAATGGCTTTCAATTCTTCTTTAGAGATATAGCCCATTCTATATGCTACCTCTTCTATGGCACCAATTTTAAGGCCTTGTCGCTCTTCAATTACTTGAACAAACTGTCCGGCTTGCATCAGCGAATTGAAAGTCCCGGTATCTAGCCAAGCGGTTCCTCTATTAAAAACACTGACTTTTAACTTTCCTCTTTTGAGGTATTCTTTGTTTACGTCTGTTATTTCTAGTTCTCCTCTGTGAGAAGGCTGTATGTTTTTGGCAATCTCCACGACATCATTATCATAAAAATACAGTCCAGGTATGGCATAATTCGACTTCGGCTGTTCTGGTTTCTCTTCTATCGAAACCACGTTATAATCCTTATCAAACTCCACAACGCCATAGCGCTCAGGGTCTACCACCGGATAAGCGAAAATAATTCCGCCCTCAGGATTAGCTGATTTTTGTAACAAACCTCCCATTCCACTGGCATAAAAAATATTATCACCTAAGATAAGTGCTACTTTATCATCGCCAATAAACTCTTCGCCTAATATAAAAGCCTGTGCTAATCCGTCAGGACTAGGTTGTTCTATATATGAAAACTTACAGCCAAGTTTTGAACCATCTCCCAACAGTTTTTGGAAGTTAGGTAAGTCTTGAGGTGTAGAGATAATCAATATTTCATTTATTCCCGCCAACATCAAAACAGACAACGGATAATATATCATAGGTTTGTCATACACTGGCATCAGCTGCTTGCTAACCGCTAATGTCAATGGATGTAATCGTGTGCCTGAGCCACCTGCTAAAATTATTCCTTTCATGCTTAATTCAGATTACGCAAATTACTGCGAATTATACGGATTTAATGTTTGTATTAATAAAACGCTTCCATCTCAAACTTTTCTCTCCAAAATTAACTAATAAACCTAGCTTAAAATTAGCTGATTTGATATAATTGATTGTTTGTGCTTCCATTGTGTTATGAATAAATGTAGCTGCTTTCAATTCTACTATAATTTCATCATAACAGACAAAATCAGCAATAAAATATTTCTGCATTGGTTCGTTTTTATAGTACAATTGCAACTTTTGTTGTGATTTAAAAGGTATATCTTCGACTATAAATTCTTTTTCTAATGCTTCTTGATACACTGATTCTAAAAAGCCCGTGCCTAATTCACGATGCACCTGCATACACGCACCTAATATCTTATAGCTTTCTTTTTCAAAAAGTAATCCACCCATAATATCTGTGTAATCCTTTTAAAATCCGTGTAATCTTTTTATAACCTCATAACTACATAACAGCATAACCTCATAACATCATCCCCCATACTGTCTTTCATAATACTTCAAATAAGCCCCAGAAGTAACATTCTTAAGCCACTGTTCATTGTTCAGATACCAATCAATGGTTAAGGCTAGTCCTTCTTCAAAAGTTACTGTGGGTTTCCAGCCTAGCTCTGTGTTTATTTTAGTGGCATCAATAGCATATCTCTTGTCGTGTCCGGGTCTGTCTTTGACATACGTAATCAGCTGTGATGATTCGCCTGCCACTCTATTGAGTTTAGCGTCCATCAACTTACACAAGAGCTTCACCAAATCGATATTCTTCCATTCGTTGAAGCCTCCTATATTATAGGTTTCGGCATTTTTCCCTTGGTGAAACGCCAAGTCAATAGCTATAGCATGGTCAATTACATACAGCCAATCTCTGGTATAATTACCATCCCCGTACACCGGGAGTGGTTTTTTATGTATAATATTATTGATAAAAAGCGGAATTAACTTCTCAGGAAAGTGGTTGGGCCCGTAGTTGTTAGAGCAATTTGAGATCACGAAAGGAAGCCCATAAGTTTCGCCATACGCTCTCACAAAGTGATCTGAAGAAGCTTTTGAAGCCGAATAGGGCGAGTTCGGGCTATAAGAAGTAGTTTCTAGAAAGAAACCCTCTTCGCCTAAACTTCCATAAACCTCGTCTGTACTGATGTGATAAAATCTCTTGCCTTCAAAATTAGCTTTCCAAGAGTCTTTAGCCGCGTTCAAAAGATGAAGCGTGCCTATCACATTGGTCTTTACGAATTCTAAAGGTGCTGATATAGACCTGTCTACATGTGATTCTGCAGCCAAATGGATGACTCCATCAAAAGTATGTGCCGCAAACAAGTCGTTTATAAAGGCTGCGTCAGTGATATCTCCTTTTATAAAAGTATAATTCGGCTCATCTTGGATATCAGAAAGATTCTCTGGATTCCCGGCATAAGTAAGTGCATCAAGGTTATAAATATGGTACTGAGGATATTTCTTTACAAAAAGTCGTACGACATGAGAGCCTATAAAGCCCGCCCCTCCTGTTATCAATATTTTTTTCATATCCATTTTATAGAAAAATTTCACTTAAATAAAGAATACTACTTCTTATTCTCTAGAACTTAATTTTATATCATTCTTAGTTTGCACTAAAAAATTATTTCCCAATTCCTTGGTAGACAAACCCAATTTCTTCTAGCTTATCTTTATCCAGCAGGTTTCTTCCGTCAAAGACAAAGGCAGGTTTAAGCATGCCATCATAGATTCGTTTCCAATCATACTCCTTAAATTCATCCCATTCCGTGAGTACAGCAATGGCATGAGCCCCGTCAGTTGCTTGATACGGATCTTTATACGAAGTCACTCTTTGCTTGTTTCTATCTGCTTCTCTGGTCTCTAAGTAATCCAAATCAAAGTAAATCTGGTGTGCTTCTACTTTAGGGTCATATACTGCAATATTTGCTTGCTCGTCAATCAGGTTATCAGCAATATAAATCGCTGCTGACTCTCTGGTGTCATTGGTATCTTTCTTAAAAGCCCACCCCAAGAAGGCAATCTTTTTGTCAGATACTGTATTGTATAGTGTTTTGACAATATTTCTTGAAAAGCGATTTTTCTGGTGGTCATTCATAATAATCACCTGCTCCCAATAATCAGCTACTTCGTCTAATCCGTATGACTTGGCGATATACACCAAGTTCAAGATGTCTTTCTGAAAACAAGAACCTCCAAAGCCTACAGAGGCTTTCAAGAATTTATTACCGATGCGCGTATCCATCCCGATAGCTTTCGCCACTTCATTCACATCGGCTTCCGTCTTTTCGCAAATCTCTGAGATAGCGTTAATCGATGATACTCGCTGTGCCAAAAAGGCGTTAGCCGTAAGTTTTGACAACTCTGATGACCATACATTAGTAGTCAAAATATGCTTAGCTCCTACCCAACGTCCATAAATATCTACCAAGGTTTGTATCGCCTCATTCCCTTCTGCTGTCGAGGTGTCGCCACCAATAAGCACTCTATCCGGGTTTAATAAATCAGTGACAGCCGTACCTTCTGCCAAAAACTCAGGGTTTGACAGAATTTGGAATTTCACGCCGTTACCCGTATTGTCTAAGATATCTTTAATCGCACTAGCCGTACGAACGGGCAGTGTTGACTTTTCAACGATAATTTTATCTGAAGTAGACAATCTTGCAATTTGTCGGGCTGCAAGCTCAATATACTTTAAATCAGCAGCCATACCTTTTCCAGAACCATAGGTTTTGGTAGGCGTATTAACTGATATGAAAATCATATCTGCCTCTTGTATAGCAGTCTCTACATCGGTAGAAAAGAAGAGGTTTCTCCCTCTTGCCTCTGCCACCACATCGCTCAGACCTGGTTCATAGATCGGGATTTTAGTCACATCCTTATCATTCCATTGGTTGATTCTATTTTCATTCAAATCCACAACGGTTACTTTAATGTCAGGACATTGATAAGCCAACACACTCATGGTTGGTCCTCCTACGTATCCAGCACCGATACAACAAATATTTTTAATCTTCGTCATTCTATTTTAAGTTATTCCAATACCACTCGATCGCTTGTTTTAAGCCATCTCTCATTGAGTATTTAGGGTTATAATTTAATAATTGTTTTGCTTTGTCAATACTCGCTAACGAGTGTGGAATATCTCCAACACGATTAGGCCCGTGTATCACCTCAACATCTGCAATTTTAGGGTCAAAATCAGACATAAACTCTTTTAGGTATTTCACTAAATCATTCAGTGTGGTTCTATCGCCAAAAGCAGTGTTATAAACCGTGTTGAATGCTTCAGGATTCTCAGTCAACATCGCCAATTCATTCATCTGAATCACGTTGTCAATATAGGTGAAGTCTCTTGAATAGTTTCCATCCCCGTTAATCGTAGGACTTTCGTGATTTATAAGTTGTTTTACGAATAAAGGAATCACTGCTGCATAAGCTCCGTTTGGATCTTGTTTTCTTCCGAATACATTAAAATAACGCAATCCGATAGTTTGTATGCCATAGGTCTTACTAAAGACATCAGCATATAATTCGTTTACATATTTAGTAATCGCATAAGGTGAAAGTGGCTTCCCGATTACGTCCTCTACCTTAGGCAAGGCAGCTGAGTCTCCGTAAGTAGAAGAACTTGCAGCATAGACAAAGCGCTTAACACCTTCATCTCTAGCCGCTGTAAGCATATTCAGAAATCCCGAAACATTTACGTCATTACTAGTAATAGGGTCATTTATCGAACGTGGCACAGAGCCTAGAGCAGCTTGATGCAACACATATGTTGCTCCTTTAACCGCCTGTTTACAGTCATCTAAATTTCTGATATCGCCTTCAATAAGCTCAAAACTAGGATTAGCGAATAGGTGTTCTATATTGTGTCTATGACCCGTAGCAAAGTTATCTAAACAAGTTACCTTGTATCCTTTAGCCACAAAGTACTCACATAAATTAGATCCTATAAAACCCGCTCCTCCTGTAATTAGTATCTTTTGCATATATCTTATTTATTTTTTTTGAAAACACTTGTGATTCTCTTTAACCACGACCTATTTTCTGGATTTTCATAATATCCCGAAGAATCTCCGTATTCCCCATAGCCATAACCGTAGCCGTAGCCATAGCCATAACCATATCTTGTTTTATTTTCAAATCCGTTGAGGAGTAAACTCACGTTGGGCAACTCACCGTTTTTGTGTTTTTTATTGATAATCGAAAGCATTGACTTCTTGGTTACATTCTGTCTGACCACATAAAGAATAGCATCACAATAAGGCACTAGCTCCATCGCGTCTGTAACAAGCCCGACTGGTGGCGTATCGAGAATGATATAATCATACTTTTTCTGCAACTCCTCAAACAACACAGCCATATTATCGCTTAAGATTAGTTCTGAAGGATTTGGCGGTACAGGCCCAGAGGTAATTACGTCTAAAAACGGAATTTCTGTAGGTTGGATAATCTCTTCAATAGACTTCTGTCCAATCAGGAAATTAACTACACCTAAATCTTTGTCAGCTTTAAAGTTTTCAGATATTTTTGGCTTTCTAAAATCTAGACCTACAATAACCGTTTTCTTTTCGCTGAGCGCAAATACAGTAGCTAAGTTTATAGAACAAAAGGTCTTTCCTTCACCACTTATAGAAGAGGTTATCATCAGTGTTTTTGAACCTACGATATTCTTCTTTTTATACATAAACTGCAAGGAGGATCGAACAGCCCTAAATGTTTCTGCCAGCGCAGATTTAGATTGTTCAAAGACAGCTAAGTTAGATTTTGATTTGTGTTTTCTAGACAAAATTCCGATAATCGGGACTTTAGACAAGCGCGTGACATCCTCGGCGTTTTTGATACCGCTGTCTAAAAGGAAGACGATAAGCAGTACTAAAATCGGAATTAAAATTCCACCAAAAACAGCAATGATATAATTGACTGAGGTTTTAGGACCTATAAGGCCTCCACCCACATCTTTAGCTCTATCGATAAAATGCACATCTGACAAGCTAGCTGCTTTCATAATCTCGGCTTCGCTTCGCTTGGTCAAGAAAATGTTTAAGAACTGCTGTTCTAGGTTGTATTTTCTTAGAATTTCTGCTTGTTCTTGCTTGTCACCAGGCATTTTCCTGATACTGCCCTCCAAGTCATTTATCTTGGCATTGACCAACCTCAAATCATAGTCTAGGGCGGCTTTAGCAGAAGAAATATTTTCAAGCAAAACCAGTTTTATAGCCTCCATCTCAGAGTCAAGTTGCTTGAAGGTATTTTGGTTTTTATAACCAAAAGTAGTTTTTGACTGTTGTACTGAGAATGAAATAAGCTTCGAAACGTTTGCCTTGATGTTTTCATCGTCAATTCCGGCAACTGTAGGAGCGGGAAGTTTTGAAAAGTCACTGTTAGACGTTAGGTAATACTCTAAAGTCTTATAGTACTGAATTTTTCTGAGCACGAGTTCTTTATCCACATCATATTGAGCTAATCTACTCATCAACATGCCTTCACCTTGCTCTGAAATTTCGTAGACATTTTTGTCTTTCATGAAATCCATCAATGAGCTAGAGGTTTTAGTGTTTTCATCTTGAAGCCTCGCTAGTGTACTATCGATAAATCGGATGGTGTTTACTGCAAATATATTTTTGCTTTCGAGTTGGTTTTCTCTAAGCATATCCACCGTAGTATTCAAATACTCAACTATTCTCTTTTTATTGGTTCCTTCTAATTCTAATTTCAGTATGGCACCACCGGTTTTACTATTAGGAGTAGCTGATATGTTTTGATAGCTAGCCACTACGCTATTAAAGTTTCTAAAGCTCACAAAGTATTCTTTGCCAATAAAGTTAAATGGTGTATCTCCTAATTGAAGTTTCCAGTTGATGAATGGCAGCACTACCTGTTCGCCCACTTTATATTTTTTAGTGAAAAGCGTTTTCTCAACCGGAAAGTTCTCAATGTTTTCAGAGACATAACTAATGGTTTTAGCCTCTTCTTCTTCAAAAAGAACACTTAACTCATATTCAGATTCATTTAGAAATTTGATGCTAATGGGTTGATTTAGCAACTGGGGTTTTGTCTTGTCTATATTTACTTTAAACGGCACACGTCCGTAGGCATCTACATAATTGTACTTATCTTTTATGAGATAGTCAATATAATATTCTAGCTCTGCTACAACTAGCTCATTGTGGTTTCTTGATTTTAGCGATGCAATTACCGTCTGGACTTTATCAGAAACACCGCCCCAGTTAAAAACCAAACTAGTATTAGAGGTCAACAACGGGCTAGACTCTTCGCGTATCACGATAAGAGAATTTAGCGCATATACTTTTTCTTTTCTGATATTTACTTGATAGGCAGCAAATAAGAAAACAATAATACAGGCTACGATCCATTTCCAGTATCCAGCAACTTTGAGTAAAAAACCTTTTAGGTCAAAAATATTTTGACTTTCTTTAAACGAGAAATCTTTTAGGTCAAGCATTATATTACATTCTGTTCATTAAGACAATAGTAGTTGTTACAAGCGAAAGAGCGGTAATGATGGTAGACAAAGTCTGTGCACCGGTTGCTCCTGTTCCCCAAGTTTTTTGAGGAAGTGGTTTTACATATATGTAATCATTGGGTTGTATGTAGTAGTAAGGCGATTCCATAATACGTCTATCGGTAAGATTAACGGTATAAATCTCTGAGCCGTGCGGAAATCTCCTGATAATTTCCACTTCTTTTCTGTCTCCTACAAGAGTGATATCTCCGGCAGCAGCAACCGCTTCCATAATGGTTACGCGTTCTTGAAAAAGAGTTTTGGCACCTGTGCTAGATACTTCGCCGTTTATGGTAAAAGTAAATCCTGCTAGACGCACATCTATATATAGATTGGCATTTTCAGTATAATGATCATCCCTGAGCTCTTGCTCAACTTTCTGGCGGGTTTCATCAGCGGTGAATCCGAGTACATTTATTTCTCCGATAAGAGGTATGCGAATGTTTCCGTGTTCATCTACTACAAATGAGTTGAAATACATTCCCCCACCTTGAAAAGATGTTGCACCACTGGCAGTAGTTTCACTAATTTTAAAAAGCGCACTAATTCTATCATCGTCTAAATCAGATTTAACCTGAATCCTGATTTGGTCGCCAATCTGAAAACGATAAGGCTTGAATACATCGGCTTGTACGTTTTGCTCGTTTTTATCTTTTGATTTCTGTAAATACACAATGTTCTTGTAGGGTACACAAGAGGACAGAAAAACTAAAAGCACAAGAGCTACAATATTTTTTATCATAAAATTTTGATTCTATTTTTTGCAAGACGCAAAGATATATCTTTTTTTTATTTTTAACATTTTTTATGACTGCAAAGAATTTTCAAAAGGTATTCTTTTCTGAATACTTCTTCCTAATGTTATTTCATCAGCATACTCTAACTCATCGCCAACCGCCACACCTCTAGCAATAGTAGAAAGTGTTATATCACAATCTTTGATTTGTCTATAAATATAAAAATTGGTTGTATCCCCCTCCATTGTTGCGCTTAACGCGAATATAACTTCTGAAACCTCTCCTTTTTTTATCTTGTCAACCAATGACACTATAGTTAATTGTGACGGACCTACACCTTCCATAGGAGAGATTTTACCGCCCAAAACATGATATACTCCTTTAAACTGCCCTGTGTTTTCAATAGCCATAACATCTCTAATATCCTCTACTACACAGATAATATTGTGCAATCTATTCGGATTAGAGCATATTTGACATACTTCTGAGTCAGAAATCGTGTGGCAATGCTTACAGAAAATGATATTTTGGGTTACTTCTAGCAGTGAATTGGCTAAGAATTCGGTTTGTTCTTTGGGTTGTTTTAGCAAATGCAATACTAAACGCAAGGCAGTTCGTTTACCAATTCCGGGCAGTTGAGACATCTCATTGACAGCCCGCTCTAATATTTTTGATGAAAATTCCATTTTACAAAAATATGATATGTAATCACATAAGTAAAGAATATGTGCTTAAATATTATTCGTCAAAAGACACTTAAAACAAAACCTACTTTATAGCATTATGAAGTAGGTTTTAAACATCAAAAATAGGATAAAAAAGCAGCTTTTTTTAGTGGAGTAAGATCTTGTTTGTCATACAGAATTACGCAAAGTAATACCATAGCTGAGCCACTAGAAAACACACAATAATACCGTAGACAATAGGCAGAAAAGTAGCTACAGCTGTCCATTTAGGGCTACCTGTCTCTTTATAAATAGTATAAATAGTAGTACTACACGGATTGTGAAGCAAACTGAACAACATCAAATTAATAGCCGTAAGTGTGGTCCAACCGCCTGCTTGCAATAAACTGGCGATTTCAGTATCACTTCCTTCAAACATCACACCCGCACCCGCTCCTAAAGTCGTGGTGCCAATCATCATCGTCGTCAACATCAGTATGGTGGGTATTACTATCTCATTGGCAGGAATAGCCACTACATAAGCCAATAAAATCACTCCGTTTAGCCCGATAAACATACCAAAAGGATCTAAACCATTGATTGCCCATACAGCAATACTTTGTTCACCTAAATGAATATTTGAGATCAACCAAATCACTGCTCCTGCAGGTGCAGCAAATACTACTGCCCTCCACAACACAATCAAAGTGCGGTCAATGAGTGAGGTATACAGTGTCTGAAAAAAATTGGGCGGGCGGTATGGCGGAAGCTCTAAAGTAAAGAACGATGACTCTCCTTTGAGCAATGTTTTTGACAACAACCAAGAGGTAAAGAACGTAAAAGCAATACCTAGAATAGCAATAAAAATAACCGCTAACATCGAGACAGTTCCTGACCATTTTGCTGGGGCTAATGCGCCTAAAAATATAGTTGCAATAAGTATTTGGGTAGGCCATCTTCCGTTGCAAAGCGAGAAGTTATTGGTGATAATAGCAATTAACTTCTCACGTGGACTGCTGATAATTCGCGTAGCAATCACACCCGCTGCATTACACCCAAAGCCCATACTCATCGTCAGGGCTTGTTTTCCGTGTGCTCCAGCTTTTTTGAAAATTCGGTCCAGGTTGAAGGCGACTCTTGGCAAATAGCCAAAGTCTTCTAACAAAGTGAATAACGGAAAGAAAATAGCCATCGGCGGCAACATTACCGCGACTACCCAAGCTGTTCCTAGATAGACTCCGTCAATTAAAAACCCGCTGAGCCACCAAGGAAAACTCAAGGTATCTGCTCCGTTTCTAAGAAAAGGATAAAGCGTGTCTAATAATAAATGAGATAATAATTGTGAGGGATAATTAGTCCCAATGATGGTCAGCCAAAGCACTGTTCCAAGCATCAAAAACATAATTGGGAAACCCCAAATTCTATGTGTAACCACATTGTCTATAGCGCGGTCTAGCCTGAATGAACGCGGTGAACCTACAGAAGAAACCGAATCTTTGACTATTTTGGCAGCCCTGGCATAAATAGCCTCTACAAGGTCATTTGTATAATCATCACCAAGTGCGTTGTGGTGCTTTTCTGCTAGTTGAAGTGTGTTTTGAAGATTTCTAGAAGTGATTTTTGGAGAGAGATTCCCTTGCTGCAAAGCAGTGAGAATACTGCTATCCTCTTCAATCAACCGCATAGCTAGCCAATTGGTATTTACCAGATCAGAATCTAGAGTCAATAAAGATTCAGAAACCTCTTGAATTGCTTTTCCGCTTTGAGCAGACAGGGGTATCGATTGTTGTTTTGTTGTTTCAAATGCACCGGTGGCTACTTGTTGAATGGCCATCAATAGTTCAGGAATCCCTTCTCTTGAGCGGGCGCTTGTCGCTACGACAGGAATGCCCAAATCTTTTGACAAGGTTCTGACGTCAATTGTTATCTCGTGTCGCCTGGCTTCATCCATAAGATTTAAGCACAAGACTGCTTTAGGGGTGATTTCTAGAATTTGCAAAACCAAACCCAAGTTTCGCTGTAAACGGCTCGCATCGACAACTACAACCGTTACGTCTGGCTTGCCAAATAGCACAAAATCACGTGCTACCTCTTCATCGTCTGAGGTCGATAATAAGGAATAGGTTCCGGGAAGGTCAACAATTTTGTATTTGTTATCATTGTAGGAATAACTCCCTTCTGCTCTTGTGACCGTTTTGCCAGGCCAGTTTCCAGTATGTTGTTTTAGCCCCGTAAGCGCGTTAAAAACAGTGCTTTTTCCGGTATTTGGATTTCCAGCTAATGCTACAGTGAAATCATATGTACCAGAGAACTCTCCTAACTTCACAAGATTGGAAGAAGGATTTAATTCACACATATCGCAAGCTGCTTTCATATTTATTTTATAAGTTCTATCAATACATTCACGGCATCTTCATTTCTGATGGATATCAGTGTGTTGTGAATGCTATAAGCAATAGGATCTTTTAGTGGACTGATGTTTTGTATACTGATCTCAGCACCTCTGACAAATCCTAAGTCAAGCAAACGTTGCCTCACCTCTTTTTTGCAATCAACTGACAAACCAACTATACTCGCCTGTTGTCCTTGTTGAAGTAATCCTAAGTGCATATGGTTTTATGTTTAGACTAAATTTTTATTTAGACGAGCAAAATTACGAAATTAGACTCGTCTAACAAAGATTGATTGAAGATTTATTTCTCATCAAAAATAATTAGGCTTAAATAAGCCACCGGATTTAGAATGCTATTTTACAGGCTGTACCAATAATTTAGAGGTTACTTTACTGCTGAGCACTTCAACATCTCTATTGGCATAACCTATTGAAATAGTGCCGTCAAAAGGCTCGATTGACAATATACGGATGACAGTACCCAACTCGAGCTGTTTACTATTAAGGTATCTAAGAAGTTCTTCAGAAGATGTTTTTACTGCCATAAATGTCACTACATCGCCTACTTTACAGTCATTTAAATTCATGTGTTCTTCAAGTTTCACTACGCCATGTATATCCGGAATCGGAGAGCCGTGCGGGTCTACTTTTGGGTAACCCAACAACTCATCCATTTTAGCAAAAAACTCAGGTGATTGAATATGCTCTATCTGTTCTGCTATTTGATGCACTTCCTCCCAACCAAAGTCCATTTTTTCAACCAAATACATTTCGGTTAACCTGTGTTTACGCACAATTAAAGCCGCTTCTTTTTCGCCCTGTGGTGTAAGCATCGGGGGTTTATAGCTTTCATAAACGACCAATCCTTTTTCTGACAATTTCTTCATCATACTGTTGACTGTCGGCATTTTTATGTCTAATTGTTTACTTATTTCGTTGACACTTGCTTCCCCTTTCAGGTTAGTAAGTGAATATAATACTTTGAGATAATTCTCTTCTGTTTGTGATATCATAAAACAAATTTACTAAATATTAGCCTTGCCTAACAACTAAGTTAGGATAAATTGTAATTTGATTTTATATAAAGCTGCTAAATTTCTGAAATTAGTTTGCCATCTTATAGCCCCATAGTTGTTTAAACACATCAGAATGAAAAGAATAAAATAATTTTCGTCAAAAAATTCATTTTAAGTTTTGTAAATTTGGCAGGCTTTATGATTAAATTTACAAGGATTTAATCATATTCAAATAATATTCATATTTCGTTTTAAAATGCCAAAAATAATAGGACTTACAGGGGGAATTGGAAGTGGAAAATCAACTATTTCAGCATTTTTCTCAGCACTTGGCGTACCGGTTTATATAGCAGATGCAGAAGCCAAAAAGATTATGCAACGTCCAGAGATTATCAAAGACGTACAAAATATTTTTAATGAGAACGTAGTTGATGAAAAAGGCAATCTTAACCGAAAGAAAATTGCGTCTATCGTTTTTAATGACCCTGTGAAATTAGACGCCTTAAACCAAATCATACATCCCGCCGTGAAACAGGACTTTTTGCTTTGGCTTGAAAAACATAAAAACCAAAAGTATGTAATTAAAGAAGTCGCAATTATTTTTGAAATTAAATCAGAAAAAGATTTTGATAAAATCATTTTGATTACTGCACCTGAACAAGAACGCATCAGAAGAGTAATGCTCAGAGATGGCGTTTCTGCCAAACAAGTACTAGAGCGCATGAGAAATCAACTGCCTGAGTCTGATAAAGTTGCCAAATCTGACTTTATTATAGACAATATAGACTTAAATATTGCAAAAAAAAAGGTGGAAGAAATACATCGCTCTATAAATTTAATATAAAATCACCCATTTTATGTTAATTTTTATTTAAAAACCCATTGTATTAAATGTTAAAATCAGTATATTTGTAGTGATGAATAAATTTTTGTTCCGTACACTCGTCATTTTGATGTCTTTATCTTTATCTGGAATCATCCTAGTTCAGATATATTGGATTAAATCTTCTTTAGATCAAACTGAAGAACAATTTAAATACCAGGTCAAACAAGTTATCGCTAGCGTGTCTGACCGCATAGAACAAAATGAGATGAACGCTTTCTTTAGTCAGTATAACAAACTAAAAGACAGCATAGGAAGACCCGTTTACGAAAAAGATTTAATTTCGTTCAAAGCCATTCAAACAGACATCACCACCAATGAATCTGTATTGTACTTAAATGAAATCACATCACAAGATTATAATATCGATCTTTCGTTCTTTGACAAAAACGCAGATGCCATTTCTGTAAAGAGTTATAGCTCAAAATCTAGAAAAGAAATATATAGAAACAACAGCATTGCTGACAATCCTTCTATTTCTGCCAAACCGTTGCCCGACGAAGTAATCGAGCAAGAAGGTGAACTAGATGTGCTGAAAAGAGCACAATTTGAGATATCTCTTAAGAACTTGGCTTCATCTTTGCCCATACAAAGCAGAGTGCCAATTGAGGAAGCAAAAAAACTACTTGCTGAGCAATTTGAAAACTACGGAATCACTACTCCTTTTGAATTTGCAATATACAGCAACGGATTAGCTACCAAAGTAAAATCTGAACGATTCAAATTTGAAAAAGAATCCACTTATTCTATACCTGTCTTTAATGACTATGAAGATCAAAAGAATAATATAGAACTCTTGGTTAGTTTTCCTCAAAAAGAGAAATACCTTTTTTCTGATATTATCGGGATTGTAATTTTGAGTATTGTCTTTACACTCATCATAATTATTGCTTATGTAAGTGCACTAAACCAATCTGTGAAACAAAGAAAGATATCAGAAATCAAAACTGATTTTATCAACAATATGACACACGAGTTCAAAACGCCCATAGCAACTATAAACCTCGCTCTAGACGCTATTAAGAACCCCAAGGTTCAAGGTGATAAAGAACGATCAGACAGATATTTGCAGATGATACGTGACGAAAATAGACGTATGCACGCACAGGTTGAGAATGTGTTGCGAATTTCTAAACTAGAAAAAAGAGAAGTAGATATAGATAAAGAACCGTATGACGTGAGCACCATTTTAGAAAATGCTATCGAACACATTCGTTTGATAGTCGAACATCGAGAAGGAACTATCACAAAACACTTTAGCGCTAACAGAACTATGGTTCTTTTGAATACTACACACTTCACCAGCGTACTGGTCAATATACTTGACAATGCCGTGAAATACTCTGAAGAAACACCTATTATTGATATTTATACAGAAAATGCAAAAGACTTTATCTTGATAAAGATTCAGGATAAAGGAACAGGAATGAGCAAAGCTTCTCAAAAAAGAGTATTTGAGAAATTTTATAGAGAACATACCGGAGACATTCACAACGTCAAAGGTCATGGACTAGGACTGGCTTACGTCAAAACAATAATCGAAGATCACAACGGAGAGGTTTTTGTCGAAAGCGAAAAAGGTAAAGGAAGTATTTTTACGATCAAATTACCTTTAATAAATTAAGAATACACACAAACACAAAAGAATACAAACACAAACAAAACACAAACAAAATGGAAACAAGTAAAAAAATCTTATTAGCAGAAGACGATGCTAATTTTGGGGCTATCCTCAAAGATTACCTATCGTTAAACAACTTTGAAGTTACGCTAGCAAAGAACGGAATGGAAGGATTAGAGAAATTTAAAAAAGATTCTTTTGACCTTTGTATCCTAGATGTAATGATGCCTTATAAAGACGGATTTACATTAGCTAAAGAAATTAGAGATAAGAACTCAGATATCCCTATCGTTTTCTTGACTGCCAAAACTTTGAAGGAAGATGTACTAAAAGGTTATAAAGTAGGTGCAGATGATTACCTAAACAAGCCTTTTGATTCTGAAGTATTATTGGCAAAAATCCATAATATCATTCAGAGAAAAACTATTGAGACCAACAAAATTGACACCTTGAAGTTTGAATTCCAGATCGGAGATTTCCACTTGAATTCTAAACTTCGCTTCTTGACTTTCAGAGAAGAAGAGCCAATAAAACTTTCGCCTAAAGAAAGTGAATTGCTAAAAATGCTTGCATTACACGAAAATGATTTAATGCCAAGAGAATTAGCACTTACTAAAATCTGGAGAGATGACAACTATTTTACGTCTCGTAGTATGGATGTTTATATTGCTAAATTGCGTAAGTATCTAAAACCAGACCCTAATGTTGAAATTGTAAACGTACACGGAGAAGGTTTCCGATTGGCAATCAGAACAGAAGAATAATCAATCAAAAAAAGCCTGACAGCTAGCTGTCAGGCTTTTTTAATTAATACTGAAGTTCAAAACTATGATAAAAAAGATACGCTATCACTAAACTATAATTCAAGAAAAGAAACAATTATAATGTATCTTTAGCCTATATAAAAAGAAGAAATGAAAGATAAAAAACTAGCAGTCTTAATCGATGCAGATAACGTACCCTATGCACACGTCAAAGAAATGCTCAACGAAATTGCCAAATATGGCAACCCAACCATCAAGCGTATCTATGCCGATTGGACCAAACAAACAGCCTCAGGATGGAAAGGCGTATTGCTTGAAAACGCGATTACACCCATACAACAATATAGCTATACTACAGGGAAAAACTCGAGCGATAGCGCACTGATTATCGATGCTATGGACTTGCTATATTCAGAAAAAGTAGACGGATTTTGTATTGTCTCTAGCGATAGTGATTTCACAAGACTAGCCACCCGACTCAGAGAAGCAGCTATGTTTGTCATCGGCATTGGAGAGAGAAAAACACCCCAACCCTTTATTACCGCTTGTGATAAATTCATCTATATAGAAATTCTGAGAAGAGCAGAAGAAACAGACTCTGCCGAGAAACCTAAGAAGCAACAAGGCACTAAGGCTGAATCTAGTTCAGTAAGCAAAATAGACCACAAGCTGATCAAGCTGATCAAAGAGAGTGTCGATGAGATTTCAGATGACGATGGATGGGCGTTCTTAGGTACATTAGGCAGCTATATCATCAAAAAGAAAACAGACTTTGACCCAAGAAATTATGGTTTCCAGAAGCTATACCCACTGATAAAGAAAATTGGTGAATTTGAAATTCAAGAGAAAGAAACAGGAGAAAATAACATACGACACATCTATATCAAGAATAAGTAATCCTCACCTATCAATACTATCTAAAAGATTGTCTTACTAATTGCTTCAACCCTTAGCTTCTGGCAGCAATAGAAGATGTAGTTAAAGCACGATGCAATTATAAATACTAGTATATCCCGCAATTGGCATTCTCGTTGACAAATAGCTGAAGATTAGAGGGCGATATAAAAGGAATCCCCAATCCAAGTCCTCTGAGGATAAACAGTATTCCGAAGAGCACAATCACATAAGGGATAATCCTTGCAAACCTCTTGCCTATTCTGTTTCTAATAAAGGCACTGAAGTAAATAACCAAACTCATCAGCGGAATAGTACCAAGCCCAAACAACAGCATATACACTATGCCTTGCGTGACACTTTGTGTAGCTATGGCACCAAAGAGCGCGATATACACCATCGCACAAGGCAAAAACCCATTGAGGATACCGATGATAAATATCGATTTATTGGATTTGTTTTTGAATTGTTTGCCTAGGCTTGATTTCACCCACGAAATGGCTCTGTAAACAGGTTTAGAAAAGTTATATCTGGCAAAAACACGTTCCGGAATTAGGGCTACGGCAATCATTAAAACTCCGATAACAATAGATAATCTTTGTTGTATTCCCGCCAGATATAAACTCCTCCCTATTAAACCAAAAATCAAACCTAAAGTACCGTAGCTTAAAAGTCTTCCTGTATGATAAAGGATAATCTGAAATGTCTTCCTTGACTTGTTCTGTCTATCGACAGGTAGCATAAGGGCAATTGGCCCACACATACCCACGCAATGCAGACTCGATAACAACCCGAATATGAGTGCTGATACTAACAAATAATAAAAGTTTTATTTTATAGTTTTAGACTCTCTGTGCTGTAGTAAGCTGTGTTTTCGTATTCCCAGTTTATGTTCACATCCCAACGCCCATCGGCTAAAAGATTTTCTGGAATACGCAACTCAGATGAAGATAGCGAAATAGGTATTTCAAAGTCTAAGTTCTTATCTGAAGGTCTGTATAACGTAATCACTCCTGTAATTTTAGCAGCCTCAAACTGCTTTGGGAAGTGAATCGATATTGACTTGTCATCTTGAGCGGTGATAGTCAATTTGTCTTCTAGGTTATTGGCATTCTGTGTTTTCTCGTTCTGAGCGTTGATAGCTGTCTCGTAGCTATAATAATTCTCTAGAACCAATTGGTTGTCATACTGACTATCGGTTTGTACTTTAATTACAAAATACAATATAAATGTAATAAAAAGTGCAAAAGCAAAAACTACCCACTTCATAATCTTACTTGATTTAATTTGTTATTTCAACGCGCACACTGCTAATTGAACTTTCTCGGACTCAAGAAGTTTGTTTTGATCTTTTCGACGAGCACCTCGCCGTCATAAACTCCTATCTCTAACTTCTGTTTGTCAACACTCAACTCTGATGGGTTCACCTCTACAAAGAGTGTTCCCTTAACCTCTGTTTCTTTTTCTATTTTAAAGTTCTCATGACCCACCACTGTAATTGTCCCTTTTGGGCTCAATAACTTAAAGTGAATGTCCTGATAATCATGTGAGGTCTTATTGATCACGCGATAAGTATATACGTTGCTGATAGTACCACTGTCTTTGACTTCGTATAGCTGACCTGGCAAACGCTGCACGGTTACTTGCAATTCGCTTCTTAAGAACAACATTCCGGTGAGCACACCCATAAGAATAAACAACACAGCTGTATATCCTTTTAGACGTGGTGAGAAGCTAAATTTCTTATTTTTAGAGATTTCGTCTTCAGATGCAAACCGAATCAGTCCTCTATCAAAGCCCACTTTATCCATTACGTCATCACAGGCATCAATACAAGCCGTACAGTTCACACACTCGAGCTGTGTCCCGTTGCGGATGTCAATCCCGGTTGGGCATACCACTACACATTGGTTACAATCAATACAATCTCCCCAACCTGCTTCTACTCTATCTTCTTTTTTATTGATTCTCGCTCTACCGCTTTCTTTTTCTCCTCTGACGTAGTCATAAGCCACTACTATAGATTTGTTGTCTAGCAGTACGCCTTGAAGTCTTCCGTAAGGACAAGCGATAATACATACTTGTTCTCTAAACCAAGCAAATATAAAATAGAATACACCTGTGAATATAAGGAGTCCTATAAGGGTTTTACCACTGTTTAAAGGACCTCCGGTAATCAAGTCAATCACTCTATCGCTACCTATAAGGTAAGCCAAAAACACATTGGCAATCAAGAAAGACACTATAAAGAACAGAAACCACTTTAATGACTTCTTGCGCACTTTCTCTGCGTTCCATTCTTGTTTGTCTAGTTTTATTTGTGCGTTTCTATCGCCTTCTGCCCAGAACTCAATACGTCTGAACACCATCTCCATAAAGATGGTTTGCGGACAAATCCATCCGCAGAAGATTCGCCCAAAGGCAACGGTAAACAGGGTGATAAACACCACTCCGACCACCATCGAAAGCATCAATAGATAAAAATCTTGAGGGAAAAATGGTATTGAAAATATGTTGAACTTCCTTTCAGGGAAGTTCAACAATATAAATTGATAGCCATTTATCTTGATAAAAGGAAACGAAAACAACATGGCAAGCAGTATGTAACTCACGATTTTTCGCCTATCAAAATATCTTCCTGAGGGTTTCTTAGGGTAGACCCAAGCTCGTTTTCCGTCTTCTGTTATTGTTGATATCGTGTCTCTAAAAGAGTCATCATTGAAATCGGCCATAATGTTGTATGCTTTTTTTTATTCCTACTACTCATTTGAAGAGACAGCTTCATCAGCTGCTTCAACTGCTGGTTCATCAGCAGTGGTCTCTTCGTCTTTCCAAATCTCCCCTTCTGGCTCTTTGCCAGCAGCTGGAGTGGTACCACCAAGGGTCACGATATAACTTGCGACTTGTTGTATTTGCAATGGTTTAAGTTCTGATTTCCAAGGAATCATCCCTTTTCCTTCACGTCCTCCTTCAGAGATTGTATGGAAGATATTCTTCACTCCTCCGCCTAGAATCCAATAGTCATCCGTAAGGTTAGGACCTATACTTCCTCCACCATCAGCCAAGTGACAAGCCACACAGCTCTCTAGATAGATAGCTTTACCGGCGCTGATATCAGCGGCTTCAGTCAGTAAAACTACACTACTGGCATCAACTAAGTCAGGTGCTGTCTTCTTCCACTCTTCAATAGCTATTAAAGCCTCAGTGTTTTTTCTTTCGTATTCTTGGTATTGGTTTTCACCGTCAAAGAGATGGTAGTAAGCAAAATAGCCTACTCCCCAGATAACAGTTCCCCAGAACAAATACACCCACCACGGAGGAAGCACGTTGTCTAACTCTTTAATTCCGTCATAATCGTGGTCCATCAACAAGGTTTCCTCATCGCCTGGCTCACCTGATTTGGTCAATGCTTTCATCAGTCGTTTATAGCCCGGAAGTGCAGTAATACTAGTCACTGCTCTAGTTTCTTTGTCGTGTGCTATTCTTTGCTCTTCTGACATTATACTATACGTGATGGTGTCAAAAGCATTCAGCACTGTTTCTATCGCCAATAAAATAAACAATACCGCTCCTAAGAGAATCGATACAATTGGGTATTCAATAAAAGCAGGCTTGTCTCCCGAATCTACAAAACACTCTATTGCAAAGGCAATGATGAATAGTATCAGGGGTATTCTTACATATACAGGAATTAGTTTTCTCATAACCTATTATATTATTTCTGTTGAATGTTTCTTTTTATTAATTATCGTCTAAAGGCAAGTTGCCTAAATGATCAACCTTCTCTTTCTTGTATGTCGCTACCCACCAGATGAGCAATACAAAAAACAAGAAGAATATCAGCAATGAGATAATCGGATAGATTTCTACTCCGGTTATGGTCTCTAGATTTTGTTTGATAAATTTCAGCATAATTTCTTTATTTTTTTAGCTTTGATTTGCAAGACCCTCCAAAGCTCTGCAGGGTCTCACAACTCAAATTATGTCATTATTTTGCTTCTTTAATCTTGATATCAGTACCCAAACGCTGCAGGTAAGCGATAAGCGCCGTAATCTCTCTTTGGCTCATCGGAATGAATTCCTCACCATTTGCGGCAGCATCTTTCTTACTTTGCTCGTATGTTTTTACAAATTCAGGGTCACCGTGTAGGTTCTTCTCAATCTTTTCTGATTGTTTTTTGATGCTCGCTTGTGCGTTGGCAACATCCTCATCGGTATAGTCTACACCAATTTTCTGTAAAGCTCTCATCTTAGATTCTATAACCGAGTGATCCATTGCCTTGTTCTTGAACATCCATCTATAGCTAGGCATAATAGACCCAGTAGAGGTAGACTGTGGATCCCACATGTGGTTAAAGTGCCAGTTGTCATTGTATTTTCCTCCTACGCGTTGCAAGTCTGGACCTGTACGTTTAGAACCCCATAAGAACGGGTGGTCATACACATACTCACCTGATTTAGAGTACTCTCCGTAGCGCTCTACTTCGTGGCGGAACGGGCGCACCATTTGCGTGTGACACCCAACACAACCTTCTCTGATATACAAGTCACGTCCTTGAAGCTCAAGTGGCGTATACGGCTTGACAGTGGCGATGGTCGGTATATTTGATTTTACGATAAGCGTAGGGATGATTTGAATCGCTCCCCCAATAGATACCGCAATAGTAGCCAATATAGTAAGCTGTACTGGCTTGCGCTCTAACCATGCGTGGAAGCGCTCTCCGATAATTCTACCGCTCTTAATTCTAGTAAGTGCTGGTGCTTCAGCCAATTCGTCTTCAACTTTCTGACCTCTTTTAATAGTCATAATCACGTTGTAGCAAAGTACAAGCATACCCAAGATGAAAAGTGTACCTCCGATAGCTCTCATCCAATACATTGGCATAATGGCTTCAACGGTTTGCATAAAGTTATTCTTAAGCGTACCGTCTGGGTTAAAGTCTTTCCACATTTGGTGTTGAACAAAGCCTGCTACGTATAACGGAACAGTATAGAGTATAATACCCAAGGTACCAATCCAGAAATGGAAGTTAGCCAAAGCCTTAGAGTAAAGTTGTGTTTTGAACATTCTCGGTATCAACCAATAAATCATACCAAAGGTAAAGAATCCGTTCCAAGCCATTGCTCCAACGTGAACGTGTGCTACGATCCAGTCTGTAAAGTGAGCTACAGCGTTGACGTTTTTAAGCGAAAGCATTGGTCCTTCAAAGGTAGCCATACCATAACCGGTAAGTGCCACTACGAAGAACTTCAATACAGGCTCTTCTCTAACCTTGTCCCATACTCCTCTAAGGGTTAATAATCCGTTGATCATACCTCCCCAAGATGGTGCAAGCAAACTGATAGAGAATACAACCCCTAAGTTTTGCGCCCATTCTGGTAGTGACGTGTACAGCAAATGGTGCGGTCCTGCCCAGATATAAATGAATATCAACGACCAGAAGTGGATGATTGATAGTTTGTATGAATAGACAGGTCTGTTAGCTGCTTTAGGCACGAAATAATACATCAAACCTAAGAACGGAGTGGTCAAGAAGAACGCCACAGCGTTATGCCCGTACCACCATTGTACTAGTGCATCTTGAACCCCAGCATATACCGAGTAACTCTTCATCAAACTCACAGGTACAGCCAAGCTATTCACGATATGAAGTAGTGCAATCGTGACGAACGTAGCCAAGTAAAACCAAATAGCAACATATAAGTGTCTTTCTCTTCTTTTAAGAATTGTACCAATCATATTGATACCAAAAACCACCCAAACAATAGTGAGAAGAATATCAATAGGCCATTCTAATTCTGCGTATTCTTTGGTTGAGGTATACCCCATCGGAAGCGAAATAGCCGCTGCTACGATAACTAATTGCCATCCCCAAAAGTGGATTTTACTCAATACATCACTATACATTCTGGCTTTTAGAAGCCTTTGCAACGAATAGTAAATACCTGCAAAAATAGCATTACCCACAAAGGCAAAAACTACGGCGTTAGTATGCAGAGGTCGTAACCTACCGTAACTCAGCCACGGAATACCCTCTGTGACATTCGGAAAGAGATACATAAAAGCTACCAGTAGCCCTACCGACATCCCAACAACACCGAATATGATTGTAGCGTAAAGGAAATTCTTTACAATCTTGTTGTCGTAATAAAACTGTTGTACTTCCATAAATTAACTGTTTTTGTCTGTTTTTGTATTAGATTTCTGATTTTTGGTTTTTGTTTTGTCCGATTCAGTTTTGGTGTTTTTGGTAGGCTTTAACTCATCGTCAAAAAGCATGCGCACCGAGGGTGTGTAGTCATCATCAAACTGTCCTGATTTTACTGCTTTTATAAATGCCAACACAAAGAAAGCAGCAATGATAATACTTACGGTAATAAGAAAATAAATAACGCCCATAGTATTTTTGAATCTTACGGCAAAGATAAAAACGTGCACTAGTGCAAACTATGACATTTGTCATACCCCATCACTATAATTACCGATAAATAATGTCTTAATAAAAGTATAACTTTTATCTCATTCTGTCAAATTTATCTAAAATATATTAAATATGCTACTAATAAAACAAGAAAACACCGCTGTCACATCCCTATCTATATTGCATCTATTTAAACAAAACTAAGGGCAGAGATAAACCCCAGCTGAAGCTCAATAAAAAATCAGAGATTAGTGCTTTTTATCCTTTAGAATACTCCTTGCCCAAAGGTTAGAGGCTAGAGTGACAAATCCGACGATGGTTACGGTGCTGATGGGCATCAATATAGCGGCAATAAGTGGTGATAAGAAGCCCATCAGTGCGATGGAAATACCCACTACGTTATAGGTCAACGACAAGGTAAAACTGATTTTGATAATGGTCATCGCCTTTTTGCTCATCAACAAGAATTGATCTATTTTCTCAAACTTAGAGGCATCCAATATTCCGTCACAGGCGGGCGAGAAGATGTTCACGTCTTCAGAGATAGAAATTCCCACATCGCTTTGTGCCAAGGCACCCGCATCGTTGAGTCCGTCGCCTATCATCATCACGTTATGTCCTTGTTTTTGCAGGGCTTCCACAAATTTTAGCTTTTGATCGGGCTTTTGATCAAAGACCATTTCTACGCCTTTGGGCAACAATTGCGCTAGGGTTTCGCGCTCTCCTGCATTATCACCTGAGAGGATTTTTATGTGGTAGTTCTTGCTGAGTTTCTCGAATAATTCTTTGAGTCCTTTTCTATAAGTAGTTGGGAATATAAATTCGCCGTAATACTGGTCGTCGATACTCACAAAAACACTAGTTCTAACGTCTTGCTGAAGCGCTGCACCTACAAAGCTTGCTGCACCCACCTTCACTAGTTTTCCGTCGATGCCTCCGGCAATTCCCTTTCCGGGTAGCTCTTCAAAGCCAATAATAGCAAGGTTTTCAGCCTTGGGCAAGTAATGGTATAGCTTTCTACTCAGCGGATGATTAGAGGCGTGCACCAAACTGCGGACTAAGTTTAGCTCTGTCGGACTCAGCGTTTTACCTTCGTATGCGATGCTGAGGTTCTTTTGATTAGAAGTGATGGTGCCGGTTTTGTCAAATACGATAGTGTCAATTTTCGCCATTTGCTCAATCACCGTAGTGTTTTTGAGGTAGTATTTCTTATTGCCAAATATCCGAATCACGTTGCCTAAAGTAAAAGGCGTGGTCAGCGCCAAAGCACATGGACAAGCGATAATCAGCACGGCTGTCAGCACGTTAAAAGCGGTATTGGTATCTCTGACTATCCAGAATCCAAAGCCCGAAATGGCTATGACCAATAAGATAGGGGTAAAATATTGACTGACTTTGGTGATTAAAGTCTTATAAGGCTGTTGGCTTTTCTTGTCGAATACTTCATTGTCCCACAACTGGGTGAGGTAACTCTGCGACACTGAATTCAGTACCTGCATCTCTACCATACTACCGATTTGCTTTCCACCAGCAAAGAGTTTATCGCCTGATTTCTTAGTAATAGGCTCGGCTTCTCCGGTGACAAAACTGTAATCTATTTGGGTTGCTTCGCTGAGTAGTATGCCGTCAACAGGCAGTAATTCGTGGTTTCTGATCAGTAGCCTATCTCCTTTCTCAATGTCATAGACCGAGATGGAAGACTCGGTTTTATCAGGCGCTATCTTGGTTACCGCTATGGGGAAATAAGACTTGAAGTCCCTTTCAAAAGACAGGAAAGCATAGGTCTTTTGTTGGAACAACTTACCCACCAACATCAGGAACACCAAAGAGGTCAATCCGTCAAAGAAACCAGGACCGTAATCGAAAATGATGTCTACCGTACTTCTGATAAACATCACGATAAGCCCTAATGACATCGGCACGTTGATGTCAAGAGTCTTCATTTTAATGCTCTGAAATGCCGCCTTATGATACACACTAGCCGAATAAAAGAAGGAGGGCAGGGCTAGAATAAAGATTAACCACCTAAAAAAAGGCTTGTATTCGCCCAACCAATAGTCATCCATACCAAAGTTCCCGAAGTACTCTGGGAAGGACAACATCATAATATTGCCATAGCAAAAAAAGGCGATGGCGGCTTTGTACATCAGACTTCTGTCCACTTTTGGCTTTCTGGCTTCAAAGTTTTCTAAGCTGATATACGGCTCATAACCGATTTTTGACAGCAAGAGCACTATGCTTTTTAAGCTTGTGGTGTTAGGGTTGAGATATATTTTGACTGTTTTCTTGGCAAAGTTTACCTGAGAACTGATGACTCCTTCTAGGAGTTTATTCAGGTTTTCGAGTATCCAAATGCAAGAACTACAGTGTATATGCGGAATGTATAAGGTGATAATCTGCAAGTTATCCTCCTGGAAATCCAATAATTTATCTGCGATCTTGGGGTTGTCTAAGAAGTCGTACTTTCCTTGTATTTCTTGTGGAGTGGCTCCGGGAGCATTCTGGAAATCGTAGTAAGAGCTCAGGTCATTTTGGCTGAAAATTTCGTAGACCGTTTTGCATCCCACGCAACAAAAAGACTTATTGTCAAAAGTAATTCTTTCTCTTTCAGAAAAATGTTCTCCACAATGGAAACAATGATTTGATTCCATAAGCTAATTTGCTGATTTAGTGGGTGCAAAATTGCGTCTTTTTAAGAAATTAAAATATGATAATTATCATAATTCACTTACCTTTGTAGCCAACCACTACAAATAAAAAGTTTACATGAGCAAGTGCAGTCAATGCATTATTAAAGATTTAAGTGCCCTAAAAGTTTTCGATAAAGAAAGCCTTGTAAGGATATCTAACTGTAAGACCTCTTCTGTGATCAAAAAAGGAGAACACCTCTTTCAAGAAGGACAAGTCTTGGCAGGTATTTTCTGTATCAAAGAAGGTATTTGCAAGGTCTCTAAACTAAGCGATAACGGTCGTAGCCACATCGTAAAGCTGGTCTCTAAGGGAGAACTCCTAGGACAGCGCTCACTCCTTAGCGATGAAACCACTAACCTTACTGCTACCGCACTAGAAGACATGCAGGTTTGCTTTGTACCCAAAGCTGAGGTGATGAATCACTTTGTAAACAACAGCAATTTTGCCCTTGAAGTACTCAGAACCATCAGCGACGACCTCAAAGAAGCCGACAACGGATTGGTGAATATGGCTCAGAAAACCGTCAGAGAACGCTTGGCACATACACTGCTTTATTTGCAAGACAACTTTGGCAAAGACCCCGATAACAACTTGCGCATCCAGCTTTCAAGAGAAGATTTGTCCAGCATCGTGGGCACGGCCATCGAGAGTTGTATACGCCTGCTGTCTGACTTCAAAAAGGAAGGACTCATCGACCTTAAAGGCAAAAAGATAACCATCTTAAACGAAAGAGACTTGCGTCGAATGAGATAAGTCAACTCACCACAACAAGACTTCAGATCCTACTTACTGCACAGCTCCACCAAAAGTAATTGTAGTTTAATTAACACCCACACAAAGCTAAAGAGCCTTGTTTCAATTAGGTAAGAGAGTCAAAAACTTCGTAACTTTGCAAGCTACAAAGCTACTCTTGCACTATGAATTTTCAGGTCGTATCAGATTATAAACCCACCGGAGATCAACCTCAGGCAATTGCCAAACTAACTCAGGGAATACTAAATGATGAGAAGTACCAGACCCTATTAGGGGTAACTGGTTCTGGAAAGACCTTTACGGTTGCCAACGTGATTCAAGAGGTGCAACGCCCCACATTGGTATTGGCACATAACAAAACTTTGGCTGCACAGCTATACGCAGAGTTTAAGAACTTCTTCCCGAACAACTCGGTGCAGTACTTTGTATCCTATTACGACTATTACCAGCCCGAGGCTTACCTTCCTGTTTCTGGCACCTATATCGAGAAAGACCTATCCATTAACGAAGAGTTAGAGAAGATGAGACTCTCCACTACCTCTGCCCTGCTCTCTGGAAGGCGCGATGTGCTAGTGGTGGCTTCTGTCTCTTGTCTGTACGGTATCGGGAATCCAGTTGAATTTCAACGAAATGTAATCGAACTAATAGTTGACCAAACTATCTCTAGAACCAAACTCTTACAGCAGCTAGTGCAAAGCTTATACTCCAGAACTGAAGCCGATTTTGGTCGCGGAAACTTCAGAATAAAAGGCGATACAGTAGAGGTATATCCCGCCTATTCTGACGATGCTTTTAGGATTCACTTCTTTGGTGATGATATCGAAGAGATAGAAACCTTTGACCCGGTGAGTTCGCTTAGAATAGAAAGCAGACAACGCATAACCATCTACCCCGCCAATATGTTTGTGACCTCACCCGATATTCTGAAAGGCGCTATTTGGGAAATTCAGCAAGATATGGTCAAACAAGTAGACTATTTCAAATCTATCGGCAAACACCTAGAGGCAAAACGCTTAGAAGAACGCACAAATTTTGACTTAGAAATGATTCGAGAATTGGGCTATTGCTCTGGAATTGAGAACTACTCAAGGTATCTAGACAGGCGTTTGCCCGGCACAAGACCCTTTTGTTTGTTAGATTATTTTCCAGATGATTACTTGATGGTTATTGACGAATCTCACGTGACGATTTCGCAAGTTCACGCGATGTACGGCGGTGACCGCTCGAGAAAAGAGAACTTGGTTGAATACGGCTTTAGACTTCCGGCAGCGATGGACAACAGACCACTGAAGTTTGAGGAATTTGAAGCGATGCAAAACCAGGTGTTATACGTGAGCGCTACTCCTGCTGATTATGAACTTCAGAAGTCAGAAGGCGTATATGTAGAGCAAATCATTCGCCCTACCGGATTACTCGACCCTGTTATAGAAGTGCGCCCAAGTGAGAATCAAATAGATGATTTGATTGAAGAAATCAACCTCAGAACAGAAGCTGACGAAAGGGTATTAGTTACTACACTCACCAAACGCATGGCTGAGGAATTGACTAAATACTTGACCAAGCTAAGCATCAGATGTCGTTATGTGCATTCAGATGTAGACACACTAGAGAGGGTTGAGATTATGCAAGACCTCAGAAAGGGAATCTTCGATGTGCTTATCGGGGTCAACTTGCTCAGAGAAGGACTCGACTTGCCAGAAGTTTCGCTAGTGGCCATCATCGATGCCGACAAAGAAGGTTTTTTGAGAAGCCACCGATCACTTACCCAAACCGTGGGTAGAGCAGCTAGAAACATCAACGGAAAAGCAATTCTATACGCCGATAAGATCACCAATAGCATGCAAAAGACCATCGATGACACACAGTATAGAAGGTCAAAACAGATAGCCTATAACAAAGAACACAATTTGGTCCCTACGGCATTAAAAGGAAAGCTGGTAGATAACCCACTGGTGAGAAGTGCCATTACTGAATTTCATTATGACCTCAACGCCATCAATAAAAAAGAAGATTTATCACTACTCCCAAAAACAGAGATAGAGAAGCGCATCAGAGCCAAGAGAAAAGACATGGAAAAAGCAGCCAAAGAATTAGACTTTATCCAGGCTGCTCGTTTACGCGATGAGATCAAAGCACTGCAAGCTATTTGATACTATAGCAACACATACTATTTTTGATTTTGGTGAGGCGGGTATTTAGATAAGATTCGCGCTACAAATTCGTTGATGCGCTCTTCTTTTTTCTCTATGTCCTTGGTTAAAGCTCCTTCACCTACCCCTTGCCAAACCAGTTCCTTTTTCTTGGCGTCAATTAGATCGATATAAAGAGTGCCTTCTGTGGTTTTATACACATTATTATAAGACGTGCCCCAACCGATGCCGTAATAACCAAAACCATAACCCCATTGATCTACGTTGATATGCTCAGTAGCGTCAGTAAAGAAGTTGACCAATATATCTGGATCTGCAGAAGCAGTCATGCCTTTGGCCTGAAGTTCTCTTTCTACAGCTTTGAGGATTCTCTTTTTATCCAGATCATTTATTTTGACTTTTTCGACGCCGTCTTTATAAAAAGCATAGGTAGAATACTGCGTATAATCAACTGATTTGTCATAATCTGCAGAAACACGCACCGAAGCACATGATGCCAAAAACAACAAAGGCAACAGCACTACAGAAATTATTTTTATAGTTTTCATAAGCAATGATTTTAAGGGTTTAAAGCAAGATTATTCTATTCTTTATTAGTTCAAATTTACAAAAAAGATATAAACCGAAAACAATTTTAAAGGAGCTTCAATAATTATACCAACTAAATTCTATATTTCTACCCAGGCAGCAACGAATATAGGCTTTAATCAAAAAAGTTTACTATTATGAAAACTAATTTGTATTTTTGTTTTCCTATTCTCAGAAATATGAATTATCATAGCATTTATACGCAAAACAAAGAACTTTCAGTCAGCCAGAGGTATGTCGCCCTTGCGCATATCGAGCCTGTTTTGTTGCGATTACAAAGTAATTCTGAAGTAAGCGTATTAGGCACATCTGTTTTAGGTAAGCCTATATACGTATACAAAAAAGGAAAAGGCACACATAAAATCATGATGTGGAGCCAAATGCACGGCAACGAATCAACCACTACCAAGGCACTATTAGACCTATTCAATTTCTTAGAATCAGAAGCGGCATACGAGCTGTTACAAAAATTCAGTTTCAGTATTATACCAATGCTGAATCCTGATGGTGCAGAAGTCTGGACCCGAAACAATGCCAATGATGTGGATTTAAATAGAGATGCTCAAACTTTATCACAACCCGAGAGTCAAGTCTTGCGAAAGTGTCTCGATGACTTCAGACCTGATTTCTGTTTTAACCTCCACGACCAACGCACAATCTTTGGCGTTGAGGAGACTGATAAACCAGCAACTATCTCATTTTTATCGCCTTCTTATAACCTAGAGAAAGAAATAAATGACACTAGAAAAAAGGCAATGGAGCTGATCGCCTATATGAATGACTGCTTACAAACATATATTCCGAATCAAATAGGCCGATATGACGATGGTTTTAACATCAATTGTATTGGTGATACCGTACAACAAAATGGCATTCCGACAGTACTTATCGAGGCGGGGCATTTTAAAGATGACTACCAACGAGAAGAAACCCGCAAGTTTGTGTTTATTGCTTTGCTCTCAGGTTTGTATAATTTAAGATTTGATACTGATAATACCACTAAATATTTAGAATACTTTAACATATCGAGCAATAAGACGATGTTTTTTGATTTTATTTACAAAAACATCAAATTAAATTATGATAATCAACATATTTTTACGAATTTTGCATCTCATTATTCTGAAAAGGTTTTAGACCAAGATATTCACTTTGAAGCATCTATAAAAGAGATAGGTAAACTTGAGGGTTTCTCCGGACATTATGAATATGATGCACAAGGAGAACTGTATGTTGACAACTTCAATGATTATCCCGAAATCAATCAGAAAGCTGATTTTTATATAGGAAGTCAAGAGTTTAAAAACGGTCTTCCTTTTAATAACTAAAATATTATTTTTTAATCATTTATAATTAAAACTATGGCTAAATTTCGTTTAGATGAGATTGATCATCAAATCTTAGACATGCTAATAGATAACACAAGAGTTCCTTTTACGGACATTGCTAAAAACTTGATGATATCTGCTGGTACTGTTCACGTTAGAGTAAAGAAAATGGAGGATGCAGGCATTATTATGGGGTCTTCACTTACGTTGGATTACGAAAAATTAGGATATTCTTTTATCGCATATGTAGGAGTATATCTACACAATACTTCTCAGTCTAAATTTGTTCTAGAGCGCCTAAAAGACCTTCCGTTTGTTACTGTTGCTCACGTAACTACTGGTAAGTTTAATATTTTCTGTAAAATACGCGCTAGAGATACACAACACGCTAAAGATGTAATCTTTGCTATCGATGATATTGAAGGAGTATACAGAACTGAAACAATGATTTCGTTAGAAGAAAGTATCAACGACAAAAATCGTTTGATGCGCACGATTTTCAAAAACATGTAATTGTATTTGGAATAAACAGTATATTTGGGGTCTTTTTTCGGTGACGAAAAAAGACCTTTTTTTTTATTACTCAAATCTATATATGAAAAACATCTTATACGCAGTTGCGGCAATCGCCTTGCTAGCCTCTTGTGCTAAACAAGAAGGAAACCTTCTAATAACAGGAGACATCAACGGATTAAACCAAGGTAAAATCTATTTTCAGAGAGTCAAAGACTCTACACTCACAGCCTTTAAATCAGTAAAGTTTGACGGAAACTCAACATTTGAAACTTATTTAGACATCCAAGAACCAGAAGTGATTTATCTTTTTCTAGACCGGGGAACATCAAACTCGCTGGACAACAACATCGTCTTCTTTGCAGAAAAAGGAAAGATGACCATCTCAGCAGATGTAGATAATTTTATTGGTAAGGCTAAAATCACTGGAAACAAGAACCAAGAATTGCTGAATGATTACAAGAGTGTAATCACAAATTATAACAAAAAGAATCTTGAGCTGGTCGAAAACAGAATCAAAGCAGATTGGGCAAAAAACACCCGAGTTGCTGATAGTATTAAAAAGCTAGAAGACGGTATTGTCACGCGAAAGTACCAATTCACCATCAACTTCTGCTTGAACAATCCAGACGCTGAGATAACACCGTTCTTAGCCATCACTGAGATTTATGATGCAAACCCAAAATACTTAGACTCAATTTACAATTCGCTTACGCCAAAAGTCAAACAATCAAAATACGGAAAAAAGCTCTCTGAATATCTAGTTGCTGTAAAAGCAGATGCTAACAACTAGTTTATAATTTTTATTTATACTTATCTCCCCAACGGGTTTTCAAGAATTCCTTGGTTTGATTTTCTCTCGCATTGTTCTGAGGCTCATAAATCAAGGCATCTTTAATCTCATCAGGCAAGAATTGCTGGGCTACGAAGTTGCGCTCATAGTCGTGAGAATATTTATAGTCTTCGCCATATCCGAGTTCTTTCATCAGTTTGGTCGGTGCATTTCTGAGGTGAAGCGGCACGGGCAAATCTCCGGTTTGTCTTACAATTTGCTGTGCTTTGCCGATGGCCAAATAGGTAGAATTGCTCTTGGGTGAAGTGGCTAAATAAACGGCACATTGGCTCAGAATAATCCTGCTCTCTGGATAACCAATAGTAGTTACGGCCTGAAAACAATTATTGGCAATCACTAGGGCCGTAGGGTTTGCATTTCCGATGTCTTCGCTAGCAGCGATAAGCAATCGTCTGGCGATAAACTTCAAGTCCTCTCCTCCTTCAATCATTCGCGCCAGCCAATATACAGCTCCGTTAGGGTCACTCCCTCTAATTGATTTTATAAAAGCAGAAATGATATCATAGTGTTGCTCACCGGTTTTATCATACATCACCGTATTTTTCTGCACTAACTGCATCACCTTTTCGTTGGTCACTACCACTTCATCCTGAGGCGAAGCATTTACAATGAGTTCAAAAATATTCAATAACCTTCGCGCATCACCACCTGAGAGCCGCAACAAGGCTTCGGTTTCTTGAAGCTGAATATCTTTAGTGCGCAAGTATTTGTCGGTTGCTAAGGCACGTTTAAGGATGGCCTCTAGGTCTTCTCTAGAAAACGGATTCAAGACATAGACTTGACATCTAGATAAAAGTGCGGGAATTACTTCAAAACTCGGGTTTTCTGTAGTTGCACCAATTAGGGTTATCCAGCCTTTCTCGACTGCTGCTAATAGCGAATCTTGTTGTGATTTATTAAAACGATGAATCTCGTCTATAAAAAGGATTGGGTTTTTAGCGGTAAAAAGACCGCCGCTTTGTTTTGCTTTTTCGATAATCTCTCGGATATCTTTGACACCAGAGTGAATCGCAGAGAGCTCATAAAAAGGTCTTTTACTTTGCTCAGCCATAATCTGAGCGAGTGAGGTTTTGCCGGTTCCTGGAGGACCCCACAAGATAAGTGACGGAATATTTCCGGTTTCAATCTGATAAAACAACGATCCGTTCTGACCTACCAAATGAGATTGGCTGATGTATTCAGATAAACTTTTAGGACGAATGCGTTCTGCTAAAGGCTGATTCATTAGATATTCAAGTATTTATACCACAAACAATAAAGACTAATCAAGCTAAATTATCAAAAGAAATCGGAACGGTTACTACTATTTTTCGTAAATATCTCTCAGCGTGATTTTTTCAGGCGTATTGATTACTTCTACAAAAATAGTTTTCTTGCCGTCAAGCTTGCCTTCAATCAGGTAGTATTTTCCACCTTCCATCGGAATGTTACTCTTTTTGAAATGTACATCTCCGTTCTTGAAAATATCTTTGAGTTGCACCGTATCTAATAATCCTTGTTTCATCTTCTGAGAAGCTTGATCAGAATAATAGAAGGGTTTGCTGCGCATATCCTTCAGCGCCCTACAGTTGGGCAGATAACAGAAAGACATCTCTCTATCGCCAAACTTTCCTTTGAAGAAGAAAATCAAGAAGAGTACACCTACTAGAAGGCCTAATAAAAATAAGGCTAAACGATTTACAAATTTCATTTTAGTATATTTTAGAAATAACAAAGGGAGACTATAATAGACTCCCTTTGTTGTATTTATGCCGTTATTGTCAGAAACTAATTATTCTGCAACAACTTCGTATGGTAACTCAACGATAACCTCTCTGTGAAGTCTGATAGAAGCATTGTATTTTCCGGTTCTTTTGATCGTTCCTGAAGCAACAAATTTTCTGTCAATTGAATGTCCTGCTTTTGCAAGGGCCTCTACTACATCAATATTAGTAACTGATCCGAAAAGTTTCTCTCCACCTGTTTTCACAGCGATTTTCAACTCTAGGTCTTTCAGTGATTCGGCAATTTTCTTAGCGTCATCAACTAATTTTTGTTCTTTAAAAGCTCTTTGTTTTAAGTTCTCTGCCAATACCTTTTTAGCAGAAAGCGTAGCCATAGTTGCTAATCCTTGTGGAATTAGAAAGTTACGACCATAACCTGGTTTTACGTTGATAATATCGTCTTTAAAACCTAAGTTAGCTACGTCTTGTTTTAGAATTACTTCCATGTTGTTGTCCTTTTTTAGTTGAAGTTAGGTTCCGTTTAAACAGAAACCAACAACTTATATTATTGATATATTATTTTAATAAATCGGCTACGTAAGGCATAAGCGCTAAGTGACGTGCTCTTTTTACAGCTACAGATACTTTTCTTTGGTATTTCAAAGATGTTCCTGTAAGACGTCTCGGTAGAATTTTTCCTTGTTCGTTTACGAATTTCAAAAGATAATCAGCGTCTTTATAATCGATATACTTGATACCTGATTTTTTGAAACGACAGTATTTCTTTTGTTTGTTTGTATCTATGTTAAGAGGCGTAAGATATCTGATATCTCCTTCTCTTTTTCCTTTTGCAGATTGCTCTAAAGTTGCCATAATTAGTTAGCTTTTAATTTTAGTTTTTCTCTTCTTCTCTCAGCCCACGAAATAGCGTGTTTGTCAAGTGATACTGTGATAAAACGCATGATTCTCTCGTCACGTTTAAACTCAGTTTCAAAAGCAGCAATAATCTCTCCTGGTGCTTGGAACTCAAATAGGTGGTAAAAACCACTTTTCTTGTTTTGGATTGCATAAGCCAATTTCTTTAGCCCCCAATCTTCTTTAGATACAAATTTAGCCCCTCTGGTCGTAAGAAAATCTTCAAATTTGCTTACTGTTTCCTTTACCTGAGTTTCAGATAAAACGGGATTCAAAATGAAAACAGTTTCGTAATGATTCATAATAGTAATTGTTTTAATTAAGTGTGCAAAAGTAAGACTTTGATTCTAATCTACAAAACTTTTATCATAAAGATATAGTAAATAAAAAATAGCGCGCATAGCTTATCAAATACGTCTACTGCTTTATATTATCTCAACTTAGCACTTACAATATATTTGTCTTATGCATCAAGCAATCTTCTATTGATTGCTTTGATCAATTTCGGTCCTTCATAGATGAATCCGGTGTAGAGCTGCACTAGGCTTGCTCCTGCCTCTAATTTCTCTAAAGCATCTTCTGGCGTATGTATACCTCCCACCCCGATAATCGGAAAAGCGCGGTTGCTTTGGGTCGATAAAAACCGAATGACCTCAGTTGAGCGCTGGCTGAGTGGTTTTCCGCTGAGTCCGCCAGCTTCTGTTTTACTTTCAGATACTAAACCTTCTCTTGAAAGGGTTGTATTGGTAGCAATCACGCCGGCAATTTTAGTTTCTTTGACAATAGCAATGATGTCTAACAATTGCTCATCGGTCAAATCAGGAGCTATTTTCAGAAGAATAGGTTTTTGTTTAGGCTTAGTCAGGTTTTTGTTTTGAAGGCTTTGCAGCAAATGTGTTAGTGGTTCTTTGTCTTGTAGCGCTCTGAGGTTGGGCGTATTGGGGCTACTCACGTTGACCACAAAATAATCTACCACTGCATACAAGGCGTCAAAACAAATCATATAATCAGCCATAGCCTCATCATTAGGCGTGTTTTTATTTTTACCGATATTCCCGCCAATCAATACGTTCTTGTTTTTCTTCAACCTTTTGACTGCATCAAATACACCGCCGTTATTAAAACCCATGCGGTTGATGATGGCCTGGTCTTCTTTGAGTCTAAACAAGCGTTTCTTCGGATTTCCCTCCTGAGCTTTTGGCGTCAGCGTACCTATTTCGATAAACCCAAAACCCAAATTTGAAAGTTCGTTATACAACTTGGCATCCTTGTCAAAACCAGCCGCTAATCCGACAGGGTTTTTGAACTTCAAACCAAAAACCTCTCGCTCTAAGCGTTTGTCTTCAACGGCATAACAACTTCTGACGATACTCGAAACAAGCGGAATGCGATTGACAATACGCAACACAGAGAAAGTGAAGTGATGCACTTTTTCAGGATCACAACTAAATAATAACGGGCGAATGAGTTTTTTATACATAGGTTTGGGGCTGTTTGTATATAATTACACCAAAATAATCAGTGTCAAGCACTAGGCAATCAACTGATTATTTGGGTTTTATTCACAAGATAAAGGTTATATTATCTGCTCAAATACATTTTTCTTCTAGCATACAATTCGTAGAAAGCATCATCTTTTAGGCTATCGATAAACAAGATACTCTCTCCGGTTGACTTCATCTCAGGTCCGAGTTGCTTATTCACGTTGTGGAATTTATTAAACGAGAACACTGGTTGCTTGATGGCATAGCCTTTTAGTTGTGGATTGAAGTTGAAGTCGGTTACTTTTTTCTCGCCCAACATCACTTTGGTTGCATAATTCACATAAGGCTCTCCGTAAGCTTTCGAGATAAACGGCACCGTACGTGATGCACGCGGATTCGCCTCGATTATATATACCGTATCGTCTTTGATGGCAAACTGAATGTTTATAAGTCCTACCGTTTTCAGCGCTAAAGCGATTTTCACAGTGTGGTCTTTTATTTGTTGCAATACAAATTCACCCAAGTTAAACGGCGGAAGTGTCGCATTACTATCACCAGAGTGGATTCCACACGGCTCAATATGCTCCATAATCCCGATGATATAGACACTTTTGCCATCACATATAGCATCAATTTCAGCCTCTACCGCTCCATCCAAATAATGGTCTAACAACAATCTGTTGTTTGGAATCTGTTGCAATAAATCAATGACGTGTTTCTCTAACTCTTCTTTGTTGATCACGATTTTCATTCCTTGACCTCCCAATACATACGACGGGCGCACTAAAAGTGGGAAATCTAAAACATCTGCCAATTTAGAGGCTTCCTCAGCTGTTTCGGCTACACCAAACTGTGGAAATGGTATATTTAGCTCCTCTAACAAAGCAGAGAAGCGTCCTCTGTCTTCGGCTAAATCAAGGGCATCATAACTGGTACCGATAATCTTTATGCCATATTTATCTAATTTCTCAGCAAGTTTAAGCGCAGTCTGCCCGCCCAGCTGTACGATAACTCCTTCGGGCTTTTCGTGGCGAATGATGTCGTAGATATGCTCCCAGAACACAGGCTCAAAATAGAGCTTATCAGCAGTGTCAAAATCAGTAGACACCGTCTCTGGATTACAGTTGATCATAATGGTTTCGTAACCACATTCTTGTGCAGCCATCACTCCGTGTACACACGAGTAGTCAAACTCAATCCCCTGCCCGATGCGGTTGGGTCCTGAGCCGAGCACTACGATTTTCTTTTTATCAGTAACCACACTTTCGTTAGACACATAGCGCGAGCCATCAGCCTTCTCTATCTCTGCCTCAAAAGTCGAGTAATAATAAGGGGTCTGTGCGATAAATTCCGCCGCACACGTATCTACTAATTTATAGACTCTATTGATGTTTAGTTCTTCTCTCTTTTTGTGCACTTGACTCTCGAGACAATTGAGCATATGTGCAATCTGACGGTCTCCATAGCCTTTTTGCTTTGCCTCTAACAGCAATTCTTTAGGCAAGGTATCAATGCTGAAATTAGAGATTTCTTTCTCTAGTAGATATAGTTCTTCGTATTGTTTTAAGAACCACATATCGATTTTAGTGATTTCGTTGATTCTCGAAAGTGGAATTCCGATGGCTATGGCATCATAAATTACAAAAACTCTGTCCCAACTTGCGTGGGTTAGCTTCTCTATGATTTGTTCATAATTGGTATATCCTTTTCCGTCTGCACCGAGTCCGTTTCTTTTGATTTCGAGTGATTGGGTTGCTTTGTGCAATGCCTCTTGAAACGAGCGTCCGATGCCCATCACCTCTCCTACTGACTTCATCTGAAGCCCTAGGGTTCTGTCTGCGCCTTCAAATTTATCGAAGTTCCATCTCGGTATTTTTACAATTACGTAATCTAACGTAGGTTCAAAAAGTGCCGAAGTAGATTTGGTTATTTGATTCTGTAGTTCATCCAAGTTATAGCCCAAAGCGAGTTTGGTAGCGATCTTCGCAATCGGGTAACCCGTGGCTTTTGATGCCAAGGCCGATGAGCGAGACACACGTGGGTTGATTTCGATAGCCACGATATCTTCTTTTTCGTCAGGCGAAACGGCAAACTGCACGTTGCAACCTCCGGCAAAATTACCGATAGAACGCATCATTTTTATTGCCATATCACGCATTTTCTGATAAGTTGTATCAGAGAGCGTCATGGCTGGTGCCACCGTGATACTATCTCCGGTATGGATTCCCATCGGATCCATATTCTCGATAGAACAAATAATCACCACGTTGTCATTCTTGTCTCTTAAAAGCTCTAGTTCATATTCTTTCCAACCCAACAGCGCTTTATCGATAAGCACTTCGTGGATGGGCGAAGCCTCTAGACCTCTGGTCAACAGCTCGTCAAATTCTTCTTTGGTATGTACGAATGCGGCGCCAGTACCGCCTAGTGTAAATGAAGGACGGATCACGAGCGGAAAACCAAACTCTTGCGCAATTTCTTTTCCTTTTAAGAACGAGGTAGCCGTCTGAGCAGGTGCTGCTGGTATTCCAATTCTAGCCAACAGTTGTTTGAACTGCTCTCTATCTTCAGTCACGTTAATCGCGTTGACATCCACCCCAATAAGCTTGACATTGTGGTCTTGCCAAATACCTTTCTCATCAGCTTCTAAGCAAAGATTAAGCGCGGTTTGCCCGCCCATCGTCGGTAAAACTGCATCGATATCTGGATGGTTGTTTAAGATCTGAACAATAGATTTGGTAGTGAGCGGCAACAAATATACGTGATCTGCCATAGCAGGATCAGTCATAATAGTCGCTGGATTAGAGTTGATTAGAATCACTTTAATTCCCTCTTCTTTTAGCGAGCGCGCTGACTGTGAACCTGCATAGTCAAATTCGCAGGCTTGACCAATAACAATAGGTCCTGAACCTATGATGAGTACTGTTTTGATGGAGTTGTCTTTTGGCATTTTGTAGTTAGTTTTTCTGGCTGGACTCCTGTTTATATCAGGCGCATAGCAGTTGGATTTAGTATATCAGTTAGTTGTGTATGGGGTAATCTTTTGGGTCGTTTTTCTAAAAAAGGTATAAAAAAAGGCGTTACTCTTAAAAGTAACACCCTTTATTATGTATGACATAAAAACATGATTATTTCTTGTGTCTTGGTTCAGAAGAAACAGAAATCTTGTGTCTTCCTTTAGCTCTTCTGCGAGCAAGGACTTTTCTACCACTTACAGTAGCCATTCTATCCATAAACCCGTGTTTATTTCTTCTCTTTCTTTTCGATGGTTGAAACGTTCTTTTGCTCATTGCTCAATATTTTTTAAAAATCTTATGTAATAATCTATATCTTGTTCTCGTGAAAAACTGGGTGCAAATATACAAATTGTTTTTATGTTTTTGCAAATTGTTTTCTATATTTTTTTCGCTCTTGAATATTGTCAATTAAAGTGCTATTTCATCAGGTTCAAAACACTGATGTTCAAGCTTTATCACAGGACAGCATACTAATTCTGCTCAACAATCTCCTCACATATCTATTCATCGGAGTTTCAAAGTATTTATAGCTGTAATGACTAACTAGTAAGGTAACAGCAAATATTATAAATATAATCAGCACATCACTTTTGATGTTTATGTATTTTGCATTGGCAACAAAAAAATAGCGCAACACCAGATAATGAAACATATAAAACCCAAAGCTCAGTTCTCCTAAATATATAAACGTTTTTTTAGACAGCCATCTAGAGAGGTTGCCTTTCTGAAAAGCAAACACAAATATCAGATAACTCATCGGAATCCAGTAATAGAACGAATAGCGGGCTACTTGAGGAATATGCTCGTGAAACAGGAAAAACACAAATAACAGCAGGACAGCAGAAACTTCCATCACATTAAAATTGAGGTTAATCCCTTTAGCAGAAAAGCTTTTATACACATTATAAACTCCTATGCCAATGATAAAATCAACTATGCGCACAAACGGATGTATATAAAATACTTTATACCAGTAGCTGTCTGGAATTACAAAAATCAATAGCGGAATTATGGCAATTAGCAGTATAGGCAAATAGCTCTTAAAACCTGTTAGCCTCGGAATAAGCAACACTAAGGCTGGAAAGAGAAGATAAAAAAACATCTCATCTGAAATACTCCAAGAAACTGCATTAAAAGAAAGAAAATAAGCTTGGTTTGGAATAAAACTCTGTGTCAAAGTGATGTTTGTGAGTGCTTGGCTCAACCACAAACTTTTGTTTTGTACAAATATTTGATAGGTCATCGGTAGCGCGATGATGAATGTGAGTAAATGAAGTGGCAGAATTCGCGCAATTCTGGCTCGGTAAAATGACTGTATGGATCGTTGTCTTTTGAGTAAAGCGTCTTGGTAGTTATACGCCAAGATAAATCCGCTTAGCATAAAGAAAAAACCCACACCAATATAACCTTCATAGAAAACCGAATTATAAAGTGTTCTTGAAACCGCTGAGGTACTCTGCTTTAAGAAAAATAAATGCGTGGCAAAAACCATCAGTGCAAATATAAATCTCAGCGAAGTTAGGGGTTTGATCATAGTTCGTTAGGTGCGTGTTGATAGCTATTGTTTCTGAAACACTATTTATTTCAAATGTATTATTTTCTTACAAAGTATCCTAGAATCTCCCCAAAAACAAAAAAGCTCTGGGACAGCAGATACTTCTACTGTCCCAGAACTCTTTCTATTAAGTCAACTATTATTCTAAAAAAATAGATACTAGTAGCTTAGTTCTTAAGCTTCGATTTTGAAGGGGTAAGTCCTCTTTTTCTGAGTAGTGGCTCAATGCTCGGTTCAGCACCTCTAAAGCGCTTGTAAAGTTCCATCGCATCCTCTGTACCTCCTCTTTCGAGAATATTCTTACGGAAGGCTTGTGCTTTCTCAGGGTTGAACAATTCGGTTGATTTGAAAGCTTCAAAAGCATCAGTATCCAATACGCCTGACCAGATATAGCTGTAATAACCCGCAGAGTATCCTCCAGCAAAAATATGCTGAAAATAGGTGCTTCTGTATCTAGGGATAATCGCATCGGTAAGACCAATTTTCTTCATACTGATATCCTCAAACGTATCAACATTGATAGTGATTGGCTCTGTTTGGGTGTGGTAATCCATATCTAAAAGTGAAGCTGCCAGGTATTCAACAGTGGCAAATCCTTGGTCAAAAGTACCCACTTCTTCAATCTTCTCAATCAGCGCATCAGGAATAACCTCTCCTGTTTTGTAGTGTTTGGCATAGGTTTTCATCACCGCTGGGTCTGAACCCCAGTTTTCTAAGACTTGCGACGGCAATTCAACGAAATCTCTAGAAACACTTGTTCCAGCAAGGCTTTCGTATTTTACGTTTGACAATAATCCGTGAAGCGCATGGCCAAACTCGTGAAAGAATGTAAGTGCCTCGTCAAGCGTAAGTAGTGCTGGCGTATCTCCTACCGGCTTGGTGAAGTTACACACGATCGAAATTACTGGTGGAATGCGTTTTCCGTCAATCATTTTTTGCTCGCTATACGAAGTCATCCAAGCGCCACCTCTTTTAGAGTCTCTCGGGTGAAAATCCATATAAAGCACACCGATGAAATCTCCGTTGGCCTCGCTAACTTTCCAGAGTGTCGCATCTGGATGATAGGTTGGCGCACCTTCGATTTGCTCATATTGCAATCCGTATAATTTTTGTGTTACCCCAAAAACTCCGTTCTGAACATTGGCAAGACTCAAATAAGGCGCAAGCTCTTGCTCGTCCATATTGTATTTTGCCATTCTTATTTTCTCTGTATAATACCTCCAGTCATACGGCTTTACATCATCTTTGATGCCATCTGCTTCCATCATTTTTTTGATTCCTGCCTCTTCTTCTTTGGCTTTGTCTAATGCAGCTACCCAAAGTTGGTTGAGTAATTTATAAACCCCATCAGGGTTTTTAGCCATAGTTTCTTCTAGCGAATAGTCAGCGAAGTTTTTGTAACCCAATAGATTTGATTTCTCTAACCTAAGGTTTGCCATTTTCTTCACATTTTCATTGTTGTCATATTCACCTGAAGTAGCTCTGTTTTGATAAGCATCTAAGATTTGCTTTCTGAGTTCGCGGTTTTCTGCATATTGCAAAAACGGCATCACACTTGAGTTTTGAAGTGTAAACACCCATGTTCCTTCTTTGTCTTTATCCTTAGCCGTTTGTGCAGCTGCCATCACGATAGCTTCTGGAAGTCCAGCTAGGTCTTCTTTTCTGTCAACCACCAATTCGTAGTTATTGTTTTCAGCCAAAATATTGTTGCCAAATTTTAGCGATAACAACGAAAGCTCTGCGTTGATTTTTCTTAGCTTCTCCTTATCAGCTTCAGATAAATTTGCCCCACTTCTGACAAATGCCTTGTATGATTTTTCGAGAAGTTTAGCTTCTTCTACACCTAGGTTCAAGCTTTCTTTAGTATCCCAAACTGATTTTACGCGGGCAAATAATTTGCTGTTTAGATACGTATTATCAGAATGTTCTGAGAGTTGAGGTGCAAGGCTTTCAGCAATCTCTTGTAAGGTTTCGTTTGTATTTGCACTGAGCAGGTTATAAAATATAGAAGCCGTTCTAGAGAGCAACTTACCAGAGTTTTCCATTGCCAATACAGTATTTTCAAAAGTAGGTGCTTCTGAGTTGTCTGCAATTGCTTCAATCTCTGCTTGATGTTGTTTGATACCCTCGAGCATTGCTGGCTCAAAGTGTTCGTTTTTGATTAAATCAAAAGGAGGTACGCCGTAAGGCGTATCAAAAGCCTCTACTAATAAAGGGTTTTCGCTCATTGTTGTTTGGGTTTCTTGGGTTTCATTTTTGCAGGAAATCACAGTTAGTACCAATGCTCCTGCTAAAATAAGTGTGGATTTTTTCATTACTTAAGGTTTATACATAATTTGGACGTAAAGTTATCAAAATAAAGGAGATTGGCAATATGGCCGAAAAGACGCTTAATTCAACGCTTTAAAGAAGTCACTCAAAACAACATCATTCACACCTGTTGGGGTGGCTATCTCTAGAATACACTTGCTTTGGCATTGAAAAAATTTCTCTAGCCCTACTTGAACCTCAAGCGGGTTCTGGGCATGAAAATAATTAAACCCAAACATTTTTGCTAGATGTGATGCGTTTAAGTTGTGTTTTGTTTCAAAAAACGTACTGAAGAGCTCGGTCTTTTGGTGTCCTGGCAAAATCCTGAAAATTCCTCCACCCGAGTTGTTGATCAGTATTATCTTGAAATTATCTGTCGTATGTTTGTTCCAAAGGGCATTGCTGTCATAAAAGAAACTCACATCTCCGGTCAATAACACCACCGGTTTCTGACTAATAAGTGCTGCCCCTACGGCGGTAGAAGTACTGCCGTCTATCCCGCTTGTACCTCTATTACAGAAGACTTCTATAGTTGGTGACAGATTAAAAAGCTGCACATAGCGTATGGCTGAACTATTGCTTATTTGCAGTTGCAATTCCTCGGGCAAGGATTGGGCAATTTGTTCAAACACACTAAAATCTGAATACGGAGCATTTACAGAAAAGTCATAAGACTTGGTCGCTCTGATTGTGCTGAACGCTTGTACAAAACGCTTGTAATCACTCTCCACTGCTTTTGTCTGAGCTAAGAAACGCTTAAAAAAGGCGTTGGGTTCTTCTTTAAAATGATGTGACAAACTCCCAAAAGTATCATACGCGCGAAGGCCATCTATATGCCAATGCTGCTGTGGTTTGTATTTTCTGAGGAAAGATTTAATTCTTTTAGAAACTATCATGCCGCCAAACGTAACTAGTATCTCTGGCTGTAATGCATTGAATTGCTCCTGGTCAAAAGGGGTGATAAGCACGTCTATTTTGCTGACAAAACTAGGATGGTGCAAGTTAGATGTCGCCTCAGTCATCACCACTACTGACGGGTCATTTGCCAATTGCTCGATGATTACCGCGTCGATTTGGTTGGGATAATTCACGCCTACCAAAATCAGTTTTCTCTTCGCTTTATTCCATACCGAGACAAAAGCTGAACTATCTTCGACAGAGATTTGCTCTTCCTGAATTGAGGTAACAACAGGCTGGTAACTCAGCTCAGCAATAGTATCATACAAAGGCTCCTCAAACGGAATATTGATATGCACTGGCCCTTTTAAAAGCTGTGCTTTATCTATGGCTTCACAGATTTTTAGGTCGTTAGCAACAGAAGCTTCTTCAGCTAGGTTAGCGCTATATAAGATGTGATTTTCAAATACATTTTGTTGGCGTATGGTTTGTCCGTCGCCAATGTCAATTTTTGACAAAGGCCGGTCAGCAGAGACTACTATGAGTGGTATTTGAGCATAAAAAGCTTCAGCAACTGCCGGATAATAATTCAAAAGTGCCGAACCCGAGGTACAGACAACCGCTACAGGCTTTTGAAGTTGTTGCGCCATACCCATAGCAAAGAAAGCAGCACTTCTTTCGTCGGCAATACTATAACAAATAAAGTTTGGGTTTGAAGCAAAACCAATGGTGAGCGGCGCATTTCTAGAACCTGGTGAAATCACGATATGTTCGATTCCCTTTTGTCTGAATAATTCGATCAGGCTTTGGGCTAAAGGTATTTTGGGGTACAGCATTGTAAGTATTTAAAGCCTACAAAAATACAAAACTAAAGCCGATAGTTGAAGTCTTAAACACAAACTTAAAGCCCTAAACTTAAAACTTAAAGCATATATTTGTGCCGAATAACAGAAAACAAACAGTTAAAAATGGAAGTAGTTTACCAAACCTGGCCTTGGTATGTGTCGGGTTTTTTGATAGCAGCAGTGATGCTTTTACTCATTTATTTCGGAAAATCTTTCGGAATGTCGTCTAACCTCAGAACGCTCTGTACCATAGGCGGAGCAGGAAAAGTAGCCGATTTCTTTAAGTTTGAATGGCGAACTCAAATCTGGAGCCTCATAGTGGTCTTGGGCGCGATGATCGGCGGATTTATCGCTTATAACTACATGGAAAGTCCTGATATCGTACAACTCAACCCAAAGACAATAACTCAACTTCAAGCCATGAAGATTGATGCTCCTCAGGGGAAATTACTGCCAGATGCGCTGTTTGGCGAGGAAGTGCTCAAGAACCCGAAGATGCTGTTTATTCTACTAGTGGGTGGCTTACTGATCGGTTTCGGAACGCGTTATGCTGGAGGCTGCACTTCAGGTCACGCCATCTCAGGACTCAGCAACTTACAGCTCCCGTCACTGATTGCCGTAATCGGTTTTTTTGTGGGCGGATTAGTAATGTCTTGGCTTATTTTACCTTTAATTTTTTAGACGATGAAAAACTATATCAAATTTTTAGTACTCGGAATTATTTTCGGAATTATTATGGTCAAATCTGAAGCTGTTTCTTGGTATAGAATCTACGAAATGTTTCACTTCCAATCCTTCCATATGTATGGAATCATCGGAGTAGCCGTAGTCACAGGGATTATCGGTATACAAATCATGAAGAGAACCAACCTCAAAGATGCCAGCGGAGCACCCATATCAATAGATCCTAAAGAACCAGGGCGATTCAGATATCTAGTGGGCGGTGCGCTTTTCGGGCTTGGTTGGGGCTTGGTAGGCACTTGTCCAGGACCCGTATTCGTGCTGATTGGCGCAGGATTTTATCCTGTTATCATCGTTCTGATCGGCGCTTTGGCAGGTACTTTTATTTATGGAGTCGTTAAGGATAGACTTCCACATTAAATGGGAATTTTGAATGTTTAGCTATTCATCAACTGGAGAGAGTTTTATTGAGTTGTGAAGGCTTATATGCTATAAAAAACCAAAAGCTTCGGTTGTGCTAGTGCATCACCGAAGCTTTTGTCTTTAAGAACAAACTCTTGTATATTTCCACTTAAAAGATAAGGGTCAACCCCACTAAGAAGTTTCTAGTGGCTTGCGGATAATATCCCGCTCCGTCAATCGTGGTAATCACATTAGGGTCAGAATAGTCGTCATCATATGAATAAAAATAGCCGTTTGAGATGTATTTCACATCCAGAATATTATTCACCAATGCACTCAAGCGAATAGTTTCAAAAAGCTTCTTTGGTTTAATTTCATACGACACATTCAAATCATTGACGAAATAACTGTCTAGTTTAGAGCTATCCAAGTCTAAATTACTCATATACTGCTCACCTACATATTTAGATAACAACGAGATTTGAAGGCTTTGCACAGGTATAAAAGCAATACTATTTGACAAGATGACATCCGGAGAAAAGGCAATATCCGTGTTGCCTAGATTCTTTAATTCACCATCTCTTTCTGCATAAAAATTGATGTTTTTATTTTGACTAATTGCCATAGTAGGTCTAAAAATCCATTTGTCAGAAGCTCTGATTGTCAAGTCAGCTTCGACTCCCATTCTATACGAATCTCCAGAGTTTTCACGTATCGGGGCGCCCGTATCGCTAATAGCTCCAGTCAATACTAACTGATCTTGGTAGCACATATAATAGGCGTTCAAGTTGATTTTGAGCTGCTTTTTGTCAAGCCTCCACCCCAATTCAAAGTCATTTAACCGCTCGGGCTTCGGACTTCCGTTTTTGTAATCCTCTCGGTTGGGCTCTTTTTGGGCTTTGGCATAAGAGAAATACAAATTATTGGTTGCATTCAGCCTATAAGTAACACCCGCCTTAGGGTTAAAGAAACTAAAATTATCATCTATCACTCCTGTTTCTACAGCGTTTGCCCTATAGTTGACCGCTCTGTATTGCAGGTCTACAAAGGCGTTCCATCTGCTGTTGATTTGGTAGTTTGCCTTAGAGTAGAAGTTCAGGTCAGTTTTGGTCGAGTTATCAAAATAGTATTGTCTTACATACGCATCCAGCGGAATTTCTCTGGTCCAAATCACGTTGCCAAAGTGGTCACCTTCGTATTTGTTATAACCACCACCCAAGATCAGGTTCCATTGCTCTTTTTTGTACTGTGCAGAAAACACTGTTCCGTAAAAATGATTGTCTAGCCATTTCTGGCGAATCAAATCAGTTCTTTTGATGAGTTCACCATTGATTTCAACAGGTGCAATGCCGTAATCTGATAACTTCTGCTTGCCTTTATAGCTCTCATAATGCCCATCACCTTTGGTATAATGAAAGGCGAGATTGGCAGTCCAATTATAATTCAAACGCTCATTCCAATGCAATTGATAGTGGTTTTGCTCATAGTTATCCGTTTCGTTTTTATAAAACCCGATGAAATTGCCATCCTTGTCATACATCTCTCCAGAGGTGTTATAGGTTCTGTCATTCTCTAGTTTATCTTTGTCTTCAAGTCCGTTCCAGGCTTGGTAAGTTTGTTGATTTCCTCCAAATGCGATCGCTTTTATGATGCGCTGCTCATCTTGATAAGCTCCTTGCAAAAAATAAGATTTCATATCTGCCCAAGCCCTATCGATATAACCATCTGATTTGATTTTAGAGACTCTTCCAGAGAGCTCAAAGTGATCAGAAATACGACCTGTAGAGAATTTGACCGTATTCTTCATCGTATTGTAACTGCCAAAAGAGTTTGATAGCTCTGCCGTAGCTTTGTCTTGGATGGCATCAGTCAACAAATTTATACTCGCACCAAAAGCGCCCGAACCGTTGGTTGAAGTTCCCACCCCTCGTTGCACTTGTATGTTCTCAACAGAAGACACTAAATCAGGTAAATTCACCCAATAGGACAGATGGCTCTCCGAGTCGTTATACGGCACGCCATTGATGGTGATATTCACCCTGGTGGCATCTGACCCTCTTACTCGAATTCCAGAATAACCCACGCCATTACCCGTATCTGTAGTCATCACTACTGATGGCAAATGTCCTAAAAGCGTAGGAATATCCTGTCCTAGATTTCGCGATTGGAGTTCGGTTTTGTCAATGTTTGTAAAAGTAACTGGCGTTTGGCTAGTTGCCCGCACGGATGACACGATAACCTCTTCGATAAGTTGGTTTTTGAGCAAAACGATGCTGTCATTTTCTTTTGGCTCTTGCGCAAAAGACGTGGCAGAGAGCATTAGAGAAGAAACGCTAAAAAGTAAAAGACGAGGTCTTGTCTTGAAGTCTTTCTGCTTGTTTTTGAATAAAGTTTTCATTCGTAAATTGTTTTTTACGAATAAAAGGGGTAATTATTCTTTGTTGTTAGTAAAATTAAATTGATGTCCTTGCAACCTAAACCATAGCGTGCACACGGTGATTTAGGTTACTTTTCCCTTGGCAGCATTACCTGCCCAGGTTCTTTGGGTATAATCTCAGCTCGTTATTTAGAGCACCCCTTTGAGATGCGGCAAATGTATAAAATATAATCAGAACAAACAACGGAGTTTTTTAGCTAAAAATCTTCTAAAAACAGCTAGCACAGTCGTTCTGAAATATTTACAGAGAATAGCTACTGATAATTTCTCGATTAAACTAAAATGTATTAAATTTGCATGCAATTCAACTACAAATTGCAAATGAACTCACACGACACAAAAATCATCGGAGAAGGTCTTACTTATGACGACGTTCTTCTTATCCCTAACTACTCAGAAGTACTACCTAGAGAAGTAAGTATCCAATCAAAATTTTCTCGCAAAATCAGTCTGAACGTGCCTATCGTCTCAGCGGCTATGGATACCGTTACTGAAAGCGCTATGGCTATTGCAATCGCAAGAGAAGGTGGCATCGGCGTACTACATAAAAACATGACTATCCAGGCACAAGCACACGAAGTCAAAAAAGTAAAACGCTCTGAATCGGGCATGATTATCGATCCTGTGACGCTTTGGCTAACTTCAACGGTAGAAGACGCTAAAAATGCAATGAGAGAATACGGCATTGGCGGTATCCCGATTGTAGATGAAAATAAAGTCCTTAAAGGCATTGTCACTAACCGCGACTTGCGCTTTGAGAAAGACAATGCTAAGTTGCTTACAGCCGTGATGACTTCTGAGAATCTAGTTACTGCCAAAGAAGGCACAACACTAGAAACTGCAGAGGGAATTCTTCAAGAAAACAAAATAGAAAAACTACCGGTAGTCAACCAAAACTACCAACTCGTGGGGTTGATAACCTTTAGAGATATCATCAAGGTTTCTCAAAAACCCAATGCCAACAAAGACAAATACGGAAGACTTCGCGTTGCAGCAGCTATCGGGGTGACAGCCGATGCACTACAAAGAGCAGAAGCACTTGTCAAGGCAGGTGTAGATGCCGTGATTATCGATACCGCCCACGGACATACCAAGGGAGTAGTTGAAATTCTAAAACAAGTAAAGACAAAATTCACAGAAATTGATGTAGTGGTAGGTAATATCGCTACGCCAGAAGCTGCACTATATTTGGTCAAGCACGGTGCTGATGCCGTAAAAGTGGGTATTGGTCCGGGTTCTATCTGTACGACTCGCGTAGTGGCAGGCGTTGGTTTTCCGCAATTCTCAGCGGTGCTAGAAGTAGCAGCAGCACTAAAAGGCACTGGGGTTCCCGTCATTGCCGACGGAGGTGTTCGCTATACGGGGGACATCCCTAAAGCATTGGCTGCAGGCGCATCAAGTGTAATGCTTGGTTCACTATTGGCAGGAACCAAAGAATCTCCTGGAGAAACCATCATTTTTGAAGGGCGAAAATACAAATCATACAGAGGAATGGGCTCGGTCGAAGCGATGAAAGACGGCTCTAAAGACCGTTATTTTCAAGATGTAGAAGATGATTTAAAGAAACTTGTGCCAGAGGGAATCGTTGGACGTGTGCCTTATAAAGGAGAGCTCAACGAGAGTATGCAACAATTCATCGGCGGACTTCGTGCCGGAATGGGTTATTGTGGTGCTAAGGATGTGGCTACACTACAAGAAACTGGTCGTTTTGTAAAAATCACCTCTAGCGGAATTCACGAAAGCCACCCGCACAACGTGACTATCACTAAAGAAGCACCAAACTATTCAAGGAAATAACTGAGTGTTTTTAGTTGTTTTTGACTACTTTAGCATCAAATTAATTTAATACTGCATCGTATGGCTACTGACAAAAAAACTATTTTCAAAGGAATACGACTTTTGGCTATCTGTTTGCCACTGTTGTTTATAGGGCCAACCATCATAAACAGCTCTTTTAAAAATCAGAACAACGACTTTTATTACCCTATACTCATTTTGGGTATTGCGTGTTGTATGATAGCCATGTATCTGATGTTTAGAGGCTTGAGCATTATGACTAAAGGAATTTTTAATGACTAATTACATCAGAATATTTTTCATCTGTTTGGGATTTTTATCTCTAGCTTCTTGCTACCAACAAGAGCGCAACTGCACTGACTTTAAAACCGGAAAGTTTAAGTTTGAGCACGAAATAGAAGGAGAGTTAAAAACTACTCTTTTTCAGCGTACCGACAGTCTAGAAATCGAAAATTTTGAAGGAAAGATCGACACCTCCTACGTGAGATGGATCAATGACTGTGAGTATATCCTGCACAAGAAAAATCCGAAAGGCAGAAACGACAAAAAAGGCGTACACATCAAAATTTTGACTACCAAAGACAACACCTATACTTTTGAATTTAGTATGGTTGGCGATGCCAACAAACAAAAAGGTGTGGTTTCAAAAATAGAATAATCCTCAGGAGATTAAAAACCCCATATCCATTTAATGAAAAACGACAAAAGCTTTAGTTCTTGGCTAGATGATTTTGAGCACAACCAACCCTTGGTTATTGCCGGACCATGCAGTGCTGAAACTGAAGAGCAAGTGCTCAGCACCGCTCGACAGCTCAAAGATGCTGGTGTAAGCGTGCTTCGAGCAGGAATCTGGAAACCCAGAACCCGCCCTGGAGGTTTTGAAGGCGTAGGTGCTATTGGGCTGAAATGGCTTGAGAAAGCAAAAAGTGAAACGGGACTTTTATTGGCTACAGAAGTGGCTACCAAAGCCCACGTAGAACTCGCTATCGAGCACGACATCGATATCCTATGGATTGGCGCCCGAACAGCAGTCAACCCCTTTGCCGTGCAAGAAATAGCCGATGCTTTAAAAGACACCGATAAAATCATCTTGCTCAAAAATCCTGTCAACCCTGATTTATCTCTTTGGATAGGCGGATTAGAACGCCTGTATAATGCCAATATCAAAAAGCTGGGCGTGATTCACAGAGGTTTTTCTACCTACGAAAAAACCAAATACCGCAACAATCCGGAGTGGCAAATTGCCATTGAGATGCAAAGCCGCTTTCCTGATTTGCCGATGATCTGTGACCCTTCTCACATCACGGGCAATCGAAATATGATTCAGCAAATCTCGCAACAAGCCCTAGACCTCAACTATAACGGACTTATGATTGAAGCACATATCAGTCCGGACCAAGCTTGGAGTGATGCCGCACAACAAGTAACTCCACAGCGCCTAAAAGAGATCCTCAGTAGCCTTGTAGTGCGTAAAAAAACAGCTGAAGATTTTGATTACAACTCTTCACTGTCAAAATTGCGCACCAAAATTGATGAAATTGACGAAAAACTCATCGAGGTGATTGGCAAGCGAATGTTGATTGCAGAAGAAGTTGGAACACTCAAAAAAGACCAAAATGTAGCCATACTCCAAGCACAACGCTGGCAAGAAATTCTTGACAAACTCGTTGTCTTAGGACGCGAAAAAGGACTTAGCCAAGAGTTTATCAGCCATTTCTTCAGAGCCATTCATCAAGAGAGTATCTACCACCAAGAGAAAATCATCAATACACCTACAAAGGAAAATTGATTTTTTTAGGTTAAAAGAATTTAATTAAATGACCTCAATACTCTTGAGGTTGTTTTCTTGTTGAAGGATTTTGCAAATTTATCCTGAATCAATATATACAGGATAGTATAATTCGTTTTACTCTCTAACCAACTGCTTCTATCAGCTAAATTTTTTGTAGTTTTAACACTGCAAAAAAAATCAAAATGACACATACTCGATTAGGAACTACAGCTGATATTGACGGCATTCAAAACTTGCAAGAACGCTATTTATACCGAAACCTAACCCAGGAACAACGCAAAAAGGGCTTTGTCACTACGCCCTTTACTAAGAGTCAACTAGAAGAAATTATCAGTCAAAACGGAATGTTTATCGCTGAAAATGAGCAAAAGAAAATCATCGCAAATGCTTTTGCGGGAAGTTGGGCTTATTTTGAGCAATGGGAGATTTTCAATGTTATGGTAGCGCGCTTTCCGATATTGTCATTCAACGGAAAAGAAATCACAACAGAAAATAGTTTTCAGTACGGACCAATATGTATTGACGAGCACTACAGAGGAAAAGGCTTGTTCAATCAACTCTTTGAAGAGATGCGAATCGAGCTGTATAAAAGATATCCCATTTCTATAACCTTTATCAACAAGGTCAACGTGATTTCAGAGAAAGCACATACCAAAAAGCTGGGCTGGAAGATCATTGACGAATTTGAATTTAACAACAACACCTATATCGGGTTGGCATTTGATATGCAAAACTCAGTAGTGAATCAAAATAAAAATTAGATGCAGCAACAACTCATAGAAGGACAAGTATTTGAACGAGTAGATTTTACAACACAAGTCTTAGACAAGGCAGATTATGAAGCCTGTACTTTCTTAAATTGCAATTTCGCTGAAGTTGATTTATCGGGTTTTAAGTTTATCGAATGTGAATTCCACGACTGCAACCTGAGTTCAGTTAGGCTGCAACATACAGGTTTTCAACAAGTGCTTTTTAAAAATTCCAAGATGCTGGGAATGCATTTTGAGAAGTGCAATGATTTTGGCTTTTCTATTAAAGTTGAGCATTGCCAACTCAACCACTCCTCTTTTTATAAGAAAAAACTACCCAAAACACATTTTATAAAGTCAAAACTACAGGAAGTAGATTTTAGTAGTTGTGATTTAAGCGCCGTAATTTTTGACGATTGTGATCTGCTCCTGGCTGTTTTTGACAACACTGACCTGCGCAAAGCAGACTTTAGAGGATCTTATAATTTTGTGATCGATCCCGAAAACAACCGCATTAAAGATGCCAAATTCTCTCTTGCGACTTTGAGTGGATTACTGGCAAAATACAATATTAAGATTGAGAGTAATTAGTGATTAAACCTCTCTATTTATTAAAAAAACTCAAGCCTGATTCAGTAACAACAAATTTAACTTTTTTAAATTTAACATATAATTGGGTTTATTTGATATATTTGCAAACTTAATAATCTGAAATTTATCATTATCTATAAACTCTTTATCTTTTATTTACTATGAAAAAGTATTCTTTATTAACAATTTTTATTATTCTTCTTTCGGCAAATTTATGTTTCGCACAGAGGGACACAATTTTCTTGAACAATGAAACAATTGTTTGTTCCATTAAAGAAATTACCGAAGACGCTGTAAGATATACATACCCTGACGAGGACTTAGTCAATTCTATTTATAAAAACTCAGTGCAAAAAATTGTTTTGAAAAGTGGCAGAACACAGATTTTTTCAGAAAGCACTTCTTTTAAACCAGTTAAAACAATTGATGATTATCAAAATGTTACAATAACTCAAATTGAAAGTGAAGTAAAAGGCTTATTCAAAATAGGCGATGTAAGCTCAAAAGCAAAAGGAACAACAACTCTATCCAATCAAGAGCGTGTAAAAGAGCGTGCTTATAATAAATTAAAGGCAGAAGCAGCTATGATGGGTGCAAATATTGTTTACTTAACACATCAACGTACAGAAGGAAATAAAGCAGGAGGATATTGGCAAGCAGGCTCATCAGCCGAAACAAACTTATCCGGTGTAGCTTATTCTAGTGTTATTTTAAACTTTAATGATTTTCAATCTTTGATTAGAGATAGTCGCAATTTTACAACAATTGAGCAGGCAAAACTTTGGAGCAGCGATAGCAAATTTTCAAAATCAAATTATCAGAAATCTTTTGCCATCAAAAAAATAAGTAATGTTAATGGCTCAATTATGATAGAAGGTGACTTACAAGGAGTTTCAAAATATAAAACTTTTAGAGTAGTCTCATTTGATGAAAACTCTTTTAATATATTTTATGAAGATAAGAGTACTTCATACAATATTAAAGTTGCATTATAAAAATAAACCGAAAAATTAGATTTAATTTGGATTGTACATTTTCTGCAGAAAAGTACAATCCTTTTTATATGACGCAGGTTTAAATATAATTTAATCCTATGCAATAGACTATATTACACCTAATTAGTTGAACAAAGTATTGAGACTAATGAAAATTATCTTTAAAGAAGAAGCATTAATATTATTATAAACATTTTGTATACTCTACTTTAAGTCATCCTAAACAATATATATAATAGGTCTATGTATATTTTAGAATACAATCCCCATTGCATCTAAACAAGTAGTATATTAAGAGTGGTTACATCTTCATATTACCCCACTTCGAAGAATTCAGCGGAGAAATATTGTTTAAGTTGTCTACCAAATCTGCAATAGTTACTTGAGGACCACCGTTAAAAATCGAAACCAATTCATCAGACTTAGCATCAAAAAATAAACGGGTCAGCAACGCATTTGGGCGAGATTTATGTACTTCAGTCAAGGTTTTGATAGCGGTTTTAACGCCTTCTTTTCCTGCCTTTAAGTTATCTGCCATTTTATCCATGCCCTGGATATGGTATTGATAAAGTGCTTTTCTGAATGACGCATAGGCGTTAGACGATAAGTCATTAGCCAAGAAATAGCGGTTTTGGTTCCCTCCTTCTTGCTGGCCCCATCCTTTATATCTGCTTGAAGATTGCGCAATTGCCACAATGCTATTGGCGGTATCATAATAGGTTGTACCAGCCTCCATTTTAAAGCTGTCGGCATCTAATCCTAAGATAACATTTGCATAAAAAGCGAGGACTGACGTCAGGTTTGAGTTAAAGGTATTGGGGTCATAATTCAAACTTTCAAATTCTACATAATCAAAAGTAAAATCTTTGTCAGAATAGTTGAACACAGGCGTAGTATAGCCCGAACCGTATACAGGTCGAGAAGATTGGATCTGGATAGAAGCCGTGAAGGTGCTTCCGTTGAGTCCAGTAATATTGATAAACATAGCACAATCTACTTTCTCATTCTGATTGAAGACTTGGTCAGACCAACGGGTGTTGTTCATAAAGTCATTCAGAGACCTTTCTAGGGTAGTAAAAATCTGAGTATTAGAGGTGTTTATCTTTTGATGTCCTAAAGTTACCGTACAGTTGAGTTCTTGCGCTTGGGCAGTCAACAGCGATACAAACAAAAATAGGATTCCAATTATATTACGCATAGTGCTTGATGATTTTATTTACGATATCCTGAGCGACTTCTTTTTTGGTTTTCAGCGGAAATTCTTCAATACCTCCCTCTTTATCGATGAATGTAACCTTGTTAGTATCTCCTCCAAAACCAGCTCCTTTGTCGTTTAGTGAATTAAGAATTATCAAATCTAAGTTTTTTTTCTGAATTTTCAACTTTGCATTCTCAATTTCGTTTTGCGTTTCTAGAGCAAAGCCAATCAAGAATTGTTTGTTTTTTTCAGCACCTAGACTCGCGAGTATATCTATTGTTTTTTCTAATTCGATGGCTAGATTTTCGTCTGATTTTTTTATTTTTTGGCTGGCTACGTGCTTGGGCCTATAATCAGCTACAGCAGCGGCAGCAATCATCACATCTGTCTCAGCATAATACAACTTACAGGCTTCATACATTTCGCGTGCTGAATTCACCCTAACGAGTTTTATGTCTAGATGTTGCACAAAGAGATGCGTAGGTCCTGAGATAAGGATTACCTCAGCGCCTTGGCTGGCAAGCGCTTCAGCTATGTCAAAGCCCATCTTCCCAGAAGAGTGATTGCCGATAAAACGAACCGGATCAATGGCTTCGTAAGTAGGTCCTGCGGTGATCAATGCTTTTTTGTTTCTTAGCGGAAGATTTTTCTGAAGGTCATCTTCGATAAATCGGATGATATTTTCTGGTTCAGCCATTCTCCCTTCACCTGATAATCCGCTGGCTAACTCACCTGATTCGGCAGGAATCATCACATTGCCAAAAGACTCTAACTTCTGGAAATTCAGTAAAGTAGAAGGGTGTTTATACATATCCAAATCCATTGCTGGAGCAAAATACACTTTGCATTTTGCCGATAGATAAGTAGCTAACAGAAGGTTGTCACAGGCGCCGTTGACCATCTTAGACATGGTATTGGCGGTAGCCGGAGCAATCAACATCAGATCAGCCCAAAGTGCTAATTCTACGTGGTTATTCCAATTGGCATTCTCGTCTTCAGCTTCATAAAAAGCAGAGAACACTTCCTTTTTAGAAAGTGTTCCGAGCGTTAATGGCGTAATAAAATCTTTGGCAGCAGGGGTCATTACAACCTGAACTTCTGCACCTGATTTTATAAAAAGTCGTACCAGATGCGCTGTTTTATAGGCTGCAATTCCGCCTGAGATTCCTAGCAGTATTTTCTTACCTCTTAAAACAGCCATGGCTTTTTATTTTGTGTGTCTGAAATAGATTTTATCTTGTGTCCACTCTTCAACAGCAATAGCATGTGGTTTTGGCAGTTTTTCATAAAACTTAGACACTTCAATTTGTTCTTTGTTTTCGAAAACCTCTTCAAGAGAATCATTATAAGTAGCAAACTCTTCTAATTTGTCAGTCAATTCTTTTTTGATTTCAGAATTGATTTGATTAGCTCTCGCAGCAATAATGGTAATCGCCTCATAGATATTACCCGTAGGCGCTTCTATTTGGTCTTTGTTATACGTAACCGTATTGACTGGTGCTGTTGTTTTTTTGAAATCCATATTGAATATTTATTTTAGCTTTTTTGTAACTCTTCTTCTATTTCCTCGAGCATTTTGTCTGCTTGAGATTTATATTTTGTTTCTGACTTGTGTTTCACTAATGATTCATAAGCTGCTTTGGCCTGCTCTAATCTTTCTTTCTTTTTGTCTTTGACACTATTTACAGCAATATTATACACTGAGTCAAATTTATAAAACAAAGCATCTTCAGTATATATCGTACCTGGATATTCAATTAAGAAATTGTCAAGTGCTACTACAGCAGACTTATAATCTCTGGTATATCCAGCGATAGAGTTGTATTGTTTGGCAATTTCAAAATACTTCTTCTCTATTTTCTGACTCAAGTTAGCCACAATTTCGTTGGCTTCAGGAGCATATTCAGATTCGTGGTATTTGTCAATAAACTCTTGCAATTTATCAATGGCTCTATACGTATCGGTTTGATCCTTTGTGTATCTAGGCGATAACTCTGCAAAGCTCTTTCCAGATAAAAACAAGGCTTCTTCTGCTTTCTCAGACCTTGGGTAATTCATCGAAAAACGCTCAAACAAATGTGCTGACATTCCGTACTGCTTCATTTTATAAGACGCATTGGCATACATATAAAACATATTCTCAGCATTGGCTTTGCCTTTATAACCCGGAGCAATTTGCTCAAAAAGTCTGATAGCTTTGTTGTACTTTCCGCTGTCATACATCTTTTCAGCCATGATGTATTTCTTGTCAACATCGTCTTTGTTGAGTGCCTTTTGGTACTCTGAGCATGAAGCCAGTGTAAAAGCGGTCAATAGGATCAAAAATATATTTTTCATTCTTAGTAATAAGATTTCGTGCACAACAAAAAATGCTCGCAAATTTAGTTATTATTTGGTTGATTACAAAATTTTTAAGCTAGTGACTGAACTCCAGTGAAATTTTTCATGTCATTGTCAAACATATATAATCCTCCTTTGTCGTCACCTATCAGGTTTATTTTATCTAAGATTGTACGGGCAGTGGCTTCTTCCTCGATTTGTTCTGATACATACCACTGTAAGAAGTTATGCGTAGCATAGTCTTTTTCTTGCAAAGTAATATGTACTAATTCGTTGATACTTTTAGAAATCATCACTTCGTGCTCAAACAATTGCGTGAATAGGGTCTTGAATGAAGTGTGGTCTAATTCAGGCTCTTCGATTTGCGGAATGTTTGCTTCTCCTCCTCTTTGGTTGATGTAGCGCACTAATTTAAGCATATGCATACGCTCTTCATCAGATTGGCTATACATAAAAGTAGCGATTCCTTCAAAACCTTGATTTTCAGCCCAAGAGGCCATAGCTAAGTATATTTGCGAAGAATCTCCTTCTAATTTTACCTGATTGTTCAATATCTTTTCTAAGCTTTTTGATAACATAGTCGTTGGGTTTTAATTGGTTTAAAAATAATTTTAAAATATATAGGTATCTTATTTAGATACAAATGCTTTGATTCTATCTGACAGTTCTTGATTTACGCTAACTAGCGGCAATCTAACGGTGTTTTCTGATAGGTTTAGATGCTTAAACACCTCTTTGATACCCGCAGGATTGCCTTGTTCAAAAATCATATCAATTGCGTCAGCCAGCGCATAGTGCAAGGCATAAGCTTGGTCTACTTTTCTGTCTAGTCCTAAGCGAACCATTGTTGAAAACTCTTTGGGAAATCCTTCTCCAATAACCGATATCACTCCACTGCCTCCAGCTAAAACCATCGGAAGGGTAATCATATCATCACCAGAAATCACCAAGAAATCTTTTGGTTTGTGCTCGATAATTTTCATCGCTTGAACGATATCTCCTGCTGCTTCTTTGATTCCGATGATGTTTTTAAAATCATTGGCTAAGCGAATAACGGTTTGTGGCTGCATATTACAAGCCGTTCTCCCCGGAACATTATACAACAAAACAGGAAGTGGGCTACTTTGGGCAATTGCTTTGAAATGCTGGTAAATACCCTCTTGCGTAGGCTTGTTATAAAAAGGTGAAACCGAAAGTATCGCCGTAAAATCAGATAAATCACGGGTTTTTAGCTCGTTAATAACCTCTTGCGTATTGTTTCCGCCTACACCTAGAACAAGTGGCAAGGCTTTGTTATTCTCTTGAACGATAGTTTTGATCACTAACTCCTTCTCTTCTGGCGTAAGTGTAGCAGATTCTGCAGTTGTCCCTAAGACAACCAGATAGTCAACACCACCCTCAATTACAAAACGAACGATGCGTTTGAGTGCTTGGGTATCTACAGAAAAATCTGTTTTAAACGGCGTAACAAGTGCAACTCCTGTTCCTATGAGTGATTTCATATTTTATTGAGTGATTTTAAGTATTTAAACAATTCTTGCGTAAAGAGTTTATAGTCTGAAAGCGGCACATCAATCATCAAGTGGTTGAAGTTCTTTTGCTCCATTACAAAACCCACTTTAAAATCTGCTTTAGATTTTGCAGTAAGATAAGTAATTTTTATTTGATTTTTGTTATAGTAACTCACCAGCAAGTCAAACGGCGTTTCTACAAACGCATCGAGTTCTTTATTGACAAATTCACCAGAAAGAGTAAAATCTTTTGAACTGAAATAACTGAACAGTTCATGCTCAGGCTGTTTGGTTTTAGTATAGACAAGAGTTTTTAAGTTCTCCTTTCGAATTCCGTAGTTAGAGAATTCGTTTATAAGCTGCTCTGCCTTATCAAAATGAGTACCGTCTATAAGCAAGCCCACAAGTAGGATTTTATTTTTAGAAGGCTCTTTGGTCTTGGGTAAATAGGCTTTGATAATTTTTTTTAGGGAAAGATTTTTAAATAAATCTAAAAACATGGTATCTTTACTTATTCTACAAATATAACAAAAATCATTATTTTCTACTAATGACAAAGCTAATAAACAACCATTCTAAATTTCGCTTTTTTATTGTATTATTAACAGTCTTTCTTTTTGTGGGATGCGCTTCTCCGAAGCAATATGTCTCAGAAATCAAAGGAAAACAAATTCTGATTGACCAGACAATAAGCACAAATCAAGACTTAGAAAACCACATCAAGCCTTATAGAGATCACATCAATCAGGACCTAGACAGTGTGCTGAGTTATGCCCCAGAGGCAATGGATAAATTTCAAGGAAAATGGCAGTCGACTATCAGTAATTTTTTGGGCGATCTTACCTTGGCAAAAGCTGACCAACTCCTTAGAGAAACCGATAGCATCAAAGTGGATATTTGTCTGATGAACTTTGGCGGAATCAGAGCTCCTATAAACCAAGGCGATGTGACTGCAAGAACAGCGTATCAGATTATGCCTTTTGAAAACAGCTTGGTTGTGGCAGAACTCAAAGCAGAGAAAATCATCGAGCTTGTGAATTATTTCATCTCAGAAGGCAAAGCACACCCCATTGCAGGTATCGAAATCGAACTGAGCGAAGATCAAAAAACGTACAAAAGCATCAAAATTGGCGGACAGCACTTTGACCCTAAAAAAACCTATACCGTTGCCACATCTGACTATCTACTTACGGGCGGAGACCGCATGAACTTCTTTCTGAATCCGATAAATACCTATGATTTGAACTATAAGCTACGCAACCTGATCATTGACTATTTTAAAGACCACAAAATCATTAATGCAGTTATTGACAACAGAATACATTAATCACCCGCTTTTATTATCCTGATATGAAACGCAGAGAATTTATACATAAATCAGCCCTTAGCTCAGCATTAGTAGTACTGCCAAGTCTGCCACTGATGAGTTTTAGCACCCATAACACCAAGCACATCACCCTACTTCACACCAACGATACGCACAGTCATATTGACCCGTTTGAAGCATCGCATCCAAAAAACCCAAATCAGGGTGGAATTGCCAGAAGGGCGACCTTGGTAGATCAAATCAGAAAGGAAAATCCAAATACCCTTCTGTTAGACGCTGGGGATATTTTTCAGGGGACGCCTTATTTTAATTATTATGGCGGTGAGTTAGAGCTAAAGTTGATGAGCATGATGAAGTATGATGCAGCAACACTAGGCAATCACGAGTTTGACAACGGGTTGGAAGGAATTTTAGCGCCACTCCCACACGCAACATTTGATTTTATAAGTTCAAACTACGACTTCAGCAATACCCTTCTAGACGGATTCATCAAAAATCACAAAGTATTTGTAGTAGACGGTGTTAGAATCGGAATTTTTGGTCTTGGCGTAGAGCTGGATGGATTGGTGAGCAAGGTCAATTATAAAGAGACACACTATCTCGATCCGATAGAAATCGCTCAAGACATGGCAAGACTACTAAAGCACGAAAAGAAGTGTGATTTGGTGATTTGTCTCTCACATATCGGCTATAAATATGACTCTGATAAAGTGTCAGATTTGGTGTTGGCGGCAAAGACTAAAGACATTGACTTAATCATCGGCGGGCACACACACACTTTTTTGAGCAAACCTACGCTGGTAAAGAATATCGAAGGAAATGAAGTACTGGTTAACCAAGTGGGTTGTTACGGCATTAACCTAGGCAGAATTGACTTCTATCTACAACCTGATAAAATAGCGACAAACGGCCGAAGCATCAAAGTAGGTTAAAAACTGTTTTTTAATGACAATTTAAAGCATAAAAAAGTCCGTTCTAAAGCTGTTTAGAACGGACTTTTTTAGTAGGTCTTTAATAGCCTAATTATTTCTGTGCGTTGGCTTTCATAGATAGTTCCATCGAAACTGAAGAACGCTCCATTTTAAGTTTTCCTGACATCGTCTCGATGACAAGACTATCAGCACTAAGCTCGGCAATTCTGCCGTGAATACCACTTTTAGTAATAATTTTATCTCCAACTTTTAAGTCACTTTCAAATGTTTTTTCTTTCTTAGCTCTCTTTTGTTGAGGCATAATAATCAAGAAGTAAAACACTGCAAAGATTAATAGGTAAGGCAAAAATGCCATCATTCCTTCCATGGTTATTTGTTTTATTAAGGTTTAACATTTGCTTTAATAGTCAAAACTTCACTTCCCTCTGCTGAGTTAGTCGTAAGCGTAACTGTTTTTTGTTGCACACCTGCATCAGTAGCGTTATATACCACAGGAACCACACCTGTCTCTCCGGGTTTGATAGGAGTTTTAGTATAGTTATCTGGCACTGTACACCCACAAGAAGGTCTCGCGTCTAATATCAATAAATCAGCATTTCCTTCGTTTTTAATCACAAAAGTATGTTCTGCTTTATCGTGTAATTTAAGGTCGCCAAAATCGTGTGACGCGTTGTCAACCACAACTTTTGGGCTGCCTGCAACTGCAGCTGCATTTTCTAAATTGACCGGGTCTAACTTGTCTGCTGCGCTTTTCTGATTACAGCTAACAAAGGCTGTTGCCAAAGCTAAAATTAGAAGTGTTTTTTTCATAGCATTAAATTTTAGGGTTATAATAATCCTCTTCCTGATTTGAGAGGTCTGTTTTCTTGTTCGTATGTTTTGACTAGATTATCTAAGACTCCGTTAATAAATATACTGCTCTTTGGGGTAGAATATTCTTTGGCAACCTCAAGGTATTCGTTGATGGTTACTTTATACGGAATAGAAGGGAAACGCATAAACTCACAAATCGCCATTTTTAAGATGATGGTATCAATCTCAGCGATTCTATCAGTGTCCCAATTGGGAGTTTTATCAACGTATTCCTTAGCGTAAAGCGCTTCGTTAAGCACTGTTCTTCTAAAAATCTGTCTGGCAAATTCTTTGTCTTCGTCGTCTTTATAGAGTTTCAGCATTTTAATCCTAGGATTATCGGCTTTGATTCCCCTTAACTGTTTCTGGATATTGGTATTCACAATCGGAATGTCATCTACCCAAGTGAGTTTATAATCCTCTAAATAATCATAGAGTTTCTCATTCGGCGCAATGATCTCAGTAAATAAGTTGACGATAAACTCCTTGTCTTGGTCAAACGAAGTCGTTGTAGTAGCCATATAATCTGCATACAACTCACTTGCCTTGATATCGTTTAAAAGCAACAAGATATAGTCATCGTTGTTTTTCCAGTTGTTGATTTTCTTGTCGTCTAAGGCATTTATAAGCGAATCACTTTCTGAGAGCAATACTAAAATAGCATTGTCAACAAACTTTGTGTTTGGGTTTAATTCCTCTTTAGTAACCAAGTGCTTCTTTTTTGATAATTCAAGAAGATTAAGTTCATAATTGCGGATTTCTACCAGCGCAGAAAGTATCGTAAGATATAGATTGTGAATATTCTCGATACTTAGATTCAGAAATTTTTCTTCTTTCTCGATAGAATCAGAACTACTTTGATGCATCGCATAAATGGATTGCATGACTTTTACTCGAATATGTCTTCTGTTTATTAACACCTTTTAAAGAACTTTATTTTGTGAAATTACAAAGCGAAAGTGATATACTTTCGCTTTGCAAAAATAGTAATAAATATATTTTATCTAAACAAAAATTATTTGCGTTCAGCTTTCTTAGCATCAATACGCTGTTGTGCTACCATAAATGCAGCTTGATAGGTAGTGATGTTGTGTTCTTTGGCATAACTCAATGTCTGAAGCGTTGTGTTATAGATATTTTCAGTTCTTCTCAGCGCCTCTTCTTTGCCATAACCGATGATTTCTCCATACACATTGATGATACCTCCGGCATTGATTAAGAAGTCAGGAGCATATACGATGCCTCTTTCTTTTAAGATCAACCCGTGTGTATTCTCGTTTGCCAATTGGTTATTTGCTGCTCCAGCAATTACTTTTGCTTTAATCTTATTTACAGTCTCGTCATTCAGCGTTGCACCTAGTGCACAAGGAGCATAGATATCTACCTCTTCTGAGTATAGGTCATCGCCTCTATAAATTGAAACGCCATATTTTGCAGCTACTTCTTGCAGCTTTTCTTCGTTGATATCGGCAATCTGAACAATAGCGCCTTCTTTTACTAAGTAGCTCACCAGAGTCTCCCCTACGTGTCCGATTCCTTGAACCATAACAGTCTTGCCCTCTAGGTTATCAGTGCCAAATTGGAATTTAGCAGCAGCCTTAAGCCCCATAAACACGCCATATCCAGTAACAGGAGATGGGTTTCCAGAACCTCCTTTGCTTTCAGAAATACCTGTAACGTGTGGGGTTACTTCTCTGATTCTGTCCATGTCTTCAGTAGTCGTACCTACATCTTCAGCAGTGATATACTTTCCGCTCAATGAGTTTACAAACTCACCAAATTTAGTAATCATCTCAGGAGTTTTGTCAGTTTTAGAATTACCGATGATAACGGCTTTTCCTCCACCTAGATTAAGTCCAGAAATTGCTGATTTATAAGTCATTCCTCTTGAAAGACGCAGTACGTCGTTCAGAGCTTCCCACTCGCTAGTGTATTGCCACATACGAGTTCCTCCTAAAGATGGTCCTAAAACGGTGTTATGAATTCCGATTATTGCCTTTAAACCTGTATCTTTGTCGTGACAAAAAACAATCTGCTCGTGGTCATTAAAAGAAATCTGTCCGAAAACAGGATCAACCTTTTGTAATTCAGTAGGGTTAGTGGTGATTGTCATTATTGATGTTTTTAAGTGGCACAAAAGTACTTTATAATTTAAGAAATAGCAAAATAATTAGCTTTAATTGTGAATCTCTAATCTGAAAAGTCATTTGACCAATAATTATCTACTAATGTTTTAGTTAACACCTAAATCTAAACGTCTTTTTTACGCAATAAATGAAAGAATTAAAATACCTCAATAAGTACTTCGTCAAATATAAAACTCTGTTTATAGGAGGAATTCTAATTACCATTATCGCCAGAATTTTTGCATTATACACCCCAAAGCTCGTGGGGAATTCTATGAATGTGATCGAGGATTACCAGAACCAAATCCTCAGTATAGATCAAACCAAAGACCAACTCTTACAGAATATACTCTATATTATTGCGGCTACTTTAATCGCGGGTATCTTTACTTTTTTGATGCGTCAAAGCTTAGTAGTTATGTCTCGGCACATTGAGTTTGATCTGAAAAACGAAGTCTATGAGCATTACCAAAAACTCTCTCAGAGTTTCTACAAACGCAATAGAACTGGAGATTTGATGAATAGAATCAGTGAAGACGTATCTAAAGTGCGTATGTATGCCGGACCTGCAGTGATGTACGGAATCAACACCACCATTACCTTTTTGGTCGTAATCACCCAGATGTATTTAATCTCTCCTAAACTGACACTTTATACGCTGATTCCACTTCCTTTTTTGTCTATCGTAATCTTCAAACTCAGCAGGGCTATCAATAAAAGGAGTACCATTTACCAACAAAACTTATCGTCATTAGCTAGCTTTACGCAAGAGATGTTCTCTGGTATTCGCATCATCAAAGCCCATAGTATTGAGACCAATATTCAGCAGGATTTTGAAGTATTATCAGTTGACAACAAAAACAAAAACTTAAAACTATCTTTTTTGAATGCTTTATTCGGACCGCTGATGGTTTTCTTAATCGGGCTGAGCAACCTGATTGTGATAATGGTGGGCGGAATGTTTTATATCAACGGAAGCATTTCTCATATCGGGATTATAGCTGAATTTATCCTGTATGTGAATATGCTAATTTGGCCGGTAGCCTCACTAGGTTGGATTTCATCGATGGTACAAGAAGCTGAGGCCTCTCAAAAACGCATCAACGAATTCCTTAAAGAAGTGCCGGATATTCAGAACAAAGAAGAACAACCCACGCTTATCGAAGGGCATATCACATTCAACAATGTTTCATTCACCTACGAAGACACCAATATAGTCGCCTTAAAAAATGTCAGCTTTGAGATAAACAAAGGCGAGACAGTAGCCTTATTCGGTAAAACAGGCAGCGGAAAATCGACAATTCTTTCGCTTATCTCCAGACTCTATGACATTGAAAAAGGAAGCTTGCTAATTGATGACAAACCCATTGACAAAGTCAACTTAGAGAGTCTAAGAAATGCCATTGCCGTAGTGCCTCAGGATGCGTTCTTATTCTCTGACACGATCAAAAACAACATCAAGCTTGGCAAACAAGACGCCACTGATCAAGAGGTGATTGACGTGGCCAAGAAAGCAGTGGTAGACCACAACATCAATGCGTTTAGAATGGGCTATGACACGATTTTAGGTGAGCGAGGCATTACGTTATCTGGCGGTCAAAAACAAAGAGTTTCGATTGCAAGAGCCCTGATAAAAGATGCGCCTATCTTGCTTCTTGACGATTCGCTATCTGCTGTAGATACAGAAACTGAAGAGGCAATCTTGCACAATCTAGCCAAAGAAATGCAGAGCAAAACCACTATAATCGTCAGTCATAGAGTTTCAGTGGCTAGAAACGTAGATAAGATAATCGTGCTAGACAACGGAGAAATCATACAACAAGGCAATCACCAACAACTTCTAAGTCAAGAGGGTTATTATAAAGACCTGTATGAAAAACAGCTTACAGAAAAAGATTTTTGACAAATATATTGTTTGATATGATTTTTTTTTAGACTTTTGAGCGTAATAATTATTTCTTAAAAAATTAAAAAGAGCTATGGAAGAAAAAGATTTTTTAGAGAAAGATGAGATTTTTTCTAGAGTGCAAAGAGCGGGAAGAAGGACTTATTTTTTTGATGTAAGAGCTACAAAATCTGATGATTATTATATCACCATTACTGAGAGCAAAAAGTTTACTGAAGAAGACGGATCATTTCATTTCAAAAAACACAAAATTTATCTATACAAAGAAGATTTTGCTGAGTTTAAAGAAATGCTAGAAGAAATGACTGAGTTTGTACTTAAAAACAAAGGCGAAGAAGTAATCTCTGATAGACATCAAAAAGATTATAAAAGAGAAGAAAGACCTACTGCTCCATCCTCTTTTACAGACGTTAATTTTGACGATATTTAGTCATATAAAATCTAACATAAAAAAACCTGATAATCACTTATCAGGTTTTTTTATGTCTTAAAATCAGGAGCTTCTATAACTTATATCTTTCTTTCGATGACATAGTTAATCATGAGCTCTAATGATTTTTTATATGTTGATTCTGGATAGGTAGTGATGATTGCCAGCGCTTTTTGTTGGTAGTCTTTCATCACCTTTTCAGCGTATTCTAGGCCTTGCTTTTGTTTGACAAATGCAATTACCTCTTTGACACGTGTTTTGTCTTTGTTGTGGTTTTTAATGGAATTGATCAGCCATTTTTTCTCTTTTGCACTAGCGTGATTCAGTACATAGATAAGAGGCAAGGTCATCTTTTGCTCTTTGATATCAATACCTGTGGGCTTGCCGATTGCGTCGTCAGTATAATCAAAAAGGTCATCTTTGATCTGAAATGCCATACCGATGTATTCACCGAACTTGCGCATCTCCTCTACTTTGTTGTTATCGCTCTCCAGCAATACAGCTTTGGCTCCGATAGCACAACAAGCAGCGATTAGCGTAGCTGTTTTTTGGCGGATGATCTCATAATAGACCTCTTCTGTAATATCGAGTCGTCTGGCTTTTTCTATTTGGAGCAACTCGCCCTCACTCATTTCTCTAACGGCTACTGAAATGATTTTGAGCAAGTCAAAATCTCCGTTGTCAATCGAGAGCAAAAGTCCTTTTGAGAGCAAGAAATCACCAACCAGTACCGCAATCTTATTCTTCCAAAGCGCATTGAGCGAAAAGAAACCTCTGCGTTTATTGCTGTCATCCACCACATCGTCGTGCACAAGGGTGGCAGTGTGTATCAGTTCAATAACCGAAGCTCCTCTGTAAGCTCTTTCGTTGAGCTCGCCTCCAGAAATCATCTTAGAAACAAGAAACACAAACATCGGGCGCATTTGTTTTCCTTTTCTGTTGACGATATAGTAAGTGATTCGGTTGAGCAAAGCCACTCTAGAAGACATCGATAGCAAGAACTTCTTTTCAAAAAGTTCCATTTCGTATCGTATGGGCAGCTTTATTTGTTCAGTTATTTTCATCCTTAGGCAAATATACGCAAAATCAGTCTATAAACTTTGCTTTTAGTTCTGCCCTAGGGAGCATACAACTCTCTTGTTTACCAAACCACTTATAGCGATTGATGGCAACAAAATCATAGACAGCATTGCTTAAAAACTTCGGGAAGACATTGAATATCCGCAGCAATACATATGCACCTCCAAAGCTATTGACAATCTCTAATGCAGCTTCTGATTTAAGAAAATAAGCCACTCCGGGTTCGTATAAAATAACTGATTTGGTTTGAGTGGGATCAATACCTAAGTAGTTTTGCAGCTTCTGTCCATAGTCAGATTGCAAAGAGGCAAAGCGATACTCATCGCTTTTATCGTGTTTGATTATAGTCTGCACAAAATTGTTGCACAGATTACAAACCCCGTCAAAGAGTATTATTTTTTTGCCTTCAGGAAATTCCATACGCAGAGCACAAGTTTTTTTTAGAAGAAATATAGATATTGAGATTACTCTGGAGCCAATTCGACTTCAAGTCCTGCTACTTCTGGGGTCAAAAATATCTGGCAACCCAATCTGCTGCTGTCTTTGGTATTAAAAGCTTCAGAGAGCATGGCGTCTTCTTCATCACTTTTCTCGGGCAAAGGCACTTCGTTCAGCACATAGCACTGACATGAAGCACACATAGCCATGCCGCCACAAATACCTATGGTACCTTCTTCTGCTAGCTCATACGCGCGCACGAGCTCCATCAGGTTCATATTCATATCTGTGGGCGCATCAACCGTATGACGAATGCCGTTGCGATCTGTGATGTGTATTTTAATATCTGACATTATATATAAAATGTAGTAGTAAGTAGAAAAAATCTAGTTAATCTAAGGCTTGAACCACTGCCTTTTCAGCTTCTTTTCGAGTTCCGTCAAATCCGTCGACACCAGAAACCGTAGTGTATTTCAAGACGTATTTCTTGCCTGGATTCAGCTTGTTATAGACGCTTTGACACATCATTGTAGCTTCGTGAAAACCACAGAGTATGAGCTTTAGTTTGCCCGGATAAGTATTGATATCTCCGATGGCATAAATTCCTTCAATATTGGTTTGATAATCTAGGGCATTGTTGACTTTGATCGCATTTTTCTCAATCTCAAGTCCCCAATTTCCAATAGGGCCTAACTTTGGCGTTAGACCAAAAAGGGGAATGAAATAATCAGCCTCGATAGTCATATTGGCACCATTGATCTCTAAGACCAAAGACTCTAGTTTTTCAGCCCCGTTTAGCCCGACTACTTCTGCTGGCGTAATCAAGTTGATCTTGCCCAACTTCTTGAGTTCTTGTGCTTTTTCAACCGAGTCTAAAGCACCTCTAAATTCGTTTCTTCTGTGAATAAGGGTTACCTCTGAAGCCACATCTGACAAGAAAATACTCCAATCTAAAGCAGAGTCTCCCCCACCGGCAATCACTATTTTTTTATCTCTGAACAATTCTGGATTTCTAACGAAATATTCTACGCCTTTGTCTTCGTAGAATTTCAGTCCGTCAATCACTGGTTTTCTAGGTTCAAAACTACCTAATCCGCCTGCAATGGCTACGGCTTTGGCATGGTGCTCTGTACCGTTGTCAGTGGTGACGATAAAAGTACCGTCTTCTAGTTTCTGAATGGTTTCTGCTCTTTGGTTGAGTGAGAAGCCAGGCTGAAACTGCTTGATTTGTTCCATCAAGTTATCTACTAATTCCTGTGCGCCTACGCTTGGGTAACCTGGGATATCAAAGATGGGTTTTTTAGGGTATAATTCTGATAACTGACCTCCGGGTTGTGGAAGAGCATCAATAATATGGCATTTTAATTTTAGAAGTCCGGCTTCGAATACGGTAAACAAACCAGTTGGTCCTGCCCCGATGATGAGTATGTCTGTTGAAATCATTTGATGATATTCTAAAGGAAAAAAAATGTACTTTAATTATTTTACAAAGTTCTTACAATCTCTAATTAGATACTATGATAAAAGTCAGCCTTAGGGCTAACAGCAATCGCATTGAGTCTGAGGTAGCGCATGCTAAATTCTATACAGATGTGCATAGACTTTAGTCTATAGCCCGATTCTTTATGTTGAATAGTGAAATTCACTAATCAACATAAAGTTACAAGCCAAAAAAGTTATGGGATATTTATAACCTGCTCAATACTAGGAGCGTATTTTTTAACGGTAGTCTCTACACCTGCTTTCATCGTCGAATGATTGACACTGCAGTCTCCACAAGCTCCTTCGAGACGAACCTTTACAATTTTGTCGTTCTCAATAGAAAGCAAAGCGATGTCTCCTCCGTCTGATTGAAGGAAAGGTCGAATTTCTTCAAGGGCTTTCTCTACGTTTAGTCTAATTTCTTCTGATGTCATAATTATATTGGTGTTTAGAAATTGTAAAAGATTAAAAGCATCTATCTAGTGATGCGTTTTAAAATTTTTTGGTAGGCGAACAACCTGCCATAGTAGTGATTTTCACCGCTTCTGAAGGTGGCAAACTCTCGTTGCGCTCCACTACTTGTTGAGCGACGTTTCTGGCTAATTCTTCAAATGCTTTTGAAAGCGGTGTATTGTCTTGTAGCGCAGCTGGACGACCGTAATCTCCGGCTTCTCTAATGCTTTGCACAAGCGGAACTTCTCCTAAGAACGGCACATCTAAATCTTCTGCAAGATGACGCGCGCCTTCTTTCCCGAAGATATAATATTTATTGTCAGGCAATTCTTCTGGTGTGAAGTAAGCCATATTTTCTATAATACCCAAAACAGGTACGTTGATGGTCTCTTGTCTAAACATCCCCACTCCTTTTTTAGCATCGGCTAGCGCTACGTTTTGAGGCGTACTCACCACTACTGCTCCGGTGATAGGAAGGTTCTGAACGATGCTCAGGTGAATATCTCCTGTTCCTGGAGGCAAGTCAATTAGCATAAAATCAAGTTGTCCCCAATCAGCATCAAAAATCATTTGGCTTAACGCCTTTCCTGCCATAGGACCTCTCCAGATAACCGCTTGGTCAGGTTGGGTAAAGAATCCGATAGATAAGATTTTGACTCCGTAGCTCTCGATAGGCTCCATTTTTGACTTTCCGTCTACTGTTTTTGATAGTGGTCTAGCTCTTTCGACATCAAACATAATCGGCATTGATGGACCATAGATGTCCGCATCGAGTACACCTACTTTGAAGCCCATTTTTGATAGCGAAACCGCTAAGTTTGCTGTGATAGTAGACTTCCCTACCCCTCCTTTTCCAGAGGCTACAGCAATGATATTGTTTACTCCTGGTATTGGTTTTCCTTTGATTTCAGGTTTATCAGAAGCGATAATCTTTATGTTTACTTTGATTTTTGCCTTTTCGTAGACCTTGTCTTGAATGGCTTTCATCACATCAACCTCGGCTCTTTTTTTGATATGTAAAGCAGGCGTAGAAAGCACTAAGTCAACTACTACCTCATCACCGAAAGTCATTACGTTTTGCACAGCACCACTTTCCACCATATTCTGTCCTTCCCCAGCGACAGTAATGGTCTCTAATGCTTTGAGTATTTCGTTTCTATCTAATTTCATTATATGTTATATTTATATGGAATAATTCTAATTAGGCAAAGATATGACTTTTTGCTCCAAGTTTCAAGTTTGTGAAACTAAAGATTGGCGCTAAGAACAGCCCTAAAGAATTCGAAGTTGTAAGGTCAAATTGACAAACTAAACCAAGTGATTTTATAGACCAGAATAAACAACACTTTAGTATGCTATAAACAGGCCAACATAAGCCTGAATTAAACTTTAAAAATGTAGTGAGGAGAATGGGTTATAACATTGGAGTTATACATTCTTAGTCTTTGTAATTGACTTTCTAGTGAGTAGAACAATACCCACAAAAATAAAAAACAAGACGAGCTTGCCTACGAGATAGCCAAAACCGTATTGCGTGAGTCTACTAAAATCAGTGAACAATATGCTAATGATATTCAGCAGTAACAGTATAGAGAGAAGAAGTGAGAAGTAAAAAAAGAATTTTTTCATGGCTGAAGAAAAGTAATGGGGAAGCGTCCTTTTGTGAAGGCTTCCCCATTCTATTTAAGACTACTATTTTGTAACTGTTGTAGTGGTTGGTGTATAAATACCGAAAGTTATTGCAGCTACTAATCCATTCACGAAAGAATGTCTGGTATGGATCGTATAGTCTTCTGCGCCGTCAGCCATTTGCTTTGAATTAGAAACACCCACTGGTGCTAGACCATAAATCACATAGTGATTCCACTGGGTGGTTTCGTTGTGTCCTTGTGCTCCTTTACCTACAACGCTCGTGTAAGAATAGCAAGAAGTTAACAATAGCGATGCTCCAAAAGCAACAGCGGCCATTTTCATTGATTTTTTCATAGTTTTTTTTTGGTTTTTAAGTTAAAGGTTTGTTTGAATTATTATTTGTTTTTTTTTATTTTTACATGTAAAGAAACTCAAGCTACACAAGGCTTGTAGGTGATTTCCAACCTGCAGAAATCAAATATAATAGAATTTTTTATATTATCCTTAACACCACTTAAAATAATTAAGCCTTTTTATGCTGACTGCTTTTTTATTCAACTCCCTCTTCAATCTCGACAACCAACATAAAAGAGGTTTTAAACCAAATCTAGTGGTGACTGTGTATCTGAAATACACAGTTTTCAACAACTCTCAATTCTAAAAAACCTTGTTTTATAAGGCTTTAGCCGATGGCACAGCTCTTGGATAAGGCTAGTCGCATACAATTACACATCTCAAAACCGAAAAGATTATGGATACGAAAACACTCACACTAAGCACTTCAAAAAACAACCCGCTGCTCAATGCTTCTGAGTTGCGAAATCAAAAGTCTACTGTTCAATACAAACAACCAAAAATAAAATCGGCTGAAAAGCCAACACTGAAACGAACCAACCCTTGGGGAATCTTTGTTTTGGCAAGTACCTTTATATTGATGCTCGCCGCGACCTATTTATTTTTCTACCTAGACAATGACTTCGCCCAATTCCGCGAAGAACGTCTCAGCTCAATCTGGGGATTCGCATTTGTGGTAGTGGCTATCGCACTTTTCTTATTCAAAGCAGGTTTTTTTGCCTTTTCGCTGTATAGATATTTTAAATACAGATCGATCGCCTCGGTTACAGATGACGAATTGCCTACTTGTACCGTAATCGTACCGGCATACAACGAAGGAAAACAAGTGTATGACACGTTGATGAGTTTGGCAGAAAGCGATTATCCCCATGCAAAACTCCAATTGCTGTCAATCGATGACGGAAGTAAAGACGATACTTGGTATTGGATGCAACAAGCCAGAAAAGTGCTGGGCGAACGACTAGACATCTACCAACAACCCAAAAATAAAGGAAAACGTCACGCCCTCTACCGTGGTTTCAACTTAGGAACAGGTGATGTTTTTGTAACTGTAGACAGTGATTCTATCGTGAAGCCAAACACCCTTCGCAATTTAGTGAGTCCGTTTATAGTAGATGAGAATTGTGGAGCAGTTGCCGGAAATATCAGAGTGCTCAACAACAAGAAAGCACTGCTGCCAAAAATGCTAGATGTGAGTTTTGTGCTTAGTTTCGAATTTGTGCGTTCTGCAGAGAGCACCTTAGATTCGGTTTTATGCACCCCAGGAGCACTGGCCGCTTACCGAAGAAAAGCAGTGTTTGCGTGTTTACCGGAATGGATCAACCAAAGTTTTATGGGTAAAGCCTCTGATATCGGCGAAGATAGAGCCATGACCAATATGATTCTCAAACAAGGCTACAAAGTACTTTTTCAACGAAATGCTTACGCCTATACCAACGTGCCTGAAAACTACACTGGGCTCTACAAAATGTTCATCAGATGGGGACGCAGCAATGTGCGTGAGAACATCGAGATGTCAAAATATGTCTTCACCAATTTCAGACAAGAAAGCAAAGCAGGCATCAGACTTTTATTCATCAACCAATCACTGCGAATCATCATGAGCTATCCACTCATCTTGTTTATGCTGTTCTTTATCGTTACCCACCCCGTTTTATTCTTCAGCTCTACCCTCTTCGGAATACTGATCGTGTCTAGTTTCCCGATGTTGTTTTACGCCAAGAGATATAACTTATCAGAATCTTTTTGGGTCTATTCATATAGCGTATTATACACTTTTGCACTCTTCTGGATTACGCCTTATGCCATCGCTACAGCCAGCAGAAGCGGATGGTTAACTAGAGAATTGGCGTAATAATAAGCAACTGCATTAACAATAAGACTCGCCTCTATCTAACACAATCGCTACAGCTAAGCGCAGTACAGTGCAGCACAAGTGGCGTTGTTATATCTAAGGCTTTACGGATAAATGCTTTAAATCAGCACGAGTAGGTCTAAAACATAAAAGCGTTTGGCTACAGCAATAGCCTCTAAAGCTAGTCTAGAAAGAGGTTGGGCAGTATGCGAAATAAAAGTGATGGGTAGTTATATCTTTAGACGGTCTAAATCTCTTTTTACATCTCTATCTTTGATAGTGGCGCGTTTGTCATAGAGTTTTTTACCTTTCGCAAGTGCGATATCTAGTTTTGCGTAGCCTTTATCATTGATAAAAAGACGCAACGGAACAATGGTAAGTCCTTTATTCTGAAGGCTTTTATGCAGAGAGCGAAGTTCCTTTTTGTTGAGCAATAGTTTTCGCTCGCTTTTTGCCTTGTGGTTATAATGCGTCCCGAAGGTGTATTCCTCAATATATGCATTGATCAAAAACAACTCTTGATCGTCGTTAAATTCGCAAAAACTATCGGTGATTTGCGCTTTCCCCAAACGAATTGATTTTATCTCAGTGCCCGTCAAAACAATTCCAGCCGTGAACTTCTCGAGTAACTCGAATTCATACCTAGCTCTTTTGTTTAATATGTTGATTGTTTTTTGCATAATATATAGAAGGATAGCAAAGATAATAAAATAGAATGAGGCGTGCTATGTTAATTTAGGGTCAGTGCACCTAAAATTTCTTGCGACATAAAAGGGCCTCCTGGATACTTGGCGGTATAATCGAGGTTTAGCCAAATCTGACCTCTTTCATCAATGTGGTAATGAATTTCTTTTCCGTTGCTTTCACCCTGAAAGAGCACTTCTTTTATCAAATAAACCACTGTTTCTAAGTCATTTGAATTACCAATCAGCATCTCAGGATAAATATGGGCTTGGGTATGAATCAACCTCGGCGTCCCTCCGATAGCCCTGATACAAGCCGCCATCAATATGGCGTGATCGTCACAATCTCCTGAAAAATGCTGCAAAGACTCTGAGGCATCGGCGATATATTCTTGACCTTTGGGGTCATTGACGTAATTCCAGTTGCTTTGAATCTCTTTAAACACCGCAAAACACTGAATGGTTTGTCTGTATTTGCTATAGCCTTTGATATTTCTAAAATGTTTAGTCGTAGCAGAAAGTGCAAAGTTTCTCACCTTTGGGTTATCGTATTCGATAGCTTTAAGAATCTTAGACCGGTTTGGGAAAGGCAGCAGTTTAGAAACAATTATATCCTGCGGATATGGGTCTTCAGCCATCGCAAAAATCATCACCCGATAATCATCAAATACGCTCTTGAATCCATAATCACCGAAGAGTGTCCCCCAGAATAAAGCAATGATATAAAGGGTTATACAGATGATAATTACTTTTCTGAGCAACCTCAAAACGAGTTGAATGAGCACTACTAAAGCAATAAAAATCAATATTCTATCAAGGTTAAAACTCCATTCTGGATCGATGACATTCTGGTGAATAATGATAAAAACAGGAATGGCTATTAGAATATTCAGAAGAAAAATTACAATATTATCCCAAGGCTTTTTAAGCGTCAGCTTTTGGTAAAATAATTTTACTTTTTCTTTGTGCTTCAGGGTCATAACCTCAATAATCAGGTGCTTACTATATTGACAAAAGTACCTTTTTTATTGATGATTTCGAATTCCAACAGTTGATTTTGAATTTTGTTTAACATTTTCTCATCTAAATTTCGTTGACTCCACTGCGTTAACGAAAGCCATTGTTGAATGTCTTCAATTTTTTGGTCGTATCTAGTAGCTAAGGTTCTATCAATACTCGGAATCTGTTTGAATTCGGCGGTAGTTTGGTTGATGATATCTAAAATGGTATCGATTGTCTGAGGTGTTTCTTCTAGCACTTCATTTCTGACCACCACTACAAAACTCACCCAAGGCGTAGGACAATCAGCCACGCGTCTGAAAACACCTTTGTCCACAATGGGCTGGGTCATAAAACGCTCCCACATAAAATAGTCGGCTTTGCTTTGAGTCAAAGCTTCAATAGCTCCGTCTAACGTATCTACCACTTCATAGGTCAATTTTGAAGTATCCCAATTGTTATTTTTAGCGTTTACCAATGCCATGAGTTGTGAGCCTGAGCCATAACGACTAATGGCTACTTTTTTATCTTTCAGGTCTGCGGTTTTTTGATGGGGAGCATTGGCAGCTACATGAATTCCCCAAATCAGCGGAGATTTTACAAATACTTGAACTATTTTACAGTCATTGCCTGCAATAATATCTTTGATGATGCCCTCAGTAAGGATAATAGCCATGTCAGTTTCTTTGTCTCTGAGCATTTGACAAAGCTTGCCGGTGCCTTCCGGAACGTCTGTCCATTGCAAATCAATTCCTGCGGCTTCAAACTCTCCCGCCTCAATACACAAATGCCAAGGAAGATTAAAATGTTCGGGAACTCCCGCTATTCTGATTGTTCTCATAGTTAAAACTTACAGTGTTTAGTTGCTCAAAGGTACTAAATAAAAAAAAGAGCATCCTATAATTAGAAAGCTCTTTTGCGATAATGACTGTTGGGTTTTAATTACTCTTTAAATACAATCGACACCAATGTGCCATTTTCTGGACATGAGGTGATTGTGAACGATGCGCCTACCATTTCAGCCCTTCTTCTGATATTGTCAATTTCATTATTTTGTTGAAACTGATAGCTATCTGTATTTATACCATTGTCTTTTATGGTCACTTGATAAGCCTTTTTAAGTTGGTTAATAGTAACAGAAATACGCGTTACTTGCGTATGTTTTATACTGTTTTTAATACCATCCTGAATCATGCGATACAGGTTGATTCCGTCAGACGAATTTATTTTTGTTTGCAACAACTCATCGTCAATCAAAAGCGAAAAACTGATGTTGTCTGATAAAATATTTATCCTATCCACAAAATTATAAACTCTAGACTTTAAGTCTTCAAAGACAACAAAATCTTTATTTACAGCCCAAATCGTGTCGCGCAACCCGAAGGTTGTATTTCTGGCAAACAGGCTTATAGCATCTATTTTATTGTATACCTCTGGGTTTTCATCTTTTAGATAATACTTAAGATTTTCTACAGATGAAATAATAAAAGTGAGTTGAGAGCCAATGCTATCGTGTAAGTCTTTATAAACACTAAGGTTTTGCTCTTGCAGTCTTCTCTGAGCAATCATAATCTCTATTGCTTCTTTAAGGTAGTTTTCGCTCTCGAGTTTTGCTTTGCGTTGCTTTTGTAAGTAGTAAAAATGACAACCCACAAGAAACATGACAATCAACACAAAAATCACTCCCAACAACTGAATGTTTTCTTGTGCGTTCACAACTTGTTGCTCGATACTCTCTGCCTTTTGTATCACCAACAAATCTGTTATAAAAAATATTATATATGTGATTTTCATTGCTATTATCTCTCTATTTAAAAAACATATACACCCATAAATCAAGGCTACTTCTGACTGTTAATTGAACTATTTAGACAATCCATCAAAAAAAGAAAACGGAAACAATTGTGTTCCCGTTTTCTTTAAAACACTTAAAAGATTTTATTCTTAGTGTTGAACAAGTTCAATATTAAAGGCACCATTGGTCACTTCTTTAAAATCATTTATCCACTGCTCGCTGTCAGGATCTTGTTTTTGTGCAGTAAAATAAAAAGTTCCTACAATCTTAGTAGTTGAAATTTCCGTAATAGTGATTTTACCCACTGCAGCACCGCCTTCAGATGGTGCCACCCATGCCTGCGAAGTCATGTCTTGTTGACTCGTACCGTTCATTTCTACATAGGTACCTACCATAAGTATATTATTCTCACCACCGATGTCGTATGACTTAGGCTCTAATTCTATACCACTCATCATTAATCCAAGAGACTTTGAACCACCTCCAGTCATACTTATTTCTACACCCGTAAGCTGAGCTGAGTACTTCCCTCCACCCATAGATGACATCGCTCCAGAGGTAGCCATTTCCATAGATTTAAAATTTGCACCGCCTACTTTGGCGACAATAGTACCTACTTCTGCAGAGCCGCCTCCGCCACCGTCACTGCTTTCACTACTACAAGAGAGTGTAAAAGACGAAATAGCTGTAGCTAAAAATAAAAATCCGATTTGTTTGATTGTTTTCATATTATATAGTTTTGGTTAATTGGTTACTTGGTTGGTTTGGCTGTATTAGTATCTAAATAAAAACCTGCAAATGCCATGAATAATTTAATTCTTCTGAGTCTTAGCATATAACTTGAACTACTAATTCAACTCCAAAATAATTTGTCAATACTAAAAACATAAGCAGTAAAAACAAGACAATTATCACAATAATTATATTTAAATTATTGATATTACAAAATTCAGCGAATAAGACAGACAAAACCATAAGTCAAATGACTTATTTAAGTTATTTTGAAGATTAGAGTAAACCAAAAAAACATTTCGTAAATTTGCTACTCATTTAAAATTCATTTCAGATGCAAAAAATAATCGATCGTTTTACAAGTTATGTTACTATAGATACAGAATCTGATCCAAATTCAGACACCACACCAAGTACTGCCAAACAGTGGGATTTAGCCAACAAATTAGTCGAAGAACTCAAAGCTATCGGGCTTGAAGAAGTTACGATAGACGACAACGCATACATCATGGCTACACTGCCTAGCAATGTAGATTTTGAAGTTCCTACCATCGGGTTTGTAGCGCACTTTGACACGACACCTGATTTTACTGGTGCTAACGTAAAACCTCAGGTTATTGAGAATTATGACGGAAAAGATATCGTTTTGAACAAAGAACAAAAAATTGTCTTATCACCAGATTATTTTGATGATTTACTGCAATATAAAGGACAAACCATCATCACTACTGACGGAACCACACTACTGGGTGCCGATGACAAAGCTGGAATTACAGAAATTGTAACGGCAATGGAATACCTGGTAAACCACCCCGAAATCAAACACGGGAAAATCAGAGTCGGATTCACTCCCGATGAGGAAATCGGAAGAGGAGCTCATAAATTTGATGTAAAGAAATTCGGTGCTGAGTGGGCGTATACGATGGATGGAAGTCAGATAGGAGAATTGGAATACGAAAACTTTAATGCCGCTGGCGTAAAAGTAACCATCAGCGGGAAAAGCGTTCACCCGGGTTATGCCAAAGGGAAAATGATCAACTCTATTTTGATTGCCAATAAATTTCTGAAAAAATTACCTAAGCATGAAGTTCCAGAGAAAACTCAAGACTATGAAGGATTCTTCCACGTGAGCAACATATCAGGAAATATAGAGAATACAGAAATCGGATTGATTATCAGAGACCATAGCAGAAAAAAATTCGAAAAGCGCAAGAAGCTTATCGAAAAAATAGTAGCTAAAATCAACAAGAAGTATACGGCTAAATTTGGCGGAGACATCATCAAGGCTGAGATTAGCGACCAATACTTCAACATGAAAGAAAAGGTGGAGCCGGTTTATCACATTGTTGAGATTGCTGAAAAAGCGATGAATGAACTCGGCATTACGCCAATCATTAAACCTATTAGAGGCGGAACTGACGGCTCACAACTCTCGTTTATGGGATTGCCTTGTCCGAATATTTTTGCGGGAGGACATAACTTTCACGGCAAATACGAATACGTTCCGGTAGAGAGCATGATCAAAGCAACTGAAGTAATTGTGAAGATAGCAGAATTAACAGCTGCAAAACACAAGAAATAAGTGCTGACAAATATGTCCCGTCCTAAATAATCGATACAGATTATTAGACAAAAATAATTAAATTAAACACTTGCAAAAACGTTTTTGCAAGTGTTTTTTCTTTTATAGGTTCTCATTGCTATTTTATTTTGTTGGTGCATTTGGTTTGGT